>JAEUJY010000139.1 GCA_016794525.1 Myxococcales bacterium
CTTCATCCTGCCGCCGCGCCGCTCCGACCGTCGCTTCGACCGCGTCGTCAAGCGCAAGGAGAGCACCTACCCGCGTAAGTCCACCGCCCGCCACGCGAAGCCCACTAACTGACTGGCATTGGAGCCGGAGCCGGAGCCGGAGTCGGAACCGGAGCCGGAGTCGGAGCCGGAACCGGAGCCGGAACCGGAGTCGGAGCCGGAGTCGGGCACGGGCACGGGCACGGGCACGGGCACGGGCACGGGCACGGGGCCCGGGGGATCGGCGGGGGTGGCGGGGGAGTCAGACGGGGGCGATAGGGTCGGTGGGTGAGCGCGACGTCTGCGGCGATTGCCGACCTGTGCGGCGACTACGAGGTGCGGCCGGCGCGGCCGGCGGTCGCCGAGGCGCTGCGGCGGGCGCAGCCGGGGACGGTGGTGCCGGCGAGCGAGGGCGGGCGGGCGGTGGCGCTAGTGGTGCTGGCCGACCGGCGCGCGTTCGTGGTCGACGATCGCTGTCCCCACGACGGCGGGCCGCTGTCGGACGGGTTCGTCGATGGCGACCGGCTGGTGTGCGCGCGGCACGGGTGGGAGGTCGACCCGTGCAGCGGCAGCTGCGGGCGCCGGAGCGTGGCGACCCGGGCCCTGGGGACGGTCTAGCTCAGCCGCACTGGCCGCGGTGGCGGAGGTAGTGATCGGCCAGGACGAGGGCGGTCATCGCCTCGACGATCGGGACCGCGCGGGGCAGGACGCAGGGGTCGTGGCGGCCGCGGGGCGCGAGCGTCGCCGCGTTGCCGTCGCGATCGACGGTGGCCTGGGCCCGCATGATCGTCGCGGTGGGCTTGAACGCGATCCGCATCGTGATCGGCTCGCCGTTGGCGATGCCGCCGACGATGCCGCCGGCGCGGTTGGTGCGCGTGCGGATGCGGCCGGCGTCGTCGCGGTACAGCTCGTCGTTGTGGGTCGAGCCGCGCAGGCGGGCGCCGGCGAAGCCGGAGCCGACCTCGAACCCCTTGACCGCCGGGATCGACAGCATCGCCTTGGCCAGCTCGGCGTCGAGCTTGTCGAACACCGGCGCGCCCCAGCCCGCCGGGACGCCGTGGGCCACCGCGCGGATCACGCCGCCGACCGAGTCGCCGTCCTTGCGCGCGCCCTCGATGCACGCGGTCATCGCGGCGGCGGCCACCCGATCGGGGCAGCGCACCTCGGTGGCGTCGACGTCGGCCCGGGTCACCGCGTCGCCGTCGACCGCCGCGGCGACGTGCTCGACCTCGTCGACCCAGGCGACGATGCGCACGCCCAGCGGCGCCAGGATCGCCTCGGCGACCGCGCCCGCGGCGACCCGGCCGACGGTCTCGCGGGCGCTGGCGCGACCGCCGCCGGCGACGGCGCGCACGCCGAACTTGGCGTCGTAGGTGTAGTCGGCGTGCGAGGGGCGGTACGCGGTCTCGACGTTGGCGTAGTCGCGCGAGCGCGCGTCGACGGTGCGCACCAGCATCGCGATCGGCGTGCCCAGCGTGCGCTCGTCGTCGGTCAGCCCCGACAGGATCTCGACCTCATCGGGCTCGCGGCGCGGCGAGGTCAGCGTGCTCTGCCCGGGGCGGCGGCGATCGAGCGCGGCCTGGATCATCGCCCGCGGCACGGCCAGCCGGGGCGGGCAGCCATCGACGATCACCCCGACGCCGGGTCCGTGGGACTCGCCGAAGGTGGTGACGGTCAGCGCGGTGCCGAAGCGGTTGCCCATGGGCGCACCGTAACAGCGATCGGCACCACCGGCGCGGCGGCGAGCGTAGACTGCGGGCCCATGCGAACCACCCTCGCGATCGCCGGCCTCGCCGCCGCGGCGCTCCTGATCGTCGGCTGCCCGCCGTCGGGCGCGCCCACCCAGCCACCGCCGCCGCCGCCGCCGGGCTCGGGCTACCAGCCCGGCGCCGAGGTCGGGGCCGCGTGTGACGTCAACAACGACTGCGCGTCGGGCATCTGCGAGGGCCAGGGCTGCGGCGCCGGGCAGGGCGTGTGCGCCGCCGCCGATCGCATGTGCACGATGGACGCCGCGAGCTACTGCGGCTGCGACGGCCAGACGTTCACCGCGTCGGGCAGCTGCGCCGGGCGGCGCTACGCCAGCCGCGGCGAGTGCGCCGTCGCCGGCAAGCCCGACGGCGCCGCGTGCGTGGCGGCCAGCGACTGCGCGTCGGGCGTGTGCGAGGGCCAGGGCTGCGGTGTCGACGCGCCCGGCGTGTGTGCCAGCGCACAGCGCGCGTGCACGATGGACGCGGCTCGCTACTGCGGCTGCGACGGCCAGACGTTCACCGCGTCGGGCAGCTGCCCCGGGCAGCGCTTCGCCGCGCGCGGACCGTGCGCGCCGACGCCGGCCGCCGACGGCGCGACCTGCCTCGCCGACGGCGACTGCGCGTCGGGCGTGTGCGAGGGCCAGGGCTGCGGCGCCGACGCGCCGGGCACCTGCGCGCCGGCCCGCCGCGCGTGCACCAAGGACCTGCGCACGTATTGCGGCTGCGACGGCCAGACGTTCCGCGCCTCGGGCAGCTGCCCCGGCAAGCGCTTCAGCGCGCGCGCCGCCTGTCCGTAGATCCCGCGTCGGTGCGTTGCTGCGATCACGTCGACCGCGGTACGCTCGGCGCCACACCGGATGGCCGAAGCACCCCGACCGACCGCGGAGGAGCTGGACGAGCTGGCAACGATCGTGCGCCGCGATCCCGCGTCGCCGGCGTTCGTCGACCTGGCGCAGGCATTCCTGGCGCTCGGTCGACCGCGCGAAGCGATCGATGCCGCGCTCGCCGGCCTCCGAGCCAACCCCGACAACCACGAAGGCCGCCTGACGCTGGCCCGCGGCCACGCCGCGCTGCACCAGTGGAAGGAGGCCCAGGCCGAGCTCCTGCGCGTGGTCAAGGTCGACCGCGCGTCGAAGCTGGGCTTCACGCTGCTCGGCGAGGTGCTGCTGCGGCGCGCCGACTACGAGCGCGCCACGCCGGTCCTGCAGCACGCGCAGAACCTGGACCCGTCGAACCCGACGGTGCTGTCGCTGCTGCGCGCCGCGCGCAACGGCCAGCAGCTCGATCCGCCGCCGCCGATCCCGACGCCGCTCGCGCCGCGCCGCGCCGAGCCGCGGGCCCGCCCCGCCGCGCCGGCCGCGCCGCCGAGCCCGGCCCCCGCGCCGCGCCCC
>JAEUJY010000142.1 GCA_016794525.1 Myxococcales bacterium
CTTCATCCTGCCGCCGCGCCGCTCCGACCGTCGCTTCGACCGCGTCGTCAAGCGCAAGGAGAGCACCTACCCGCGTAAGTCCACCGCCCGCCACGCGAAGCCCACTAACTGACTGGCATTGGAGCCGGAGCCGGAGCCGGAACCGGCGCCGGAGTCGGACGCAGCCGGAGTCGGGCCACGGAGGCCGGCACAACCCTCCAGAATCACGAGGGCGGCGCGGGCGGGCGGCAATTTGTCGCAGCGAGCGCAGATCGGCGCGCGATCGAGCGCGGCGCGTGGTACCCGTGGCGTCCGCGGCGCATCCAACGCCGCACCCCATGCTCGAGCACCGCCTGTCCAAGCTGGTCGCGCTGATGGCGTTCCTGATGTTGATCATCGGGGGCACGGTCAACGCCACGGGGTCGAGCCTGGCCTGCGAGTGGAGCGTGCGCTGCCACGAGCAGCTGTTCCCGACGATGAAGGGCGGCGTGCTGTTCGAGCACGGCCACCGCCAGTTCGGGTGGATCCTCGGCCTCCTCCAGATCGCGCTCACGGTGAGCCTGTGGCGCCGGCGCCCGGCGGCGCGCCGCCTCGCGGTGCTGAGCCTGGTGATGGTCTGCGTCCAGGGCGTCCTGGGCATGGTGACGGTGGCGTTCCTCCTGCCCTGGTACGTGTCGACGGCGCACCTGCTCCACGGCATGGCGTACTTCGGGGTGCTCCTCTACATCGCGTACCTCACCCGCGCGACGGTGGGCCCGCTGCCCGAGGAGGCCAACCAGCACGCGGCGCGACTCGCGACGCTGGGCGACGGCCGCCGCTGGATCCTGATCGCGCTCGGTTTCCTGTTCGTGCAGCTCACGCTGGGCGCGCTGGTCCGCCACTTCGAGGCGACGCTGGCGTGCCTCGACATGCCGGCGTGCAACCTCGGCAGCTACTGGCCGGCGGCGTTCGTCCAGCGCATCCACATGATCCACCGCGCCTTCGGCTGCCTGACGGCGATCGTCACGGTGGTCGCCGCGATCAACGTCTACCGCCGCGCGGCGGCGTGGCCGGCGCTGCGCGGCCTCGCGGTGCTGGCCCCGGTGATCGCCGCGGCCCAGGTGACGCTCGGCGTCTATACGGTGCTGACGCTGCGCGCGGTGCCGGTCGCCGTGGCGCACTTCGCCGGCGCGACCGCGCTGTGGGGCACCTGGCTCGGCATGGCGATCCTCACCGGCCGCGGCCGACGGATGATGCCGGGCGCGACCGGCCCCGGGGGCATGGTCCCGTGACCTACGCGTCCCGCCCGGTCACGCCGCGCGACACGATCGCGCTGGTCAAGCCGAACATCGCGTTCATGGCGCTGCTCACGTCGGCCGGCGGCATGAGCCTGGCGCCGGGGCCGTTCGTGCTGACCCACGCGCTGGTGCTGCTGATCGGCACCGCGCTGATCGTCGGCGCGGCCAACACGCTCAACATGTACCTCGAGCGCGACGTCGACCGGCGGATGGCGCGCACCAAGGATCGCCCGCTGCCCGCCGAGCGCATGGCGCCGGAGTTCGCGCTGGCGTTCGGCCTGGCCCAGGCGGCGATCGCGGTGCCGATCCTGTCGTTCGGCCTGGGGCCGGCCGGGCCGCTCACCGGCCTGCTCGCGGTGATCGCGTTCGTCTCGTACGTGCTGGTCTACACGCCGATGAAGCAGCGCTCGCACCTGGCGCTGTGGGTCGGCGCGGTGCCCGGCGCGATGCCGGCGCTGATGGGGTGGACCAGCGTGACCGGCGCCGTCGACGCCGGCGGCCTGGCGGTGTTCGCGGTGCTGTTCTTCTGGCAGATCCCGCACTTCGACGCGATCGCGCTGTACCGCCTGAAGGACTACAACCGCGCCGGCCTGGTGACCGTGCCCGGCGCGCGCGGCGTCGCGGCGGCGCGGATCGAGATCGTCATGTACTCGCTGGTGCAGCTGGCGGCGAGCCTGTTGCTCTACTCGCTGGGCGTGTGCGGCCGCGGCTACCTGGTGGTGGCCACCGCCGCCGGCCTGGCGTTCGCGGCGCTGGCGGCCCGCGGGCTGTGGCGCGGCGACGCCCGCTGGGCCCGCGCGGTGTTCCTGGCGTCGATCGTCTACCTGCCGACCGTCTACACGGCGATGGTCATCGACGGGCGGCTGTGAGCGACTCGACCCCGACCACCACCGCGGCGGAGCGTCCGTTTTTCGGACAGCCGTTCGGCTGGCTGGTGCTGGCGGTCGGGCTCGCGCTGGTGCCGCTGGTGGCGGCGCTGGTCAACGCCGGCTGGCCGTGGGTGCGGCTGCACCCCGCGCTCAACGCGGTGCTCAACGGCTCGTCGGCGGTGTTCCTGATCGCCGGCGGCATCGCGATCAAGCAGCGCAAGCTGGCGTTCCATCGCCAGGCGATGCTGGCGGCGGTGAGCTGCTCGGCGGTGTTCCTGGCGAGCTACCTGGTGCGGTTCGCCACCACCGGCGCGCACCGCTACCCGGGCCACGGCGCGGCCAAGACGTTCTACCTGGTGCTGCTCGGCACCCACACGATCATGGCGGCGGTCGCGCTGCCGCTGGTGCTGCGGTCGCTGTGGCTGGCGCTCAAGCAGCGCTTCGATCGCCACCCGAAGATCGCGCGCATCGCGTACCCGATCTGGCTCTACGTCTCGGTGACCGGCGTCGCGGTGTACGTGATGCTGTACCATCTGGCCTGAGCGCGTCGCGGGGGCGCGCTCGGCGATGCCCAGCGATCCGAAAGTCATCGGCGACTACCGCGTCACCCGCGTGCTCGGCCGCGGCGGCATGGGCGCGGTGTACCTGGCCGACGATCCGGTGCTCGATCGCCGCGTCGCGATCAAGGTGATCGACGGCTACCGCGATCACCCCAGCGCGCGCGCGCGGTTCCTGGTCGAGGCGCGGGCGATCGCGCGGCTCAGCCACCCCAACGTCGTCGCGGTGTACCGGGCGGGCGAGGAGGGCGGCGAGCCGTACCTGGTGTCGGAGTTCGTCGACGGCACGCCGCTCGATCGGCTGCCGCGCCCGCTCGATCCGGCGCTGGCGCGCGCGATCGCGCTGGGGCTGGCCCGCGGGCTCGGCGCCGCGCACCGCCAGGGCATCCTCCACCGCGACGTCAAGCCGGGCAACGCGATCCTCGGCAAGGACGGCACGGTGAAGCTGCTCGACTTCGGCCTGGCCAAGCTGGCCGAGCCGAGCGGCGAGGTCGCGCCACCGGCCGCCGCCGCGCCGTCGCTGGCCGATCAGCCGACCGAGCCCGACGGGGCGCGCCCGCCGCGCGCGATCGATCGCGACGCGACCCGCACGTTCGCGCCGGCGCCCGCCGCGGCGCCGACGCCGCCCGTCGACAGCGGCGAGCTGACCGTCGCCGGCAGCCGGCTGGGCACGCCGCGCTACATGGCGCCCGAGGCGTGGCGCGGCGAGCGGCTGACCGCGGCCTCCGACGTGTTCTCGCTGGGGCTGGTGCTGTGGGAGCTGTTCGGCGGGCGCCACCCGCTGGCCGACGTGCCGACCGACGGGCTGGCGGCGGCGGCGGCGCGGGTGCCGTCGCTGGCGACCGCGGCGATCGCGGCCGAGCCGGCGCTGGTCGCGGTCGTCGATCGCGCGATCGCGCCGGCGCCGGCGGACCGGTTCGCCGACGCCGATCAGCTGGCTGCCGCGCTGGAGGCGGCGTTCGCGGCGCCCGCCGCGGCGCCGCCCGAGGAGCGCCCGTCACGGGCCGCGGCGGCGGTGATGGTCGGCGCCGGCGCGCTGGCGCTGATCGGCGTGGCGTGGGTGGTGCGCCCGCGCGCGACGCCGCCAGCGGCGATCGACGCGCCGGTGGCGGTCGCGATCGACGCGGGCGGCGCGGCGGTCGGCCCGGGCGTCGCGCTGACCGCGCTGGGGGCGTGCGCGAACGAGCCGGTGTTCGTCGACGCCACGACCGTGGCGTTCACGCTGATGCGCGGCGCCGACGTCGACGTCTACACCGTCGTGCCGGGCCAGGCGCCGGCGCTGGCGGCGCGCAGCCCGGGCGACGCCTGGGACTGGCACCCCGCGCGCGGCCGCCACCCCGGCGAGATCCTGTTCGTCACCGACGGCGACGACCAGCGCATGCGGGTGAAGGCGCTGTCGCGCGCGACCGGCGGGATCTCCGAGCCGATGGTCGGCTACGCGGTGGCGCCGACCGACGCCGCGACGTTCGTCTTGACCGACGCCGATCCCGGCTGGGTGCATCGCCACGACGCCGCCGGTGACGCGCGGGTGGTCGCGGTCGACGCGCAGGCCGACTACCTGGCGGCGTCGCGCGACGGCGCGCGGCTGGCGTTCGTCGTCGCCGATCGCGCGAGCGCGCCGCGCCTGTGCGTCGCGACGGTGGCGACCGCGCGGGTCGAGTGCGTCGCGGCGCTGAAGCCGCAGAACGTCGATCCGGTGTTCGCCCGCGACGGGCGCACGCTGTACTACGCCGCCGAGAGCGGGGTGCGCGCGATCGACCTCGCCACCGGCGCCGATCGGCTGGTCGTGCCCGGCGTGCGGACGTCGGGCGGGCTCGACGTGTCGCCCGACGGCGCGCGCCTGGTCTACTCGGACTGTCACAGCTACGGCACGCTGATCGCGGTCGGCCGCGGCGCGCCCGAGGTGCTGGTCGACGACGGGCTGGCGCGCAGCCCGGTCGGGATCCCGGGCGGCGGGCTGGCGTGGGTCGCGCGTGACCCGCGCGGCGGCGTGCAGCTGATGATCCGCTCCGGCGACGCGCCGCCCCGCGCGCTGGTCGGCGTCGACGGCGAGCTGGGGCGGCCGGCGTTCAGCGCCGACGGCCGCGTGGCGGCGTGGGCCCAGGGCGGCGCCAGCCCCGGCATCCACAGCGCGCCGGTCGGCGGCGGCGCGCCGCGCCGGTGGACCGACTCGTCGAGCGATCGCGCGCCGCTGTGGCTGGCCGACGGCGGCCTGGCCTTCACCCGCCTGATCGACGGCGCGCCGACGGTGTGGACCCAGGCGGCGCCCGACGCCGCGCCGATCCAGCGGCTGGCCGGCTGGGGCCTCGAGGACCGCGTCGGCGATCGCCTGCTGGTCCGGCGCGTGCCCAACGACCTGGCGTGGCTGACGGCGGGCGCGGCGCGGCCGTCGCCGATCCGCGTCGGCGCGCTCGGCCAGCAATCGATCCTGTTCGCGCGCGCGCTCCCCGACGGCGCGCTGGCGATCGTCACCGCCGAGGTCCCGGCGATCCAGCGCCTGGATCCCGCGACCGGCGCCACCACCGTGCTCCACGACCTGCCGGCGGGCGAGACGCTCGGCGAGCCGGCGGTGTTGCCCGACGGCCGCGTCGCCTACCGCGCCGAGATCTGGCTCGGCGAGCTGTACCAGCTCGACGGCGCGTGGTGATCGGCGCGGGCGTCGGCCTCAGAACACCAGGTTCCACAGCCAGTTGCTCGACAGCGTCGTCGACGGCGTGCACTCGGCCGGCGGGTTCGGCGCCCAGGTGCCGCCGCCGGTGAACGGCACGGTCGGGCAGCTCACGCTGGTGGCGCCGGGGCGGCGGCCCGACGCGATCAGCGCCAGCACCTTGCTCGACGACACGCAGCTCGCGCCGCGCGGCGTCCACACCGCCTCGAAGTCGGGGTCGAAGGTCGTGGTGCCGTCCCACATCGCCGCGCCGTCGACCGCGATCGGCACGCCCTCGACGGTGTGCGGCTCGCCGGTGCCGCAGTAGTCGGCGCGGACCATCCGCACGCACGCGACGCGCTGATCCTCGGCGAACGGCGAGCGCCACGGCTCGTAGATCTGGTCGCACTTGTAGATCGCGCCGTTGGTGCAGGTGGCGGTGAGCCGGCGCTCGCTGCCGGTGAACCACGCGAGGTCGGTGTAGGGGACCGGGTTGACGAACGTGCGCGGCGCCCAGGTGCCGGAGGTCAGCGAGGCCAGGTAGCCGGTCGCGGTCCCGGCGCCGTCGCAGATCGTGCCCTTGGTCGCCGGCAGGCCGGTGGCGCCGGCGGGCGCGCTCGACACCACCAGGCGATACAGCGCCAGGTCGGGATCGAACGGCACGACCAGCCGCGGCAGCCGGGCGTAGCCGCCGCTCTGCGCGCGGCCGGCCTCGGGGACGATCTCGAAGCGGGTGTTGATCGTGCCGCTCTTCTTGCGCGCGGTCATGACCGTCGCGACGCCGCTCGCGGGGCAGGTGAACGTCACCAGCGCGCCCGCGGCGCCGGCGACCGCGTCGTCGTTGGCGCCGATCGCGCCCGCCGCCTGGCACGCGGTGGCGCCGCTGCAGATCCGCAGCATCGGATCGGCGCCGATCGCCGAGCCGAGCCCGCCGGCGGCCGCGCCGACGGTCGTCGCGCGGCCCGGCACGCAGCCGGTCACGTAGCTCGCGCGCCAGCCGCAGTTGTCGGTGAGCGTCGCCGGGCCGTTGGCGCCGCTGCACGCGGTCAGCGCGCCGGCGGTGCCGATCGCGTCGACGTACGCCTCGAAGCGCAGCTCGACGGTGTCGGCCTCGCCGGGCAGCACCGACGGGTCGTTGGGCGTCGTGCTGGCGTAGAAGCGCAGCGCCAGCACCTCGGCGCTCGACAGCCGCACCGGGTAGGTGCCGGTCGACGCGACCGCGTTGACGACGACGCGGTCGGCGGTCGGCGTGACGGTGCCGGCCAGGACGTTGTAGGTGCCCCCGGTCGGGCAGGTGAAGCTCTGGATCGGCCCCGGCCCGCTGGTCGAGCAGGTGGTCGCGGTGGCGAGGGCCTGCGCGTAGGTGCAGGCGGCGGTGCCGGCGCACACCCGCAGCATCGCGTTGGGCGTGGCGTAGGCCGGGGACGCGGAGGTGTCGAGGCTGGGCGCGGTCATCGCCCCGCCGGGGATCCCGCTGTTGCCGCACGATCCCGCCGAGATGACGACGGTCTGGCCCGCGGTGCAGGTGCCGACGCCGTCGCTGAGCCAGCCGCAGTTGCGCGCGTAGCCCGACTGCGACGTCGTGCACCCCTGCACCACCGTCGAGCTCGACGTGATCAGCCGCCGGAACCGGGTGCCCTCGAGCCGCACCGAGGTCGGCACGCCGTTGGCGTAGACCGTCGAGGTCGTGGCGCCGTCGCCGGTGGCGAAGCCCGCGCCGAGCGCGATGCCGTTGCCGATGACCGGGCCGTTGCCGATGACCGGGCCGTTGCCGATGACCGGGCCGTTGTCGAGCGCCGCGGCCTGGGCGAGCGCCGCCGTCGGGGTGGCCACCAGGACAGAGGCGACGAGGAGGAGTGCGCGCATGGGCCGGCGAAGAGCAACCGGCGGGCCAGCGCCGCGGCGCGCGTGGCGCGGCGGGGACGGCGACGGGTGAGCAGATCCTGCTCACGCTGGGCAGCGTCGGCTCACCACGACGCGCAGACGCGGAGCCCGGTGTGCGGGTTGCGCACGACCGGCTCGAGGTCGGTCCGGTTGGCGATCTGCCCGGAGAAGCCGAAGTAGTACCAGCCGCCGCCGCGGATCTCCGGACGCCCGGCGGCGCCGCGGGTGAGCTCGAAGACGTTGCCGATCATGTCGTCGAGATCGAACGGGCTCTTGCTCGCCGGGTGGCTGCCGACCGGATCGGGGCCGGGGCCCTCGTTGGCCTCGGTGCGGTAGGTCTCGTAGACGTTGGCGTCGGTCGGCGCGAGGGCGTGGCCGTGGGGGAACGGCCGGCGATCGCCGCCGCGCGCGGCGCGCTGCCACTCCTCGGGCGTGCACAGCCGGGCGCCGGGCACGCGGCCGGTGTCGTCGAGCCAGCGCGCGTACGCGGCGGCGTCCTCGGCGCTGACGCCGGCCACCGGCAGCTGCCGCCACGCGACGTCGATCGCGGCGGCGCGGCCCTGGTACCGCAGCGGGGTGGCGTCGTCGAGCTCGTAGGCGCGGCCGGTCGGCTGCATCCGCAGGCGCCACCCGCCGGTGGGCGTGCGCCACAGCGCGAGGGTCGCCTGGCGGAACGCCGTGTCGGTGCTGCCGTCGCTGGGCGTGCGCGCGGCCCGCTCGGCGGCGGGCAGCGCCTCGAGGTACGCGATCCAGTCGGCGAAGGTCACCTCGCGGCGGCCGATCACGAAGCCGCCGGTCCGCGCCTCGTGCTCGGGCGGGGCGCTGAAGAACCGCCGCAGGTCCTCGTCGCCGGTGTAGCCGAGGCGGAAGCGCCCGGCCGGGACGTAGGCGAAGCCGGGCGGCAGCCGCGCGGGATCGGGCAGCGCGACCTCGGCGGCGAACCGCTCGCCGCGGGCCAGCAGCACCGGGTAGCGCACCAGCGTGCCCGCGACGTCGAACGTGAAGCGGTACGAGCCCGGCGGCAGCGGCAGGTCGGCGAACGGCAGCCGCGCGGCCAGCGGCACCGGCTCGGGGACGAGGCGCCCGCCGCGGTCGACGTAGCGCTCGAGCGCGACCGGCACCGGCCGCGGCGTCGTCGCGAGCGTCACCGTCGCCGGCGCGGTCCACCGCGCGGCGACGCGGCCGCCGTCGTCCCACAGCGGCAGCCGGCCGAGCAGCTCGTCGACCGCGGCGGCGTCGCCGGCGAGCTCGGCCAGCTCGAGGCGGCGGTACGTCAGGTCGGCCAGCGCGCGGCGGACGGGCGCGCGCCGCGCGTCGAGCAGCAGCGCCGCCTCGAGCGCGCGCGACGCCTCGGTCAGCTGGGCGCGCGCGGCGACCGCCAGCGCCCGCGCCTCGGCCCACCGGCGCTCGCCGACGTCGGCGTCGCCGCCGTCGAACGCGGCGAAGGCAGCGGCGCGCGCGGTGGCGGCCGCGGTCGAGGTGCGCTCGCCGTGGGCGCTGGCGACGGCCGCCAGCCGCTGGTGGCGCGCCACCGCGCGATCGCGGCGGGCCCGCTCGGCGTGGCCGAGGCCGAGCCACACCGCCAGCGCGATCGCCGGCAGCGCCGCGAGGCCGATCCGCCAGCGCCAGCGCGCGCGGCGCGCGGCCCGCCGCGACGCGGCGACGAACGCGGCGTCGGCGCCGGTCGGCGGCGGCTCGAGGTGCGCCACCTCGGCCAGCTGGCGCGCGCGCCACAGGCCGTCGGCCGGCCGGCCCAGGCGCGCCCAGTCGGCGGCGGCGCGCTCGAGCCGCTCGCGGGCCGCGCGATCGTCGCGGCTGCGCTCGTGCCAGGCGCGCAGCGTCTGCCAGCCGTCGAGCAGCGCCTCGTGGGCCAGCTCGTAGCTGGCGTCGTCGTCGTCGCCGCGCGCGATCACCAGCCGGCCGCGCACCAGCGCGTCGAGCGCGACCCGGGCGTCGGCGTCGGGGGCCAGCGTCGCGCCGGCGCGGCGGGCCCGGGTGCCGGCGGCGGTGACCAGCGCCAGCACCACCCGCCGCGCGGCCTCGCGCTGGCGCGGCACCAGCCCGGCGATCACCCGATCGGCGTGGCGGGCCAGCGCGCCGCCGACGCCGCCGATCGCCGCCAGCGCGTCGGCGGTGAGCGTCGCGTCGCCAGGCGCCCGCGCCGCCCACAGCTCGGTCAGCGCGAACTGCACCAGCGGCAGCGCACCGTCGCCGGCGCCGCCGGCGAGCAGCGCCTCGATCAACGCCTCGTCGCAGGTGACGCCCTTGCGCGCGGCCGGGCCGACGATCGCGGCGCGCAGCTCGTCGGGGCCGGGCGGCAGCAGCAGGTGCATCGCGCGGGCCAACAGCTCGGCGTGGCCGATCAGCGCCGCGACGCGGGTCAGGAAGTCGGAGCGCACGGTGGCCAGCGTGCGCACCGTCGCCGTCGGCAGCGCCAGGTGGCCGAGCACCGCGGCGACCGCGCGCGCCTCGTCGGGCGGCGCCAGCGTGACCAGCTCCTCGAGCTGATCGACGAACAGCACGAGCGGCCGGCCGTCGGCGCTGGCGGCGCGCACCGCGCGGGCCAGCTCGGCCGGGTCGCGGGCCAGGAGCGCCGCCAGCTCGGCCTCGGGGCGGCCGAGCGCCGGGGCCAGCGCCGCGACCAGCGCCGCCGCCGGCGCCGCGCCGGGCACCAGGCTGGCCAGCCGCCACGGCCGCGCGTCGGCGAGCGCGCCGTCGGCGATCGCCGGCAGCACGCCGGCCTTGCACAGGGACGACTTGCCCGAGCCGGAGTCGCCGGCGACCACCACCAGCGGCTCGCGGCGGATCCGCTCGATCAGCTCGCGCGTCGCCGGCTCGCGGCCGAAGAACAGCGCGCGATCCGCGGCCTCGAACGCCGCCAGGCCGCGGTACGGGTTGCCGTCGGGGATGGTCTCGGTGCGGCTGACCGCGACCAGCGCCTCGAGGGCGTCGCGGAGCGCGCCGCCGTCGGCGTAGCGATCGCCGGGCGCGCGGGCCCGGCAGCGATCGACCAGCTCGACGACCGCCGGCGGCGTCGCCGGGGCCCGGAGCCGCACGCTGGGCGGTGGCTCGTCGAGCGTGCGCTGCCGCAGCTGCTCGAGCGTCGCGCCGCGGTGCGGGGTCTGGCCGACGAGCAGCTCGTACAGCACGACGCCCAGCGCGTAGACGTCGGACGCCGGCGTCGCCGGCTCGCCGAGCCACTGCTCGGGCGCCATGTACGCCGGCGTGCCCATCACCGCGCCGGCCTCGGTGACGTCGCCGGCCACGGCCGGCGCGACCGCCACCACCTCGGTGGCGCCGGCGTCGAAGTCGACCCGCGGCGGGCCGGCGGCCGCCAGCGTCGCGACCAGCCGCGGATCGCCGGCCGGGCGCGCGGCGCGGGTCGCGACGTCGCGTTGATCGGGCGTGCCGCGGGCCAGCTGCGACGTCGGCGCGGCGGTGGCTGGCGCAGGCGGCGGCGCGGGCGCCACCGCGTCGGGGCGCAGCTTGGCCAGGCCGAAGTCGAGCAGCTTGATCGCGCCGTCCTCGGTGATCATCGCGTTGGCCGACTTGATGTCGCGGTGGAGCACGCCGCGGGCGTGGGCCGCGGCCAGCCCGCGAGCCAGCCCGACGCCCAGCTCGAGCGCGCGCCGCCACTCGACCGGCTTGGGCAGCTCGGCCAGGGTCTGGCCGCGCAAGAGCTCGCTGACCAGGTACGGGTAACCGGCGGCCTCGCCGGTGCGGTGCACGACGACGACGTTGGGGTGCTGCAGCCGCGCGATCGCCCGGGCCTCGATGCGCAGCCGCTCGAGCGCGGCGCCGTCGGTGGCCGCGGTGATCAAGAACTTCACCGCCACCAGCCGGTCGAGGAACACGTCCTGGGCGGTGAACACCTGGCTCATGCCGCCGCGGCCCAGCGGCGCCAGCAGCCGGAACTCGTCGAACTCCGTCGGCGGTGTCCACCCCGGCATCGCGCTCATCGTACACACTCCGGCGATCGCGCTCGCCGCGGGTTGCTACTATCGCCGCCGTGCTCGATCACACGCTGCCCGATCCGACCCAGGCCACGCCGCGCGACGCCGGCGCCGCCGCGCCCGCGCTGGTGGTGATCGAGGACGAGAGCACGTGGCGCTTCCCGTTGCCGCCGGCCGGCGCGGTGACGATCGGCCGCATCGCCGAGTGCGAGGTGGTGCTGCGCGACCCCAGCGCCTCGCGCAAGCACGCCCAGCTGCGCCTCGACGACGGCCGGGTGTTCGTCGCGGATCTCGGCAGCTACAACGGCACCACCGTCAACGGCGAGCCGCTGACCGGCGAGCGCGAGCTGCGCACCGGCGACGTCATCCAGGTGTGCGCGACGATGCTGGTGTTCCACGGCGGCGAGCGCAAGGCCGACGGCCCGGGCACCGTCGATGACGCCACGCTGCACCAGCGGCTGGCGCTCGAGCTCGATCGGGCGGCCCGCTACCAGCGCGCGGTCACGATCGTCGCGGTGCGGTTCTCGACCGCCGGCGCGCGCGACGCCGCGCTGGGGGCGCTGCGGGCCGCCGTGCGCTCGATCGACACCGTCGGCACCGACGGCGCGGCCGGCGCGCTGGCGGTGTTGCCCGAGCTCACCAGCGACGAGCGCGCGCCGGCGCTGGCGGCGCTGGTCGGGGCGCTGCGCGGACGGGGCGCCCGCGTCGGCTGGGCCGGGTATCCCGGCGACGGGGTCGGCGTCGCGACGCTCCTGGCCGCCGCCCGCGCCGCCGCTGGCGTCGCGCCGCCCGAGCAGGCCGCCGCCGCCGACGCCCTGGCCCGCCGGATCACGCTGGGCGACGCGACGGTGGTGATCGCCGAGCCGGCGATGGTGCGCGCGTTCGCGCTGATCGAGCGGTTCGCGGTGAGCGACCTGCCGGTCCTGATCCTCGGCGAGACCGGCGTCGGCAAGGACAGCGCCGCGGTCGCGGTCCACCACGGCTCGCGCCGCACCGGCCCGCTGCGCACGATCAACTGCGCGGCGATCGCCGAGGGCGTCGTCGAGAGCGAGCTGTTCGGGCACGAGCGCGGCGCGTTCTCGGGCGCGATCGCCACCCGGGTCGGGCTGTTCGAGGCGGCGGCCGGCGGCACGGTGTTCCTCGACGAGGTCGGCGAGCTGTCGCTGGCGGTGCAGGCCAAGCTGCTGCGCGTGCTCGACGGCAAGGCCATCACCCGGGTCGGCGCGATCGAGGCCCGGCCGATCGACGTGCGGGTGGTGGCGGCGACCAACCGCGACCTGCGCGCCGAGGCCGCGGCGGGCCGGTTCCGCGAGGATCTGTACTACCGCCTGTCGGGGGCCACGGTCACGCTGCCGCCGCTGCGCGAGCGGCCCCGCGAGCTGCCGCTGCTGGCGCGCGAGCTGTGCGCCGCGGCCTGCGCCCGCCTCGGCCGCGAGCCGGTCGAGGTGACCCCGGCCGCGATGCACGCGCTGGCCGCGTACCGCTGGCCCGGCAACATCCGCGAGCTGAAGAACGCGATGGACTACGCCGCGGCGGCGGTCGACGGTGACGCGGTCGAGCGCTGGCACCTGCCGCCGGCGGTGGTCGGCGAGCCCGAGCCGCCCGCGGCCGCGCCGCGCGACGATTCGTCGGTGGGGCCGCGCACCGCCGACGCCTTCCGGCCGGTCGCCGACGAGCTGCGCGCGCTCGAGCGCAAGCGCATGCTGCAGGCGCTGCGGGTCGCCGACGGCGTCCAGACCCGGGCCGCCGAGCTGTTGCGGATGCCGCGGCGGACGTTCGTCGCCAAGATGCGCGAGTACGGGCTGCACGCCGAGCTGGGCGAGCGCTGATCGGCTCATCGCGAGGTCAGGTCGAGGATCCCACAGTGGGCGCCGGCGACGGTGCCCGCGATCGCCACCGCCCGGCCGGCGAGCACGCCGGCCGTCGGCGTGAACGTCGTCGGGCGAACGCACAGGCTGGTGGTGGCCCCGGTCGCGTCGGCCTTGCGGAGCAGCGTCACCCCCGGCACGACCAGCTCGGTGTGGGCCTCGGTGCCGAGGCCCTGGGCGTCGGGGTGATAGTAGGCGCGGAGCTCGATCGCGCCGGCCGGCAGGCGGAAGCTCGGCGCGAGCACCGCGGCGCAGTCGATCGCGGCGCCGGCGAACAGCATGACCTGCTCGGTCCGGTAGATGCCGTTGGTGAGCGTGACGGCCAGGCCCGTGAGATCGGTGCGGGGGACGCCGTCGATCGCGACCGCGAGGGCCGGGCACGCCGGGGCGGCCGCCGGGGGCGGGGCAGGGGGCGCGAGGTCGGCGCGATCGCCGCGGTCGGAGCCGTGGCAGGCGGCGAGCGCCAGGGCGCCCGCGACGGCGCGGAGGTGCAGGGACGACGGCATGGGCCGGCCCGTTGCGATCGCCGTGCCAGCGGCGCCGCGGCGCTCGTGCGCCGAACTTGCTCAGCGGGGCGGGCCCGCCGGAACAACAGCGCCGGTGATAGCGTTCCTTCCGCATGAAGCTCGCCGCCGCCCTGTCGCTCCTGGTGCTCGCCGCGTGCGGCGGCAAGCCCGCCGCGCCGCCGGCCAACCGCGGCGGCGCCGCCGGCCACGTCCCCGGCGACGTCGACGGCGACGGCCGCGCCGACCAGGTCAGCTTCGCCGACAACACCGTCACGCTCAACGGCCAGTCGCTGCCGGTGCCGGCGTGGGACTTCACCGCCGCCGGCGCGCGCGTCGTCGAGCTGGGCGGCCAGGCGGTGATCGCGGTCGAGTCCGAGGTCAACGAGGACGACCTGACCTGGGGGATCATCCAGCACGACGGCGCCGGGCTGCGGTGGATCGGCGACGTGTTCCTGGGCAGCGAGCCGGGCGCCGAGGACATCCCCGGCGACGGCACGATCCACGCGACCACCGGCAACTGCGGCCAGTCGACCGCGCTGACCTACACGATCCGGCCCGGCGTGATCGACAAGGCCGAGCGCACCACCGGCACCTACAACCCCGACCTGTGCGCGGCGTGCCCGTACGTGCTGGTCGACACCGGCGCCGGCCTGCGCTTCGTCGGCGAGTCGCTGCGCAACCTGGCCGGCCCCGATCGCGCCGCCGAGGACGCGCTGGCGCTGCCGGTGCTCGCCGCCGGCCAGCGCGAGCTGGTGGTGGTGCTCGAGGAGGTCAAGCCCGAGACCACCTACCTCGACGCGCTCAGCGTCGACTTCGGCGGCGTCCGCGTGGCGCCGCGGGCCTGCGGCGCGGCGTGCGTCGTCGACGGGGCGCCCGAGGTGTTCACGCTCGGCCAGCGCCGCCGCTTCGTCTTCGACGTGCCGGCCGGGTTCGCCGGCGCGCCGGTCCTCTACGCCCGCGGCTACTACGTGCCGTTCGCGCCGACGGTCGCGCGCTAGCGGGCGCTAGCGGCGGGCCGGCGGCGGGCCTTGCGGTCGCCGACGATCCGCGCCAAGGTCCGAGAAACCGGCGACGGCCCCGACCTCGGGCGGGGACCGCGCCCTCGGAGGATCCCATGGCCGACGTGTTCATCTACGACGTGATTCGCACCCCGCGCGGGCGCGGCAAGGCTGGCAAGGGCGGGCTGTCGCAGCTCCACCCGCAGGAGCTGCTGGCTCAGACCCTGAACCGCATGGCCGACCGCCTGCACCTCGACAAGGGCTCGATCGACGACCTGTCGATCGGCTGCGTCACGCAGGTCAAGGAGCAGGGCGCGTGCATCGCGCGCAACGCGCTGATCGCCGCGCAGTGGCCCGAGGACGTCACCGGCTTCACCGTCAACCGCTTCTGCGGCTCCGGCCTCGAGGCGGTCAACTCGATCGCCGCCAAGATCGGCGCCGGGTTCATCGACGCCGGCATCGGCGGCGGCGTCGAGTCGATGTCGCGGGTGCCGATGGGCGCCGACGGCGCGATGATCGACGGCCTCAACGAGCACCTGCGCAAGCGGCTGTTCATGGTGCCGCAGGGCATCTCGGCCGACCTGATCGCGACCCGCGAGGGCTTCACCCGCGCCGACGTCGACGGCTTCGCGCTCGAGACCCAGCAGCGAGCGGCGCGGGCGATCGAGGAGAAGCGCTTCGATCGTTCGCTGTTCGCGGTGACCAACCTCGACGGCACGCCCGCGCTCGATCGCGACGAGCACCCGCGGCCCGACACGACGCTGGCGTCGCTGGGCGCGCTGGCGCCGGCGTTCGCGCAGCTGGGCGCGACGCCGATGGGCCCCAACGGCGAGACCGTCGACGGCCTCGCGCTCAAGGTCTACCCCGACACCAAGGCCATCGAGCACGTCCACACCGCCGGCAACTCGAGCGGCATCGTCGACGGCGCCGCCACCGTGCTGATGGGCTCGAAGGAGTGGGGCGAGCGCGCCGGGCTCAAGCCGCGCGCCAAGATCCGCGCCGCCGCGACCGCCGGCGCCGAGCCGGTGATCATGCTGACCGCGCCGGCCCCGGCCTCGGCTCGGGCGCTCAAGCGCGCCGGCATGACCGTCGCCGACATCGACCTGTGGGAGATCAACGAGGCGTTCGCGGTGGTGCCGCTGCAGACGATCCGCGCGCTCGGCATCGACCGCGATCGGGTCAACGTCAACGGCGGCGCGATCGCGCTCGGCCACCCGCTGGGCGCGACCGGCGCGATCCTGCTGGGCACCGCGCTCGACGAGCTCGAGCGCACCGGCAAGGCCACCGCGCTGACCACGCTGTGCATCGGCGGCGGCATGGGCATCGCGACGATCATCGAGCGCGTCTGATCGCGTCGGTGCGACGCGCGCTCGTCATCGCGCTGGCGCTGGGCGGGTGCCGCGACGCCGCGCCGCCGCCGCCCGCGCCGGTGGTCTACCCGGCGGCGGCCCCGCGCTGGCCGGCGCCGCCGGTGGTCGCGCGGCTGGGCGGCGGCGCGCCGCGCGCGCCGGTCGCGAGCACGCCGATCGTCGCCGCGCCGGGTGGGCCGACCACGCCGCTGGCGATGGTGGCGCTGGTCGGCGCCGACGACGGCGCCCGCGAGGCCGCGCTGTCGGGCCGCGACGCCGACGGGCCGGCGATCGATCTGATCGACGTCGACGCCGGCGTGGTCCGCTGGCGCAACCGCTCGGCCGCGCTGCCGGCGGTCGCGGTGCTGGGCGCGCGGGTGTTCGCCGCCGCCGGCGAGCACGTCGTCGCGCTCGATCGCGCGACCGGGCGCGAGGTGGCGCGGCTCGACGGCCGCTGGCTGCGCGGCGTCGCCACCGCCGGCGGTGCGGTGGCCGCGGTCGCGACCGCCGGCGGGATCGCGCTGGTCGCCGACGATCGGCGGGGGCCGCCGGCGGCGCTGCCGCCGGGCAGCGTGGCCACCGACGTCGCGGCGCTGTGCGATCTCGACGGGCGGTTCGCGCTGGCGTGGCGCGACGGCCAGCTGCAGCGCTGGGATCTCGGCGGCGCGGCGGTGGTGGTGCGGTGGGCGGTCGCGACGCCGCAGCCCGAGCGGGTGGCGTGCGACGCGGCGCCGATCGTCGTGGTCGGCGGCGGCGAGGTGCGGGCGCTCGGCGTCGACGGCGCGGCGATCGGCGGGCCACGCGCGGCGACCGACGCCTGGCCCGATCCGCGCGACCCGACGCGCGTCGAGCTGGCCACCGTCGCCGGCGTCGAGCGCCGCACCCGCGACCTGGCGACCGCCGAGGCGCTGCTGCCGGTCGCGGTCGCCCGCCTGCTCGCGGCCCACGGCGCGCGCCGCGTCGTGCGCGGGCTCGACGGCGATCCGCTGCTGCTCGACGGCGACCGCGCGCTGGCGCTGGCCGCGCCCGCCGGCGAGGCGGCGCTGGTCGCCGGGGCCGCCGGCTTCGTCGCGGGCCCGTGGCGGTGGCCGCGGGTGTCGCAGCAGCAGCTGCCGACGCGGTTCACCTGGCCGACCGTGCCGGTCGACGCGCCGGCGATCGGGCTCGCGCCGCCGCCGCGCGAGCTGGCGCCGCCCGCCGCGCGGATCGACTTGCCGCCGGCGCAGCCGCTGGCGCCCGGCGTCGAGCGCGACGGCGGGGCGTGGGCGGTCGGCGCGGTCGCGATCGATCCGCTCGACGCCGAGCGGCTGTACGCGGTGGTGCTCGACGATCGCCCGACCGAGACCCGCGGCGCCGGGCTGGCCGGGTACGACCTCCACGCCGACCGCTGGCGCTGGCTGGTGCCCGACGGCTGTCCGCCGGGGACGCCGATCGCGCTGGCGGCGGCGGGGCCGGTGGTGGCGTGCGCCGCCCGCGGCCCGGTGGTCGGGGCCGGCGCGGTGCGCGCGCTCGCGGCCGACACCGGCGCGCCGGCGTGGCGGTGGCGCGGGCCGACCGTCGACGCGATCCTCGGCGGCGGCGGCGTGGTCGTGATCCTCGCCGGGGCGGCGGTCGAGGTCGTCGACGCCGCCACCGGTTGGTCGCTGGCGCGGTGGCGCACCAGCGACGCCTTCCTGGCGCGGATCGCGGTCGCGACCCGCGGCAACGACACGCGGATCGCCAGCGTCGAGCACGGCGCGCTGGTGGTGCGGTCGCGCGCGATCGCCTGGCTGCCGCTGACCGCGACCGCGATCGACGGCGCGGTCGCGGCGGTGTTCGCGGTCGGCGACCGCTGGGCGGTGGCGCTGACCGACGGCCGGCTGTACCTGGTGGCGGACGACGGCGCCGCCACCAGCGCCGGCGTGGTGGCCGGGCCGTGGCAGCCCCGGGGCGACCGCGCGGTCGTGACGCGCCCGGTCGAAGGGCACGCCGGCGCGGTGCTGGCGGTCGACGCGCGCGGGATCCCGCGGGTGGCGGCCACGCTGCCCGGGCTGTGGCCGACCGTGGTCGGCGCGCGGGCCGCCCTGGCCGGGGCGCCGCTGGCGCTCGGCACCGACGCCGGCGACGCCGTCGTCCTCGACGCGGCCGGGGCGCCGCTGGCCCGGGTCGCGATGCCCGACGCCGCGCCGCAGCTGTTCGCCACGGTGATCGACGGCGTGCCGGCCGCCGGCGCGGTCCTGGCCCAGCCGCTGCGCGTCGTCCGCTTCGCGATCGCGCCGGCCGGTCGATAATCCCTGCCGTCGTCGCCGGCCGGGGCGGCGCGCTGCTATACGATCAGCCCATGGCTCTTCCCCTGCGTGCTGCGCTCCGTTCGGCCGGCCGATTCGTGGTCCAGAACCCGTCGACCATGTTCAACATGGCCCGGCATGCGCTGGGGATGCGCATCGCGGTGCCGCTCGACGCCGTGCGCTGGTTCATCGCGTCGACGCCGCCGAGCAAGAAGGCGCCGCAGGACGTGACCGTGCTGGCGCGGCCGCCGGCGATCGCGGTCGGGGCGACGATCGACCTGATGGGCACGACCGTGCGCGCGTCGGCGTCGATCAAGGTCGAGCAGCTCGACGTCGGCCCCGAGCACCTGAAGGTCAAGATCCGGCTGGCCAACATCGACCTCAAGGTGCTCGGCGAGTCGCTGACGCCGGTCGCCGCGCTGATCAAGAGCGGCGCGCTCGACCTGTCGAAGCCCGGCAACCTGCT
The DNA here is from genome assembly GCA_016794525.1 of Myxococcales bacterium. Taxonomy (GTDB): domain Bacteria; phylum Myxococcota_A; class Polyangia; order Haliangiales; family Haliangiaceae; genus UBA2376. The sequence goes on from JAEUJY010000142.1 coordinate 18,621, forward strand.
CAAGTTCGCGCCCAAGAAGCCCGACGTGCTGGTCGAGGCGCAGGACGACATCATGGTCATCGACCTGATGAAGAACCCGAAGGTGCGCCAGAACGAGAAGGTGCGCCGCGTGCTCGAGACGCTGACCCCGGTGGTCAACGTCACCGGCATCTCGACCGACGGCGACTTCCTGGTGCTGCAGCTCAAGGCCACCCCGCTCGGCATCCCGCGCGCGTTCAACGCCGCCCGGGCCCTCGCGGCCGGGTGATCGACCAACGGCCGCCGGTGGGGGACCACGCCGACAGCGACCGGGTCGCGGCCGCGCTCGACGAGATCGACGCCGCGCTGGCCTCGGCCGAGCGCGCCGACGACGATCGCGAGGTGGCGCGGCTCCTGGCCGCGGGCGCCCACGCGGCGCTGCGCCGGGGCGACGTGCCGCGGGCCCGCGGGTTCGCCGAGCGCGCCGCGCGCGGCAGCTTCCGCCACCGCACCGCGCAGTTCGACGCGATGCGCGCGCAGACCTTCGCCGCGTCGGCCACCGGCGATCTCGAGGCGGCGCTGCACCAGACGATCAAGGCCCGCGCGATGGCGCGCGAGCTGGGGCGGACCGGCGAGCTCGCCGAGCAGTCGGGGACGCTGGCGGCGATCCACCTGGCGCTGGGCGCGCCGGCCGAGGCGCGGTCGTGCGCCGACGCGGCGCTGGCGGCGGCGGCGCCCGGCTCGCCGGTCGCGGCGCTGGCCGCGGTGAGCCGCGCCGGCGCGGCGGCCGAGCTGGGCGACCTCGACGGCGCGATCGCGCGGCTGGCGGCGATCGCGGTGGCCGGGCTGCCGGTCGCGATCGCGGTCGACGTCGCCTGCGCCCACGCGTTCTGGTTGCTCGAGCGCCGCGCCGCCGGCGACGCGCGCCGCGCCGAGCAGCTCGCGACCGACGCGCTGGCCGCGGCGATGGCGGCCGGCGATCACCACCGGCGCACGGCGCTGCACGCCAGCCTGGCGCGGGTGGCGGCCGGCCGCGGCGACGACGCCACGGCGCGGGCGCACCTCGAGCGGGCGCGGCGCGCGGCCGATCGCGCCGAGCCGGCGGCGGTCGCGCTGCTGGCGCTGGCGACCGCCGAGGTGCTGCCGGCCGACGACGCCAACCGCCGCGTGCTGCTGGCGTCGGCCCGGACCCGCATCCTGCGCACCGCGGCCCGCCGCGAGGACGCCCGCGCGTACTGCGCCGGCGTCCGCTTGCACCGCCACCTGCTCGAGCTGACCGGCGGCGTGCCCACCGATCTGCCGGGGGCGCCGTGAGCCGCGCGCGCGCGCTCGCGCTCGCGGCGCTGGTGGCGGCGGCGTGCGGCGCCAAGCACGAGGAGCAGCCGGCGCGCACCGAGCCGCTGGGCAAGGGCAGCGACGGCGGGGTCGCGGCGGTCGCCGACGGCGGCGCCGCGCCGGTGCTCGGCCCCGACGACGACGGCGCCACCGCCACGCCGCCCGGCAGCATCGCCGCGTGGCAGGCGGTGATCGATCGCGATCGCTACCTGGCGCGGCGCGGGCAGGGCGCGGTGATCGTCGGGCGGATGGGCGGCGACGCGATCGCGCCCGGCGCCCGCGGCGTGATCCGCTGGCTGGTCGACGAGACCGAGGGCAACGGCGCGCTGGCGGTGCGGGTGGCGCTGGCCGGCACGCCGCCGGCCGAGGGCGACCGGGTCGCGGTGCGCGGCGCGTGGGCCCTCGACAACCAGCGGCGCTGGTACTGGCAGGCCGAGTCGGTGACCGCGGTCAAGACCCCGCCGCCGGCGGCGCTGCCCGAGGCGCCGCTGCCGCCCGGCCACCAGCTCACCGGCGGGCCGCCGCCGTCGGGCTGGAAGCCGGTGTCGCGCGGCAAGGACGGCGGCGTGATCGTCTTCGGCGTGATCAAGTCGGCGGTCGCCGACGGCGACGGCTGGGTCATCGGCGACGACTCGTTCTCGCCGCCGATCGCCAACCTGACGCTGCCCGGCGAGCGGCTCAGCTACGGCGGCCACGACCTGCGCCACGACGACGAGCGCTGGCAGCTCAAGCGCGGCGTCCTGTACTGGGTGCGGATCGATCGCTACCGCCGCAAGACCCCCGACAGCCGCGCCTACCTGCGGGCGCTGACCGCGCCGGTCAAGGTCCAGTAGGCCGGGCGCGCGGATCCGCGCTACCCTGCCGCCGTGCGTACGCTCGTCCTGTTGCTCGTCCTGGTGCTGGGTTCGGTCGTCGGCGTCGATGGGGCAACCGCCCAGGCGCCCGGGCCTCACCCGCGGTTGTTCCTCGACGCGTCCACCCGGGCGGCGTGGAAGGCCCAGCAGAAGCAGAAGGGCTCGGCGGTGGCCGCCGCGATCGGCGTCTGCCGCGGCATCGACAAGGACGACGGCAACCACACCCACGCCGGGTACATGGGCCTCGAGTGGGCGCGCTACCTGCAAGCGTGCCTGGTCGCCTGGGCCGCGACCGACGACGACGGCGACGCCCGCCGCGCGATCAAGTTCCACACCGCGCTGATCGACGATCTGGATCGCCTCGGCGACCGCAAGGGCGGCGACACCGCGGCCAACCGCGACAGCGGCTTCGCGATCCGCGCGCTCGGCGTGTACACCGCGATCAGCTACGACTGGCTCCACGATCACCCGGCGATGACGCCGGCGCTGCGCGCCCGCACCCAGCAGCGCTGGGCGGCGTGGACCACGTGGTACCTGGCCAACGGCTACCGCGCGCGCAGCCCGTCGACGAACTACCACGCCGGCTACCTGGCCGCGGTGACCTTCATCGCGATCGCCCAGCGCGGCGAGGCCGGCGCCGCCGGCGACGCGCTGTGGTCGCTGGTCGCCGACGAGCTGTGGGGCAAAGACATGGCCAAGGCGATGGCGCCGGGCGGCGTGCTCGACGGCGGCGACTGGGGCGAGGGCTGGCAGTACGGGCCGCTGTCGGTGGTCGAGTACGCGGCGGCGGCGCGGGCGATGACCGCGCAGGGCGTCCAGGTCGAGGGCGTGCGGGCGTGGCTCGACGCGCTCCTCGCGCGCACGATCCACGCCCAGACCCCGGGCGGCGGCATCTTCGCCGGCGGCGACACGCAGATCGAGACGCCCAACCTGCCGCCCAACTCCAACACCTACGACGCGGTGCTGGTCGGCGACGCGTCGCCGTCGCACCAGGCGTGGGCCGCCAGCGAGCGCGCCGCGCTGCCGGCCGGCGGCGACTTCCCGCTGTGGTCGGCGCTGGCCCAGGCCCGCGGCGCCAGGCCGACCCCGCCGCCGCGCGCGACCTGGCCGACCTCGTACCTGGCCAGCGGCACCGGCGCGTTCTTCGCGCGCAGCGGCTGGGACAAGCAGGCGATCTGGTTCGCCAGCCAGTGCCACAGCACGATCGACGTCGATCACTCGCACCCCAACGCCGGCAACTTCGTGCTGGCCCGCGGCGGCGACGACGTGATCGTCGACCCGACGCCGTACGGCTCGCTCGCCACGTTGACGTCGAACGCCCCGACGGTGGTGTCGGCGCACCTGCCGCCCGACTACCTGCCGAGCCAGGCGTGGTGGAGCGAGCGCACCGGCTACGCGTGGGCGCGGCAGACCGCGTCCGGCATCGTCGCGACGCGCTGCGACTACGCCGATCAGTACAAGTTCCAGCACCGGGCCAGCGACGTGCCGATGGCGATGCGCGACGTCGTCGTCGTGCCGTGGGGCGACCACGACGCCACCGCGATCGTGATCGATCGCGCGGCCTCGGGCGACCGCGCGCGCGGGCTGCACCTGCGGTTCCGTACGCCGGGCCAGCTCGCCGCGCAGGGCAAGGCGGCGGTCGCGACCGTCGGCAAGAGCCAGGTCCGGATCCAGACGTTGACCGCCAGCGGCGGGACCCCGGCCGCCGAGCGCCAGCCGGCCGGCAGCTGCTTCGAGGACAAGTGGACCCGCGGCAACTGCGCGGCGGCGCGCTTCACCGTCGATCAGTGGCGGCTGGTGGTGCCCGGCCCGACGATGACGGCGATCCACGCCATCGACGCGGTGGGCAAGGGCGCGGCGCTGCCGGCGATCGCGGCGCGCACCAGCGGCGACGTCACGGTGGTCAGCGGGCCGAGCTTCGCGGTGGTGGTGGGCGGCGGCGACGCGCTCAGCTACGTCGGGCCGCGCGGCGCGCGCCACGTCGTCGTCGACGGCCCCACCGCCGATGAGGTCACGGTGGCCGCCGCCGCCGAGGGCGACGGCTGCAAGGTGACGGTCGGCGTCGGCGGCGCCGGCACGGCGATCGCGGGCCGGCCGCGGGTGTTCGCGGTCGACGCGGCGTGCGCGATCGCGCTCGACGCCGCGGCGCCGGCGATGGCGCCCGACGAGGGCGCCGACGCGGGGCCCGGGCCTGGCGGCGCGGTCGATGGCGGCGCGGGCGGCGGCGGCGACGCGGCCAACCCCGGCCTGGCGCCGCCGCGCTCGGCGCGCAGCGGGTGCTGTGGCGCCGACGCCGCGCCCGGCGCGCCGCTGGCGATGACCGGCGTGGTGCTGGCGGTGTGGTTCGCCCTCGGGAAGCGCGGGCGGCGCCGCCGGTGCGCGCGCTGATCGTCGCCGCGGTCGCGGCCGGGTGCGGGGCCGACGTGGCGCCACCGCCGGTCGTCGCCGACGCCGCTGGTGGCGCCGACGCGGCCGCGACCGCGCCGATCACCGTCGACGTGCGCGCGCTTCACCGGCATCCCGGCCGCCGACGCCGTGGTCGCGTTCATCCCGCCGGCCGGGCCGCCGGTGGTGGTCCCGACCGACGTCGACGGTCGCGCCGTCGCGGCCATGCCCGACGGTGCCACGGTGGCGATCGCCCGCACCGACTTCGGCGAGCGCGAGCTGACCGTGTTCCTCGACGTCCCAGCTGGCGCCGCGCTGATCGACGGGCCGCCGTTGCCGCGTGCGCCCGGGGGCCCCGATCTCGGCGAGCGCCAGGCCACCGTCGCGCCGTACGTCGGCGTCGCTCGGCTGGCGATCAGCTGTGGCGGCAGCACCGCGGGGTTCGGCGGCCAGGCCTTCAGCTGGCACCTGTTCGGTTGCGCGCGCGCGGCCGACGCGACGCTGGTCGCGACCGGCGCCGACGCCGTCGGCCAGCGGCAGTACGCCGCGCGGCGGCACGTCGATCTGCGCAGCGCCGAGGTGGTCGCGCTGCCGGACTGGCGACCGATGACCGCCAGCCAGGTGGTGTTGACCAGCATCCCCGAGGCCGTCCAGGCGGCGCAGGCGACGGTGGTCCAGGACGACGGCGACCTCGAGTGGAACCGCGACTTCGTGGCCGCGCCGGTCGAGGGCGCCAGCCTGGTGCTGACCGCGGCGGTGGTGCCAGAGCGGATCGCCGGCCAGGTCGACGTCACGGCGCGGAGCGCCGACGGGGCGGTGCGCTGGATCGGTCGCCGCGCGCCGCTGGGGTTGCGCACCGTGGTCGACCTCGGCAGCGAGGCGCCGCCGTGGATCTCCCCGGCGACGCTCGACGCGGCTGCCCGCACCGTCACCTGGGCCTACCAGGGAGGCGGCGGGCGGCGCCCCGCCGTGGTGCTGGCGACGTTCGGGCTCAGCGGCGTCGACAACCGCGCGCTACGCGTCATCGCGCCCGGCGCGGCGACCACGGCGCGGCTGCCGACGCTGCCGGTCGAGCTGGCGGCGTGGGACGTCGACGCCGGGACGCTGGGCTTCGAGGGCGGGACCCTCGGCGTCGACATCGTCGGCCAGCCCGCGTACGTGGCGGTGGCGGTGGCGGTCGACCAGGCCGCGCGCGCCGGCGAGCGCCAGGGCGACGGGCTGCTACCGCGCGACGGCGACCACGCCTGGTGGATCACGGGCCGCTGACGCGGCGATCAGACGTCTTCGTCGAAGTCGGTCAGGTGCCACGCCGCCGCGTCGGTGATCAGCGCCCGGGCCGCGGGCGGGCAGGCCGCGCCGGCGGTCACCGCGATCATCCGCGTCGACGCCCGCGGCGTCAGGCCGCGCGCGACCAGCGCGTCGGTCAGCCAGCCGGCGCCGAGGTAGCGCATCGACAGCGAGCTGGCGCCGGCCGCGTACAGCGTCAGCGGCAGGCAGTCGATCAACGCGATGACGTCGTCCTTGTGCCCGAACAGATCGCGGACGTGGGCGACGCCGTCGATCAGATCGACCACCGCGTAGGCGCGCAGCGCGCCGCCGGCGCGGGCCCGCGCGGTCCACACCCGCCGCTCGGGCCGCGGCAGGAACCGCCACGCGACGAACCGCCGGGTGCGCTCGGCGACGACCGCGTAGTCGCCGCGCGCGGCGGCCCACAGCGCGTCGAGCTCGGCGGTCGGCTGCGGGATCGCCGCCAGCGTCAGGCGGCGCAGCCCGGCCAGCATCGCCGGCGCGGCGCGCCCCAGCTGGACCGCGTCGATCGCCCGGCCGGCGATCGCGGCCACCGTCGGCGTGTGGGCCGCCCGCACCAGCGCCGGCCGCGCCGCCGCCGGCACCCGGGTCAGCGCCTGCTCGTCGAGCCGGGTCGCGAACGAGGCGTGGCGCAGCGGCATCGCGTAGCGGCCGATCGTGCCCAGCGGCGTGTAGCCGGCGCGCTTGAACACGCCCTCGGCCAGCTTGTTGGGGAAGCCGTAGGCCAGCGCGAACGACTCGTCGACGAACGCCTTGCCGGCGCGCACCAGCGCCAGCGCCGGCCCGACCGAGCGGTGGGCCTTGTCGACGGCGAGGTCGGCCAGCAGGCCGGCCTCCCCGGCGTCGGCGCCGAGCTGGAACCGGCGCACGCCGACCCCGGCGGTGCCGACCGCCGCGCCGTCGGCGCGCAGCACGAACACCGTGCCCGGCACCACCGGCGCCTCGGCGTACAGCCAGCCGAACTTGTCGGCGGGGTGGCTCTCGAGCGTGAGGTTGGCGTCCCACAGCCGCTCGAGATCGGCGCGCACCGCCGCCGGCGCGCAGCGCTCGACCGCGTAGACCGGCGGCATCAGTGCTGCTCCTGCGCGCGGCGGATGCCCTCGTGCACGCCGACCCGCGGCGTCCAGCCGAGCAGCTGCTCGGCCTTGCCGCGACCCCACGACAGCCGGGCCAGCGCCGACCGCAGCCGGTACAGCGCGATCGGCGACGGCTTGCCCAGCGCGCCCAGCGGCAGCTCCGACAGCTTGCCCAGCCCGAACACCACCGCGCGCGGCACGGTGATCGGCGTGCCGCCGCCGGTCAGCTCGAGCACCTTCCGCTGCGTGAGCGCGGCGCCGTCGATCAGCTGGATGATCTCGCCCTTGACCAGGCGCCGGGCGACCGCGGCGAGGATCGCGTCGACGACGTCGTCGATGTAGACCAGCGGCAGCTCGAGCCGGCCGTCGCCGAGGATCAGCCAGCGGCCGGCGGCGCGGCGCGCCACCGCGCCGTTGACCAGCGGGATGCCGCCACCGAAGATCTGGCCCGGGCGCAGGATCACGCACGGCAGGCCGGCCGCCGCGGCGGCGCTGACCGCCTTCTCGGCCTCGAGCTTGGCGCGGGTGTACGCGCCGCGCTCCTCGGCGCGCGGCTCGAGCGCGGCCGACTCGTCGATCGCGCCCTTGCCGACCGAGCCGGCCCAGTCGATCACCGACATCGACGAGATGTGGACCAGCTGCGTGACCGCGTGGCGCCGGCACGCGTCGATGACGTTCTGCGTGCCGACGACCGTGCCGCCGAGGTGCTCGGGCCAGCCGCCCTTCATCGTGGCGCCGGCGTGGATGACGGTCGCGGCGCCCTTGACCGCGCGGTCGACCGCGGCCGGATCGCCGAGGTTGCCGATCGCGTACTCGACGCCGGCGATCGGCTTGGCCGGGATCCGCCGCACCATCGCCCGCACCCGAATGCCGTCGGCGACCAGCCGACGCACCACCGCGCCGCCCAGCGCGCCCGACGCGCCGGTGACCAGCACCGGCACCGTGTCGGCTAGCGGGAACCGGGCCAGCGCCGCGGCGTGCTCGGCGTCGGCGGCGCGCGCGATCTTCTCGACCCAGGCGACGACCTCGACCGCGTCCTCGAGCGACACCGCCGGCGGCTCGCCGGCCGCCAGCCGACGGTAGAAGTCGGCGATCAGGTTGCGCAGGCCCTGGTAGCTCTGCACCTCCTTCTTCACGAACTTGTAGACGCCGACCGGCACGTCGATCAGCGGCTGCAGCGAGTCGGTGAACGCGTTGAGCAGGCGCTCGGCGGCCTTGGGCAGCGGCGTCGACGCGCGCTTGCCCTGGAACATCGCGAACAGATCGACCCGCAGCACGCCCTTGGTGCCCTGGATGATGAGCTGGCTCTGCATCGGCTTGACGTTCCACGACAGCTGGAACTCGCCGAGGCCGCGCTGGCAGCGCACCACCGCGCGCCACTCGTCGAACGCGAGGTTGGGATCGCCCCCGAGCGACCGCCACGACGCCTCGACGTCCTCGATCGGACCCAGCAGCTCGCGGATCAGGTACAGGCAGTGGACGCCGATGTCGCGGAACGGGTAGCCGGCGTCGCGGTAGTGCGGCGGCAGCGGCCCGCCGGCGTACGGCGGGTACTCGCTGCCGCGCAGGATGTCGACCGAGACGATCTGGCCGAGCGAGCCCGCGCGCACCGCGTCGAGCGCGCGCACGACCTGCGGGTCGAACAAGAGCGAGTGATCGACCGTGATGGTCTTGCCCGTGGCCTTGGCCAGCGCCGCCAGCGCGCGGCCCTCGGCCGGGTCCTCGGTGACCGGCTTCTCGAGCACGACGTGGCAGCCGGCCTCGAGCGCGGCCCGGGCGATCGCGCCGTGCGAGCTGGGCGGCGTCAGGACGTGGATCACGTTGGCGCCGGCGGCCACCAGCGCCGCCAGCGACGGATAGGCCGTGACGTGGTGCTTCGCGGCGAACGCGGCGGCCCGGGCCGGATCGAGGTCGACCACGCCGACCAGCTCGACGTCGGGCAGCGCGCGCACCGCGGCCACGTGGAACTCGCAGATGTTGCCGGCGCCGATCATGCCGGCGCGGAACTTCGCCTGGCTCATGGGGTCCTCCTCTTCGTCGCGGCGAGCTCGTCGACCACGCGCGACACCTCGGCGACCCGGGCGGCCCAGGTCTCGGTGCGCATCGCGTCGGAGCGGGCCCGGCGTCGGGCCGGGCCGCCGTCGGCGAGCGCGGCGACGATCGCGGCCTCGGTGGCGTCGACGCCGTCGGCGACCGCGCACAGGTGCCGGTAGCGCACCACCTCGGGCACCGACGTCGACACCACCGGCACGCCGGCCGACAGGTACTCGCGCAGCTTGATCGGGTTGACGAACGTCATGCGCTCGTCGATGCGGTACGGGATCAGCCCGACGTCGAACGCCTTGCAGTAGGCCGGCAGGTCGGCGTGCGGCTTGCGGCCGAGCAGGTGGACGTTGGGCAGGCCCGCGACCGCGCTCACGTCGGCCAGCGCCTGGCCCAGCAGCACGAACGACCAGCCGGGCCGGCGCTTCGCCAGCGCGGCGATCAGCTCGTAGTCGACCCAGTCCTGCAGCGTGCCGTAGAAGCCGATGATCGGCCGCGGCAGCCGGGCCACGTCCTCGGGCAGCGCGGTGGCGTCGTCGAGCGCGCGCGCGAACAGCCCGTGGTCGACGCCGTGGGGCGACACGAACGTCGCCGGCTTGAGCGCGCGCTTGGCGTCGGCCAGCGCGTGGTTGATCGCGAAGCAGGCGTCGACCTTGGCCAGCAGCTTGGCCTCGGCGGCCTTGGTGGCGCGCTCGTCGAGGTACGAGAACAGCGACCACTCGTCGACGCAGTAGTAGACGCTGGCGCGCTCGCCCAGCGTGCCGACGTAGTCGGCGGTGTTGGGCAGGAACGTCCACAGGTCGAACTCGCCCAGCCCCAGCCGGCGGCGCAGCACCGCGATCGTCGCGCGCAGGATCGCCTGGTTCACGCGCTGCGCGTACGGGTTGTGCGGCAGCGGCAACACCAGCGGCGAGAACACCCAGAGGTTGTCCATCACCTGCACGGGGCCGCGCGCGAACTCGCCGAGCTTGCGCTTGATCTTGCCCAGGTCGCGGCCGCTGGTGAGCTTGGGCGTGCGGGTCGCCACCGAGTTCAACCACAAGACCGGCCGGCTCTTCGCCAGCTCGATCAGCACGTGGTGGTTGCTGGTGGGATCTTCGTGCCAGTCCTTGGCGAACGCGATGATGCCGGGTCGCGAGGGCATGGCGCCGGCAAGGTACGGACGGCGGGCCCCGATGTCCACCCGGGAGCGGCGCGAAGACCGTTCGCCGCAGGTCAGCCAAGCCGCCGGAATCGTTGGTGCGGTGGCGGCGCGAGCAACCGGCGGGCGCTGCGGTCGATAGCCACACCATGGATCGCCCGCGGGAACCCGCCTGATGTGGGACGTGATGATGGCGAACGCCGTCGAGGAGGACGTCGACGACGACGTGGTGTCCCCGGCCGCGGTGGCGCCGGGCAAGCGGACCTTGACCCAGGCGTTCGCCCGGCTCGGTCTGCCCGACGTCGGCGCCACCGGCGGCCGCGCGCGCGAGCAGGTCGTCGAGCTGGCGTACAAGCTCAAGGTTGGCGGCCACGACGTCACCGTGTCCGGGCAGCTCAAGCTGCGGCACGACGGCCTGTCGGCGTCGGCCAAGGGCACGCCACCAGTGGCGACGGACGCCTCGTTGCAGGGCAAGGTGACGGCGCTCAGCGTCCAGCGCAAGTGGCAGCACGAGTTCACGCGTGGCGCCGGCGCCAAGCGGACCGAAGGCCTGCTGGGGCGACTCACGTTGTCGGCGCTCAAGCCCGGTGCCTCGCTCGACGGCCTGCTTCCCGGGGTGAAGGTCGCGGTCGGTGGTGACCTCGGCCAGCTCCGCCTCGAGAACGGGCTGCCGTCGGTGAACCTCGGGGCGATCACGCTCACCGTGACCGGTGACGTCACGCAGTGGCTGATGGGCGACGACGCCAAGCGCCTTGGCGCGAAGCTGGAGATCGTGGCCAAGGTCGCGGTGGCGATCGCGCCGGACGACGTGCGTCGGCTGGCGACGATGATGCGCGCCGCGGAGCGGCTGACCCGCGTCGCCCAGCGCGCCGAGGTGGTCGTGGACAAAGGGCGCAAGGCGGCGGTGCGTGCCAAGGAGCTCAGGCTGGTGATCAAGCGGGCCGGCAAGCTCGGCGCGCGCGGCGCGCGGACGCTCGCGCGGGCCCAGGCCGACCTCCGCAAGGTCACGCGACTCCAGCGGTCGATCCCGCCGCGCGCGGCGGCGTGTGCCAGGGTGCTGCAGCGCCTCGAGGGCGAGTTCGCGGCGCTTCGCCTGGGCTTGCGCACCGCCGCCGGCAAGCTGGCCGCGCGGGTGATCGCGACCACGGCGTTCAAGGTACTCGCGACCGCGATGAAGGCCCTCAACGCGGTGCTGCTCGTGCTCGATCTGATCGATCTCGGGCGGTTCGCCGTCGCTGGGGTGCTCGGCTCGGTGCGGCCCAAGCTCGGGGGTGGCGGCAGCGGGGTCGGGACGATCAACGGCACGAGCGCCGACGGCAACAGCACGACGACCGGCGACGACGACGCCGTCGGGGCTGGAGACGCGGACGGCGGGGTGAGCGGCGAGGATGGCGGTGGTGACGACGGCGCTGGCGGCGCCGGGGCGGGTGACGCCGGCGGTGACGCGGCCGACCCCGACGCGCTCGAGGCGCCGAGCGACGACGAGCCGGCGGTCGCGGCGCGCGGCGGCGGCCCGGGAGCGGGCCAGGCGAGCGGGGAGGAGGCTAGCTACCTCGACGAGTCCGGCGTCGACTCGCCGGACGCCGCCGGGACCGCGAGCCGGCCGATCGCAGTCGACAGCGCGGGCGCCGACGCCGACGCACCCGTCCCGCTGATCGCGCAGCACCCGGCGGCGGCACGGCTGCTGGCGGCGGTGCACGGCGCCGGGGCGACCGTGACCCAGCCGATCGTCGACGCGCTCGACGCGCTGGTGCCCGATGACTTGACCGCTGACGAGCTCGACGCGCTGGCGGCGGCGATCGCGGCGCGCCCGGGCCTGCCGATGATGGACGAGGACGGCGTGATCGCCGCGCTGGCACACGCCGTCGCCGAGTTCCTCGCCGACCGCCAGGCGGCGAGGGCGGACAGCGGCGGTGGCGGCGGTGGCGGTGGCGGCGGTGGTGGTGGTGGTGGCGCACGCGGTGACGCCACCACTGGCGGCGGCGCTGCTGGCGGTGGTCGCCGCCGCTTCCGTCCGCGCGTCGGCGGTGGCGGAGGCCGCGTGGTGCTGCCGCCGAAGCCCAAGCAAGCCGGCGCCTCGCGCCGGAAGGTCGGTGGCGGGCACGGCCTGACGCCGACCTACTACGCCGACGGCAACGTCATGCTCACGAGCGCGCAGGCGGCACGTTGGTGCAAGGTGGTCGGCGACAGAGTGGTCGAGAGCGATGAGGGGACACGCTGGAACGCGAGAGTCCAACGACCCGCGGGGCCGATCACGCCGGGGCAGGTCTCAGTCAAGGGTTCGCGCATCAGCGCCGAGGAGTTTCTCGTCAGCATTCACGTGGCCCTCAAGATGACCGGTGGCGTCGTCCAGGTTCGTCGGATCGACTTCACGTTCCGACCCGCTGCGCCCGCTGGCCAGCAGACGATCGTCCACGACAAGTCCCCGCTGACGATGCTCACGCAGCTGATCGAGCAGTCGAGCGGCTACGAGGCCAAGCTACGGACCGGTCAGCCGATCGACTTCGGGCCGTTTCGCGGCATCGTGACGCGCTCGAACGCGACCTTCGTCGACGCCACGGACGTCACGGCGTTCCTGATCTTCACTGTGCGAGTGCTCGAGGTCACCGACGCGAAGGCGACGACCTGGCGCGGCCACACGCTGACGGCCGGCGCCGAGTTCACGATCCCTGGCTACGTGCCGCTGCCTGGACGCGCACCGTGAATGCAGCGGAAGCCCGTTTCGTTGCTGGCACCGGATGCCTGAGGGGGCCGCTGAGCACTCTCATTCGGGGGATCGCGCCAGCTACCGCCCCGGATAGCGCGCCCGTAGCGCCCACTGGGGCTGTCCTCGGAGTGGAGTTCGCCAGGGATCTGCCGATGGTTCGGGGGCGTGTCTTCGAGTGGCGCTGACTGGGCGTCGGGGATGCCCTCGCTGCCGCGTGGCGCGCACGGTGTGTCGACGACCGGATCGACACAGTCCCCACACGGCGGGATCGCCGGTGCGGCGCACTCGCGCACCCACTCGGAGACGTTGCCGAACAGATTGCGGACGCCCGTCGCCGAGACGTCACGTGGGAACGCGTCGACCGGCCCGCTCTGCGTGGAGCCGTCCAGGCACACGTACTCGTTGCAGTTGCCGAGCCGCCGAGCGAAGCGGTCCCCCCACGGGAAGCGGCGGAGCGCGCCGGTCAGTGGCTCGACACGCGCGGCGAACTCCCACTGCGCGTGGGTGGGGAGCGCCTTGCCGACCCAGGCGCAGTAGGCGTCGGCGGCCGCCGCGCTGACCTCGACCATCGGCAAGCGCGCCTCGCCGGGACGTGCGGCGTAGGTTCGTGTCCCGCGCGGCACTTCGCCGTACTGCGCTACTGCTGCCCCATCAACCAGGAGCGCAATCGCCCACGGGTACTGCTGGAATGCCCCCGGGCACAGGTCGATGCCGAGCTCGTCGCAGCCGAGGCCGTGCTGGGCCTCGTTGAGGAAGCGGGCAAACTGCGCGCGGGTGACCTCGAACTGGTCGATGAAGAACGGCGACAGCGTCACCCGCCGCTGAGGGCGGCTGGCGTCGTTGAGCTCGCCGGGCGGCGCGCCGACCACGAACGTGCCGCCGGGCTCGAAGCACATCGGCGCGGCGTCGCGATCCGGGCGCGGCGCGTACGCCGCCTGGCAGTCGGGGCCGCGGTACGGGCCCGCGGGCACCGCCACGCCGACCGCGATCGCTGCGTCGACGAGCGCCGCCGCGGCGCCAGCGTCGGCGATCACCGCGTCCGTCGGCGGTGGTCGGCGGCTCGCGTCGCCGCTGCGCCCGCACGCCACCACGCCCACTCCGACCAGCACCCAGCGTGCACGCGCCATCGCGCCGACCTTACGGCACGCTCCCCGACGGGCGCAACCGCGCCGGCCGGTGCCAGGATGACCTCGTCATGGCGACCGGCGTCGATGGCATCCCGCTGATGTGGCGGGTCGCGTGCGAGCCGCCGCCGAGGTAGCGCGCCCGCGGGCGGTCACTCGTCGCCGTCGCCGACGTCCTCGGCGCCGCTGTCGTCCTCGCCCATGCCGCACTCGAACACGTCGGCCTCGCCGATCGCGCCGGCCTGATCGATGCAGTCGTAGACGTCGCAGCTGCCGCCGCAGCCGGTGCAGGCCTCGAGCCACTCGCGCTGGTGCGGCGTGAGGCCGTCCCAGACGGTGTGGCAGCGGGCGAGCTCGGCGTCGACGTCGGCCTGGATCGCGGCGCGCTCGTCGGCCGACAGCGCGTCGGGGTCCGAGACCTCGCGCTCCATCATGGTCTTCTCCGACGCGCAGGCGGAGTACTCCTGGCAGTACTCGGGCATCGGGGTCTCGGCCGCGGCGGGCGCGGTGGCGGTGGTGGACTTGCTGCTGCCGCCGCAGGCAGCGGCGACGAGCAACGCGAGGGCGAGGTGGCGCATGGCCCGACGGTCGACGGTCGGCCCGGCGGCGTCAACCGCCGCGTGCCCGTGTCGGCGAGGGGCGGGGCGGCGCCACCCCGGCGCGGGGGCGGGGCCGGGGCGGGGCGGGGCGGCGGCACCCCGGCGGTCGGTGGCGGTCCGCGGGCTTCGCCGCGGCACGGCGCGCGCACTACCGCGGGCCATGCAGCTCGACGCCTTCGCCCTGTCCACCACCGGTCGCCGCGCCCACAACGAGGACGCCGTCTGCGCGCGTCCGGATCTCGGACTGTTCGTCGTCGCCGACGGCATGGGCGGCTACGAGGGCGGCGAGGTCGCCAGCCAGGTCGCGGTCGGCGCGATCGAGGAGCTGGTCGCGCGCACCGCCGGCGACGCCGACGTCACCTGGCCGTTCGGCGCCGATCCGCGCCTCGACCCGGTCGCCAGCGAGCTGGCGGTCGCGACGCGCCTGGCCGCGGCGCGCATCGTCGCCGCCAAGGTCGGCCCGCTGGCGCAGATGGGCTCGACGGTGGTGGCGATCCGGATCGATCCGCGCCGCCGGCTGGCGGTGATCGGCCACGTCGGCGACAGCCGCGCGTACCGGCTGCGCGCCGGTCGGCTCGAGCGGCTGACGGTCGATCACTCGCTGTGGGAGCAGCTGGTCGCCGCCGGCGCTGCGCCCGAGGATCGCGCCGCGTTCCCGCACCGCCACGTCATCACCCGCGCGCTGGGCACGCCCCACGCCGAGCCCGACCTGCGGGTCGACGCGCTGGCGCCGGGCGACGTGTTCCTCTTGTGCAGCGATGGGCTGTCCGAGGTGCTGGCCGACGAGGTCATCGCCGCGGCGCTGGCGCGGCCCGCGGCCGCGGCCTGTCGCGCGCTGGTCGCCGCCGCGTACCAGGCCGGCAGCACCGACAACATCTCGGCGGTGGTGGTGCGGGTGCTCGGGTGATCGGCGATCAATCGCAGCCCGACTCGCAGCTCCAGTCGATCGGCTCGCTCGGCGTCGGCTCGGGCAGGCTGCTGACCGCCAGCGCGCCGAGCCCGACCACCGCGACCAGCGTCGCGACCACGCCGATCGCCACGCCGGTGCCGACCCCGGGGCCGCTGCTGCGGTTGGCGCCGGTGGTGGCGCAGCCGGTGGTGGCGAGGGTAGCGGCGACGACGAGGGACACGAGCGAGCGCATGCCAGCGGTGGATTGCACTGGTCGTACCAGTTCGCAATGCCTCGAAAACGTTGGCGATGTGCCAGGCGCTCGCGTCAGCCAGCGGTGGAGGTTCGTCGCCCGGCGTCGATCACTCGTCGCCGTCGTCGCCGGCCACCAGGCCGTGGCGGCGGGCCAGCGTGCGCAGGTGCTTGCGGTCGAGCTCGGCGAGGCGCGCGGCGGCGGTGATGTTGCCCGCGGCGCGGGCGAGCACGTCGGCCAGGTAGCGCCGCTCGAACTCGTGCAGCACCAGCTGCTTGGCGTCGGCGAACGGCAGATCGCTGCGCACGCCGGCGGCGCCGTCGTCGGTGGCGGCGCCGGGCTCGACGCGGACGATCAGCTCGCCGAAGCGGCGCGCGCCCGGCGTCAGCGCCAGCGCGCGATCGATCACGTTGCGCAGCTCGCGCACGTTGCCCGGCCAGCCGTGGGCCATCAGCCGCTCGAGCGCCGGCCCGCTCGGCTGCGGATCGTCGAGGCCGCGCGCGCGCAACAGCTCGGCGATCAGCAGCGGCAGATCCTCGCGCCGGCTGCGCAGCGGCGGCAACCGCACCCGCACCACGCCCAGCCGGTACAGCAGATCGGCGCGGAACCGGCCGGCCGCCACCTCGGCGTCGAGATCGTCGCGGGCCGCGGCGATCACCCGCACGTCGATCGTGCGCTCGCGATCGCCGCCCAGCGGGCGCACGACGCGCTCCTCGAGCACGCGCAGGAGCCGCGCCTGCACGCTGGGCGGGATCCGGCCGAGCTCGTCGAGGAAGATCGTGCCGTGCTCGGCGCGCGCGAACAGCCCCGCGCGCGGCGCGGCGGCGCCGGTGAACGCGCCCTTGACGTGGCCGAACAGCTCGCTGTCGAGCAGCCCCTCGGGCAGCGCGCCGCAGTCGACCGCGACGAACGGGCCGGCGCGCCGCGCCGACGCCGCGTGCAGCGCGCGCGCCACCAGCTCCTTGCCGGTGCCGGTCTCGCCCTCGACCAGCACGGTGACGTCGCTGGCGCTGACCCGCTCGAGCACCGCGAACACCTCGCGCATCGCCAGGCTGGCGCCGACCAGCTCGCCGAACCGCCGCGCCTGGCTGGGCACGACGTCGAGCGGCTGGGCCTCGGGCTCGATCCGCACCGCGGTGCGCCCGAGCCGCAGCGTCGCGCCGGCCGCGACCACCGCGCGCTCGAGCCGCGAGCCCTCGAACCACGTGCCGTTGGTCGAGCCCAGGTCGCGCACCGCGAACCGCCCGTCGACCACCGCCACCTCGGCGTGGCGCGCCGAGACCCGCTCGTCGGACAGCACCAGCCCGGCGTCGGCGGCGGTGCCGATCACCACCGCGGTCGACCCGAGCCGGCACGCGCGCCCGCGATCCGGCCCGTCGATCACCACCAGCTGGCAGCGGAACCGACCGACCGGCCCGTCGAGCGCCTCGCTGAACACCGTCGCGACACGGTCGGGCGCCACGTCGCTAGTATATACGCGTGAGCCGCTCGACCCTGGGGCCGTATCCGCTGGTGCGCCGGCTCGGTCGCGGCGGCATGGCCGAGGTGTGGCTGGCCACCGCGCAGGGCGCCAGCGGCTTCGAGCGCGCGGTGGCGCTCAAGGCGCTCCTGCCCGAGCTGGTCGGCGACGTCGCCCTCGAGCGCGCGTTGATCCACGAGGCGCGCGTCGCCGGCCGCCTGCACCACCGCAACCTGGTCGCCGTGCTCGGGCTCGGCCTCGACGACGGCACCTACTACGTCGTGCTCGAGTACGTCGACGGCGGCGACCTCGCCACGCTGACCCGCGACCGGCGGCTGCCGCTGCCGCTGGCGCTGCTGGTGATCGAGGAGGTCGCGCTGGGGCTGGCCTACGTCCACGCCGCGCGCGACGACCGCGGCCTGCCGCTGGGCCTGGTGCACCGCGACGTCAGCCCGTCGAACCTGCTGGTGTCGCGGGCCGGCGAGGTCAAGCTCGCCGACTTCGGCATCGCCAAGGCCACCGCGCTGGCCGATCGCACCGGCGGGCTGCGCAAGGGCAAGCACGCGTACATGTCCCCCGAGCAGCTGGTCGGCGAGCCGCTCACCGCCGCCAGCGATCAGTTCGCGCTGGGCGTGACGCTGATCGAGCTGGCCACCGGCGCGCGCCCGTTCGACGGCGACACGCCGATGGCGACGATGGCCAACGTCCGCGCCGGTCGCCTGCCGCCGCTGCCCGGGCTGCCGCCGGCGATCGCGGCGATCGCCCACCAGGCGCTGGCGTCGCGGCCGGCCGATCGCTTCGTCGACATGGAGGCGCTGCGGCTGGCGGTGGCGGCCGCGCGCCGCGATCTGCCGCCGGTGGCGCCGCCCGATCTCGCGGCGTGGCTCGCGCGCTGAGTTCCTGGAGGGCGTGTCGCCACACGCTCTGCGCGCGCCGCGGGCCACCGCGATCACCGCCGCGGGGTGAGCGTCGCGGCGCGCGTGTGGACCGCCGCATCGATCGCGTGAGCGCCAGGGAAGATCCTGGCAAGATCTGCCGTACACACGACGATGGACCTCGATGGGCCCATGCGGGAGCCGCGCCTGCTCGGGGGCGGGGGCCGGCGCCGCGACGATCGCGACGCCGAGGCGCTCGACCGCGACGTCGACGCCGTCGACCCGTGGGCGACGCCCGACGCGACCCGCGCGGCCGTGCCGGATCCGGGCAAGCTCGATGGCCGCGCCCGCCGGCGGGCGCGCGCGCCGGGCAAGGGCGGACGCCTCGACGCCGACGAGGCGCTCGGCTTCCGCGGCCCGGTCGATCGGCGCGCGACCGGTGGCGCGCCCGATCGCGCGCGGGCCGGCACCGCCGCGGCGCTGATCGCGAGCCAGCCGGGCGAGCCGCTGCCAGCGGCGCTGGTCGCCCAGTTCTCGCGCGAGCTCGGCGTCGACCTCGCCGGCGTGCGCGTCCACACCGACGCCCGCGCGGCCCAGGCCGCGGCGCTGCTCGCCGCGCGCGCGTTCACGATCGGGCAGGACGTCTACTTCGCCAGCGGGGCCTACGCGCCCGACGACGGCGCCGGGCTCGAGCTGCTGGCCCACGAGCTGGCCCACGTCGCCCAGAACCTGCGCGGCGCCCACGGCGACCGCCGCCACGTGTCGACGCCCGATCAGGCCCACGAGCGCGAGGCCGAGGCGTTCGCGCGCCGGCCCCGCCGGCCGTCGATGGCGCGCGGCGACGCGGCGCAGGTCGCGGCGCGGCTCGGCGCGCTGGGGCTGCGCGTCGACGACGCCGACCTCGCGCTGCTGGCGGCGAGCTACGGCGACGGCCTGGGGCTGAGCCAGGCGCGGCTGGCCGGCGACGACGGCGCCGCCCACCTCGCGCGGCTGGTCGAGCACGCGCGCGACCACGCCTGCGATCGCGGGTGCGCGCACGCGCCGGCCCCGCCGCGGATCGAGCGGCTCGATCCGGCGACCCGCGCCACCGTCGAGCGGGCCACCGGGATCGCGCTGCCCGAGATCCAGGTCGAGCTCGACGCGACGATGTCGGCCGCGGGCCGGCTGGCCGAGGCGGTGGGCGCGGTGATCCGGATCGCGCCGGGCGTGCCCGGGGCCGATCATCCCGAGGGCCGGCGGGTGCGGCTGCACGAGGCCGTCCACGTCGCGCAGCAACAGGTGACCGACGCGGCGCCCCCGCGCGATCGCACCGCCGCGGTCGAGGCCGAGGCCCACGCCGCCGTCGACGCCGCCGAGCACGGCCGGCCCGCGCCGCTGCGCACCCGCGCCGAGCCGACCACCGCCTACGGCTTCGGCGTCGGCGACGTCGCGGCGGCGGTCAGCAGCGCCACCGGCGTCGACCCGATCCAGTGGCTGCTCGATCACGTCCCGGCGATCGGCACGCTGCGCAGCGGCGGCCTGACGCCGTTCCTGGCCCGCATCGGCGAGGCGGCCGGCGGCGCGCTGCGGCCGATCTTCGACGGGCTCGATCCGGCGCGCCTGGCCGGCACGGTCACCGATCTGTTCGCGCCGCTGGGCGCGGGCAAGCTGGCGTTCGGCGTGCTGACCGGCTGCTGCGAGTGCTTCGGCGAGGCGCTGCAGAAGATGGTCACCGCGTTCGAGGGCTTCCTCGCCGGCGATCGGGCGCAGTCGCTGCGGGCGTGGTTCGACGGCCTGCAGCAGGGCGTGATCGACAGCCTGCTCGGCGAGATGACCGACATGTTCGCGGCGCTGCGGCGCTGGGGCCAGCCGCTGGTCGCGCTGATCGACGCGGTGAGCGCCGGCATCGACCTGGCGCGCACGGTGATCGGCGACCTCGCCGATCAGGCGTGGCGCGAGGTGATCTGCCCGCCGCTGGGGCTCGACCCGACGCTGCCGCCGCGCCAGGCCATCGAGAAGAAGCTGGCCGAGCTGTGGGCGCCGATCCAGGCGGCGATCGACACCGTCCGCCGCGGCATCGATCAGCTGTGGCAGCGGCTGAAGGCCAACCCGATCGTCGCCAAGATCCTCAAGGTCGTCGACGACTGCCGGCGGCTGTGGCGGGCGATCCAGCTGTGCCGCGACGCCCAGACCCGCGACCCCCAGAAGTGGCTGACGATCCTCGCGGCCGAGACCCGCGGCACGATCTTCGAGGGCTTGATCGCGGCGCTGCAGCAGGGCCACGACGCCGCGATCGACACCCGCGACGCGGCGGTCAACTGGGTGCTGCAGGTGCTCGACGACCTCGGCGTGCTCGGCGCGTGGAACTCGGCGGTGCCGGTGCTGCAGCAGATCGGCCAGGCGATCCTCGGCTTCGTCGGCGCGGTGCGGACCGCGATCACGACGGTGCGCGACGCGATCGCCAGCGCGCTGACCGGGCTGGCGACCGCGGCGACCAAGCTGTGGGACGCCGCGCGGCCGCTGCTCAACTTCGCGATCGGCTTCGCGCTGGCGGCGTCGGCGCTGTCCACCGGCAACCCGCTGCCGATGATCACGTTCCTGGCCAGCCAGGCGTTCCTGGCGCTGCCGGCCTGCCACAAGGAGGCGATCGCCGACGCGGTGCTCGACCTGTTCATCGCGTTCGTCGAGTTCGTGCCGGCGCGGCTGCCGCCGATCGTGATCATCAAGGGCGCGGCGCTGGGCTTCCTGCGCACGCTGCGCGGCGCGCCCGCGGCCCAGAAGATCGCGGCGATGGACAACATCGCCCGGATGATCTCGTTCGACGTCGAGATGATGGCGGGGTTCGTGGTCGGCGTCGTCGAGGGGCTGTGGGCCAGCGCGCTGGGGCTGATCGTGCGCATCGCGATCTGGCCGATGCGGCAGATCATCGACGGGCTGATCGGCGTCGCGCAGCAGGCCGCCGAGCTGGCCGGGCGCACGTTCGCGTCGACGCTCGACGCGCTCGACTGGCTGGGCGAGGCGCTGTCGGGGGCGACGCCGCTGCCGGCGCCCGGCACCTACGCCGGCGGCCCGCTGGGCGGCGGCGATCCGCCCGGCGGCGCTGGCGGCACCCGCACCGACGTCCGGGTGATCGGCCGCGGCGAGACCCCGCCGGTCACCCCCGCGGCGGGCGGCGGCGGCGACGACGGCGCCGGCTTCGAGGCCGCGCCGGCGTTCCCCGAGCTGGCCGATCCAGTGGAGCTGTTCAACCACATCTTCCGCCGCGGCGTGACCCGCGAGGACCTCGAGGCGCTGCTCACCAAGTTCAACGCCGGGCTCGACGCGGTGGCCGGCCGCGCCGGCGAGCAGGCCGCGACCCGGCTGATCGAGTTCTTCGCCAACCGGTCGACGCCGTACCGGGTCGGCGAGGTGCTGGGCGAGATCGTCGGCTGGATCGCCGGCGAGCTGATCGTGATCGCGGTGACGGTCGGCGTCGGCGCGGCGATCCTCGAGGGGGCGCGCGGCGTCGCGCTGCTCGCCGAGATCGGCATGAACTTCCCGCGGCTGATCGAGGCGCTCAACGCGATGCGCACCGCGCTGCAGCCGCTGTTGCGCGTGGTCGCGCAGTGGGGCGACGACTTCGTCCGGCTGTTCCGCAGCGTCATGACCTGGCTCGACGACATGGCGCGCTGGGCCGAGCGGCAGTTCGTGCGGCTGCTCAACTGGATCGCCAACAACCCGCGCGCGGCGTGGCGCTGGTACCGCCGGCTGCGGCGGCTGTGGGGGGCGATCACCGACGACGACGACGCGCAGCTGCGCGAGCTGGCCGAGGAGGCCGCCGGCGAGGGCTGGGACTACCTCATGGCCAACATGTCGGCCGAGGTCAAGGACGAGCCCGGCGTGCGGGCGCTGCTGCTGGCGGTCAACGTCGTCCGCCGCCGCAGCGTCGACATCCACCTGCAGGTGCACCACACCAGCGACGACGGCTGGGCGGTGCGCGCCACCGCGTCGAGCGACGGCGAGGCGGTGTCGGCCGACGTCGGCGCCGGCTGGATCACGATGCCCGACCCGTCCGAGGCCCAGGCCGGCCAGCCGTTCTACGCCACCGCCGACCACGAGGCCGAGCACGTCGCGCTGATCGACGAGGTGATCGAGCGGCTGTTGCGGGGCGCCGAGCGCGAGCGCACCGACGGCGGCACGCTGGCCGACGTCTACCAGCGCATCGTCGCGATGATGGGCGACGAGGAGCGGCGCGGCCAGGAGCGGCTGCACCTGGCGGGCGTACGGTTCTCGATCACGCCCGAGGGGCTGGCCGACGTCGAGGCCGACCACGACATCCTGACCCGGCTGTTGATCTCGCCCAACGCGACGGGGCGCTTCGCCCACATCCCGACCGGGCAGGCCGCGTGGCTCGGCGCGGAGAAGGGGCCGCCCGGCATCTTCCACGGCAGCTTCGACACCGGGGTCACGGTCGGCGGCACGGCGTGGGACTGGGCCGGTTACCCGACGGGGGCCATCACCGCGCACCCGGCCAACGCCTACCTGCGCTACCGCACGGCGACCAGCCTCGATCAGCTGAAGCCGCCGGCGATCGCCTACAACTTCATCGGTGGCTCCACCCCGGGTGGCTCGCACGTCGACGAGTGGCGCGATCACCTGACCGACGAGATCGAGACCAAGATCAACGACCTCATGGCCGCGGATCCGACCCTCACCCGCGCCGACGCCGAGGTCCGGGCCCAGGCGGCGGTGCTGACGCGCTACCAGGCGACGTACCCCGGCATCCTCGACATGAAGGACCTCGAGCTGCGCGGCTCACGGCAATGGCAGGCGCACCACATCCACGAGCACAGCTGGAACGGCGGCGGGGCGCGCAACAACTTCCAGTACCTGTTGCGCACCGGCGAGCACCAGGAGCTCTCGAACTGGTGGAATACTCGCCGCGATGAGATCAAGCACGCGCTGTCGATATGACGACCATCGATGATCCGACGCAGCTCGTCCGCGCCATCGCCGATGGCGGCGCCGGCCCCGGCGACCTCGATCGCCTGATCGCGCTCGGCGCGCCCGCGCTGCCGGCGCTCGTCGATGGTCTCGCCGCCGGCGCCAACGTGCCGACGCTCACGACCGCGATGGCGGCGCTGGGCGTGCCCGCCCCGCTCGCGACCTTCGAGCCGCTGCTGGCCCACGCCGCGATGGCCGTGCGCCGCGCGGCGGTCGCGGCGCTGGGCGCGACGCGCGACGCGGCCGCGGTGCCGATCTTGGCCCAGCGGCTCCGCGCGATGCCCGCCGCGGTGGCCGACGCGCTGGCCGACCTGGCTCACCCCGACGGGATCGCGCCGCTGCGCGACTACGTCGCGGCGGCCGCGCCCACCGCCGCGCCCGGCCCGGCGTGGGCGGCGGCCGGCGTCGCGTCGCAGGTCGTCGCCGCGGTGGGGGCGGTCGGCGCGCTGGCGCGGCTCGGCGATCACACCCACGCCGCGCTGGCGCTCGGCGCGATCGAGGTCGACGCCGACGAGGCCGTCCGGCTCGCCGGCGTCCGCGCGCTGCGCTACGTGACGGTGCCCGGCGTCGCCGCGGCGCTCGCGCGGGCCGCGCGCGATCCCGACGCCGAAGTGGCCACCCGCGCGCTCGAGGCCACGCTGCTCTTGGGCCGCCCCGCCGAGGCCGCGCTGTGGATCGCGATGATCGCCGCCGACGATCCCAACGCCGACCTGGCGCGGTGGTGCCTCGCGGCCTGGGCCGGCGCCTGGCTGCCCGACGCGGCGACGCTCACCGATCGCGCTACCGCCGAGGCGTGGTGGCAGCAGGCCCAGCCGTTCGTCGTCAGCGATCGCTGCTATCGGCTCGGCGCGCTGGCCGATCCCGGCGCGCTGCTCGACGGACTCGCGGCGCCGCCGTCGGGGTTCCTGCGCGCCGAGCTGCGGGCCCGCACCGGCTGCCCGGCGGTGTGGGAGCGGCTCGCCGGCGATCCCGCCTCGCCAGGCGAGCTGGCCGGCGTCCGCGCGTGGTGGGCGACCCACGGCGCGCGCTTCACGCCGGGCGAGCTGCATCGGTGGGGGCGCGTCGTGGCGCCCAGCATCGTCGATTGAGCTTGCCGGTTGTGCGCCGGGGCCCGCGAGCGCACGCTTCCGCCCATGCACAACATCTGGGTCGAGCTGCGCGGGCTGCACGCGCAAGGCTGGCTGACCGGGATCGCGCTGGGGTTCCTGGCGTGGTTCGTGGTCCGCCACGTGGTCTTTGGCTTCTACACCGTCGATCAGAACGAGCGCGCGGTGGTCACCAGCTTCGGCAAGGCCAAGCGCATCCTCGGCGCGACGACGGTGTACACGCCCGAGGGCGCCGGCATGCGCGACTCGGAGAAGGAGCGCTACGCGTACCCGCAGGTCGAGGTGGTGCCGCCCGGCGGGCCGTACTTCCGCTGGCCGTGGCAGCGCGTCCACAAGGTGTCGATCGCCACCCGCACGGTGAACATGGCGTGGGACCCCGAGCACCGCGCCGCCAACCGCAACGGCACGCTGCTCGAGGCGGTGACCAAGGATCAGCTCCACGTCGGGCTGACCGGCCAGATCCGCTTCCGGGTCAGCGAGCAGAACCTCTACGCCTACCTGTTCGGCGTCAAGAACCCGCCGGCCCACGTCATGGGCTTCTTCATCTCGGTCTTGCGCGAGCGCATCGCCAACTTCGAGCAGCCGCCGCGGGCCGCGGTGGTCGGCGACGACACCGAGGGCCGCGATCTGGCGCTGGCCACCGACCGCACCGGCGCGTCGGCGATCTCCGGCATCTCGATCAACGACCTGCGCAAGAACCTGCGCGCGCTCAACGACATGATGGACCACGAGTGCGCGTCGTCGGTGGCCCGCTACGGCGTCCACCTCGACGCGTCGCTGATCACCGAGATCTCGCCGCCGCCCGACGTCGAGAGCGCGCTGGCCGCGATCAACACCGCCCACAACCAGGTGTCGAGCGACATCAGCCTGGCCCAGGCCGCCGCCGACCAGCGCATCGTCCAGTCGCGGCGCGCCGTCGAGATCGAGACGCTGCGGGCCCAGGCCGAGGTCGAGCCGCTCAAGGCGCTGGCCGACCAGCTGGCGCGGCTGCGCGATCAGGGCCCCGACGCGCTGACCACCTACCTGCGCAACCTCAAGCTCGGCCTGTACGACAAGGCCGACCGCGCGTTCGTGGAGGTGAAGTGATGTCGGCCCCGGTGCTGCTCCTGGCCGCGGTGGCGATGATCGGCTGGTGGGTCGCCGTGCCGATCGTGCTGGCGATCCTGCGCACGCTCGGCCTGTACATCGTCGTCCACGAGCGCCAGGCCCACGTCTACACGCTGTTCGGCAAGGTCGCCGCGGTCTACGACCAGCCGGGCCTGACCTCGCTGTGGCCCAAGATGGGCGTCAAGGCGCTGCTGGTGCCGCTGCTCGGCAAGCGGTTCGTCCTCGACCTGCGCATCGACCAGACCTACCTGCGCTCGCAGCCGGTCAACTCCGAGGAGGGCGCGCCGATGGGCATCGGCGTCTGGTACGAGATGTTCATCTCGGATCCGGTCGCGTACCTGTTCAAGAACCAGGACCCGCGCGGCTCGCTGCACGCCAACGTCTCGAACGCGACCGTGCGCTGCCTGTCGAACATGAAGCTGGCGCGGCTCCTCGAGGATCGCCACGAGCTGTCGCAGACGGTGCGCGCCGAGGTGTCGCCGCGGTCGCAGGACTGGGGCTTCAAGGTCGGCTCGATCTACATCCGCAAGGTCCACTTCCGCGACGCCGGCATGACCCACCAGATCGAGGAGAAGGTCGTCAACCGGCTGCGCCAGGTGACCTCGGCGATCCGCCAGGACGGCGCCAACCAGGTCAGCGTGATCACCTCGAGCGCCGACCGCACCGCGGCGGTCGAGTTCGCGCGCGCGGCGGCCATCCGGCCGGAGATCGTCGGCTCGGCGCTGCGCGAGATCGGCGGCGACCGGGTGATCGCGTCGGCGATGTTCGAGGTGCTCGAGGTGCAGCGCCTGCTGGCCAGCCCGGCCAAGGTGACGCTCTTGCCCGGCGACACCGATCGCGGCCAGCTGGTCGCGCAGCTGGCCGCGCGGCAGGCCAGCGGCGCCTGACCGGGTGTGGCCCGGCGCACGGCGCGGGCTCGTGGGCTGTGGCACAGTGCGGTGATGCGGACGCGCGGATGGGTCGAGGTCGTGGCGCTGGCGACGACGCTCGCGCTCGCGGCGCGGCCGCGGCCTGCGGCGGCGTGCAGCGGCGACGACTGCCGCCCGGGCTACCTGGTGCCCGCCGACGGCGCGACGGTGCCGGCCAACCTGCCGGCGGTGGTGTGGGAGCCGCGGCCGAGCCCCGCGGCGCCCGACCCCGGCGTGGTGCAGCTCGTGACCGCGGCGGCGCCGAGCACCGCGATCCCGCTCGCGGCGAGCGGCGGCGGCGGCGGCGCGCTCGAGCTCTCGCTCGGCGGGCCGCTCGATCCGGGCGCGGCCTACGCGCTCGTCGATGCCACCACCGTCGCGGGCACCTGCCCGCCGCCGTTGCGCGCGACGTTCACCGCGGCGGCCGCGGCGCCGCTGCCGACTCGCCTCGGCGCGACGGTCCTCGAGCAGGTCACCCGCGGCGAGGTCACGCAGCCGACCACCGCCGGCTCGTGCTGGGTGACCGCGCAGGCCGACCGGGCCCACGTCCGGATCGCGCTGGCGCCGGAGGCCGAGCCGTGGCGGGACGTGCTGCTCTACGAGACGATCGTCGATGGTGGCCCCTGGGCGCCGCGCGCCAGCTTGCGCAGCTCCTATCCGCCGGGCGCGAGCTGGCAGGGGCGCGGCGTCGACCTGGTGTTCCACGCGTGCCCCAACGACGTCGGCATCACCGGAGTCAGCGCGATCGGCCTGCACACGATCGAGTTCACCGCGCGGATCCCGGGCACGGCCACCGTGCTGCGCAGCGACCCGGTGCAGGTGGCGCTGCCGTGTGCGGCCGCGGAGGACGCGGGCAGCGCGGTCGGCGCCGACGAGCGCGGCGGCTGCGCCGCGGGGGGCGGCGGCATCGGGGCCGCCGCGGCCGGCCTGCTCGCCGCGGCGATGCTGCGGCGGCGCGCGCGCCGCTACGACGACATCAGCAGGACGGCCAGCACGCCGATCGCGACGATCAGCACGCCGACCAGCACGTAGATCACCATCGACGACTTGGGCTGGCTCACCGGCCGATCGCCGACGATGCTGGCGCCGAACGCCGGCGCGCCGGGGTTGGTGCCCGGGTTGGTGCCGGGGATCGACATGCCGCTCGGGCGGCTGCCGGGGTTGGTGCCCTGGAAGCTGCCGACCGGGCGCATGCCGGGCTGGGTGGTGCCGGTGACCGGCGCGATCGACGGCCGGCTCGACGACTTGGGCGCGATCTTGGGCTGGCTGCCGCTCGGCCGCGAGATCGACGGCAGCGACGGCACGCTCGGCAGCGACGAGATCGACGCGCCGCTGAGGCTGGTCGACGACGCGCGCGAGCGCACCTTGCTCTTGTCGTTGGCGTCGCTGGCCGCGAACTCCTTGATGACGCCGTTGATCTTGTCGGGCTCGGCGATCTTCTTCTGGTTCGACAGGAAGGCGAAGTACGAGTCCGCCATGTCGTCGAAGTCCATCACCAGATCGCACTCGTCGCAGCGGCAGGTCGGCGGCTCGTGCGGCGGCGGGCCCATGTCCGACGCGTCGACCAGGAGCACCTTCTCCTCGTCGCAGTCGGGGCAGAAGTACGGGACGTAGAAGCTCTTCACCACGCCCGAGCCGGTGAAGTTGTTCACCAGGTTGATCTGCGCGACGATCGCCGGCGAGCACTCGACGAGGACGGCCTTGGTGGCCTGGCCCTCGAGCTTGGTCAGCCAGTTCACCCAGTCGCGCACGCCGCACGAGTTGATGCGCTCGATCTCGCCGAGATCGATCACGGCGGTGCCCGCCGGGATCTTGTCGGTGAGCGACGTGAGCTCGTTGTCCTCGTCGATGACGCCGGCCAGCTTCACGTAGCTGACGTCGTCGCGGTGGTGCACCGAGGCCTGAAACTTCTGGCTCATTTCTGCTCCGTCATGTCCATCTCGCGCGGCATTACGTCCGGAAGGGTGTAATGCACGTGCCCTGCCTTACACATAATACATCGCCTCGTCCGCTTGTGGTGATCATATCGCGAGTCTTGGCGGCGGATCCAGGCGGGGAGCCGCCAAGTCGTCGTCGTCATGACGGCGCTGCGAGGCTCTCGCGTATGCGCTGGTAGTCGTCGGACAGATAGAAGCGCACAAGGTCGGCACCGCCGAGCACCGCGCCGAGCGCGACGGTGGCGTCGTGGGACAGCAGCATCTCGCCGGAGATGCGCGCGATCATCCACGTCGCCGCCGCGAAGTCGTCGCACGCGACCAGGCCGCCGCGCTTGGCGATCGCCAGCATCGCGTCGATCCAGGCGTCGCCGTCGAGATCGCGGCCGCCGCCCGAGTGGCGCTCGAGCACGCGCTGCGCGCGCTTGGGCAGCGAGCGGACGAAGTCGTTGGTCGGCCCGGGCCGCTCGGCCTCGGGCAAGAGCAGCGACTTCAGGAACGCGCCCAGCTCGCTGCGCTGCTTCTTGCCGAGGTGGTGGAGGAACGCGTAGCCGCCGCGCAGCGCCTCGAACGCCCAGCCCAGCAGGTAGCGGCGCGGGCCGTCGGCCTCGGTCACCAGCGACCGGTCGATCACGACCAGCCGCCGCGGCGACGCCACCATCGCGACCAGGCCCGGCACCCGCTCGCCGACGAAGACGTCGGCGTCGACGCCGGTCAGCCGGGCGACGTCGGCGATCGCGACCCGCAGGCTGGCGTCGTCGATGCGCTGCGCCGGCGTGAGGTTCTCGCCGAGGAACGGCGCCGGGTACAGCGCGGCCAGCTCGTCGTGGGCCGACGCCATGATCTCGCCGAAGACGTCGCGGGCGGCGCCGTTGACCAGCAGGCGCGCGCGCAGGTCGTCGTCGAGCGGGCGCTGCGACGGCATGTACGGCAGCTGGCTGCGCACCCGCGCCGACTCGGCGCGATCGGCGTCCTCGGCGAAGCCCAGCTGCTCCATCACCGCGTGGGCGCGCATCGCGCGGTGGATCTCGCCCAGCCGCAGGTTGTACTGCGCCAGCAGCCGGTAGACCGGCGCGTGGTGGATCGTGCGGTCGAGCACCTTGCGCAGCTCGCTCACCGCCTTGCCGGGATCGTCGATCGCGTAGATCTCGGCCAGCGCGACGCGATCGGTGGCGCTGTCGTCGACGCCGAGGATGCCGCGGTAGGCCTCGATCGCGGCCGGGCGCTCGCCGGCGGCCAGGAGGATCCGCGCCAGCCCGCGCTGCAGCGGCACCGCGGCGATCGGGCCGCCCTTCTCCATCGCCGCGTGGGCCGCGTCGATGAGGAGCGTCTCGGCGGCGCTGCGGTCGCCGCCGTCGGCGGCGCGCCGGGCCAGCGCCAGCGCCGGCGGGGCGTAGCCGGGGTCGTACTCGCAGGCGCGGCGGTACTGCGAGGTCGCGCCGCGGGCGTCGCCGCCGACCTCGGTGATGCGGCCGCGGTAGTAGTAGTAGCGGGCCAGGCTCTCGGGCGCGATCGCCGAGCCGGGCGCCGCGGCCAGCTCGATGACGCGATCGATCGCGGCCTTGGCGTCGGCGTAGCGGCCCAGCGCGAAGTACTCCTGCGCGGTCAGGTAGTAGGCGTGCTCGTGGCTGGCGTCGAGGCGGATCACCTCGCGCAGCACGGCGATCGCGCGGTGCGAGTCCATCTCGCCGTCGGCGTGGATCTCGGCCTGCAGCATCAGCGCCGCCAGCCGCGCGGCCAGCGGCGGCTGCGGCGTGCGGCCGACGAACTCGGCGATCGCGTCGGTGGCCTCGCGCCAGCGCCGCATGTTGACGTCGAGCGTGATCCGCGCCGACAGCACGACGAAGTCGTCGGGCGCCAGCGCCACCGCCTCGGCGTAGATCGCCTGCGCGTTGTCGAGGTCGCCGTCGCGCTCGACCGCGGTGGCCTGCGCCACCTTGACCCGGGCCAGGAGCGGGCCGGCGTCGTCGCGCTTCTTGTACAGCTTGTCGAGCTCGCGGTAGACCGACTCGAAGTCCCAGGCGTCGGGCCGCACCCGCTGCAGCTCGATCAGCGCGTCGAGCGCCTCGAGGTGGGTCGGCTTGATCTCGAGCGCGACGATCAGACTCTCGGCGGCGCCGCGGGCGTCGCCGGTCTCGCGCTGGACGACGCCGCGCCGGCGGTAGAACTCGCTGCGGGTGTTGGGGTCGCCGTCGCGCATCGCCTTGACGGCGAGCGCCTGGGCCAGCGGCAGCGCCTTGGCCCACTGCTTGGCGTCGAAGAAGTGCTCGAACAGCGCCTGGTTGGCCGGCAGGCACTCGGGGTCGACCGCCAGCGCGCTCTCGTAGTAGTGCATCGCGCGGCCGGCCTCGTTGAGGCGCTGCTCGTAGATGCGGCCGATCTGCGCGAACACCCCGGCCCGCTCCTTGTCGTCCTGCCACAGCTTGACCTCGAGCTCGAGGGTCTGGATGACCCGCGGCCAGTCCTCGCGGCGGCGGTACAGGTCGCGCAGGCCGTGGACCGCGGGCAGGCACGACGGCGAGGTCTTGATCGCCGCGTCGTAGTAGCGGATCGCGTCCTCCTCCTTGCCGAACTTGGCCTCCATCACCGAGCCGCACTTGAAGTACAGCAGGGCCTTGAGGTTGCGGTCGGTGGTGACGCGGATCTGGCGGCGGGTGATCTCGACGAACTCGGCCCACTGCTCGGTCGACTCGTAGATGCGGCCGAGCGCCTCGAGCGCCTCCTTGTTGGCCGGCGCGATCTCGAGGATGCGCTGGTAGTGCTCGGTGGCCTTGCCCTCGTCGCGCAGGCCCTCCTCGGAGATCTGCGCGATCCGGCGCAGGATCGCGGTGGCGGCGTCGCCGGCCGGCGCGGTGGCCAGCCGCTTGCGCAGCACCTCGACCAGCTTGCCCCAGTCCTGGTTGCGGTCGTACCAGCGCTCGAGCGCGTCGAGCGCCTCGGCGTCGGACGGGTCGGCGTCGAGGACCTGCTGGTACAGGCGCGCGGCCTCGGCGAAGTCGCGCATCTTGGCCGCCGCCACCCGGGCGGCGCGGCGCAGCGCCTCGAGCCGGCGCTCGTCGTCGCGGATCAACCCGGCGCGCTTCTCGTAGACGGTGATCAGCCCCGACCAGTCGTTCTTCTGCGAGTAGATCGACTCGAGGAACTTCACCGAGGTGTCGTTGTCGGGATCGATCTCGACGACCTTGGCGTACGACGCGGCGGCGGCGTCGGCCTCGCCCAGGTACTGCAGCTGGACCTGGCCGCGGCGGGCGTAGAGATCCGACAGCCGGTAGGCGCGCGAGTGGCCGCCCTCGATCAGATCGATCGCCGACTGGTACAGGTTCATCGCCGCCGGCCAGCGCTCGTGCTTGTAGCAGAGCTTCTCGAGCGCGGTGAACACCTCGCGGTTGCCGGGGTCGGCGACGAACGCGGCGGTGTACGCGGCGATCGCGCCGTCGACGTCGCCGCGGCCCTGCTTGACGCCCGAGATGCGCACGAACAGCTGCGCGCGCTCGAGCTTGTCGATCGTCGACTCGGCGCGGGTCTCGAGCACCCGCAGCAGATCCTTGTCGCGGCCGGCGCGCTCGTAGAGCCGCTCGAGCGCCTCGAGCGACGGCACGTGGTGCGGGTTGCGCTCGAGCACGCCCTCGTAGGCCTGCGCCGCCTCGGCCGGCTTGCCCAGCCGCGCCTCGCGCAGCTCGCCGATGCGCAGGAGCAGCGCGATCTGCGCCTCGGTGGCGCCGGTCGGCGTCGACGCCAGCTCGCGCTCGAGCGCGGTGGCCAGCTCGGCCCAGCGCTCGGCGCGCTCGAGCAGGCGGGTCAGGTCGCGGTGGCTGTCGGTGGCGTGGGGCGCCTGCACCGCCAGCGCGTGGTAGCGGATCGCGGTGTCGACGTCGCCGAGCTTGTCCTCGGCCATGCGCGCCAGCGCGGCGGCCAGCCGCGGGCGATCTGGCGCCGGCGCCTGATCGAGCTCGGCCTGGCGCACCTGCGACAGCTCGGTCCACGCCTCGAGGTGCTCGAGCGCCTCGGCCAGCACCCGCAGGTGCGGCAGCGACTTGTCGGCCTGGCGGAACACCGCCGCGACCTCGCGCCAGTGGCCGCCGGCCCGGCCGGCCCGCTCGACGCCGGCCAGCGCCTGCTCGTGGTTGGGCTCGATCGTCGCGGCGTCGGCGTAGGCGGCGACCGCGCGCGCGGTCGCGCCCGCGGCCTCGTACAGCCGGCCGGCCTCGAGCTGCACCAGCAACCGCCGCGACGGCTCGACGCCGCGGTCGAGCTCGGCGGTCAGCGCCGCCAGCAGCCGATCGTCGCGGTGGTGCTTGCGGTGCAGCGCGGCCTGCGCCCGCACCGGCTCGGGGCTGCGCTCGTCGAGCCGCGCCGCGCGCTCGAACGCGGCCAGCGCCGCCTCGTCGTCGCCGCGCTTGCCCTCCTCGAGCTTGCCGATCTCGACGTACAGCTCGGCCTGGCGGCGCGGATCCTTGGTGCGCTCGGCGATCCGCGCGCGCAGCTCGACGGCCTTGTCCCACTGCCGGCCGTGCTCGTACAGCCGCGCCAGCTCGTAGGTGGTGTCGAGATCGTCGGGCGCCAGCGCCTGGGCCTCCTCGAGGACGCCGCGGGCGCGGCCGACCTCGCCCAGCTCGCCGGCCAGCACCGCGCCCAGCTCGCGCAGCAGCCCGACCCGCGCCGTCGTCGAGACGACCAGGTTGCTGAGCTCGGCCAGCACCACCGCCAGCTCGCGCCAGCGCTCGCCCTTGCGGTAGATCGCCGACAGCGCCACCTTGGCGGCGGGGTCGGTCGGGGCCTGGCTGGCGGCGGTGACGAACGTCTCCTCGGCCTCGACGAAGCGGCCGCGGCCCAGCTCGAGCGTGCCGGCCGTGGTCAGGTGCGCCGAGGCCGCGCGGGCGTCGCGGGTGGCGGCGGCGGCGGCGCGGTGCAGCTCGGCGAGATCGCCGCGCTCGTGGCGGCGGCGGGCGATCCGCAGCTGGTGATCGATCTCGCTGGCGCGGCTGCCGGCGCGATCGGCGGCGGCGAGGCGCATCAGGTCGGCGGCCCGCGCCAGATCGCCGGCGCGGGTCTCGACCACCAGCGCGGCGCGGCGCTGCTGCTTGGCGGCGAGCAGCGCGGCGATCAGCGGCTCGGGCGGTCCGCCGAGCAGCGTCGCCGCCAGCAGCCGGGCGCCGCTGGCGGTCGGGGCCAGCGCCATCGCGGCGTTGCCGAGCTCGCCGGCCGGCAGCCCGTGGGCCGCGGCCAGCTCGTAGGCGCGCCACGCGTGGGCGGCGGCGGCGACGCCGACGCCCGACGCGGTGGTCAGCGTGTGCAGCTCGCTGACGGCGTCGGACCAGCGGCCGGCGAGCACCGCGACCGTCGCCGCCGAGGTGCGGGCGAGGATCGCGCCGAAGTCGGCCTCGGGCGCGATCGCGCGGTAGCCGGCCAGCGCGCCGGCGAGATCGCCGCTGCCGCGGTGGGCCTCGGCGAGCTGGTAGCGCGCGGCGGCGGCGGCGCGCGGCGCGCCGGGATCGGCGGCGAGCAGCGCGTGGCGCTTCTCGAGGAGCGCGACCCGATCGGCCGGCCGCGCGCCCGGCGTGCGGGCGTGGGCCTCGAGGGCGAGATCGATCGCGCGCAGCACGTGGACCGCGTCGGGGCGGCCCAGCTCGGCGGCCAGCACCGCGGGGGTGAGCTCGACGGCGCGGCTGGCCTGGCCGACGCGATCGAGCAGCAGCGCCTGGGCCTCGGCCAGCTCCTCGGGGCGCGCGCCGGGCGCGGAGGCGGCGGCGAGCGCGGCGTCGGCCAGCTCGCGCCACTTGCCGCCGGCGAGCCGCGCCAGCGCCACCAGATCGCGCAGCTCGGCGACGGTGTCGGGCTCGGCGCCGTCGGTGGCCAGCGGCGCCAGCAACGCCAGCGCGGCGTCGGGGGCGCCCAGCGCGTAGATCAGCGCCTCGCCGAGATCGCGGCGCACCCGCGCGCGATCGCGGGGATCGGCGATGCGATCGATCGACGCGGCGGCCGCGCGCACCAGCGCGACGTCGCCGGCGGCGATGCCGTGACCCAGCATCAGCCGCGCGGTCAGCGGGTGGCGATCGGCGAGCTCGAGGTAGCGCGCGGCGTCGACGCTGTCGGCCAGCACGTCGGCGCTCAGCATCGCCTGGCGCACGTTGAGATCGGCGAGGCGATCGTCGCCGCCCGGCACCTTCGCGGTGAGCAGCGCCTCGGCCTCGGTCGCGAGCACCTCGACGATCGCGTCGACCATCGCCGCCGAGCCGGCGCCGTCGACCCGCCGGGTGTGATCGCCGGTGGCCTCGTCGTCGTGCGCGGGCGCGCGCGGCGGCGGCGGCGGTGGCGGCGGCGGCGCGGCAGTCACCACCGGTGGTGGCGGTGGCGGCGGCGGCGGCGGGGCCGCGGCCTTGCTCGGCGCCGGCGCGTCGCGACGCGGGAGCGTCGGGAGGCTGGGCAACGCCGGCAGCGGCGGAGGGCGCTGCGGGCGGTCCGGCGGTGGCTCGGCCATCGAAATAATCGTAACAGGGCTGGCGGGCTGGTGCGCAAACCCGGCGCGCTGATCGATCGGTCGCCAGGTAGGTGTGGATGCCATACCCGGCCCGGCGCATGAGGCGTCGTCGGATTTGACCTCCTCGTCGCCGGCCCGGTATTCTCTGGCACGATGTCCGGTGTCGTCCGTGCCGTGTGCGTCACTCGCAGCGTGGCGCTCCGGAGGGCGCTGCGGCGATCGCTGCACGCGGCGGGGGCGGCGGTCGAGTTCGTCGACGACGTCGGCGGGGTCGGCGCCGACGCGACGCTGGTGGTGATCGACGGCCCGACCCACGACGCGCTGGCGGCGCCGGCGCGGGCGGCGCTGGCCTCGGGCCGGGCGATGATCGTCGTCGGCGTGTCGCTCGGCGACGACGGCGCGGTCGACGGCCTGCGCGCCGACGGCTGCAACCACGTGATCACCGGCGACGACGAGCCCGACGACGCCGAGCTGGTGGTCACCTCGGGCAAGCTGGCCTCGGGCGACATCTTCGGCCTCGAGAAGTACCTGGCGTGGGGCGTGCGCGTGAGCGACCTCGAGATCGCCAGCTACGAGGAGAAGCGGGCCGCGCTGATCGCGGTGACCGCGTCGGCGCGCGACGCCGGGGCCCGCCGGCCGATGGTGGCGCGGGTCGAGAGCGTCGTCGACGAGTTGCTGATGAACGCGATGTACGACGCGCCGGCGGCGGCGCGCGGCGAGGCGCCGCAGCTGCCGGCCGACGTGCTCGAGCGGGTCGCGGCGCCGGCGCGGCTGCGCTGGGCCTCGGACGGCCGGCACTTCGCGGTGTCGGTCGAGGATCGCTTCGGCGCGCTGGTGAAGGGCGCGATCGTCGATCACCTGCAGCGCGCGCGCGCCGAGCGCGGCCGCCCGCGCGGCACCAGCGAGGCGGGCGGCGCGGGCCTCGGCCTGTACTTCATCGTGTCGTCGGTGACGCGGTTCATCGCCAACGTCGATCCCGGCCACCGCACCGAGGTCATCGGGCTGTTCGATCTGCGCCAGGCCGGCCGCGACGGCGACGCCTGCGCCCGCTCGCTGCACGTCTTCGCGCGCGCCAGCGTGGGCTGAGGCTCAGCGCCGGCGCAGCGCGACCACCGCCGCGCCCGCCGCGCCGCCGCCGAGCAGCCACAGCGCGGTGCGCGCCGGCGTCGGGCTGGCGACGATCGCCACGACCAGCGGCGCCGCGATCCACCACGCCAGCCACAGCCCGACCAGCGCGCGGCGCGCCGTCGTCACGGCGGCCGGCGCGATCGGCAACGTCGCCGACGCCCGCGGCAGCTCGATCGCCGGCTGCGCGGTGGCCCGCGCCAGCAGCACCGCGATCGCGCCGGCGCCGGCCAGCGCCGCGGCCAGCCAGCGATCGGCGTCGGCCGGGCGGCCCAGCCCGATCGCGACCAGCGCGATCCCGGCGAGCGCGCCGCCCAGCGCGAACAGCGGGTAGCGCCGGCGCATCAGCCGCGCCATCCGATCGAAGACCAGCCCGGCGCCGCCGCCGAGCCGCGCCGCGACCGCGCGCTCGAGGCCGGTCGCGCGGTGGATCTCGAGGTGCGCGAGGATCTGACGGTCGAGCGCCGCGACCTCGCGCATCGCCCGCGGCATCACCTGCGGCGCGGCGCGGCCGGCGATCACCGCGGCGAGCAGGGCGACCACCGCCAGGCCGATCGCGATCGCCGGGCCGCGCGGATCGATGCCGTCGCGCACCCAGCCGCCGGTCATCGCGGTGGCGATCACCGCGCCGGCGACGGTCGCGCCCGGCAGCGCGCCGAGCAGCGTCGTCGTCGCGACCGCGTAGTCGCCGGCCAGCGCGCGGCTGGCGGCGTCGGCCTGGCCCGAGGCCACGGCGTGGGCGGCGCCGACGCACACCGCCGGCATCAGCGCCGCGGCGACCAGCGCCAGCGCGCCGACGATCGCCGCGAACCGTCCGCCGGTGGCGGGATCGGCCGCCAGCGTCAGCGCCGCGACCGGCGCGGCGATCACGACGCCGAGCAGCGCGCCGCGCCGCGCGCGCACCAACGCCACCTGCCACAGCGCCGCGCCCGGGATCGGCAGCCGCGCGACCATCGCCGCGTCGGCGCGCCAGAACATCCGGTGCGGCGCCATCATCATCGTCGGCACCATCGCGACCAGCGCGACCGCGATCAGGAAGCCGGGCGACGGCACCGGCCGCGCGCCGTCGAGCCAGCCGCCCTTGGCCACCGCGACCGCGGCCAGCGCCAGCCCGGCGGCGATCGCCGCGAGCAGCGTGGTCGCGGGGCGGCCGCCGCGCCGGCGGCGCTCGTCGCTGTCGGCCCAGCCCAGGAGCGTCGCGCCGTCGATCACGCGACGCCGCGATCGGCGACGACGCCGACGTAGAGCTCTTCGAGCGCGCCCGCGCCCTGCGCGACCCGCGCCGCCAGCGCGTCGCCGGCGAGGTCGGTGACGATCCGGCCCTGATCCATGATCACGACCCGGGTGGCCATGCGCTCGGCGACGTCGAGCAGGTGGGTCGACATGACGATCGCGGCGCCGCGCGCGGCGGCGGCGGCCAGCGCGGTCCGGGCCCGGCGCGCGGCGTGGGGGTCGAGGCCGTTGAGCGTCTCGTCGAGCAGGATCACCGCCGGCTCGGCGACCAGCGCCGCCGCCAGCCCGACCCGCTGGCGCATGCCGAACGACAGCTCGCGGCACGGCCGATCGGCCACCGCCGCCAGGCCCAGCTGATCGAGCAGCGCGCGCTCGGCGGCGCGGTCGCTGGCGCCGCGCACGGTCGCGACCATCTCGACGTGCTCGGCGACGGTGAAGTACTCGTACAGCGACGGCGGCTGATCGGCGAGGCCGAGCTTGCGCTTGGCCGCCAGCGGATCGGCGGCGAGATCGACGCCGGCGATCGCGATCGTGCCCTTGCTCGGGCGCAGCCCGCCGGCGATGGCCAGGAGCGCGGTGCTCTTGCCGGCGCCGTTGGGGCCGAGCAGCGCGACCATCGCGCCGGCGTCGACGTCGAGGGACAGATCGTCGACCGCCACCCGGCGGCCGTACTGCACGGTCAGGCCGCGCACGCTCAATCGCTGCACTGCGACTTGCTCCAGGCGTAGGCCACGCGGTAGCCGATCGTCGCGCGGCCGCGGGCGGGGACGGTGATGCCGAAATTGACCTGCTGCGCGCCGGCCTTCACGACGTCGGGCGTCGAGAAGTAGACCAGCTGCCAGCACTCGCCGCGGTAGAGGTGCTCGCGGGCCACCAGCGCCACCGCGCGATCGCCGCGGTTGTCGAAGGTCAGCCGGAACTCCTCGACCAGCCGCTCGCGATCGTAGTCGACGTCGATCATCGTCCGCTCGCGGCGGCCGGTGACGTCGGTCGAGCGGCCGACCGCGATCGCCGGCGTGCGCTGCGCGCCCTCGGCCGGCGGCGCCAGCTGGCCCTCGCCGAGCCACGCCAGCTCGCCGGATGGATCGACGCGGAACATCCGCAGCGGGCCCGCCGGCAGCGGCGCGTCGGACAGCCGCGCCAGGTCGGGCGCGACGCTGACCGCGACCTCGGTCGGCCACGGCCCGACGCCGTAGCCGGGCTCGTCGATCGGGCGCTGCCCGGGCTTGTCGAGCGCGCCGCCGACCGGATCGAACATCAAGACCGGCGCCAGCGGCAGTCGCCGCGCCGGCAACCCGAGATCGATCCGCTGCACGCCGGCGCCGATCGCGCTGGCGCGGCCGATCCGCAAGAGCCGCCGCTCGGGCGCCAGCGCGCCCGGCGGCTGATCGGGCACGTCGCGATCGGCCAGGGTCAGCGCGGCGTGGGCCCACTGCCGGCCGGTGCGGTTGTCGAGCGCCAGCGCGCCGATCAGCCGGCCGCGGCGATCGCCGTCGTCGATCAGCGTGTAGCTGGCGCGCCAGGCCAGCGCGTCGGTGCGGTAGCGCGCGCGCACGACCACCGCGCGCGGCCCCGGCGCCACCGCGATCGCCAGCGCGTCGGCCGGCGCGGCGACGTGGGCGGCGTGGGTGATGACGACGCCGGTGGCGGTCGCGACCGCGATCGCGCCGTCGGGGCCGACCGCCAGCTGCCGGCCCGGGGCGGGCGCGCCGAGGTGGACGACGACCGGATCGCCGGTGCCGGCGTGGGTGTGGCTCCAGCTGGTCAGCGCCGCGGCCTCGCCGGTGACCTCGAGCGAGTCGGGCGCGAGGCCGAGCGGCGCGAACGGCACCGCGCCGCGGCCGCTGGCGTCGACCGGGATCGCCAGCCGCTCCTCGACCAGCGCGCCGGTGCGGTACAGCGTGATCCGCGCGTCGACGTCGAGGTCGTCGCGCGCCGCGCCGCGGCGGCCGAGGCAGCCGGCCGCGACGAGCAACGCCGCGCCGGTCACGATCACGCGGCGCACGATCACCAGCTGTATTGCACGGAGTAGGAGATGGTCTTGGACTCGCCCTTGCCCAGCCGCACCCGCCACTCCTGGACGCGATCGTCGGCGCGGGTCCCCTTGACGCTCTCGCGGGTCAGCTTCCAGGTGTGCCAGCGGTACATCGCCTCGCGGACGACGACGTCGGCGGCCGCGGCGCCGTCGTTGGTGACGGTCAGCTCGACGTCCTCGCGCAGCGCCCGGCCCGACGGCTCGAGTTGGCACTGCGCGCGGTTGCGCTCGCCCGAGACCGTGACGTCGGCGCCCGACAGCGCGATCCGGACCACGCCGGTCGACGCGTTGGCGCGCAGCTCGTCGGTGCCGACCACCGTCAGCTCCTTGCCGACCCGGCGCAGCAGCCGCACCCGGCCGCTGGGCAGCGGCGCGCCGGCCTCGATCTCGAGGTACTGGCCGGTGCGCGGGTTGAGCGGCTCGTAGGCGTCGCAGTCGGAGGTGGCCTGGGCGTTGTCGGCGCCCGCGCCCTCGGCCAGCGCCTCGAAGACCTGGGTCTGCTTGGCCTTGGCGCCGACCTTCTTGGGCGCCAGCTCGACCTGCACGGTCTGGCCGGCGCGCAGCGCGATCTTGCCGGCGATCTTCCACTCCTGCGGCTTGGTCCGGCTGGGCCGGCCCGGGGCCAGCCCCAGCGTCGCGAAGACCCCGTCGCCGCCGCCGGCGGTCAGCGTCAGATCGGCGTCGGTGAAGTCCGAGCCGGTGTCGTTGCTGATCGTCGCCCACGCCGACAGGTCGACGGAGCCGTCCTCGCCGAGCACCGCCGAGTAGTCGGGCTGCCAGGCCAGCCCGTCGGTGCGGTAGCTGACGACGACGTCGTGGCGGCCGGGCTTGGCGGTGGTGATGCGCCACTCGAGCGTCGGCTCCTGATCGACCGACGCGGTCGGCAGCTTGATGCCGAGCAGCTGCGGCCCGCGCGGCACGATGTGCGCGGCGTGGTCGTCGCTGTCGATCACCAGCGCGTCGGCCGACAGCGCCCGCAGCGTGCCGGCCAGCTCGCCGCTGGCCAGCGTGATGACGACCGGCTTGCCGAGCTGGCGGAACAGCAGCGCCTCGGGGTTGATGACGTCGTTGACCAGGCGCTGCTCGACGACGCGGGTCCCGGTCGGGTCGGTGGCGCTGCGGAACTCGACGGTGGCGGCGTCGAGCAGCGCCGCGACGCCGGGGAACTTGACGACGCCGTCGGCGCCGACGTCGATCGTGCGCTCGTGGGTGACGTAGGCGCTGGTGGCCGGCGGCGCCACCGCGCCGTAGCCCTCGCCGCCGTAGGCGGGATCGACCGTGGTCGGTCGCTTGATGCTGATCATGGTGGCGCGATCGCGCCCGCCGGCCGCGGCGTGACCGGCGACCGCCGCCGCGAGCGCGGCGCCGACGCCGACGAAGACCAGGGCGCGCTGGCCGGGCGATGAGCTCATCGCCGCGCAGTGTACCAGCCCGACCGCGCTGGTGCCTTCGCGCGGCCGCGCGGGCGATGCGCGACCGCGACCGGTATATAGTGCCGCCCGTGGCTCCGGCGTCTGCGGCTCCCCTGCGTGGCATCGCCCCCTACGACGAGGGCGATCGCGGCGCGCTGACCGGGCGCGACAACGAGCGCGACGAGCTGGTGCGGGCGATCCTGCAGGACAGCTTCCGCGCCGGGCTGCTGTACGGCGAGCGCGGGGCGGGCAAGACCTCGCTCTTGCACGCCGGCGTCATCCCCGAGCTGCGCGACCAGGGGGTGACGGTGGTGGTGGCCGACGATCTGGCGGCGCCGGCCGAGGCGCTGGCCCGCGGCATGGCGGCCGGCGGCGCCCGGGCCACGCCCGGCGAGGCGGCGTCGGCGTTCCTGGCGCGGGTGGTGTCGAACCTGGCGCCGGGCCAGCTCGCGGTGTTCGTCCTCGACGACGCCGATCTGATGATCGGCGCCGGCGGCGACGCGGTGGTCGGCGAGCTCAACGAGGTCTACGCCCGCGTGGTCGGCCGCTCGGGCGGCCGGGCCCGCTTCGTCTTCGCGTGCGCCAGCGAGCGGGTGCACCGGCTGGGCGCCCTCGAGCGCCGGACCGGCTCGCTGTTCCCGCCGACGGCGCGGTTCGAGCTGGGCCGGTGGTCGGCGCCGCAGGCCGCCGACGTGCTGGGCCGGGTGCTGGCCGAGGCCGGCGTGGCGTGCGAGCCGGGGCTGGCCGAGGCGGTCGCCGCGGCGCTGCACGGCGAGGCCGGCGTGCTGCCGGCGGCGCTGCAGCTGGTGGCGTGCGCGCTGCGCGACCAGCGCGTGAGCTCGCCGGTGGCGCTGCGCAAGCTGGGCGGCGTCGACGAGCTGTGGCGGGCGTGGCTGGCGCAGCTGGCCCGGGCCCGCGGCGACGAGCGCGTCGGGCTGCGCACGCTGGGCGAGCTGGCCGACGCCGCGGTCACCGCCGCGGCGATCGCCGAGCGGCTGGCGGTCGCGGTCGGCGCGGTCGAGCCGGTGCTGGCGACGCTGGCCGAGCACGGCGCCGCCGTCCGCGCCGGCGACGGCTGGCAGCTGGCCCACGAAGTGCTGGTGGCGCCGGCCCGCGAGGTCACCGCGATCGAGCGCGCCCGCGCGCGCCGCGGCCAGGAGCTGCTCGGTCGCCGCGCCGAGCTGGGCGAGCGGCTGCGGCTAGCCGAGCTGTGGGCGGTGCAGCGCGAGGGCATCGTCGCGACCACCGCCGGCGAGCGCGCGGTGGTGGCGCGGTCGAAGCGCTTCGTCCGCAACGTCGGCATCGCCGCCGCCGCGGCGCCGCTCGTGCTGCTGGTGGCGCTGTGGTCGGCGCAGCGCGGCCACGCCTACCTCGACGTCGAGCGGCGCGCCGGCGGCGATCGCGTCGTGGTCCGCGCCGGACGGCCGGGGCTGGCCGCGTTCGACTGGCTGCCCAGCTCGCCGGGTTTCGGCGACGTGGTGGCCGATCCCGGGCTGTCGCGCGCGATGGTCGCGCCCAAGGCGTGGGGCCGGCTGCGCGATCGCGACGTCGTCACCAGCCTCGGCGGCTGGGGCGCGGCGATCGACGCGGTGCTCGAGCCGCGGCTGGGCGCGCTGGTCGCGTACGCGCAGACCGGCGACGCCGCCAAGCTCGAGGCGGTGGCCGCCACCGCCGCCAGCGACGACGAGCTGGCCGAGCTGCTGGCGATGGTCGCGCCGATCGCCCGCGGCGCCGACGGCGAGGTCCGCGTCGTCGAGGCCGCGCTGGCCAAGCCGTCGCCGGCGCTGCGCCAGGCCGCGATCACCGTCGCCGGCGCGGCGGCCGGGCGCCAGGACGGCGCCTACCGCGACACGCTGGTGCGGGCGCTGTCGTCGACCGATCCCGAGCAGCGGCGGATCGCGATCACCGCGGTGCGGCGGCTGGCGCCAGCCACCGCGCGCGGGCTGATCGACGCCGCGCTGGCCAAGGATCCGGAGCCGGCGGCGCGCCGCGAGCTGCTGGTCGAGGTCGCCGGCGCGGTCGCCGACGACGTCGAGCCGGCGGTCGACGACGCCGCGGCGATCCTGGCCGATCCCGACGCCAGCGCCGGGCTGCGCGAGCGGGCCAAGGTCGAGCTGCGTCGGGCGATCCGCGGCGAGCGGGCGGCGGCGGCGGCGGCGGCGCTGGCGGTGTCGAAGGTGTGGAGCGACGAGCGGGCGCCGACCGAGGCGCGGGTGTTCGCGATCAAGCTGGTGGCCGACGAGTTCGACATCGGCACCGGCGGCGCGCCGACGCTGGCGCCGGCCGCCCAGGCCGCGCTGTCGGCGCGGGCCGAGGTGGTGCGGGCGGCGGTGCTGCCGCTGTACGCGCGAGCGGCGCCGGCCGAGGCCGCGCCCGAGATCCAGCGGCTGGCCGGCGAGCGGCTGAGCCGGACGATGCGGGTCGCGGTGACGCTGGCGTGGGGCGAGCTGGCGCGCGCCCACGTCGCGGCGGCGGCGCCGGCGCTCGATCGCCTGCTCAAGGACGAGGCGTTCGAGGTGCGCGCGGCGGCGGCCGAGGCCTCGGGCTTCCTCGGGCGGCCGGCCCAGGAGGCGCTGATCAAGCTGGTCAAGATGGACCGCATCGAGGTCGCCGTCGGCGCGTGCCGCGGGCTGGCCAACAGCGCCGCGGTCGGCGCGTCGGTCAACGTCGCCGTCGACGGCATCGCCCAGCTGTGGAAGCGCAAGGGCAAGGCCCGGCGCGAGGCCGCGACGGTGTTCGCCGAGATGGCGCGGCGCCAGCCCGGCCCGGTGATGAACTACCTAGTGGCGTCGGCGCGCACGCCCGAGGACGCGGCGCTGCACCCGATCGGCACCGCCGGGCTGTGCGCGGCGGCGGCCAACGGCAACGCCGAGGCGCGGCGCCAGCTGCTCAAGGTCGCCGACGATCCGTCGGCCGAGGTCCGGCGCATGGTCATCGCGTGCGCCGCCGACGGCCCCCAGGCCGGCACCAGCGGCGTCGCCGCGGCGTCGCGGCTGCTGCGCGATCCCGACGCGTCGATCCGCGTCGAGGCGGCCCGGGTGCTGGCGCAGGCGGTGGCGCGCGGCGGCAAGATCTCGGCGGGCGTCGGCGACGGCCTGGTGACGCTGGTGGCCGACGGCGATCGCGACGTGCGCGCCGTGGCGATCCGGGCGATCGCGGCGATGGCCGCCGACGCGCCCAAGGGCGCGGGCGCGGCGCTGACCAAGGCCTTCGCCACCGCCGACGAGTCGGAGAAGCTGTTGCTGTTGCGCACCGGCCGCGCGATCGGCGTGACCGATCTGGTCGAGCACGCGATCGCCGACGCGTCGCCGCTGGTGCGGGTCGAGGCGGTCGACACCGCGCTCGCCACCGGCACCCGGGCCGCGGCGACGGTGGCGTCGGCGCTGGCCGACGCCGACCCGCAGGTGCGCCGCGCGGTGCTCGATCGCCTGGGCGGCGGCCAGGACAAGCTCGAGGCCG
This sequence comes from Myxococcales bacterium, assembly GCA_016794525.1. Classification (GTDB taxonomy): domain Bacteria; phylum Myxococcota_A; class Polyangia; order Haliangiales; family Haliangiaceae; genus UBA2376. The sequence continues at coordinate 62,386 of JAEUJY010000142.1, forward strand.
CCGATCTCGATCGCGCGCTGGCGCTGGCGGTGCGCGACCCCGATCCCGAGCTGCGCCAGCTGGCGCTGACGACGCTGGCGCGGGTGGCGCCCAAGGACGCGGTGGCCGCGCGGCTGGGCCGGGCGCTGGTGGCGCGCGCCGAGCGCGAGCGGGCGCAGGCGGCGGCGGCGGCGATCGGCCTGGTCGAGCGCGACGCGCCGCTGGCGGTGAAGCTCCTGACCCCGCTGCTCGACGATCCCTCGCACGACGTGCGGGTGGCGCTGGTGGCGTCGCTGGGCGCGGCCTACGCCGCGGTGAACTCGCCCGAGCAGCTGGCCAACCTGCTGACCCACGCCGAGGGCCACGCGATGCGCCGGCTGGCGGCGGCCGCGGCGTTCGTGATGCTGGCCCGCACCGACGCCGGCCGGGCCGCGGCGACGGTGGCGCTGGGCAAGGTCGCCGAGCGCGGGCCGGTGATGGCGCGGCGGACCGCGCAGCTGTCGCTCGGCCTGATCAAGGCCAACGCCGACGGCATCGGCTTCTTCACGCTGCTCGTGCCGTGATCACGGCGCGGTGACGGTCACCGTCGTGGTGATGCCGCCGCGGACCCAGAACTTCGCCGTCACGGTGATCGCGCGCGGCGCGATCGTCGCCACCAGGTGGTCGCAGATCTGGTTGGTGACCGCCTCGTGGAACGCGCCCTGGTCGCGGAAGCTCCACAGGTAGAGCTTGAGCGACTTCAGCTCGACGCACAGCTCGGCCGGCGTGTACGCGATCGTGATCGTCGCGAAGTCGGGCTGGCCGGTGATCGGGCACAGGCACGTGAACTCGGGGCACTCGAAGTGGATCAGGTAGTCGCGCCCCGGCCGCGGGTTGGGGAACGTGTCGAGCGCGGTGGTCGGCTGCGTGGTCATGGCCCGGGTGTCTAACCCCGGGCGGCGGCGCTGTCGAGCGGCGCGGCGACGCCCCGGGGAGGGGCGCCACTGTCTCGCGTCGCGGGGGGGCGGCTCGATCCCGGCTTCGCCCGACGTCCCCGACGGGCCGTCGCGGTTCATGCGGCGCGGTGAGCCACCTGCCTCCACCTGGGCTCGGCGACGAGCCCCCTGAAAAGACCACGGGCCCGCCGAAGCGAGCCCGTGTAGCTAGTGCCTCACGGATCCGGCAGCGGACCCGCTTGCTCTTGCATACGAAGGGATCGGCCCGCTACGGCCGGCCCTCCTCAGAGCGACGTTTGGTACTCGGCATGTCTCGCGTTCCTCCCCTGGCATAGGCCAGAGCCCGGCGGACGGCCCGCAGGCAAGCGGCTCCCGTTGGCCGGGCCTTCGTGATGGGCGCTACGGCCCGTTTCGAAGCCCACCCAGCGCAGTCGCCGTCTGGCGATGCCCGGTGTTCTCGGCGACATGGTCGCAAGGAAGATCCTAGGGCATGTCGAGCGGGTTGGCCAGCACGAGTTTCGGGGGCGGCGATCGGCAGAGGTTTGCCGGCGTCGCCGCTGGACCCGGCGCGGCGGCGATCGATGATCGCCGCATGAAGCACCCCGCGTTGCCTCGCCTCGCCCTCGCCCTCGCCGCCGCCCTCGCGGTCGCGCTCGGCGCCGCGGCCCCCGCACAGGCCAAGCCCGACGCCAAGCAGGCCAAGATCAACGTCTACGTCGACATCCTCAACCAGTGGTCGTCGTACGTGTACAAGCAGCGCGACGACTACGCCGGCTGGGTCGACCTGGCCAAGGGCCCCGACTGCAAGTCGACCAAGGCCCGCGGCCCGAGCGCGATCGGCGACACCGCGAAGTCGACGACGTTCCCCGGCTACCTGAAGGCGCTCAAGAAGGGGCCCAAGCTGCCGGTCGACGCGGCGGCGGTGACGATGGTGACGACGCTGCAGGCGCTGTGGCAGCCGACCTTCGACGCCAGCGAGTACTACTACAAGCGGCAGTGGAAGGACGACGACTGCAAGCGCGGCCAGGCGCTGCACGCGCAGCTGGTCGAGCTGTGGACCCAGTACGTCGCGGCCGAGGAGCAGGTGCGCGCCTTCGTCGTCCAGTACAACGACGACCGCGAGCTGGCGCAGCACGCGGCGACCGCCAAGAAGTACGGCAAGAAGCTGCGCTTCCACTACGAGCAGGTGCTGATCGACGGCAAGCAGCTGGTGCGCACGCTCGACGCGGCGCTGGCGGCCACGCCGATCGACGCCGCCGCGATCACCGCCAAGCTCGACGCGTTCGTCGCGAGCGTCGACGCGACCAACCAGCTCGCCGAGAGCCACCGCGGCAACGCCAAGGTCTACGACGTGCTGTACCAGGGCGGCTACACGCAGTTCGTGACCCGCGCCGGCTGGTTCAAGGACGCCGTCACCGAACTGGGCAAGACGATCGCCGACCCCAAGGCCAAGCCGGCGGCGATCGGCCGTGATCACGAGGAGGCGGTGAAGGCCTACAACTCGATGATCGACGCGGCCAACGCGATCCGGCTGACTCCGTCGATCAAGTAGTCCGCCGGGGCGAGCGGCCGCGGCCACGACCGTGGCCGTGACCGTGACCGTGGCCGCGACCGTGGCCGCGACCGTGGCCGTGACCGTGGCCGCGACCGTGGCCGCGACCGTGGCCGTGACCGTGGCCGTGACCGCGGCCGCGACCGCGACCGCGACCGTGGCCGTGACCGTGGCCGCGACCGCGGCCGTGACCGTGGCCGTGACCGCGGCCGCGACCGGAACCGGAATCGGAACCGAATCGGAACCGGAATCGGAGCCGGAATCGGAGCCGGAGCCGGAAATCGGAGCCGGAATCGGAGCCGGAACCGGAACCGGAATCGGATCCGGAATCGGATCCGGAATCGGATCCGGAGCCGGGAGCCGGAGCCGGGAATCGGGGGCCGGAGCCGGGAATCGGGGGCCGGGAATCGGGGGCCGGGGCTGCAGCCGGGCCGCCGGGGCGGGGGTGGCGGGGTGGCGGTGTGGGTGTGTGGGGGTTCCCGGTGTGATCGGATTGATCGCTTCGATGTCAGACCGATGCGGTAAACCTCGTTTCAGGGCGGGTACCTACCTATAGTAGCTCGTCCTTGACGGTACCCTACTGGTAGCGTAAGGAATCAATCATGGCGAAGAAGCAGACCCGGCGCAGCATCAGCGTTAGCCGCACGACCTACGAGCGCCTGAAAGCGTTCTGCGAGACCAGCGGGATCTCGATGAGCCAGTTCGTCGAGACTCGCGTCGGGGACTTCCTCGGTGAGGACAGCGGCGTGGTCTCGGCGTCGACGGCGGGTCTGGCTCAGACCGAGCGCCCGGCGCGCCCGGCCCCGGCGCCCCAGGCGGCCCGGCCACAGCCTGCGCCGATGCGTCCGGCGGCGGCGCCCGCCCGTCCGGCGCCCGCGCCGCGCCCGGCGCCGATGACCTCGGCCGCCGCGCGCTTCGCCGTCGAGCCGCCGCCGCCAATCATCAAGAAGGCCGAGCAGCCGGCGCCCAAGGCGCCGTCGATGCCGAAGGCCGATCAGATCTTCACGTTCTGAGACCTTGGTGGGGCTTTCGCCGAGACCCTCCCCCACAAGACGTGGGGCACCAACTCGAAACGCCAGCTCGCCTTTCGGAGCTCGTCGCTCGCCCGCCCCAGTCAGACACCGGAGTGCTGCGTGAGGGACGCGCTCGGTTCGCCGCCATGGTCTGCGCGGCGGACCGGCCGCCGGATTGACCCACTCGATCCGATTGCATAGGGTCCGGACGTGGCTGCCGCGCCCTACGCGCACGCGGGCGAGCACCTCCGCGACCAGCTCGCCATCGTGCAGGTGGGGTTGCGCGCGGCGGCGGCCCGCCGGCTCGGCCAGCCGCTCGACGAGGATCCGGACGCGCTGGTGGCCACTCTCGAGGCGGCCAGCGCCGCGCGCGCGGCCGCGTCGCCCCGGGCCGCCGTCCCGCTCGAGCGCCTGCGCGGCGAGCTCGCGCTGTCGCCGACCGAGGTGCGCGTGCTCATCCTGCTGGTCGGCGTCGAGGTCGACGTCGAGCTCCTGAGCCAGGCGCGGGCGATCATGGGCGAGGCCGCCCGATCGGTGCCCGACGTCGCGCTGATCGAGGAGGTCGTCTACGGGGCGGCCGACCGCGCGCGGCTCCCCGACGAGCTCGGCCTCGACGGCACGCTGGTGAAGCTCGGGCTGGTGCGGGTGCAGCCGCTGCGCGACGCCGCGTACCTGCTGCGGCAGGTGCGGGTCGCCGAGCGCGTCGTCGAGCTGCTCCACGGCAAGGACGCGATCGATCGGCCGCTGGCCCGCGTCGCCGAGCTGTTCGTGCCGCAGCCCGTCGACGCGCTGGTGCTGCCCGCCGCCCACGGCGAGGTGGTCGGGCTCCTGACCGCGGCCCTCGCGGTGTGCCGGCGCGGCGGCGAGCACCCCGTCGTGCTGATCACCGGGCCCGACGGCGCCGGCCGCAAGACGCTGCTGGCGACCGCCGCGGCGCAGGCCGGCATGGCGACGCTGCGGGTGCGGGCCGCCGCGCTGCCGCGCGACCCCGAGGCGCTGCGCGCGCTCGGCCCGATGCTGGTCCGCGAGGCGGTGCTGTGGAACGCGCTGATCGTCCTCGACGGCGTCGAGCCGCGCGACGATGGGCTCGAGCTCGACGCCGAGCTGTTCCCGTGGTTCCCGGGGCCGATCGCAGCCACGGCCGGCCGCCTCACCGGGCCGCGGCCCCGTTTCGCGCGCGGCGCGGTCGTGCTGGAGCTGGGCGTGCCCGACGAGCCGGCGCGGGAGGCGCTGTGGCGGCGCGCGCTCGGCAGCGCGCCGTCGCTGCTCGCGCGCTGGGCCGCCGAGCGCTACGCGGTGACGCCGGGGCTGATCACCCAGGCCGCCAGCGCCGCGCAGGCCCGCGCCGCCGCGCGCGCGACCGGCGGGCGCGCCGGCGTGCTGGCGCCCGCGGACCTGCACGAGGGGCTGCGCGGCGTGCTCGACGCCAAGCTGGCGACGCTCGGCACCCGCATCGGCTGGAAGCAGACCTGGGACGATCTGGTGCTCCCCGACGACGTGCTGCGCGAGATCCGCGAGTTCATCGCGCGCATCAAGCACCGGCGCAAGGTGCTCCACGAGTGGGGCTTCGCCCGCAAGGTGGCCAAGGGGCTCGGCCTGTCGGCGCTGTTCTCGGGGCCGCCCGGCACCGGCAAGACGATGGTGGCGGCGCTGATCGCGAGCGAGCTCGCGCTCGACCTGTACCAGATCGATCTGGCCAAGGTGGTGAGCAAGTGGATCGGCGAGACCGAGAAGAACCTCGGCGAGCTGTTCGACGCCGCCGAGGCCGGCCACGCGGTGCTGCTGTTCGACGAGGCCGACGCGCTGTTCGCCAAGCGCACGCAGGTGCAGTCGAGCAACGATCGCCACGCCAACCTCGAGGTGAACTACCTGCTGCAGCGGCTGGAGTCGTTCGCCGGCGTGGTCGTGCTGACGACCAACCACGAGACCGCGATCGACGAGGCGTTCCGCCGCCGGCTGTCGCTGCGGGTCGACTTCCCGGTGCCCGAGGCCGACGAGCGCGAGCGGCTGTGGCGCGCGCTCTTGCCGGCGCAGGCCGCGCAGGCCGCCGACCTCGACCTCGCGGCGCTCGCGACGCGGTTCGAGATGACCGGCGGCTACATCAAGAACGCGGTGGTCCGCGCCGCCTTCCTGGCCGCCGACGAGGGCGCGCCGATCACGATGCGACACCTGCTGCGCGCCGCCCGCGCCGAGTACCAGGCCATGGGCAAGGTCATCGGCCACTGAACCCCTGGAAGGGGCTTTCGCAAAGCCCCTTCCCCGTCGGGGCATGCCCCGACGGGGCCCCAACCCAAGACGCGAGAACCTGATCGAGGATCGGCGGTGGCGTGGTCCGACCGCTGGCCGGGTCCTGCCGGGGATCGCCAGCGTGCGGGGAAGGTCGGGTCCGGTGATCGCGTACTATGGGCGGTAGCCACGTCCGCGACCCGACCCAGGAGCACCGCATGAGCATGGAACGCACCGCCCACGAGACGACGACCGAGCGTGCCCCCGACATGGGCGACACCGCGTTCGCGGCCAAGCCCGAGGCGGCGTCCAAGGACGGCGGCTCGTACCAGTCCTGGTGCCAGGACAAGATGGTCCAGATGCTGGCGGCGGGGCGGGTGGTGCAACGCGACGGCGGCGACGGTGGCTCGCCCGCCGAGGTCCACGCCGCGGCCGATCGCGGCATCGCGTCGCCGTCGAGCAGCATGCCGCACGCCGACGCGATCCAGGCGTCGTTCGGCAAGCACGACATCTCGCACGTCCAGGCCCACGTCGGCGGCGGCGCCGCCGAGGCGTGCAACGACATGGGCGCCAGCGCGTTCGCGTCGGGCAGCCACGTCGCGTTCGCCAAGTCGCCCGACCTGCACACCGCCGCCCACGAGGCCGCGCACGTCGTGCAGCAGGCCAAGGGCGTCAACCTCTACGGCGGCGTCGGCAGCGCCGGCGACGCGTACGAGAAGCACGCCGACCAGGTCGCCGACACCGTCGTCAGCGGCAAGTCGGCCGAGGGCATGCTGTCGGCCGGGCCGTTCGGCGCCGAGCCGGCCGAGGGCTGGGGCCCGAGCGTACGCACGATCCACGCCCCGACGGTGCAGCGCAAGGGCACCGAGGAGGGCGGCGGCGGCGAGGCCCACGCGCCCGCCGATCCCAACGCCAAGGTCGCCAAGCTGCACCTGTACGCCGACATCGAGGCCCCGTCGATGGGCATCGCCGAGCTGAAGAACGGCCGGGTCGGTCACACCTGGATCGCGCTCGAGTACATCGACCCGGCGTCGGTGCCCGACACCGTGCCCGCCGAGCACAAGGCGCTGCTCGAGGGCGGCGGCAAGTACGCCGACCCGATGGGCTTCTGGCCCAACATCTGGGACGGCGTCGGCTACAGCCCCAACCCGTTCAACTCGTACGTCGCCGGCAAGATGCTGCACCCCGACCGCGAGCACGAGGGCGCCGAGAAGGCGTCGCAGACCTGGCTCCTGACCCAGAAGGAGGTCGACTCGGTGATCCGCTACGCCGAGTCGAAGAAGGGCGCGAAGTACTCGGTGTTCTTCTTCAACTGCACCCACTTCGGCGTCGAGGCGGTCAAGGCTGCGGGCAAGAGCGCGCCGTCGGCGACGATGGCCGGCATCGCGATGCCCAACGCGCTGTACGAGGGCATCAAGGCCCGGCAGAAGAAGGGCGAGGGCGACACGATGACCAAGGACTTCGACGGCGGCAACGAGGTCGTCAACCACGGCGCCGAGCAGACCAGCAAGCGGGGCTAGCGATGGCAGCGATCGGCGATTGGACCCTGCGCGTCACCGGCGAGGTGGTGCGCGTCGAGCAGGCCAACGTGGACAAGAGCGGCCACGCGCCGCGCCACTTCGTGACCTTCCACGTCAAGCCAGGCGCGCTGGCCGACGTGCCCGACGGCGCCACCGTGCCCGAGCTGGTGCCGATCCGGATCAAGGACGTCGAGCTGGCGCGGCTGACCGCGCGACCGCCGCAGGTCGGCGATCGGGTCGTCATGACCGCGCGCGCCAGCGGCGCGAAGCCTGCGACGTTCTACCTGACCGCCGTCGCGTCGGCCTGAGCCGACGCCGGCTGGCGTGCTACGATCCACCGACGCGACGCGCGGCCTGACCGCGATCGCGCCACGCCTCGCCACCACCTGCCATCGAGGACTGCCCCATGCGCATCCGCACACTCATCGTCGCGTCATCGTCGCTCGCGCTCCTCGCGTGTGGAGGCGGCGACGGCCTGGACAACGCGTCGGACGCGTTCAAGGCGTCGATCCAGGCGAGCTGCGAGAAGGCGTTCGACTGCATGGCCTCGTACGACGCGTCGATGAACAACGACACGCCGTTCGCCCAGGCGTACGGCACCAGCGTCAGCGACTGCGTCAGCCAGACCACCGAGCTGATCATGGCGTTCCTCGGCGCGGACTACTTCGCCAAGCTCGACGCGTCGGTGGCGGCGGGGCGTGTCACGTACGACGCCGGGGACGCGCAGGCCTGCCTCGACGCGAGCAGCGGCCAGACCTGCGATCAGTTCTTCGGCCAGAACGGCGCGGTGTATACGCCGCCGGCCGTGTGCGACACCGCGCTCCGAGGCACCGTCGCGACCGGCGGCACTTGCACGATCGAGAACGACTGCGCCGTGAGCGCCGACACCTGCGACGACACCACGATGACGTGCACGGCGGGCTGAGCGGCGCGGTCCGCCGCGACGGCTTCCACCCGCCCGTGCGGCCGGAGTAGGCTGCGCCGCCGTGCCGCTGGCGCCCCTGCCGATCGACGACGTCCTGCCCGCGCTGGTCGCGGCGGTGCGCGATCGCGGCGCGGCGGTGCTGGTGGCGCCGCCGGGCGCCGGCAAGACCACCCGCGTGCCGGGGGCGCTGCTCGACGCCGGGCTGGCCGGCGGCGGCGACGTCGTCGTGCTCGAGCCGCGGCGGCTGGCGACGCGGCTGGCGGCCAACCGGGTGGCGTTCGAGCGCGGCGCGCGCATCGGCGACGAGGTCGGCTACGAGGTGCGCTTCGATCGCAAGGTCGGCGCGGCGACGCGGATCCGCTTCGTCACCGAGGGCGTGCTGACCCGCCGGCTGCTCGCCGACCCCGAGCTGCGCGGCACCGGCGCGGTCGTGCTCGACGAGCTGCACGAGCGCCACCTCGCCGGCGATCTGGCGCTGGCGCTGCTCGAGCGGCTGCGCCGCACCCGCCGCCCCGATCTCAAGCTGGTGGCGATGTCGGCGACGCTCGACCCCGGGCCGATCGCGGCGTTCCTCGACGCGCCGGTGGTGGTGTCCGAGGGCCGCGCCTACCCGGTCGACGTCGAGTACCTGGCGACGCCCGACGATCGCCAGCTGGGCAAGCAGCTGGCGGCGGCGATCCGGCGGCTGTGCCAGGAGCGGCTCGACGGCGACGTGCTGGTGTTCCTGCCCGGCGCCGGCGAGATCCGCCGGGTCGGCGACGATCTCGCCGAGGTCGCCGCGACCTTCGACCTGCTGATCGTGCCGCTCTACGGCGATCTGCCGAGCGACGAGCAGGACCGCGCGATCGCGCCGGCGCCGCGGCGCAAGATCATCCTCGCCACCAACGTCGCCGAGACGTCGGTGACGATCGACGGGGTCGTCGCGGTGATCGACGCCGGCACCGCGCGGGTCGCGCGCCACTCGCCGTGGTCGGGCATGCCGAGCCTGGTGATCGAGCCGATCAGCCAGGCGAGCGCGATCCAGCGCGCCGGTCGCGCCGGCCGCACCCGCGCCGGCCGCTGCCTGCGGCTCTACACCCGCCACGACTTCGACACCCGGCGCGCCCGCGAGGCGCCCGAGATCATGCGCGCCGATCTGGCCGAGGCCGCGCTCGAGCTGCACGCCGCCGGCTTCGCGCGGCTGACCGACGTGCCGTGGTTCGAGCCGCCGCCGCCGGTCGCGGCGGCCGCCGCCGACGAGCTGCTGGCGCGGCTGGGCGCGATCGACGCCGCCGGCGCGGTCACGCCGCTCGGCGAGCGCATGCTGCGGTTCCCGGCCCACCCGCGGCAGGCGCGGCTGCTGATCGAGGCCGAGGCCAAGGGCGTCGAGCGCGAGGGCGCGATCGTCGCGGCGCTCCTGGGCGCGCGCGAGCTGCGGCTCGAGAAGCGCGGCCCGCGCGGCCAGGCGCGGATCGCCGCCGACAGCGATCTGATCGAGGATCTCGACGCGCTGCTGGCGGCGCGCGCCGATCGCATGCGGCCCGCGGCGCTGCGCGACCTCGGCCTCGACGTGGCGACCGCGCAGGCGGTCGACCGCGCGGCGCAGCAGCTCGAGCGCCAGACCCGGCGCGGCGGCCGGCGCCCCGCCGACGACGCCGCGGTCGACGAGGCGCTCCTGTACTGCATCCTGGCCGGCTACCCCGACCGCGCGGCCCGCCGCCGCGGCACCTCGGCCGACGTGGTGTTCGCCGCCGGCGGCGCCGGCACGCTGGCGCCGTCGTCGGTGCTGTCGACCGCGGCCGGCGCCGAGTACCTGGTCGCGGTCGACGCCAGCGAGACCGGCCGCGCCCAGGTCAGCGTGCGCCGCGCCAGCCGGATCGATCCGCTGTGGCTGCTCGATCTCGATCCCGAGCGGGTGGTCGACACCGACGAGCTCACCTGGAACCGCGCCGCCGAGCGGGTCGAGCGCACCCAGCGCACCAGCTACGGCGCGATCGCCCTCGACGAGTGCGTCGATCCCGCCGGCGCCCGCGGCGATCCGCGCGCCGCGGCGGTGCTGGCCCGCGAGGCGGTGGCCGCCGGCGTGACCCGCTTCGTCGACGCCGACGCGCTGGCCGCGTGGCGCGCGCGGCTGACCTTCGCCGCCGCGCACCTGCCCGAGCTGACCGCGCCCGACGACGCCGCGCTGACCGCGGCGCTGGCCCGCGCGTGCGAGGGCATGAGCTCGTTCGCCGAGCTGCGCAAGGCCAACCTGCTGCAGCTGCTCGACGCCGATCTGGCGCCGCTGCGCGCGCAGCTCGATCGGATCGCGCCGACCCACGCCGAGCTGCCGCGTCGCCGGCGGGTGGCGATCCACTACGAACTCGATCGCGCGCCGTGGATCGCGTCGCGGCTGCAGGACTTCTTCGGCGCGCCGCGCGGCCCGGCGGTGGCCAACGGCCGGGTGCCGCTGGTCTTGCACCTGCTCGCGCCCAACCAGCGGCCGGTGCAGGTGACGCAGGATCTGCCCGGGTTCTGGCAGCGCCACTACCCCGAGCTGCGCCGGCAGCTGATGCGGCGGTACCCCAAGCACGGCTGGCCCGAGGATCCGATGCGCTTCATCGACGGGGAATGATCGGCGCGCGGCGGGCGTTGTCGGAGATCGATGCGGTGCGCCCTCGCCCTGGCCCTGGTCCCCGTCCTGGTCGGCTGCTCGTCGTCGGCGCCACCGCCGCCGGCGCCCGAGGCTCCGACCGCGTCGCCCGGGGCGGGGCCGGCGCCTGGCCCTGACGGCCGGCGGTGGGTCGCTGGCGATCTGCACCTCCACGCCGCGCCGATCGATCGCGGCGACGGCGCCGCCGGGCTGCCGGCGCTGGTGCGCGCGGCGACCGCGGCCCGCCTCGACTTCGTCGTGCTGACGCCGCACCTGCACCCGTCGACGTGGCGCGATCCCGCGCGGCGCCGACGGTGGATCGCCGAGTGGCGCGCCACCGCCGCCGCGGCGCGCGCGGTCCGCGGCCTCACCGTGATCCCCGGCACCGAGTACACGGTCCACGGCTACGGCCATTTCGGCGTGTGGGGCGCCGACCTCGCGGCGGTGACCGCCGCCGACTTCCTGGCCGGGGCCCGCGCGGCCGGCGCCGCGGTGGTCGTCAACCATCCGTTCGCCGAGCCGACCCACATCCCGGGCGTGCGGCTGTCCGACTACGACCTGTCGTTCCGGCCGTGGACCGACGCGCGCGGGCCGGTGCCGCCGCTCGACGGCGTCGAGGCGTGGAACCTGCCGCTGGCGCTGGCCAACCTGGTGGCGCGGCCCGGCGGCGCCACCGGCGAGGAGCGCGCGCTCGCCGCCGCCGATCAGCTCGCGCGGACGCGCCACCAGCCGGTGGCGATCGTCGGCGGCACCGACAGCCACCGCGCCTACACCACCGCCGCCACCTGGGTGCTGGTGGCCGACGTCACCGAGCAGGCGATCGTCGCCGCGCTGCGCATGGGCGCGACCTGCATCGGCGGCCCCGAGGCCGGCGACCTGGTCGCGCGCGGCGATCGCGATCCGGCCGATCGCTGGGCGCGGATCGGCGAGCAGGTCGCCGCCGCGGCCACCGTCGAGCTGCGCTGGCAGGGGCGGGCGCGGCTGTTCGTCGACGGCGTCGACGTCGGCGAGCACGACGCCGGCTACGTCGATCGCCAGGCCGCCGGCACGCACACCTATCGGCTCGTGCGCGGCGCCAGCCGCTGCGGCTTCGTCTACGCCAACCTCGCCGGGTGAGGCGGCCCCGCGGGTGGCGGTCGGCCGCCGCGGCGCGGTAGCGTCCCGCCGATGAACCTCAGCCTCCGCTCCTCGTACGACGGCGCCGCGATCGGCGCGTTCCGGGCCGACGCCCACGGGCCGCGCCGCGGCGGCGTGGTGGTGATCCAGGAGATCTTCGGCGTCAGCGATCACGTGCGCGAGCGGTGCGCGACGTTCGCCGCCGCCGGCTACGACGCGATCGCGCCGTCGCTGTTCGATCGGATCGAGCCGGGCTTCGCCGCGGGGCTCGACGCCGACGGCTTCGCCAAGGGCCGCGAGGCGGTGGCGGCGTCGCCGTGGCCGCAGGTCATGGCCGACGTGCAGGCGGCGATCGATACCCTCGCCGCGCCGGTGTTCATCACCGGCTTCTGCTACGGCGGCGCGGTCGCGTGGCTGGCCGCGGCGCGCTGCACCGGCCTGGCCGCCGCCAGCGGCTTCTACGGTCGGCTGATCAACACGCTGCTCGGCGAGACGCCGCGGGTGCCGACGATCCTGCACTACGGCAGCAAGGACGCGTCGATCCCGATGACCGCCGTCGACGAGGTCCGCGCGCGCTACCCCGAGATCGGCGTGCACGTCTACGACGCCGGCCACGGCTTCTGCCGCGCCGGCAGCCCCGACTACGACGCCGCGGCGTGCGCGCTCGCGACCCAGCGCACGCTGGCGCACTTCGCCGGCCCGGCGTGATCGATCACGCCTGGGCCAGGCCGGCCTCGACCGCGGCGCGCAGCGCGGCGTCGGCGTCGAGCGCGGCGGCCCACTGCACGGCGAGCGCGCGGTAGCTGGCGTCGTCGAGGCCGCGCGCCGCCAGGGCCTGCGCCGGCGCGCGCGCCGCCAGGTCGCGCAAGAGCGCGACGTAGTCGCTGGCGCGCGGCACCGCCGAGCCGGGCACGCCGTCGCGATCGACGAACGTCGGCGGCGGTGGGCCGTCGTCGCCCAGCACGACGCCGCCGCGCGCGCGGAACTCCTGGTAGAACGCCGGCCGGGTCAGGCGATCGCCGAGCGCGGGTGGCGGCTCGGCGCCGAGGTCGGCCTGGGCCCGGAGCTCGAGCGCCAGCGCGCGCACCAGCGCCGCGTCCTTGTCGGCGGTTCCGTCGGAGGCCGCCAGCATCGCCGCCGCCGCGGCGCGCGCGCCGGCGGTCACCGCGACCCGGTTGTCGGAGGCGTGGCGGAACCGCGCCGCCCGCAGCGCCGCGCGCCGGGCCAGCCAGCTCGCGTCGTCGAGGAGCGCGGCGGCGGCGTGGAGGTCGCTGTCGTCGATCAGCTGGAACGCCGGGTGGCGGGCGGCGTCGGGCGGCGGCGCCGGGCTCGGCACCGTCGGCGTGTTGGCCTTGGCCCGGGCCAGGGTCGCCGCGAACCCGTCCTTGTTGTCGGGCGACGGGTTCTGCTTGACCGCCTTCTGCGCCAGCTCGATCGCCTCGGCCTGGCGCCCCAGGCCGAGCAGCGCACACGACAGGTGGTTCCACCCGTTGGTGAGCCACATCTTGTCCTTGCCCGCGACCTCGATCAGCCGCCGCGCGATCACCTCGCAGCGCGCGAACTGACCGACCTCGTCCAGGACGCCGGCGTAGGCGTTGAGCTGCGAGGCGTCGAACGCCGCCGGATCGAGCTGCCACGCGCGGTCGTAGCCGAGCACGGTGCGCGGGTTGTCGACGGCGGCGTAGACCACGCCGGCGTAGGTGAGCCACTGATCGGCGCGGGTGTACCAGCGGCTGGCGTGGTCGAGCACCGCCAGCGCCTCGGGCAGGCGGCCGCCCTGGTACAGCGTGCCGGCGAGGATCTGCGTCGCCTGCCCGGGCGTGGCCCGCACCAGGTGCGCCAGCGCGTCGGTGACCTTGCCTTGCATCGCGAACGCCAGGCCCAGGTTGCGATGGGCCTCCTCGTTCTCGGGATCGAGCGCGACGCACCAGCGGCCGAGGCGCTCGGCCTTGGCGGCCTCGCCCTTCTGCAGCGCGGTGAACATCGCGCCGGCGGCCTTGGCGAAGTCGATCGGCACGTCGACCTTGGCCGCCTTCCACAGCGGGCGCAGCGCCTCGACCTGCGCGGTGCGCCAGTCGTCGCCGCCGGCGCCGAGCCCCTCGCCCAGGCAGGCCAGCGCGCGGGCGCCGTGGCCGGCCTCGAGGTGCAGCCGCGCCAGCGCGACCGTCGCGGTGGCGTCGTGGCCGTGGATCAAGAAGTGCGCCGACGCCAGCGCGTCGATGGCGGCGGCGCGATCGATCGCGCCGGCCGCGTGCAGCGCGACCGCGGCCTCGCCCCACGCGGCGCCACCGGTGGCGCCGGTGAGCCACGCCAGCCGCGCGGCGATCGGCGCGACCTGCGCGGCCCAGTCGGCGGGGCGCGCGCGCACCAGCGCCGCGACCTGCCAGCTCATCGCCGCCAGCCGCTCGGGGCCGACCAGGCGATCGGCCAGCGCGCCGGCGCGGTCGGCGCGCCCGTGCCAGCGCTCGTCGAGCCCGAGCCGTCGCTCGGCGTAGGCCAGCCAGTGATCGCCGACGATCGGATCGGCCGCCGCGATCGCCGGGGCCAGCGCCGTCAGCGCCGCCTCGACGTCGCGATCGCGCAGGTGGTCGCGGTGCGGCGTGCACGCCTGCAGCGCCTCCGCGCCGACGGTGCGCAGCGCGCCGGCCGCCAGCGATGGCGGCGCGACCAGGTAGCGCGCGAGCGCGTGGGTGGCGCAGGCCAGGAGCGTCGTCGCCAGCGTCGCCGGCTCGTCGGCGCGCGCCGCGGCGAACGCGGCCGCGACCCAGCCGGTGACCAGCGCGTCGGCGGCGCCCAGCGCGTCGGGCGCGGCCTCGGCGGCGGCGACCAGCGCGGCGAACGCCGGCGGCGTCGGCAGGTCGGGGAGCGTCGCCGCCGGGCGCGCGCGCGGCCCCAGCGCGCGCGCGACAGTCGCGCTGCCGCTGGCGCCGGGGACGAACTCGGCGACCTCGCGCGCGAACCGGCGCGCGATCGTCGGCGCGCCGGCGTCGAGGTGCGCCGCGATCACCGGCTCGAGCGCGGCCAGCGGCGCGGCCGCGAGCAGGCGCGCGACGTGGCAGGCGGCGGCGTGATCGTCGCGGGCCGGCGTCGTGAGCTGCACCGTCACCAGCTCGGTCAGCGCGTCGGCCCAGGCGCCGGCGGCCGCCAGCGCGCGGGCCGCGGCCAGCTGCGCGGCGGGCGTCGCGAGCTGCTTGCCGCGGCCGAAGTGGGCCCAGGCCAGCGGCGCGAGGTGCTCGCGGCCCGTGGCGATCAGGCCGTCGAGCAGCATCGCCACGTCGAGGCCGTCGTCGGGCTCCATCCGGCCGAAGCCCTCGACCACGCGGCCGTCGTCGCCGCGGGCGTGGCCCTCGCGCGCGTAGCACCACGCGACGAAGCCAGGATCCTTGCGCCACTGCGTCAGGATGCCGACGTGGCGCGGCCAGCTGCCCTCGACGCCCTCGAGCCGGTTGGCGCGCAGCGCGATCGCCTCGTCGAGGCGGCCGACGTTCATCAGCGCGGTCGCGACCTCGAGGTCGACCATGCGCTGGTCCGGGTACCACGGCACGAACGGGTTCATCGGGCAGCCGTGGCGCGCGCCGGCGCGGTGCGCCGCGGCCAGCCACGAGCCCAGCCGCTCGGCGCCGTCGTGCATGCGCACCAGCGCGAGGTGGCGATCGGCGTCGTCGGGATCGAGCGCGACCGCGCGCTCGCCCAGGCGCAGGGCCTCGGCCACCCGGCCGTCGTCGTCGAGGCACTGGCCCCACAGCTCGGCCACCTCGGCGTCGTCGGGCGCCAGCGCGCCGGCCACGCCGGCGGCGGCGACGACCTCGAGCGTGGTCGGCGCGTGCGGGTCGTCCTCGTCGGCCGCGTCGTCGTCGTCGTACGCCGCCAGCGCGAGGTACGGCGCGGTCCAGCCCGGCGCCTGCGCGATCGCCTGCCACACCAGCGCGAACTCGGGGGCGCGCGCGGCGGTGGCGTGGTAGCGCCGCATCAACGACCACGGGTGGGTCGGCGCGAGGGCGGTGAACGCCGGGGCGGCGCGGTCGCCGTCGATCGCGGTCAGCGCCCGCAGCGTTAGCGCGTGGAGCGACGCGGGGACCGCGGCCAGGATCGCGGCCGCGTCGAACGGCGCGGTCGTGGGAGCGGCCTCCGCGGTCGCGCCGGCTGGCGCATCGTCCTCGCCGGTGGCGTCGAGGTCGTCCGCGTCTTCGTCTTCGTCTTCGTCTTCGTCTTCGTCTTCGTCTTCGTCTTCGTCTTCGTCTTCGTCTTCGTCTTCGTCTTCGTCTTCGTCTTCGTCTTCGTCTTCGTCCTCCTCGCCCGCGTCCTCCTCGCCCGCGTCCTCCTCGCCCGCGTCCTCCTCGCCGGCGTCCTCCTCCTCCTCGGCACCCGCGCTGTCGTACGCGCTGGGATCGCCGTCCTGGCTGGTCACCCACTGCCCCTGCGTCGCGATCAGCTCCGCCAGCACCGGCGCCAGCGCCGCCGCGGCCGCGGCCCACGCCGCGCCGGGCACAGCGGCGATCGAACCGTCGGCCAGCGGCCCGAGGCCGCGCGCGGTCAACCACGCCGTCATCACCTGCGCCAGCTGCGCGCCGAAGCTGCGGCCGATCGCGTCGAAGCTCTCGCGGCGACCGTCGGCGTGCGCCGCGTGGAGCCGCAGCACCCCGTCGACCGCGCCGCTCAGCCACACCACCTCGTCGCGCCGCTCGGCGGCGAACCAGTGGGCCGGCGCGTCGGCGCCGTGCAGCGCGTGGACCGCGACGTGGCGACCGTCGACGGCGGCGACGTGGTAGTCCTCTGGCGCGATCGCGCCGAGCCCCGGCGTGCGCAGCACCGCGTCGGTCATCGCGACCCAGGCCAGGAGCGGCAGCGCCGACGTCGCGTCGACGCCGGTGAGCTGCGGCCACAACACGGCGACCCGGTGGGGGAGGCGCGACGCGATCATGGGATGCCCTCCAGCTCGCCGGCGCGCAGCCGGCGACAGCCCTGGCGCTCGAGCTGCGCGATGGTCTGCACCAGGCAGTGGTCGCCGTGGACGTAGTAGTCGGTGTCGGGGAACGGGCCGCTGACCAGCCGCGCGCCCGCCGCGGCGAGCGCGCGGGTCACGACCTCGCGATCGACGATCACGCCGAACTCGCCGGCCAGGTACACCGTCGCGCCGCGCAGGCCGCGGCCCAGCCGGCGCACGACGCGATCGATCGGCGCCAGCGTCGGACGATCGGGCTCGGCGTCGGCGGCCGCGGCGCCGGCCAGCGCCAGCACGGCCTCGCGCCCGCGCACCAGCGCGGTCACCGCCGGCCGCGCGTCGGGCGCGTGCTCGGCCAGCCAGCGCTCGTGGGGGCCGGGGAAGCTCGGCAGCGCGTCGTCGGCGACCAGCTCGGCCGGCGGCAGATCCTCGGCCAGCACCCGATCCGTCAGGTCGGGGCGGCCGGCGCGGTAACAGGCCAGCGCTCGCGCGCACACCAGCTCGGCGGTGTGGTGGCGCGAGGTCGCGGCCAGCTCGAGCGCCGCCAGCGGCCGGCCGGCCCGCGCCAGCCCCAGCGCGCCGAGGTCGGCGCCCTCGAGGTCCTGCGCCGCGGCCGCGACCTGGCGCACGCGGCCGCGCGCGGCCAGCTCGGCCAGGTACAGCTCGCGCACCCGCGGCGCGCTCTCGGGGTGCGCCGCGACCAGCGCGGTGGCGCGCGCCGGATCGCCGCTGCCGCGCACCATCTCCGCCCACAGCGCGTAGAGGTACGCCTCCGGGTGGCGCTCGAACTGCGTCAGCGCGCCGAGATCGTCGGCGGCCTGGGCGCACCGCGCCGGGCGCGCCGCCGCGTCGAGGCAGCCGGTGATCCGCGCGGTCTGCAGGCCGCGCACCGTCGGCACGACGCCGGGGTTCGCGAGGTGCCACTGCGCGCGGGCCCGGCCCATCGCCGCCCACCGCAGCGTCGCCAGCTCGGCCTCGATCGCGCCCAGGTACGGCTCGCCGCCCACCGCCACCGCCAGCTGCAGCAGCTCGAGCCGCTCGTCAGGGCCGCGGCCCTCGGCGCGCGCGACCAGGAGCGGCGCGGCCTCGGCGCCCAGCGTCGCCGCGACCAGCCGCAGCGCGCGCAGCTGGTGCGCCGCGCCGATCGCGTCGAACCGCGCCCACAGCGCGCGCGCGGCGGCGGCGGTCGCGAAGCACTCGAGCGCCTCGCCCCACAGCCCCGGCGCCGCGACCAGCGCGTCGACGACGTCGGGCCGCGCGACGTGGCGCAGCGCGATCGGCAGCTGCTCGAGCGCGACGACGCCGGCGCGGGTGGCCCGCTCGACCAGCGTCAGCAGCGCGACGTCGGCCACCGCGAGCGCCGCCGCGTCCCAGCGCGCCCGCGGGTGGTGGCCGCGCGCCTGGCGGTAGCCCAGCGACCACGCCGCCTGATCGCGCAGCGCCAGCGGCTCGCGGTCGTCGAGGGCGATCGCCGCCAGCCGCCGCGCGACGTCGACCGACGGGAACATCGTCAACCAGACGCAGCCCTGGACGCGGACCGCGATCGGCCGCGCCGGCGCCAGCATCCACAGCCCGAGCTCGGCGAGCTCGGGCGCGGCGCTCAGCCAGGCCTCGCCGTCGGCGCACAGCCGCGCCAGGCGGTGGAGGCCGACGTCGATCGCGTCGGCGGCGAGCAGCTGGGTCACGTCGCGCAGCCGCGGCACGAGGCCGGGGGGGATGGCGGCGAGGTCCGCTGGCAGCGGTGGTGCGTCGGCCATGATCACTCCTGTCCCGGTGGAGTCCGCGCGCGGGCGGTGTGAGCGTCAGCGCGCGGGATCGCCGCTCACCGCGGCAGCTGGTGCGCGGACGCCGGCGGCAGCGCCGGGCCCGCGACCAGCTTCATCGAGCCCGACAGGAACACCAGCCACGCCGGCCGGTAGCGCAGCTTGTAGTGGCCGCCCGGCACCAGGTCGAGCATGAGCGCGCCGACCGACGTGCGCGACGTGAACAGGTACGGATACCAGGCCTCGAACATGTAGCGACCGGGCGGCAGGTGGAACAGGTGCGTGCCCCACTTGCGCTGCTGCGCCATCCCGTTGATGGCGATCGAGGGCGTCACCAGGAACAGGATCCACATCATGAAGAAGAACGACAGCTCGATCTCGACGGTGGCCGGCGGGCCGGCCGGGGCGCCGGGGGGCGGCGGGGGCGGGTAGGGCTGCATCGCCGCAAGCCTACGCGCCCGCCCGGGCGCGCATCAATCGGCCTCGCACAGGTATGGCAGCCGCGCGGTGCACGCGCGATCGTTCCACAGCCCGGTGGCGGCGACGACGTGGGCGCAGTCCTCGTTGGCGCCGGCGTCGTCGGGCTGGCCCGCGCCCCACGCGGTGAACTCCCAGCGCTCGCCGGTCGACCAGAACCAGGTGCCCTCGCCGGTGCCCTGGAACGCGCCGATCCACGCGTCGCGCCCGGCGATCGACGCGACGAAGGCTTGCTCGGCGGCGCTGGTGACCGTCGCCAGGTGCGCGCCCAGCGCGGCGCAGTCGGCGGTGGCCTCGGGGTGAGTGCGTAGCGCGTACAGCGTGCGGTAGGCGTGGTTGGTCGCGGGATCGATCGTCCACGCCGGGCGCTCGCACAGCGCACGCCGGGTGTTCGTGCACGCCAGGTCGTTCCAGCCGCCGGTCATGCCGCCCGCCTCGACGCAGTCCTCGACGCCGCCGCTGTCGTTGGGCTCGCCGGCGTTCCAGGTCGCGGCGCCGAGCATCGCGCCGGTCTCCCACCTCCACTGGTTCTGGCCGTCGACCGCGCGGGTGAGGCCGATCCACGTCGCCGCGAACGGCGTCGTCCACAGCGGCGCGAGCACCGCCCACTCGCCGGCGCCGTCGAGCGCGATCAGGTGGCCGCCGGCGCTGGCGCACGCGGCCTGGCCGGCGGCGCGATCGGCGACCGCCTCGACCATCGTGTAGCAGTGGCCGGTCGCCGGGTCGGCGACGCCGGCGCAGGTCGTGCAGCGCACGCAGCCCGCGGTGGCGTCGTCGCAGGCCTCGACCGCGCGGCGCACGTGGCCGTCGCCGCAGGTCGCGAACGCGCACGCGACGCAGCCGTCGGTGTCGTCGGCGTTGCCGTCGTCGCACGCCTCGGATCCGCCGACGATGCCGTCGCCGCACACCGCGGCGTCGATGGGCACCTCCGGGGCGTCGATCGGCGTCGTGGCGCCGTCGTCGCCGCCGCAGGCCACGAGCAAGGACAGGAGCAGGGCGCGTCGCACGGCGCGACGATAGCGCAACTGGCTCGCCGCCTCCCGCGGCCGCGCTACCATGATCGCTTGCGCCCGCTCCGCCCCTGCGCCGCCGTGGCGCTCGTCGCCGCGCTCGTCGCCGCCCCGGCCGCCGCCGCGCCGCCGGACCCGCCGCCCGCCGGACCGCCGGCCGCCGGACCGCCGCCCGCCGCCGCATCGCCCGTCGACAGCCCCGCGGCGCCGGGCTCGCCCGCCGGTGAGCCGCCGGCCGGCGAGCCGCCCGCGATCACCCCCGCCCGCCGCGCCGCCGCGATCGCGCTGGCCGCGATCCCCGGGCTGGCGGTGCCCGGCCTCGGCGCCCGCGTCGTCGGCGAGCGGCGCGCGGCGCGGCAGCTGCTGGCGCTGCGCGCGATCGGCCTCGGCATGATGGTCGTCGGCGGCGTGCCGCTGCTCGTCACCTACGGCTCGGCCAAGCTGGTCGTGCCCGGCGTCCACCTCTCGGTCGCGGGCAGCGGGCTGTTCCTGGTCGGCTGGTGGGCCGACGTCTACGCCGCGGCCGGCGGTGGCGCCGGCGCGCCGCGGCGCCGGGCGCCGATCGAGCTGGTCGCCGACGCGACCTGGATCGACGACGAGTTCCACGGCGGGCGCGAGCTGATCGGCGTCGGCGGCCGCGGCCACCGCGGCCGGTGGACGCTGGCCGGGCGGGTGGCCGGCGCCCACGACGGCGCGCTGGCGCAGGCGCGGGTCGACGCGGCCGCGCGGGTGTGGCGCCCCGACGCCCGCGCCACCGGCAGCGGCGTCGACGTGCGCGCGGCGATCGACGCGATCCGCGACGGCGACGACGACCTCGTCACGGTCACCGGCGAGCTCGCGGCCCGCGGCCGGCTGCACCTGGGCGATCTCGATCGCGCCCTGGCCGGCAGCTTCGTCGAGCTCGACGCCGGGCTGGGGCTCCAGGCCGTCGACTACCGCGCCGGCGACGCCGACCTGGCGGGCGTCTTGATCAGCCGCTTCGCCGGCGGCGTCTTCCTGCCGTGCGCGCGCGGCGAGGTCGCGGTGTTCTACGATCACCGCCGCGACACGCTGGCCGGCGGGCTGCCCGCCGGGCGCGCCGCCGGGTTCTTCGGCTCGGTCGGCGCCACCGCCGAGGTCGCGATCACGCCGACCTGGATCGCCGCCGCCGCCGTCGAGTTCGGCAGCGCGCGGCTGGCCACGCTGGGCGTGCGTCGGGGGTTGCGGTGAGGGCCGCCGCGCTCGCGCTCGCCGCCGCCGCGCTCGCGGCCTGCGCCCGCCCCGGGGAGCAGCGCGCCCTCGACGACGCGCTGGTCGGCATCGCCGACGACGCCGGCCTCCACGTCGTCATCACCGATCGCCTGGGCGCGGTGCGCACGCTGACCCAGGGCCGGCTCGAGGTGTGGGCCGCGGCCCCGGCGATCGAGCTCACCGTCGACGTCGCCACCGGCGGCGCCGGCCGCTGGCAGATCACCATCGCCAACGCGCTGCCCGACGCCGAGCTGCGCGAGGGCGGCGCGCCGCTGGGCGTGGCGCTGCCGGCGCCGCGGCCGACCGTGCTGGTGCGCGACGTCGACCTCGCGCCCGGTCGCCACGTGCTCACGGTCGGCCCCGCCGACGCCGCCGGCCCGATGCGGATCGCGGCGATGGCCGACATCCAGACCGGGCTGCCCACCGTCGACGAGGTCTTCGCCGCGATCGCCACCGTCAACCCGCGCTTCGTCGTGTGCATGGGCGACCTGACCGAGCGCGGCGAGCTCGACGAGTACGCGCTGTTCGATCGGCAGCTCGCGACGCTGCCGGTGCCGCTGTACACGACGCTGGGCAACCACGAGCTGTGGGCCGAGGCCGCGCGCTACCAGGGCCGCTACGGCCCGGCCAGCTACCAGTTCACGTTCCACGACGTCGCGTTCACGTTCGCCGACAGCGGCGACGCCGGTCTCGACCCGATCGTCGAGGACGCGGTCGGCGAGATGCTGGCCGCCGCCGCCGATCGCCAGAGCCTGTTCCTCACCCACTTCCCGCCGGTCGATCCGGTCGGCATCCGCGACGGCGCGTTCCGCAGCCGGCGCGACGCGCAGCGGCTGATCGGCACGCTGGCCACCGCCGGCGTCGACCTCGCGCTCTACGGCCACATCCACACCTACGCCGAGTTCGAGCACGCCGGCATCCCCGCGTTCGTGTCGGGCGGGGGCGGCGCCCGGCCGGAGCGCTGGGACGGCATCGGCCGCCACTTCCTCGTGATCGATCTCGCACCCGGCCAGCCGCCGATCGTCGGGGTGCGTCGGGTCGATTGATCCCGCCGCGCGGCGCGGCTATCGTCGGCGGCCATGCGCACCACGACCACGTCTGCCCTCGCGCTCACCCTCGGGCTCGTCGCCTGCACCGACGATCCGGCCCCGACCCCCGAGCCGACCTGGGAGTCGCTGGTGACCGCGTCGTGGACGCTGGCGCCGGGCCAGGAGAAGACCTCCGACCTGTCGATCTCGACGGTGGCCGAGGACACGGCGATCGCCGCGATCCGCCCGCTGGCGCCGGTGGGCACCCACCACACGCTCCTGGCCAAGGGCGACGCCGGGCTGACCAGCACCAACATCGTCTACGCCTCGGGCGTCGGCACCTCCGAGCTGGTGTTCCCGCCCGGCACCGCGATGAAGCTCGCCGCCGGCGAGCTGCTCGGCCTGCAGCTGCACATCTACAACAACAGCGACCAGACGTTGACCGGCCTGTCGGGCATCGAGGTCAAGAAGGTCGACCCCGCGCTGGTCGAGCACGAGGTCGATCTGTTCCTGCCCGGCCCGCGCGACTTCGCGATCGCGCCCGGCGTCGCCACCGCCAGCGGCACCTGCACGGTCACCAGCGCGCAGACCGTGTTCGCGGTGTTCCCGCACATGCACCAGTACGGCACGCACCTCAAGACCACGATCACCACCGGCGGCACGCCCCACGTGCTGTACGACGACGCCTACTCGTTCGAGCACCAGAAGATCGTGCCGTTCACGCCGATCCAGCTCGCGCCCGGCGACACGATCCAGACCGAGTGCACCTGGAACAACACCACCGCCGCCACCATCGGTTACGGCGAGAGCTCGGACACCGAGATGTGCTACTCGATTTTGTTCCGCTACCCCGACGACGGCCAGGAATTCTGCAACTGAATTGCTGGGAGGGGCTGTCGCCAGCCCCTTCCCCAGCGGGGGCATGCCCCCGCCGGGGCCCCCACCCAAGACGATCTGAAGACCACCGGCGCCCGGGTTCATGACGACAGAACTCGCGGCGCGCGCACGAGCCGGTCGCCGCTTCGCGCCATGGCCGCCCCGTCCGGGTGGCGGGAACCAGACCGGGGGCGCGGTGTCGGATGGCCATGCGCACGCTGATCGCCCTCGCGGTGGTGCTGGGAGTGGGCGGGGCCCAGGCGGGTGACGCCGACGACGCGACCGCGCCGATGGCGCGGGCCCGTGCCATCGCGGCCGCCGAGGCGCACCTGCAGGCCGGACGGGCGGCGGTCGGCGACGCCTCGCTCGACGAGCTCGAGGCCTGTGGCCAGGGCTACCTCGCGGTCTTCAACGACGCGCCGACGCTCCCGGGCGCCGACGAGCTCCTGTACAACGCCGCCACCTGCTTCGCCCATGCCGGCTCGGCGGGGGCGGCGATCCAGCTGGGCGAGCAGCTGGTCGCGACCTTCCCGACCAGCCGCCTGGCGCCGGCCACGCTGTCCCAGATCGCCCGCCTGTACCACGCGGTCGGCGAGTTCGAGCGGGCGGCCGACGCGTCGGTGCGGCTCGCCGAGCGGTACCCCGCGGAGCGCGAGGCCGTCGACGCGCTGTGGAACGCGATCGGGTTGACCGCGGCGCTCGGCGACGACGCGCGGTCGACCGCGCTGGCCGCGCGCTACCAGCGCACCTACGCGGCCAAGCGCCCCGACGACGCCAGGCAGCTGGCCGCGTACCTCGCGGCGCGCCAGGCCGAGCGCGGCGACGTCGACGGCGCGATCGCGGCGTACGCGGTGGTGCTCAAGCGGTGGCAGGCCACGCCGGCCCAGCGGGCCGAGCTGCTGCTCGCGCGCGCCGAGCTGCAGTGGCAGCGCGCGTGTCCCGCGCGCGGCGCCGTCGGGCTGTGCGTGCGCGGCGCCGATCAGCTGACCGTCGTCGCGCGCCGCGCCGCCGACGCCGCCGACGCGCTCGCCGGGTTCGCGCAGGTGGTCGGCCGCTTCGATCGCACCGACCCCGAGGTCGTGCGCCTGCTGGCGCGGGCGCGCTTGCACCAGACCGAGGCGGCGGTCGAGGCGGTGATCGGGCTCGGCGCGGTGCCGCCGCTGGCGGTCGATCAGGACGGCAAGCCGACGTCGGCCGGGCTCAAGCGGATGAGCGAGTGGCTGCGCGCCTGGCAGCAGGCCATCGCCACCGCCGATCGCGCGGCCACCGACGCGTTCGCGCTGCCGCACGGCCCGAGCGCGGTGGCGGTCGCCGAGCGCGTGGCGCGGATGTACCGCCACGCCGCCGCGACGCTGATCGCCGCGCCGGTGCCGAAGTCGCTCGTCGGCACGCCGGCCGCCGTCGTCTACCGCGATCAGCTCGCGCAGGTCGCCGAGCCGCTGCGACAGAAGGCCCAGGAGGCCGCCGAGGCGTGCCTGCGCAAGGGCGCCGAGCTCGGCATCGTCGACGCCGCCGTCGCGTCGTGCGGCGCGATCGCGGCGCAGGCCCGGCCGGCGGCGTGGGCGCTGGTCGAGCGGCTGCCGACGGCGCCCGCCACGCCGATCGCCGCGGCGCCCGAGCCGGTGCCCGCGCCGGCGGCGCCGCCGCCCGCCCCCTGACGCGCGCCGTCGCCCGGCGCGCCGAGCGTCACGGCCGGAACGGTTGCTCGTCCTTGCCGCGCACCGGGTTGGCCAGCCGCCGCGCCACCGCCTCCTGCTCGTCCTTGCCCAGCCGGCGCACGTAGATGCCGGCAGCGTCGATCGAGCGCGCGCCGAAGAAGCCGTCGGCGACCAGGTACTCGACCTCGATCACCATGTACGGATCGTCGCCCATCCACACCAGCTCGTGCTTGCGCGGCACGCCCACCCACGAGCTCAGCATGAACTTGTCGCGGGTGCCGTCGTCGTTGATGACGACCATCGTGATGCGCTCGGTCGCGGTCATGGACCTCTATTCTACAGGCCGAGCAGCTCTTTGGCCTCGGGATCGGGCGGCCGGCACAGCACCCGGTCGACGCCGCCCATGCGCGCGTAGATCACGTCGCACACCGGCGTGAAGCTGGCCTTGGCGAAGGCGCGGGTCGACGGCTGGTTGCCGTGGCCGATCAGCGCCCACGAGCGGTAGACGTCGAGCTCGCGGAGGTCGCGGGCCAGCGCCTCGAGCATGACCGGCGCGACCGCGCGGCCGCGCGCCGACGGCGCGACGTAGACGTCGTGGACGTAGGCCTCGTACTTGGTCAGCGCCAGCGTGCGCCCGAGCTCGGGCACCTCGACCGGGCCGCGCGCCGCCCAGGCGATGCCGGCCGGGCGGTCGTGGAGGTGCGCGATCCACGCCTGATCGCCGCGCACCCAGGTGGCGCGCGCGCGCTCCTCGTCGAGCGCCAGCGACTCGCACAGCTCGGCGCGGGCGGCCGGCGCCATCGCGTCGAAGCCGGCCAGGTCGAGCGTCGTGATGCTCAGGCCGGGGATGGCCTCGATGCCGCGGGTCCACATCTGGCCGCGGTACAGGTGCATCCGCTGGTACTGCGCGACCTCGGTGGCGGCCTCGCGGATGCGCGCCCACGCGGCGCGGGCCTGCGACGCGGCGACGCCGGGCGTCTCGCGCACCGCGCGGGCGCCGCGGCGCACGCTCTCGACCCGGCGCGACACCGAGGCGGTCGTCGTCGCGTTCCAGATCGTCACCGCCACCGCGGTCTGCTTCGACACCGGCAGCGGCGGCAGCGGGTACTCGGCGGCGCCGGTGACGACGTCGAGCGCGACCCGGCCGCGGGCGCGGGCGGCCAGCGCCTCGGCGGCCAGCAGCCGCTCGGCGGCGCCGCGCGCGACGTGCTCGGGATCGATCGCCAGCGCCAGCACGACCGCGCGATCGTCGTCGTCGACCACCAGCGCCGCGGCGATCGTCTCGCCGGTGGCGTCGTCGCGGATCGCCAGCCGGGCCCGGCCCTCGCGGCCGAGCGTGACCGCGACCTCCTCGAGCAGCCCGGCGGCCTCGGCGTCGGCCAGCGGGCTGTGCTCGTCGCGCTCGGCCCACTCCAGGCGCGACAGCCGGCGCAGCGCGCTCATGCCCTTGCGCATCGCCGCCGCGTCGCCGCTGACCGCGCTGGTGAGGCCGTCCTCGGTCGCGGCCCGCGCCAGCCCGAGCGCGATCCGCCGCGCGCCGCCGCCGGCGGCGGACGACTTCACCGCGAAGCCCAGCGAGCCGAGCCGCGCGACGAAGTTGGCGCGCACCCGCGACGGGTCGGCCATCGGCTCGAGATCGATCACGTCCCAGGTCTTGCCCAGCTCGGCGACGACCTTGGCCAGCTGCGTGCCGGCCTTGTCCTCGAAGCCGGGCTTGACCAGGAAGTCGAGCGCCGGCGGGCGCGGCCCGGCGTCGCCCATCATCCGCAGCTCGCGCACCTTGGTCAGCGCGCGGGCGTTGGTCCGCAGGTACAGCGGCGCCAGGCACACCAGCTCGCCGTCGGCGTGGCCGGCCATGACGTGCAGCTCGCCGCCGAGCACCTCGCGGTACGCGTGCCACCACGGCAGCAGCCACTCGGGGCCGCGGAACAGCGCGCCGGCGCCGCCGGCGGTGGCGAGCCCGCGCCACGCCGGCTCCAGCTCGCGCAGCCCACTCACATCACGAACGACAGTGAACTCGACCGACATCGATTTGCCTCGGACCTTAGCACCGCGCCCGCGGTCTCGCGGGCGCGTCGCGCCGACGATCGTCGACGTTGCGAAACGCAACGCCGTCGACGCGCGCCGCGACGAGAGAACTTCGCAGAGGCCAGCAAGCGATCGGGCCCGGGCACGAGGCGGTTGTGACCGGGCGCCGCGTCAGCCGAGCAGCTTGGGGCCGCCGCCGCTGGGGCCGCGGGTGATCGGCTTGGACAGCACGATCCGGCGTCCGGCCTCGCGGCCCGCGGCGTGGGCGCCGTCGATCCGGAGCCGGCGGCGCTTGTGCACGATCCGGGGGTTGCGCCGCCGGTGGAAGGCGTCGAGGTCGGCGTCGGCGATCCAGATCAGGCCGGTGCCGGCCAGCGCGCCGGCCTGCGCGCCCAGCTTGTCGTGGAAGCCCTGGATCACGCCGGCCTGATAGCGCATGCGATCGTGGCCGCTCTTGACCCGCGCGTCGTTGCGGTTGGCCTGCCACAGCCGCTCGGCGGTCGCGCGCAGGAACTCGTAGACGTGCTCGGCCATGTCGAGGTTGGGCGCGGTGCCGGTCAGCTCGTAGGTGTGACCGCTCCGGCCCAACAGCGGCAGGTACACCGGGATCTGCAGGACCTTCACGAAGAAGAACTCGGCGAGGATCCCGGCGATCAGGCTCTCGGCGGTGGTGCGGCGCACGGTGGGATCGCCGACGTGGCGCACCTGGTAGTCGCGCTGCCCGGGCACGCCGTCGAGGTTGTGGCGCAGCATCAGCTCGTGGGCGGTGCGCATCGCCAGCTCGGCCTCGTGCTGGTTGGCGCTGCCGGCGAGCGCGAGCAGCTTGCGGATCTTGTCGAGGGTGCGATCGATCGGCGCGGCCGAGCCGGCGACCGGCACCGGCGCGCCGTGGGCGCGGGCGTCGATGCCGCGGGCCTCGCACACCTCCTGGAACGTCGGGCCGTGGGGATCCTCGTGGTGCGCGGCCAGCACCTCGTCGACGTACTGGTGGGCCATCTCGTGCAGCAGCACCGACACCACCTCGGGCCACGGCCGGGCGATCAACATCGGCCGCGACAGCTCGAGCCGGCGGCCCGCGCGCGTCCACTGGCCGAGCCGGGTCGAGGTGTCGGCCAGGACCAGCATCGGCGGCTTCAGGCGGTTCTTGAAGCGCGCGTGGTTCTCCCACGCGTAGACCCGGACCAGCTCGCGCAGCAGCGCGGCCTCGAGCTCGGCCGACAGGGCGGCCGCCGGTGGCGGTGGTGGTGGTGACGGCGGAGGCGGGCTCGCCGTCGTCGACGGGCCTGACGTGGCCCCAGGCCCGGTCGATGAGGTCGGTGACGCCGCCCACGGGAACCCTTGCTGCTGCACCCGAGCAGCCTAGCCGAGCCGATCGCCGGACGCGACATCGGAGATCGCCCCGCCGGCCGCGGCAAGCCACCGCAGCGCCCGGCCCGGTCCGGTAGCATCGCAGGTGGTGATGGATCCGTCGACGAGCGTGCCGTTCTACCCGGTCGTGGAGTTCGGCCCCGCGATGCGCGGCCTGGCGATCGGCGCGGTCGGCATCGTCCACGTGTTCCTCGCGCAGTTCGCGATCGGCGGCGGCATGCTGCTGACCTACCTGCAGTGGCGGGCCGGGCGCGGCGACGACCTGGCGCGGCGGTTCATCGGCTCGTTCTTCAAGTACCTCGTGCTGGTCAGCTTCGTCGCCGGCGCGCTGACCGGCGTCGCGATGTGGCTGATGACGATCCAGGTCGGGCCGCGGACGATCGGGCTGATGGTCGACGAGTTCCACTGGGTGTGGGCCACCGAGTGGGTGTGCTTCTTCGTCGAGGTGGTCGCCGGCTACACCTTCCTGCGGGTCGGCGATCGGCTGAGCGACGCGCTGCGCCTGCGGCTGCTCGCGCTCTACACCGGCGCGGCGATCGCCAGCCTGTTCTGGATCAACGGCATCCTCGCGTGGCAGCTCACGCCCGGCGACTGGGTGCGCACCCACGACCTGTGGGCCGGGTTCTGGAACCCCAGCTTCTGGCCGTCGCTGGGCTACCGGCTCGCGGTGGCGGCGACGCTGGCGGCGCTGGCGGCGATCCTGGTGGTCGGCACGCTCGAGCTGCCGCGCGCCGATCGCCACCGGCTGGTGTCGGTGATCGCGCGCCTGATGCTGCCGATGCTGGCGATGCCGGTGTTCGGGCTGTGGTTCATGGCGGTGATCCCCGACGACAGCCGCCGCTGGCTGACCGGCGGCTCGGTCGCGATGTCGATGTTCCTCGGCATCGCCGCCGGCGCGACGCTGCTGATCGGCGCGTACGCGCTGGTCGGGCTGGTGTGGAAGCACCTCTACGCCAGCGGCGCGACCGCGGCGCTCCTGCTGGCGCTGGCGTTCGCCGCCACCGCCGCCGGCGAGTTCGTCCGCGAGGGCGCGCGCAAGCCGTACACCGTGCGCGGCGTGCTGTACTCCAACGCGATCGCGCCCGACGAGGTGGCGCGGCTGCGGCGGGTCGGCTCGGTCGCCGACGACCCCTACCCGCTGCGCGACGCCGCGCGCTACCCGAACCCGCAGCTCGCGCTGGGCGCCCGGGTCTACCGCGCGCAGTGCAGCGCCTGCCACACGCTGGCCGGCGCCAACGCGCTGGTCGAGCTGATGGGCGGGTGGGGGCTCGAGCAGCAGCGCCTGAACGTCGCGCAGCTGCAGCGGACCAAGGGCTTCATGCCGCCGTTCGCCGGCACCGCCGCCGAGGTCGAGGCGCTGGTGCAGCTGGTGCGCTGGGAGCACGGCGACGCGCTCGAGCGGGCGTGGCCGGCCTCCGACGATCCGGCGGCGCTGGCCCGCATCCAGGCCTGGCTCGACGAGGCCGGCCCGTTCGCGGCCGGGGCGGTGGCGCCGTGAGCACCCCGTACGTCGCGCTGTTGGTCGTCACCTTCGCGCTGCACGCGCTCTTGATCGGCTTCGTCCTGGCCGGCACCGCGTACGTCGCGATCCGCGGGCTGCGCGGCGGCGACGATCCGCTGGCCGCGGCGTCGCGCGACTGGCTGCCGTTCGCGCTGGGCGCGGCGATCACCGCCGGCGTCGCGCCGCTCCTGTTCGTCCAGGTGCTCTACCAGCCGCGCTTCTACACCGCGAACCTGCTCTTGTTCGTGCGCTGGCTGGCGATCGTGCCGGCGCTGATCGTCGGCTTCTACGCGCTGTACCTGGGCAAGAGCGCGCGGGCCGCGGCGTGGTCGGCGCGGGCCCGCGCCGCGGTCGCGACGCTGGCGCTGGCGTGCTTCGTCTTCGTCGCGTGGTCGTGGATCGAGGACCACGCGCTGGCGATGCAGCGCGATCCCGCGACCTGGGCCGCGCACTACGGCCGCGGCGCGCTGCGCCACCGCGATCCGACGATCGCGCCGCGGCTGGCGATGTGGCTCGGCGTCGCGGCGGCGGTGTGGCCGCTCGGCATGCTGTACGCCGCGCCGGGCGTCGCCCCCCGACGGCTGGCGGCGATCGCGCTGGGCGGGCTGGCGGTCGCGGCGCTGGGCGCGGCGCTGGCCGCCGGCGCCACCGACGCCCGCAGCGTCATCGACGTCGCCGCCGCCCGCGGCTGGCTGTACGGCCTGGCCGCCGCCACCGCCGCGCTGGCGCTGGCGTGGGGCGCGGTCGCGCTGGGGCGGGCCCCGGCGCGCGGCGCGATCGCCGCCGCGACCGTCGCGCTGGCGCTGACGCTGGCCGGCGCGCGCGAGGCGATGCGGGCCGCGGCGATCGATCCGCGGCTCGCGACCCGGGTCGAGCACGCCCAGGGGCTGCCCCTGTTCGTCGCCGCGCTGGCGCTGGGCGGCGCGGCGATCGGCTGGTGCCTGGTGATCGCGCGGCGCGCGACCCGCGGCTGAGAGCCTGTAAGTATTTCCAGGTCCGGATCGACACGGCCCGCGGCGTGTGATCAGGTCGGTGCATGAGCACCGGCAAGCTCTTCGACGACGACGCGCTGCAAGCTCCGAGCACGGAGGCGACGCTGCCCGAGGAGGAC
>JAEUJY010000147.1 GCA_016794525.1 Myxococcales bacterium
CCGGAGCGCTGGGCGCGGCACACCCGCCCCTGGGACCGCCCCAAGACCGTCGCCCTCAACCCGAAGGACGAAACCGCAGCAACGACCACCGACCGCCCTGCTGCGTGACGATTCACGCGACAACTACCTTGATTCCTGCCGCACCCGTCCCACGTGGGATCCGCCCGGCAACCTCCCACGTGGGATCCGACCGCCTGCGTCCCACGCGGGATCCGACAGCCTGCAGCCTGCGTCCCACGTGGGATCAGCACCACGCGTCCCACGTGGGATCCGCCCGGCAACCTCCCACGTGGGATCCGACCGCCTGCGTCCCACGTGGGATCAGCACCACCCGTCCCACGTGGGATCCGCCCGGCAACCTCCCACGTGGGATCCGACAGCCTGCCTCCCACGTGGGATCAGCACCACCCGTCCCACGTGGGATCCTACCGCCACCGTCCCACGTGGGATCCGACACCAAGATCCCACGCGAGCTCGGCCCGCCGACCTCCCACGTGGGATCCGCCCGCCAGCCTCCCACCTGGGATCCGCCCGCCAGCCTCCCACGTGGGATCCGCCCGCCGACCTCTCACGTGGGATCCGACCGGGTGCGGTGACTGCCACGTCGCGTCGCAGGCGGGCTGACGTGCGCTCCGGCACGGCCCACGGCCCCGGCGGGCTGGGCGCGGGCGAATCAGGGTAGCGTCGAGACGTGTCCCGCCGCGCGTCGCTCCTGCTCATCACCGCGTGCGCCTCGTCCGGCCACGGCCGTGTCTCATCGCCCCCAGCCCCGACCACCGCACCGGCTCCGGCCGTCCGCTGGTCCACCGGCACCTTCGACGTCCGCACCGAGCTCGACGTCGCGACGTCGGGGCTGGCCGGGGCGCGGCTGTCGGCTAGCCTGCTCACCCTCGCCGAGCTGGACGCTCACCCCGGGCACGCGCTGCTGTCGCTGGCGGCGATCCAGGGGCTGCCGGCGGTGGCCAAGCTGCGCAAGGTGCCCCGGCTCGGCGCCAAGCTCGAGGCGTACCTCGACGACGCGGTCGCGCGCGAGGCGCCGGCCGGGTCCGCCCGCTTCGCCGCGCTCGGCGAGGACCTGCGCGCGTTGACCCGCGTGATCGAGCTGGGCTCGACGCTCGCGGTGACGGCGCCGGCCGCGGGCGCCCCGACGGCCACCCACGCGCTCGCGGCGCTGTCGTTCACGCGCGCGGACCGACGGATCGAGGTGCCGGTCCCGGCGGCGCTGGTCGACGCCGTCCGCCCGACCGCGCCGGCGCTCGCCACCGACGGCGCGGCGCTCACGCTCGGCGCCCACGCCTTCGCCGTGCCCTACGGGGCGATGCTCCTGACCGCCGCCGGCCCGCTGGTGTTCGAGCCGCTCGGCGGGCCCACGCTGCGCGACGCGCTGGCGGCGCAGGTCGGCTGCCCGCGGGTCGCGGCGCGCCTCGGCGCGAACTGCGAGCTGGGCGTGTGCGTACGCGACGCGGTGCCCGAGGCGACGCTGGCGGCGGTGTGCGACCAGGCGGTCGCGGCGCTCGCCGCGCAGGTCGAGGCGCAGATCGTCGCGCAGCGCTTCGACGTGCTCGCGCTCGAGGCCGGCCGGGCCGAGCTCGCCGGCGCCGATCCGGCCGCCGCGCTGCGCGGCACCTGGACCGTGCGGGTCGAGGCCGAGGGCGAGGTCGCGACGGGCAGCGCGCCCTTCACCGCGGCGCGGGTCACCGCCCCCTGAGCGCGCCTACCCCGGCTGGTCGTTCAGCGCGCGATCGATCTTGAGCTTGATGTCGACGTAGCGCCGCAGGAAGTCGTAGTTCTTCTCGCGGAAGTTCTGGGTGTAGCGGCGCTCGCGGGTCTTCGCGCGGAACGCCTCGGCCAGCTCGTCGAGCCGGTTGGCCAGCTCGGCGGCGTCGGTGAACGGCACGACGATCGGCCGCTGCCCGCCGACCTCGACGAGGTTGACGTAACCGCCGGGGCCGGGCCCGCGGAACGTCAACGGCACGGTCTCGGGGCTCTGGCTGCGCACGGTCTGGACCACCATCGACGCCGGCAGATCCGACAGCTCGTCAGAGATCAGCGCGTAGTGGAACTTGTCGCTCGAGATACGATCGAGCGCCTCGCCGCCGCTCATCGCGTGCAGGAAGCGGAAGCCGGGCACGCCGGCGCCGTTGAGCTCGTCGACCAGCGAGTCGACCTCGTCGACCACCAGCACGCTGAACGCGTCGAGCTCGAGCGAGCGTCCCGGGTCCTTGCCGGCCAGGCGATCGCTGGCGTCGAGCGCGCGGCGCTCGGCCTCCATGAACCGCTGCAGGAACTCCTCGTGGACGGCGCGCACGTCGACCAGCACGGTGTCGACCTCGCGCCGCCCGACCGAACGGCTGGCGGCGTCGAGCACGCGGTCCTTGAGGTACGCGACCGACTCGGGCGACTTGAGGATCAGGTCGACGGCGCCGGCGCGGATCGCCGCGACCGCGTCGTCGAACGACCGCCGCGGGGTCAGCCCGATGATCATCGAGGTCGGCGACGCGGTGCGCACCGCCCGGATGATGTCGAGCCCGGCGCCGGCGCTCGGGGTGTCGAGATCGATGAGGACCACCGAGTAGAAGTGCCGGCCGAGCTCGGCCAGGCCGGCGTCGGGCTCCTTGACGCACGTGACGTGCAAGCTGGCCGCGGTCAGCAACTCGGCGATGCCGGCGTGGATGCGCACGTCGGAGTCGATGACCAGCACCTGGGCACCGACCAGATCGCGCGTCGGCGTGGCCGACCGCGAGCCCGACATGTCGCGCAGCGTCGTCATTGCGGCTTGAAGTCGATGGACTTGGAGAATTGTAGCGGACCGGCGCCGTCGTGCGGCGAGAACTGCCACGAGGCGACGACGCCGACGATGCAATTTGCCAGCGTCTGCGAACCGGTGGTGTTGACGTCCACGCGCACGTTCTCCGTGCGTCCAGTAGGCATGACCGCCAGCGAGATGTCCAATTTGCCGACCAGCGGCTGGTCGTCGGGCAGCGCCTTGGTCGCCGACTGGTAGCAGCGCGAGAACCGCGACTCGGAGGTGACGCCCAGCCGGGCGAACTGACTCTGGATCACCGCCGCCGACACCTCGTCCTCGACGCCGGCGTCGACCTCGCCCGGGACGGTCGGATCGCCCGCGGCGTCGACCTCGGTGGCCGCGGCCTCGGCGGCGTCGGGCGGTGGCGCGCTCGCGCCGCTGGCGTCGACCTCCTCGACCGCGGCCGCCGGCGCGTCGGTGAGGCGATCGTCGAGGGAGCGCGCGTCGATGCCGCCCGCCGCCGAGCCGGTGCCGGTGCCAGGTCCGCTGCCGCCGCCGCCGCCGCCCGGGGTGACGGCACTGCCGGTGCCACCACCACCGCCGCCGCCGCCACCGCCACCGCCCGCCGCGCCGCCGCCGTGGCCGCCCTTGGCGGAGCCACCGCCGGGGTCGACGAACGTCGTCGGCGGCGTGCCGCCGTCGGTGGCGCCGCCGGGCTCGACGACGGCGACCTTGGCGGGCGCCGCCGCGCCGGGCGGCCGGGTCCACAGCACCACGCCGGCGATCACCAGCGCCGCGTCGACCCCGAGCACGATCGCCAGCCGCCCGCTGCCCCCGCCGCGCACCGGCGGCGGCAGGCTCGCGGCGCTCGGCTCGAGCGCCTGCGGCATGCGGACCACGGTCGGCGTGGTGGCGGAGGCCGCGGAGGCCGCCGGTGCCGGCCCGGGGACCGGCGTCGGATCGAGCCGAAACCCGCACGAGCCGCAGAACTTCGCGCCATCGACGTTGGCCGCGCCGCAGCCCGGGCAGAACATGGAGCGCAAAGCGTATCGCGGATGCGGCGGCGACGCCACGCGGCGCGGCCCGAGGCGACGACCGCCGCTGGGATCGCGACCCGCCGTGTTACGCTGGAGGGACGCGATGAGCCAGATCCTCGACCGGGTCCTGTCGGCCGCGCGCCAGCTCGGTGCCTCCGACGTGCACCTGAAGGCCGGCCTGCCTCCCATCTTTCGCATCAAGGGCGAGCTGCGCACCGTCCGCGACGTGCCGGCGCTGACCCGCGAGGCGATCGCCGGGTTCGCCGCCCACATGATGACCGACAAGCAGAAGGCCCAGTTCGAGGACTCGCTCGACCTCGACCTCGCGTACGGCACGCCCGACGGCGTGCGCTACCGCGCCAACGTCTTCCAGCAGCGCGGCGCGGTCGGCATGGTGCTGCGCCTGATCCCGCCCGAGGTGCCGCCGTTCGATCGGCTCAACCTGCCCCAGACGGTGCTGCAGCTGACCGAGAACTCGCGCGGCGTCATCCTGGTCACCGGCGTCACCGGCTCGGGCAAGTCGACCACGCTCGCCGCGATGGTCGACTACATCAACACCCAGAACGCGTACCACATCGTCACGATCGAGGACCCGATCGAGTACACGTTCCGCGACAAGCGCTCGGTCGTGAACCAGCGCGAGATCGGGTTCGACACGCAGTCGTTCTCGCGCGCGCTGCGCGCGGCGCTGCGCCAGGATCCCGACGTCGTGCTGGTCGGCGAGATGCGCGACCCGGAGACCGCGTCGATCGCGATGACCGCCGCCGAGACCGGCCACCTCGTGCTGTCGACGCTGCACACCTCCGACGCCACCGAGACCGTCAACCGCATCATCTCGATGTACCCGAGCCACCAGCAGGGCCAGGCCCGCCTGACGCTGGCGTCGGTGCTGCGCGGCGTCATCTCGCAGCGGCTGCTGCCCCGGGCCGACGGCAAGGGCATGGTCCCGGCGCTCGAGATCCTGGTCAACACCGAGCGGGTCCGCGAGATGATCGAGGATCCGATGCGCACCCGCGAGATCCGCGACGCCATCGCCCAGGGCCTGCACCCGTACGGGATGGTGACGTTCGATCAGAGCCTGGCCGAGCTGGTGAAGCAGCGGCTGGTGACCTACGAGGAAGCGGTGAAGCACTCGAGCAGTCCGTCCGACTTCGCGCTCCTGTTCCGGGGCGTGCAGGGCGGCACCACCGGCGGCAACACCGTCGACGTCTCCGGAGGAGCCCATGAAGAGTTCTCGATCGATCGCTTCGGCAAGTAGGTCCGCCCTGGCGGTGGTCGCGACCCTCGTCGCGCTGATCGCGCTGGCCTGGCCCGGCGTGGCCCACGCGCGCAAGCGCCTCGTGGTGCTCGAGTTCACCGGCCCCAAGGCCGAGGAGTTCCAGGCCGACCTCGAGAAGATCCTCAAGAAGCGGCACTCGCTGGTGCCCCAGGCCAAGTGGGACGCGGCGGCCGACGATCTGGGCGCCACCAAGCTCACCGACGCCAACGTCAAGCGCATCGCCGGCAAGCTCAACGTCGACGGCGTGATCGTCGGCAAGAGCGAGAAGCGCGGCTCGCGCTACTACCTGCACCTCAAGCTGCGCGCGGGCGCGTCGGGCAAGGTGCTGGCCGAGCCCGAGGTGATCGAGCGCTCGGGGGGCCTGGGCCCCGACGGTCGCGACACCATCGACGAGTCGCTGCTGCCGGTGATCGACGACCTCCCGCGCCTCGGCGGCGGCGACGACGACGATGACGCGGACGATGACGCCGACGCGGACGACGACGACGACCGCGGCAGCCGCGGCAAGGGCAAGGGCAAGCCCACCGGCAAGGGCAAGGGCAAGCTCGCGG
Organism: Myxococcales bacterium; assembly: GCA_016794525.1. GTDB lineage: Bacteria > Myxococcota_A > Polyangia > Haliangiales > Haliangiaceae > UBA2376. The sequence goes on from JAEUJY010000147.1 coordinate 5,614, forward strand.
ACGACGACGACGACGATGACGGGGACGACCGCCCGGGCTGGGGCCGCGGCCGCGACGACGACGACGATGATGGCGACGCCGACGCGGACGACGACGACCGGGGCAGCCGCGGCAAGGGCAAGGGCAAGCCCACTGGCAAGGGCAAGGGCAAGCCGGCCGACGACGATGACGACGACGATGACGACGACGACCGCAGCGCCGGCCGCGGCCGCGACCGCGACCGCGATGACGATGACGACGCCGGCGATGACGGCGACGACGACCGGGTCGCCGATCGCGACGACCGGGATGACGGCGACGACCGCGACGACCGGGACGACGATGACGACGACGACGACGACCGCGATCGCGGGCGCGGCCGGGACCGCGACGACGGCCCCGCCGATCCGCGCCCGGCGATGGACCTGTCGGCCGGCCTGTCGTTCACCGGCCGCAAGCTCGGCTTCACGACGAACCTGGTGCAGAACGCGCCCCAGGGCTACAGCGGCGCCCCGGTGCCGGGGCTGCGCATCACCGGCGACGTGTTCCCGCTGGCCTTCAACAAGAAGAACCGCTCGTTCACGCGCAACCTCGGCGTGACCGGCCTGTTCGACCGCGCGATCAAGATCTCGTCGGAGCTCAAGACCGCGGCGATGACCTACACGCTGCCGACGGTCGAGCAGCACCTGGCGTTCGGCGTCATCTACCGCCACCCGGTGTCGCCGACGCTGACCATCGAGGGCTCGGTCCGCTACAACAAGCGCAAGTTCGTGATCAACAAGTCGAGCGCCCCGATGGACGCGGTCGACATCCCCAACACCGATTACTCGTACGTCGACCCGGGCGTCGGCGTGCACTACGTGCTCGGGCCCAAGGCCGCGCTGTCGGCCGACGCGCGGTTCTTGCTCATCACCGACACCGGCGAGATGCAGTCGCCGGATCAGTACGGTGCGTCGACGGTGACCGGCGTCGACCTGGCGCTCGCGGTCGACTACCTGGTCGCGCCGAAGATCGTCGTGCGCGCCGCCCTCGGGCTGGCGACGATCGGCTACGCGTTCAAGGGGAATGGCGCGCTGACCAACAATCGGGATGGGCAGCCGGCGTCCGTGGACGTGTCGGGAGCGCGGGATACGTACTACGGCGGGTCGGCGGGCGCGGCGTATCTGTTCTAGCGGGGGGCGGAGAGGATCGGGCACGGGCACGGGCACGGGCACGGGCACGGGCACGGGCACGCGGTCGGGATCGGAAGCCGGGCAACGGGTCGTGACGGCGAACACGGCGCGGCGACGGGGGCGGCGCGGCGGGCTTGCGAGGCGGCGCGCGGCGGGCGACCGTCGAGTTCCATGCGCACCCTCCTCCCGGCCGCCCTGGCCACGCTCACCCTCGCCGCCTGCACCGATACCCCCACGCTCGACAGCCACAGCGCCGAGGTCATCGGCGGGGTCCGGACGCCGGACGACAAGTTCCCTGGCGTCGTCGGGCTGCTCTACGATTTCGGCGGCGGTCAGCTCGCGCTGGGCTGCACCGGCACGTTCATCGCCCCCGACGTCGTGCTGACCGCGGCCCACTGTCTCGACGCCGACGTCACCGGCGGCATCACCCCGGCCTTCATCACGTTCGGCCACGACACCACCGGCGCGCGCCCGCCGACCTACGCGGTGAGCCGGGTGGTCAAGCACCCGAGCTTCGACATCAACGCCAACGTCGGCGACGGCCTCGGCCAGTTCTTCGACATCGGCCTGGTGTTCCTGGCCGCGCCGATCACCGACCACACGCCGGTGCGCATGCCGACGCCGGAGCTGGGCACCGCGCTGGCGATCGACGACGAGCTGGCGATCGTCGGCTACGGCCAGACCTCGGACGCCGACCCCAACAGCGTCGGCGTCATGTACGACGCGGTCACCGGCGTGCGCGAGCTGGCGCCGAGCGAGCTGCGGGTGTCGAGCGGCGGCGGCGATCCGCAGAACTGCCACGGCGACTCGGGCGGCCCGGCGCTGGCGACCTTCGACGGCGAGCAGCGCGTGGTCGGCGTGGTGTCGCGCAGCTACCAGAGCCCGCAGTGCGACAACGGCGGCATCGACACCCGCGTCGACGCGTACCTGACGTGGATCCACGCGACCGCCGACGGCGCGGCGTTCCCGTGCGGCTCGGGCCTGGCCGAGGCGTGCCCGGTCGGTGACGAAGACGGCGGCTGCTGCTCGACCGGCACCTCGGCCCCGGGGCCGCTCGCAGTGAGCGCCGCCGTCGCCGCCCTGCTCGCCCGCCGCCGCCGCCGCTGAATCGACCGCGTCGACCGCGATCGTCCGGGCGCTACTTCGTGGTGGCCATCGTGTGGCAGCCCAGGCAGCCGAAGCCCTGCTGGGTGGCCGGGTCGTAGGGCTGCTCGCCGATCAGGTCGGCCATCTTGGGCAGCACGACCTCGCCCATCCACTTGGCGACCTTCTGGTGCTCCTCGTCGAGCTGATCCATCTTCGAGAAGTCGAGCGGCATCAGGTCGGGGTTGGGCATCTCGAAGCTGCCGTCCTCGGCGCCGGGGCCGTGGCAGGTCTTGCAGTTCATCTCGCCGAACTCCTCGGCGTCGAAGGCCACGAACGCCTCCTTCATCTGCGGCAGCACCGTGTGCTCCATGTAGTCGTGGCGCTGATCGGCGTTCATGTCCTTCCACGCGGTGGTGGCGCCGACCGGCTCGGTGGGCGTCGGCGTGGACTTGGAGCCGCAGGCGGCGACCAGCAGGGCGAGAGCGAGGAGCGAGGTGCGCATGGGCGGGACCTTACCTATCGCTCCGGCGCCGCGCCAGCGGCCGCGAATCTTTGCTAGGGTCCCGCGGTCATGAAGGCCGCCGCTGTCCGTTCCGCGTTCCTCGACTTCTTCGCCGCCCGCGGCCACGCCCGGGTCGCCTCGAGCGCGCTGGTGCCCGCCAACGATCCGACGCTGTTGTTCACGGTGGCCGGCATGGTGCAGTTCAAGGACGTCTTCACCGGCAAGGAGGCCCGCGGCTACACCCGCGCGACCACCAGCCAGAAGTGCGTGCGCGCCGGCGGCAAGCAGAACGACCTCGACGAGGTCGGCAAGACGCCGCGCCACCACACGTTCTTCGAGATGCTCGGGAACTTCTCGTTCGGCGACTACTTCAAGGAGGACGCGATCACGTGGGCGTGGGAGCTGCTGACCGGCGTCTACCGGCTCGACCCCGACCGCCTGGTGATCACGGTGTTCGGCGGCGAGGGCAAGCTCGGCCCCGACGACGAGGCCCGCGCGATCTGGAAGCGGGTCACCGGCTTCGCCGACGACCGCATCATCGGCCTCGGCAAGAAGGACAACTTCTGGTCGGCCGGCGACGTCGGCCCGTGCGGCCCGTGCTCCGAGATCCACTACAACATGGACGGCGCGCCCGGGCAGTGGCCGACGCCGGACCCGCGCTCGTGGCAGGGCTGGCTCGAGATCTGGAACCTGGTGTTCATGCAGTTCGAGAGCAAGCAGGCCGACGGCCCGCTGACCCCGCTGCCGGCGCCGTCGATCGACACCGGCGCCGGCCTCGAGCGCATGAGCTCGGTCCTGCAGGGCGTGAAGTCGAACTACGACACCGACCTGTTCACCAACATCCTGGCCACCGCCGGCGAGCTGGCCGGCGTGCGCTACGGCAGCGACCCCGACAAGGACACGTCGCTGCGGGTCATCGCCGACCACGCCCGGGCCACCGCGTTCCTGATCGCCGACGGCGTCTTCCCCGACAAGACCAACCGCGAGTACGTGCTGCGGCGGATCTTCCGGCGCGCGGTGCGCCACGGCAAGCGGCTCGGCATCGACCAGCCGTTCATGCACAAGGTGTGCGCGCAGGTCGCGGCCGACATGGCCGACGTCTACCCCGAGCTGCGCGAGCGCGCGTCGGTGATCGAGAACGTCGCCCTCGAGGAGGAGCGCCGGTTCCGCAAGACCCTCGACCAGGGGCTGGGGCTGCTCGAGGACGAGTTCGCGCGCATGCGCACGGCCGGCGAGACCACGGTCGGCGGCAAGGTCACGTTCACGCTGTACGACACCCACGGGTTCCCCGACGACCTCACCGAGATCATCGCCGAGGAGCGCGGCTTCGGCGTCGACCGCGCCGGCTTCAAAGCCGAGCTCGAGGCGGCGCGCGCGCGGTCGCGGTTCAAGGGCTCGGGCGACGACAAGGTCGCGGTCGCGTACCACACGCTGGCCGGCGAGCTGGGCGCGACCCAGTTCCTCGGCTACGAGGGCCGCGGCACCACCGGCGCCGGCGCGGTGCGCGCGCTGCTGGTCGACGGCGAGCGCGTCGACCGCGCGTCGATCGGCGCCCAGGTCGAGGTCGTGCTGGACCGCACGCCGTTCTACGGCGAGAGCGGCGGCCAGATCGGCGACGCCGGCACGCTCGTCACCGCCGGCGGCGCCCGGGTGCGGATCGATCGCACCGACAAGCCGGTGCCCGACCTGTTCGTCCACCACGGCGAGGTGGTGGCCGGCGTGATCGCGGTCGGCGACGCGGTCGAGGCCCAGGTCGACGACGCCCGCCGCGATCGGATCCGCGCCAACCACTCGGCCACGCACCTGCTCAACCACGCGCTCAAGGCGGTGCTGGGCGAGCACGTCGCGCAGAAGGGCTCGCTGGTCGCGCCCGACCGCCTGCGCTTCGACTTCGCCCACTTCGCCCCGATGACCGAGGCCCAGCTCCGCGAGGTCGAGGATCGGGTCAACGCCGAGATCCGCCGCAACCACGACTCGCTGGTCGAGGTGCTGCCGATCGCCGCGGCCAAGGAGCGCGGCGCCGTGGCGATGTTCGGCGAGAAGTACGGCGAGACCGTCCGGGTCGTGCGGATCGGCCACGACTCGCTCGAGTTCTGCGGCGGCACCCACGTGCGCCGAGCCGGCGACATCGGCCTCATGAAGATCGTCAGCGAGGGCGGCGTGGCCCAGGGCGTGCGCCGCATCGAGGCGGTCACGGGCGCCGGCGCGCTCGAGTACCTGCGCAAGCTCGAGGACGAGCTGAGCCGGGCCGGCGCGCGGCTCAAGGCGCCACTCTTCGAGGTCAGCGACAAGCTCGACAAGGCGCTGGCGTCGGCCAAGGCGCTCGAGAAGGAGCTCGACAAGCTCAAGGCCAAGCTGGCCTCGGGCGGCGGCGGCCGCGATCTGCTGGCCGAGGCGGTCGACGTCGGCGGCGTGCGGCTGCTGGCGACGACGCTGGACGTCGACGACGCCAAGGTGCTGCGCGAGACCGGCGACAAGCTGCGCGATCAGCTCGGCTCCGGCGTGCTGGTGCTGGCCGGCGTGGCTCCCGACAAGGTCATGCTGGTGGCGATGGTGACCAAGGACCTGCTCGACCGGTTCCACGCCGGCAAGCTCCTGGGCATCGCCGCCGAGATCCTCGGCGGCAAGGGCGGCGGCAAGCCCGACCTGGCCCAAGGCGGCGGCAAGGACGCCGCCCGGCTGCCCGAGGCGCTGGCCGCGGTGCGGGCCACCGTCGAGGCCGCGGCGCGCGGGTAAGCCGGGCGGTAGCTTCCGGGTAGGTCGGCCCCGGCCGCGGGGCGCTTGGTCTACGCTCGGCTCCGCGGATATCCACCGCAGGAGGCGCGCATGACTGACATGAGGAAGCTACTGGCGGAAGCGATCGGGACGGCCTGGCTGGTGATCGGCGGGTGCGGGACGGCGATCTTGACCGGCGGCGAGGCCGGCGGCCTGCTCGGCATCTCGCTGGCGTTCGGCCTGACCGTGGTGACGATGGCCTACGCCATCGGCCACATCTCGGGCTGTCACCTCAACCCGGCGGTGTCGATCGGCCTGTTCATGGCCAAGCGCTTCGACGGCAAGGACCTCGGCCCGTACATCGCGGCGCAGATCGTCGGCGGCCTGATCGGCGCGGGCGTGATCGCGGTGATCGTCAAGACCGGCGGCACCGGCACCCACCTCCACGGCAAGCTGGGCGCGTTCGCGGCCAACGGCTTCGGCGAGCACAGCCCCGACAACTACAAGCTGGTCGCGGCGCTGGTCGCCGAGGCGGCGATGACGTTCTTCTTCCTGGTCATCATCCTCGGCGCGACCTCGAAGCGGGCGCCGGCCGGCTTCGCGCCGCTGGCGATCGGCCTGGGCCTGGCGCTGATCCACCTGATCAGCATCCCGGTCACCAACACGTCGGTGAACCCGGCGCGCTCGATCAGCCAGGCGGTGTTCGCCGGCTTCGGCGGCGACTGGGCCTACCTCAAGCAGGTGTGGCTCTTCATCCTGGCGCCGGCGGCCGGCGCGGTCGGCGCCGGCGTCGTCTACCCGTACCTCGACAGCGAGCGGTAGCCGCGGAACCCGCGGCGCGGTTCACAGCGGACTGGAGACCGGATCGGGCACGGGCACGGGCACGGGCACGGGCACGGGGCAGGTTGACGTCGAGCGCCTCCGCCGTCTCTCCGCGACCTGCTAGCTTCGGTAGACGCGGGCGAAGTACTCCTCGAGCATGCGGTCCGAGGAGAAGCGCCACTGCGACATCGCGATCGAGGCCTGCATCACGCGGACCCACGCGGCGCGGTCGTGGAAGGTCGGCAGGACCTCCTTCATCAGGACGTCGTAGAGGCGGCCGCGATCGCGGACGTCGACCGCGGCGACGTGGGCCTCGTCGACCGCGTCGTCGCCGGGCTCGGGGTCGCCGATCTTCCAGCCGGTGACGCCGTGCTCGCAGCCCTCGGGCCACCAGCCGTCGAGGATCGACACGTTGGGCACGCCGTTCATCGCGGCCTTCATGCCCGAGGTGCCGGACGCCTCGAGCGGGCGGCGCGGGTTGTTGAGCCAGATGTCGCAGCCGCGGGTCAGCGCCGCGCCCAGCGTCATGTCGTAGCTCTCGAGGAACACCACCTTGCCCGGCCAGCGGCGGGTGGCCTCGGCCAGCCGGGTCACCAGCGCCTTGCCGGTGGTGTCGCGCGGGTGGGCCTTGCCCGAGTAGACGATCTGCGCGTGCTCGAGCAGCGCCGCCAGCCGGTCCTCGTCGCCGAGGATCAGGTCGGCGCGCTTGTAGCCGGCGGCGCGGCGGGCGAAGCCGATGATCAGCTTCTCGCGATCGAGCGCGACGCCGGTGCGGGCGTGGACGAGCGCCGCCAGCTCGGCGCGCATCGTGCGGTGCGCGGCCCACAGTCCGGTGGCGCGCTCGCTCTCGCCCTTGCCCGGCGCCAGCGCGGCACGGATCCGCGGGTCCTGCCAGGTCGGCACGTGGACGCCGTTGGTGATCGAGATGATCGGCGCGGCGCCCTCGACGCCCTTCCACATCGCGCGAGCGGTCTCGCCGTGCAGCGCCGCGACCGCGTTGGCGAGTCGCGCCATGCGCAGGCCCGCGACGGTCATCGAGAACGGATCGCCGCCGATCGCCGCCAGCTCGGCGTCGGTGAAGCCGAGGTCGGCCGAGGTGCGGCGCATCGTCGGCAGGTCGTGGACCTCGTTGCCGGCCGCCACCGGCGTGTGGGTCGTGAAGACGCAGTGCGGGCGCAGCCGGGCCAGGCGCTCCGACAGCTCGCCGCCGCCGAAGCGGTTGGCGCGCAGGAGCTCGAGGCCGGCGAACACCGCGTGGCCCTCGTTCCAGTGGTAGACGTCGATCGAGCGGTGCATCGCGGCGAGCAGCCGCACGCCGCCCACGCCGAGCACGATCTCCTGCGCGAGGCGATCGTCCGAGCCGCCGCCGTAGAGGCGCGCGGTGATCCAGCGGTGCTCGTGGCGCGCCGGCTCAAGCAGGTACAGCTCGCCCGACAGGTAGCGGCGCACGCGCCAGGCGATCAGCGGCACGGTCTCGCCGCGCACCGTGACCTCGACGCCGCCGTGCGGCAGCGTCACCTGCTCGAGGCCGTCGCGGTCGGTGGCCAGGTAGCGATCGACGGGGCGGCCGTGCTCGTCGAGGCGCTGATCGACGTAGCCGTGGTCCCACAGGAGGCCGATGCCGACCACCGGCAGCCGCAGATCGCTGGCCGACTTCATGTGATCGCCGGCGAGGATGCCGAGGCCACCGGAGTAGATCGTGAAGCGGGCGTCGAGGCCGAACTCCATGCAGAAGTACGCGACGGTGGGACGAGTCGGTGGATCGCTGGCGAACATCCACCGTCGACGATGCAACGCGCGCGCCGGTCCAAGCAAGCGCGACCGCACGGATTGGGCGCGGCGATCGCGTTGCCAAACGCAACACCGGTGGCCGATCGCGGCGCGCGCCGGGCGCTCGCGCCGACGCCGCGCCTGCTGTAGGGTGCGCCGGCCATGCCGCCCTGCCCCCCTCGCCGCGCGCTGCTCGCGCTGGCGCTGATCGCCGCGTGCGGTCACGCGCCCGCGCCGCGCCGCCCGGCGCCGCGCCCGGCGGTCGCGCAGCTGTCCGCGATCCGGACCACGCCGTTGCCCGCGCGCGACGCCGCCCGCGTCACCGCCGGCACGCCCGCCCCCGCCCGCCCGCGCGGCGACTCCGACGCCGTCGCCCACGTCCTGCGCGTCGGTCAGCCCGGCTTCGTCCGCTGCTTCCGCGCCGCGCGCAAGACCGATCCCGCGCTGACCGGCGCGCGCCTCGCGCTGCACGTCACCATCGACGCCCGCGGCGCCGTCGCCGCCGCCGCCCCCGCCAGCGGCGATCGCGCCCTCGGCGACTGCATCGCTCGCGGCCTCCGCCGCCTCCGCCTCCCGCGCACCCTCGCCCCGCGGTCATCGACGTCCCGATCGTCCTCGCCGCCCCGACCGCCGGCTGACGCGCGCCGGAGCCGGAATCGGAGCCGGAATCGGAGCCGGAATCGGAGCCGGAGCCGGAATCGGAGCCGGAATCGGAGCCGGAATCGGAGCCGGAGCCGGAGCCGGAATCGGAGCCGGAATCGGAGCCGGAGCCGGGATCGGGATCGGGATCGGAGCCGGGATCGGTGACGGGATCGGGATCGGCGACGGGATCGGGATCGGGTACCGGATCGGGATCGGGAACCGGATCGGGATCGAGATCCGGCGCGCGCCCCCTCTGCTCACCCCGCGTCGCGGATCGCCTGGAAGAACCGCCGCATCTCGGCCTGCGCGGGCGTCGCCGCGTATCCCGCGACCTTCTGCCGGTTCTCCGCCGCCAGCCGTCGCCGCCGCGCCGGATCCTCCGCCAGCCGATCGATCGCCTGGGCCAGCGCGGCGGCGTCCTCGACCGGCACCAGCTCGGCGGCGTCCAGCAACTCGGGCACGCCGCCGACCGCGGTCGCGAGCGCCGGCAGGCCGACGGCCATGGCCTCGACCAGCGAGCGCGGCAGGCCCTCGGTGCGCGACGGCTGGATGAACGCGGCGCGGGTGCGCAGGAACTCGTAGACCGGCGCGCCTGGCGGCAGCGCGCCGAGGAACCGCACCCGCGCGCCGAGGCCGAGCCGCGCGGCCTGCGCCTCGAGCCCGGCGCGCAGCTGGCCGTCGCCGGCGACCGCGAGGGTGTGCGGCCGCGCGGTGCGGGCCAGCGCGTCGAGCAGCACGTCGAGCCCCTTGTACGGCCGGAACAGCGCGCCGACGAAGCCGAGCGCGAGCACCGGCTCGTCGGTGATGACCGCGCCCGGGCCGGCGACCACCGCGTCGGGGATGTACGCGTCGGAGATCGCGAAGCTCGGCGTGCCGGCGCGCGGCGGGTACAGCCGCTGCAGCTGCAGCCGCGTGACGTAGCGGGTCGCGCACGCGCCGGCCACGATCGACCGCAGATCGCGCCCGGCCAGGCCGCGCGCCGCGGTCAGCACGCGGCCGGCGCCGTCGAGTGCGGTGACCGGATCGCCGACGACCTCGACGCCGTACCGCTTGCGCCGCGCGACCACCGCCGGCCGCAGCGCGCTGGCCATCACGCCGGGCGCGTGCAGCAAGAACACGTCGCCCTGCCCGGCCGCGCGCCACGCCGCCGCCGCCAGCCCGGGCAGCGCCGCGGCCAGGCCGCGGGTGGCGACGAAGTCGGGCGCCGGGATCAGCCGGACGCCGGGCCCCTCGACCGGCTTCATGCCCGGGCCGTCGACGCCGGGGCCCAGCCGCGAAAACACCAGCACCTCGTCGAACACCGCCAGGAACTGCGCCCAGTACGCGTAGTCGCACTTGCCGTCGATCAGCGCGCCGCGCGGCGTGGCGCGGTAGTGGAACTCGGAGCTGACGACGAGCCGCATCGCGGAGTGGCGCAGCGTACCGCGCGCCCGCGCCGCGGTGCTACAGTGCGCGCGATGTGCGGCATCGCCGGGTTCGCGCAGCTCGCGCTGGGTGATGACGACGCCGCGCGGCTCCTGGGCGCGATGACCACCGCGCTGGCCCACCGCGGGCCCGACGGCCACGGCCGCTACTGGCGCGGCGGCGTCGGCCTGGCCCACACCCGGCTGGCGATCGTCGACGTCGCCCGCGGCCTCCAGCCGATGCACGTCGACGACGCGACGATCGTCTACAACGGCGAGGTCTACAACGCGCCGGCGCTGCGGGCGGCGCTCGAGGCCGACGGCGAGCGCTGCGCCACCAGCAGCGACACCGAGGTCGTGCTGCGCCGCTACCTGCGCGACCCCGACGGCTTCGAGGCCGGGCTGGTCGGCATGTGGGCGCTGGCGATCCACGATCGCCGCCGGCAGCGGCTGGTGCTGTCGCGCGATCGGTTCGGGATCAAGCCGCTGTTCGTCGCGGCCGCCGGCCGCGGGCTGGTGTTCGGCTCGGAGCTGGGCGCGGTGCGCGCCGCCGCCGCCCACCTGCCCGGCGCGCTGGCGATCGACCCCGACGCCGCCCACGCGATGCTGGCCTGGGGCTACGTGCCCGAGGACCGCACGATCTTCGAAGGCGTGCGCCGCCTGGCGCCGGGCGCGCGGCTCGAGCTCGACCTCGCCACGGGCGCGGTCCGCGAGACCGTCTACTACCGGCCACGCGCCGATCCGGCGGCGGCCCACGTCGCCTCGCTCGACGACGCCGCCGATCTGATCGCGCCGCTGATCGCCCGCGCCGGGCGCGAGCACCTCGAGAGCGACGTCCCGGTGGCGGCGTTCCTGTCGGGCGGCATCGACTCGTCGCTGGTGCTGGCGGCGGCGGCCGACGCCAGCGCCCGACCGGTGCGGGCCTTCGCGATCGGCTTCGCCGACCCGCGGTTCGACGAGGCGCCCCACGCGCGCGCCGTCGCCGAGCGGCTGGGCGTCTCGCTCGACGTCGAGGTCCTCGACGAGGCGGCGCTGCTGGGCGCGCTGCCCGACGCGCTGATCGCGTACGACGAGCCGTTCGGCGACTCGTCGTCGCTGGCCACCTTCGTGCTCGCGCGGCTGGTCGGCGCCAGCCACAAGGTGGCGCTGGGCGGCGACGGCGGCGACGAGATCTTCGCCGGCTACAAGAAACACCGCATCGTCGGGCTGTGGGACGCCGCCGATCGGGTCCCGGGCGCGCGGGCGCTGGCCGCCGCGGCGCTGGCCCGGCTGCCGACCCGCACCGATCGCACCACCCGCGTCGGCGAGTTCTTGCGCACCGTCGGCCGCCTGGCCGGCGGGCTGGCCGGCGACGACACGGCGGGCTACGTCGCGCTGACCCAGGTCGCGAGCCTGGCGCGCACCGCGCCGATGGTCGTGCGCCCGGGCGGCGCGGCGCTGGCGGCCCAGGTCGCGGCGCGGTTCCACGACGCCGCCGGCGATCGCCTGCGGCGCACGCTCACCGCCGATCTCGGCAACGTCTTGCCCAACGACATGCTGACCAAGGTCGATCGCGCGACGATGGCGCGCCAGCTCGAGGCCCGGGTGCCGCTGCTCGATCACCGCATCGTCGAGGCGGGGCTGGGCCTGCCGCGGCGGTTCACGCTGGGCACCCGCGGCAAGGAGGTCATGCGCCACCTGTTCGCACGCCGCTTCGGGCTGGGCCTGGCCCGGCGCAAGAAGCAAGGCTTCGGCGTGCCGGTCGAGCGCTGGCTCGGCACGGCGCTGGCGCCGGCCTGCGATCGGCTGTTCGCGCGGCACCGGCTCGCGCGCTACGGCGTGCTGTCGACGAGCCTGGCCGACGGCGGCCACAAGGCGTGGCTGGCCGAGCATCCGTACCTGGTGTGGCACGCGCTGGCGCTCGCCGCCTGGTGCGAGCTGGCGCTGGGCGACGGCCCCGACGCGGTGCGCGCCCTGCTGGCGCCGCCGGCGCGCGGCCGCACCTCCTCCGTCCCTGCCGAGGCGATCCCATGAACCGTGACGACGCGACCGTCGATGGCTTCGGCGACGAATGGCGCCGCTTCGATCAGACCGCAGTCGACGACGCCGAGATGAGCGCGCTGTTCGACGCGTACTTCGCGGTGTTCCCGTGGGCCGCGCTGCCGGCCGACGCGGTGGGCTTCGACCTCGGCTGCGGCAGCGGCCGCTGGGCGGCGCGGGTGGCGCCGCGGCTCGGGCCGCGCGGGCGGCTGCACGCGATCGATCCGGCGGCCGACGCGCTGGCGGTGGCGCGGCGCAACCTCGCCCATCTCCCCAACGTCGAGACCCACCTCGCGAGCGTCGACGCCATCCCGCTCGCTGACGGCTCGATGGACTTCGGCTACTCGCTCGGCGTCTTGCACCACGTGCCCGACACCGGCCGCGGCCTCGCCGACTGCGTCAAGAAGCTCAAGCCGGGCGCGCCGTTCCTCCTGTACCTGTACTACGCGTTCGACAACCGGCCGTGGTGGTTCCGCCAGGTGTGGCGCGCCTCCGACGTCGTGCGCCGGCGCGTGTCGCGGCTGTCGCCGACCGGCCGCTACGCCGCCAGCCAGGCGCTCGCCGTCGGCGTGTACTGGCCGCTGGCCCGCACCGCGCGCGTGCTCGAGCGGCTGGGCGTCGACGTCGAGCGCATCCCGCTGTCGGCGTACCGCGAGCGCAGCTTCTACGTGATGCGCAACGACGCGCTCGATCGCTTCGGCACCCAGCTCGAGCAGCGCTTCACGCGCGCCGCGATGCAGGCGCTGATGGAGGGCGCCGGCCTCGAGCGGGTGCGCTTCCACGACGCCGTCCCGTACTGGACCGCGGTCGGCTACAAGCGCTGAGACCTTGGCGGGGCTTTCACGGCGTCGCGATCACGGCGCCGGGGTCAGCGGCGTGAAGCGCGCGGTGAAGTGACGCAGCGCCGGCGGCTCGTCGACGATCCGCAGCCCGGTCAGCTCGCGCGCGCGGGCCGCCACCCACGTCACGACCTCGATGACGTAGTCCATGTGGCTCTGGGTGTACGTGCGGCGCGGCAACGCCAGCCGCACCAGGTCCATCGCCGCCGGCGCCTCGCTGCCGTCGGGGCGACGGCCGAACATGACCGTCCCGATCTCGCAGCCGCGGATGCCGCCCTGACGATACAGCTCGACCGCCAGCGCCTGCCCCGGGTACGCCAGCGGTGGCACGTGCGGCAACAGCGCCCGCGCGTCGAGGTACACCGCGTGGCCGCCGGCCGGGCGCACCGTCGGCACGCCGGCGCGCTCGAGCGCCTCGGCCAGGTACGCCGCCGAGCGGATCCGGTAGCGCAGGTACTGCTCGTCGACGACCTCCTCGAGCCCCTGGGCGATCGCCTCGAGGTCGCGGCCGGCCAGGCCGCCGTAGGTCGGGAAGCCCTCGGTGAGGATCAGCAGGTTGCGGCAGCGCGCGGCCAGCTCGGGATCGTTCATCGCCAGCCAGCCGCCGATGTTGGCCAGGCCATCCTTCTTGGCGCTCATCGTCATGCCGTCGGCGAGCGCCGCCATGTCGCGGACGATGTCCTTGATCGGGCGGCCGCGCTGCCCGTCCTCGCGCTCGTGGATGAACCACGCGTTCTCGGCGAACCGGCAGGCGTCCAGGAACAGCGGCAGGCCGTGGCGATCGCAGACCTGCCGCACCGCGCGCAGGTTGGCCAGCGACACCGGCTGGCCGCCGCCGGAGTTGTTTGTGATCGTGACGAACACCGCCGGGATCGCGGCGGCGCCGCGGGCGGCGATCAGCGCCTCGAGGGCCACGACGTCGAGGTTGCCCTTGAACGGGTGCAGGCACGCCGGGTCCTTGCCCTCGGCGATGACCAGGTCGACCGCCTCGGCGCCGGTGTACTCGACGTTGGCGCGGGTGGTGTCGAAGTGGGTGTTGTTGGGCACGACCTTGCCCGGCCCGCCGATCACCGAGAACAGGATCTTCTCGGCGGCGCGGCCCTGGTGCGTCGGGATGACGTGGGTGAACGGGAACAGCTCGCGCACCGCGGCCTCGAACCGGTACCAGGACGGCGAGCCGGCGTAGCTCTCGTCGCCGTGCTGGATCGCGGCCCACTGATCGCGCGACATCGCGCCGGTGCCCGAGTCGGTCAACAGATCGATCAGCACGTCGTCGGCGTGCAGCGCGAACAGGTTGTAGCCGGCCTCGGCCAGCCGGGCGCTGCGCTGCGCCAGCGTGGTGAACCGGATCGGCTCGACCGAGTGGATGCGGAACGGCTCGATGATGGTCTGGAAGCGGTGCACGCCGGGATTGTCGGTCGGCGGCGGCCGGCGCGCGCGGCTGGTGCGGCAAGGTGCCCGAGGTGATTCGTCGCACCCGGCGCGCCGCCGCGCGTACGTTGGGCCCATGCGCTTGACCCGTCGGCAGTGGTTCGAGTGGAACGACCTGGCCGCGACCCCGGCGCCGCTGCGCGACGCGATCGTCGAGACGCTGTCGCGGACGCTGCGCTGGGGCCGGATGATGGAGGGGCTGGTGACGCCGCTGCGCGAGTTCCTGGCCGCCGCCGGCACCGACGAGGTGCTCGACGTGTGCGCCGGCGCCGGCGGCCCCGCCGCGGTGCTCGCCGACGAGCTGACCCGGGTCGGCGCGGCGCCGCGGTTCTTGCTCACCGATCTGTTCCCGCGCGTCGCGATGTGGGAGCAGCTCCGCGCCACCTACCCCGGCGTGATCGACTACGTCGCCGATCCGGTCGACGCGACCGCGATCCCGGCGGCCGTGGCCGCGGGGCGCGCGCGCATGGTCGTCAACGCGTTCCACCACTTCCCGCCGCCGCTGGCGCAGGCGATCGTCGACGACGCCGTCGCCCACGGCAAGGGCCTGTTCATCTCCGAGGCGTTCGAGCGCAACCCGCTGGCGTTCGCGCGGTTCGCGCCGGCCGGCCTGGCGGCGCTGGTGGCGACGCCGCTCCTGACCCGCACCGACCACGTCGCCAAGGCGTTGTACACGTGGGCCACCCCGCTGGCGCTGATGGCCGGCACGTTCGACGGGCTGGTGTCGACGCTGCGGATCTACGACGAGGCCGATCTGCGCGGCATGGTCGCGCGCCACGGCGATCGCTTCCGCTGGACCTACGGCACGTACCGCTATCCGTTCGGCGGTGTCGGCACGTACTTCTGGGGCGTGCCGCGCTGAGTTCCTTGGAAGGGGCTTTCGCAAAGCCCCTTCCCCGCCGGGGGCAAGCCCCGACGGGGCCCCAACCCGAAACGCGAGAGGCCACCGCGCGGCACCAAGACGCGAGACGCCTGACGCGCGCGTCATTGCTCGAACGAAGGACTTGGCGCTGACCGTCGCGGCTCACCGCGCCAGCTGGTGGGTCGGGTACAGCACGATCTCGATGCGGCGGTTCTTGGCCTTCTGCCGCGCCGCGGGGCGGTACTGCCCGAACGCCACCGCCGCGAGGCGCCGCGGATCGACCTTGGCCTGATCCTGCAGGTAGTGGACGACGGTCAGCGCGCGGGCGCTGGCCAGCTCCCAGTTCGACGCGAACCGCGGCGGCGCGCCGCGGCTGCCGCGCATCGGCGTGTCGTCGGTGTGCCCCTGCACCCAGATCTGCTTGTCGGGCACGTCGTTGAGCGCCGCGCCGACCTGCGCCAGCACCTCGGCGCCGCGCGGCGTCAGCTCGGCCTCGCCGACGCGGAACAGCACCTTGTCGACCAGCTCGAGGGTGATCTCGTCGCCGCGCTGGCTGACCTCGCCCTGCGCGCCGACGACGCCCGCGAGCTTGTCGCGATCGGCGGTGGCGGCGGCGGCCTGGGCGGCCAGCGCGCGATCGCGCGCGCGCAGGTCGTCGATGGTCTTGGTCGCCGCCGCGAGCTTGGCCTCGACGTCGGCGAGCTTGGCCGCGGCGGGCTGGCAGTCGACTGCGGGCGTCGCCGCGGCGGCGGGCGCGACCGGCGCCGGGCCGCCGCTGTGGCTCCGGCCGCTGGCGCGCAGCGACCAGACGCCGGCGGCGCCACCGGCGACGACCGCGAGCACGGCGGCGAGGATCGCCCAGCGGCGACGGCCGCGCGCGCGTGTGGGACGCTCGCCCTTCGACGGGCCGCGCGCCTGGGGGCCGCGCACCATGATGCCGCTCGCGTCGATGCTGGAGATCGCCATGGGTGGCGAGGGAAGCAAGGAGCCTGCCGAGGTCGGGAGGCGGCGTGATCGCGGAGTTGGGACGGGGACGATGGAGGGGCGCGGCCCCAGAGACCGTGGCCGCGACCGCGACCGCGACCGCGGCCGTGACCGCGACCGTGACCGTGGCCGTGACCGCGACCGCGACGGCGACCGTGACCGTGACCGTGACCGGGACCGTGACCGTGACCGCGACCGCGGCCGTGGCCGTGACCGCGGCCGTGACCGTGGCCGTGACCGCGACGGCGACCGTGGCCGTAACCGGAACCGGGACGGGGACCGGAACCGGATCTCGGTCAGACGGCGGCGAGGAGGGTGCGGGCGGCGGGGGCGGCGCGCGCGGGCGGCGGTGGCGGGGGTTGGGCGCGGCCGACGGGGCGGCGATCGGTGGTGAGATCGTCGTCGTCGGGATCGAGGGCGCGGTCGAGGGCGCGATCGAAGTCGGCGTCGGGCGCGGGGATCGGGACGGCGATCGTGGGCGGGGCGAGGCCGGCGGCGTCGAACAGGGCGCGGTACGGCGGCGGCAGTGCGGCGAACTTGTCGAGCAGGGCGGCGCGCGCGACGAAGATCTCCTCGCGACGGCCCTGGCCGAGGTCGCGCTTGAGCGAGAGCTCGCCGGGCACGCGGCTGCGCTCGCTGATGCCGCGGATCGTCGGCGCGAGCAGCTCGAGGAGGACGCGCCCCGGCTCGGCGGGATCGGTGAGCGCGCGCAGCTCGGTGCCGCCCAGCGTCACCTCGCGGGTCTTGCGGTGCGCCAGCGCGGCGGTCATCGCGGCGTCGACGGCGGCGACCAGCGCGCCGACCGCGGCGGCGTCGTCGCCGGTCAGCGTCTCCTCGTGGCGCGCGGCGACGCCGCGCTCGTCGAGCAGCGCCACGGCGATCTCGGGCGCGTCGGCGCGCGCGCTGATCACGCGCCAGCCGGGCGACGGCTTGTGCGCCTGCTCGCGCAGCACCAGCGTCACCTGCGCGCCGTCCTTGCGCGCCTCGAGGAGCGCCGCGCGATCGAGCGCGACCCGCGCCAGCGCCGGCTTGCCGATCAGCTTGCGCCGCGGCAGCCGCAGCGCCGCGGTCGGCGCCAGCGTCGCCAGCCGCACCGGCCCGGTCCACGGCGGCTCGGTGAGATCGAACGCCATCGTGAAGCGCGCCGAGGTCGCGGTGGCGTCGCTGCCACCCGAGGCCTTCCACGCCCACGACCACGCGGTGCGCGGCAACGCGCGCCGGGCGAACAGCGCGGCGGCGGCGGTGAAGCTCACCGCGAGCGCGCGATCGAGCCGCGGCTCGGCGGCCGCGAGCGCGACCTTGCGCTCGAGCCCGGCCCGCGCGCCGGCCAGCGCCTGACGCGCGCCGTCGAGCGCGCGCTGCGCGGCCTCCTGCACGGCGCTCGCGTCCTTGCCCAGCGCCGGCTGGAGCGGCGCGACCGCCGCCTCCAGCGCCTGCTCGAGGCCGGTCAGCTGCGCGCCCTCGGCGTCGGCGTCGCGGCGCGCGTCCTTGGCCTTCGCGCGCAGCCCGTCGAGGTGCGCGGCCGCGCCGAACATCGCGACGCACGCGTCGATCACCGCGGGGAGCAGCTCGATGACGTTGTCGTCGAACGGGAACGGGGTGCCGTCGCCATAGCGGTACATAGAGGCCTCCTCGCGACGCCGTGCGTCGGGCGATGGCGGTAGGTTCAGCAACGCATGTGCCAGCGCGATCGCCGGCTGACGCTCGCTCCGGCCGATCGCGCGCCGCGGCGCCGGGACCCGCCGCCCCACCCTGGGAGCCCCCGCCCCGCTCGCGCCGATCGCCCTGGCACGCGATCGGTGTGCCGGCGCACCTCCTGAACGTTGCTCGCCCCGGATCGCCCCGGATCGGGTCAGGTGGCGCCTCGAGTCGCCACCCGGGGCCTCCGATCGAGACGGACGCGTCTCTTCCGCGGGCGGCGCAGCGCGGCAAGTCTGCGCACCCGTGTCGCGTGCGCCGCGGTACGCCGCGTGCATCGTCGGGAGACGTGCGCGCAAGCTCGGTCACGACGGACGGTGGCTACACGGTGGTCGAGGACCGCTTCGATCACGGGGATCTCGAGCCGAGCGCGCTCGAGCCGGGCGAGGACCGCGTCGACCTCGAGGATCGCACGCTCGACGGCCGCCCCCGCCCAGGGCCGCTGTCGCCCACGCTGGCCGAGCAGGTGATCGAGCTGGTGCTCGAGCGCCCCGACGCCCGGGTGCCGCGCCGCACGCTGGCGGCGCGGGTGCCGGTGATCGCGATCACGCTGGGCGCGCGCGCGATCGATCTCGGCGGCACCGGCCTGGCGCTGGCGGCGCTCACCGAGGTCGCGGCCCGCGCGGTCGCGACGTTCAGCGACGCCGGCGCGTTGACGGTCGTGCGCCCGGGCGACGGCCCGTCGTTCCTGTTCACGCTCGCGCAGGACGGCGACGACGAGGACGACGATCCGGTGGTGCGCTGGTGTCGCGCGCAGGACGACGAGCAGACCCGCCACCGCGTCGTCGCGCTGGCCGAGCGGTTCCAGCACGAGCTCGATCGCTCGCCGCTGCTGCGCGACGTGCTGGTCGAGGTCCGCCTCGGCGAGGGCGCGATCGTCGGCGCCCCGGCCCGCGCCGGCCGGCTGTTGCCCAGCGCGACCTGGCGCCCCGCGTAAGCCTTGGAGGGGCTTCGGCCCACCGCGCGGATCAGCTCCGGGGAGGGGATCGCGCGCGGCGCGCCGCCGCGGTAGCGTCGGCCATGGCCTGCCTGTTCCGCCGCGCCCACGTCGTCACGTGCGCCGGTCCGCCCGACGATCCGCTCGGCGTCATCGCCGACGGCGCGCTGCTCACCGACGGCGACCGCGTCGCCTGGGTCGGCCCCGGCGCCGACGCCCACGCCGCCGCCGGCGCGCTCGGGCTGGTCGTCGACGATCAGGTCGACCTCGGCGGGCGGCTGTTGACGCCCGGCCTCGTCGACTGCCACACCCACGCGGTCTTCGCCGGCGATCGCGCCCACGAGTTCGCGCTGCGCGCGGCCGGCGCGAGCTACCAGGCGATCGCCGCCGCCGGCGGCGGCATCGTCGCCACCACCGGGCCGACGCGGGCCGCGTCGATCGCGCAGCTGACCGCGCTGACGCTGGCGCGGCTCGAGCGCGCGCGCGGCTTCGGCACGACGACGATCGAGGTCAAGACCGGCTACGACCTGACGGTTGCCGGCGAGCTGCGGCTGCTCGACGTGATCGCCGCCGCCGCCGCCGCGACGCCGATCGCGGTGGTGCCGACGCTCTTGTGCCACCTCGTGCCAGCCGAGCGCCGGGCCGATCGCGACGCCTACGTGCGCGCGCTGTGCGAGGCGCTGGTGCCGCAGGCCCGCGGGCGCGCGACGTCGGTCGACGTCTACTGCGACGACGGCGCGTTCACGCTCGCCGAGACCCGCGCGATCCTCGTCGCCGCGCGCGCCGCCGGGCTGGCGGTGCGCGCGCACGTCGGGCAGTTCGCCGACCTCGGCGGCGCCGAGCTGGTGGCCGAGCTGGGCGGGCTGTCGATCGATCACGTCGAGCAGATCGGGCCGGCCGGCATCGCCGCCGCGGCCGCCGCCGGCACCGTCGCGGTGATGCTGCCGGGCGCGTGCGTGCAGCTGCGGCTGCCGGTGCCGCCGGTCGCGGCCTTGCGCGCGGCCGGCGTGCCGATGGCGATCGCCACCGACCTCAACCCCGGCTCGAGCCTGACCGAGAACCTGCCGCTGCAGATGTGGCTGGCCACGACCCACTACGCGATGACGGTCGCCGAGGCGTGGCTGGGCGTCACCCGCCACGCCGCGCGCGCGCTCGGGCTCGCCGATCGCGGCGTGCTGGCACCCGGCGCGCGCGCCGATCTGTGCGCGTGGGACGCGGCCCATCCGGCCGAGGTGCCGTACCACTACGGCGCCCAGCGGCCGAGCCTGGTGGCGATCGCCGGCCAGCGCGTCGAGCTCGCGCCCGTGGCATGATCGGCGGTCTCGATGTCGCCCGACCACCAAGGCCGCTACGAGGCCCGCGACCGCGGCGTCGATCAGCCGTGGCACGCCGCGATCGTCGGTGACGACGGCGCGTGGCACGAGCTGGGGCCACGCCCCGACGAGGAGCGCCAGGCGCTGGTCGGCCGCCGGGTGGCGCTGCGCGACGGCGCGATCACGCCGGTCGGCGCGCTGCGGCGGCTCGATCCGCTGCCGCTCGAGGCGCGCGGCCCGCGCACCGAGGTCGAGGTGGTCCAGGTGTCGCTCGAGATGGCCCGCGCCCAGGCGCCGGCCCCGCCCCCGCCCCCGCCCGGCGCCGCCGCCGCGGCGGTCCACGCCTCGGTGCGGTTCTACCGCTACCTCTACGACGCGGTCGGGGCGCCGCACCACTGGTGGGATCGCAAGCGCTGGAGCGACGATCGGCTCGAGGCGTGGCTGGCCGATCCGCGGATCGAGATCCACGTCGCGACCGAGCACGGCACGCCGGTCGGCTACGCCGAGCTCGATCGACGCGAGCCGGCGAGCTGCGAGCTGGTCTACTTCGGGTTGATGCCCGAGGCCACCGGCCGCGGGCTCGGCCGCTGGTTCCTCGGCCACGCGATCGCCGCCGCCTGGGCCGATCCGGCGCTGGCGCGGCTGTGGGTCCACACCTGCAGCCTCGACGGCCCGGCCGCGCTCCACACCTACCGCCGCCTCGGGTTCGTGGCCTACCGCCACGACCGCTTCTACCAGGCGATCATCGCCGCAGGGACCGCACCATGATCACCCACTCCTCCGACTTCGATCAGCTCGCCGCCATCGGCGCGGTGCGCTACCTGCGCGCCGATCGTCCCAGCGCTCCGCCGATCGCCGGCGGCGACGAGCCGGGCTGGGTGCGGACGATGCCGTTCCCGTGCGGCGAGTCGTCCGAGCACCGGGTGCCGTCCGAGACCAAGGCCAACATCCACATCTGGGTGCAGATCGCGGCCATGAACCTGGCGGACCTCGGGCTGGCCCGGCAGGCGCTGTGGTCGCTGCACCCTCAGCTCGAGCTGGCCTGCCCCGACCCCGACGGGCGGCTGCTGCGGGTCGCGTTCTCGGGCGCGGCGCTGTCACCGCCCCGGGACTGGGTGCGATCCATCGTACAGATCCCGCTCGTCGCGCTGCACGCGTCCCGGCCGATCCGGTCGGTGCTGATCGGCCTCGAGCGCGCGTGACCGATGTAGGTCCGGCGCGCCGTCGGTGACTTTGGTTGCGCGCGCGCTCGCACGACGCTCGCCTTCCCACCCGGACTGTCGATAGAATGGGTGCCATGCGCAAAGCCTTGCTCGCAGTGTTGGTGGCGGCGGCGGCGTGTGGCAGCAACTCCCAGCCGAGCCTGTGCGATCAGGATCCGGTGCCGGTCGAGTGCAACGCGGTCTGCGATCCGGGCGGCGGCCAGCCGATCTGCCCGACCGGCTACCACTGCACGCCCAGCGGCCACTGCGACGCCGAGTGCACCGCGGGCGGCACCGAGTGCGGCGCCGGCCGCCACTGCACGCCCGACGGGCGCTGCATCGACGACGGCCAGTGCGTCGGCCTCGAGTGCCAGGTCGCGAACTGCGCGGCGATGAGCATGCCGCCGACGACGCTCACCGGCACGGTCTACGCGCCCAACGGCACGCTGCCGCTCTACGGCATCGACGTCTACATCCCCAACGCCGCGCTGCCGGCGCTCGAGGAAGGCGCGGTGTGCGATCGCTGCAACGCGACGCTGCCCGGCGCGCCGCTGGTGCACACCCAGACCGACGAGACCGGCGCGTTCCGGCTCGAGAACGTGCCGGCCGGCGCCAACATCCCGCTGGTCATCTCGAGCGGCAAGTGGCGCCGCGAGCTGACCATCACCAACATCCCGCAGTGCACGACGACGGCGCTGCCCGCGACCGACACCCGCCTGCCGAAGAACGCCAGCGAGGGCCACATGCCCAAGATCGCGATCTCGACCGGCTCGGCCGACGCGCTCGAGTGCCTGGTGCGCAAGCTCGGCATCGACGACGCCGAGATGGGCACCAGCGGCGGCGCGCAGCGCATCCACCTGTTCGCCGACGCCGGCTCGGGCGGCGGCCAGGGCGCCAACTCGTTCCAGGGCGGCTTCCCCGGTGGCAGCGGCGCCTTCGCGAACTCGACCAGCCTGTGGGGCACCGTCGACAGCCTCAAGAACTACGACATCGTCATCCTGTCGTGC
The DNA here is from genome assembly GCA_016794525.1 of Myxococcales bacterium. Lineage (GTDB taxonomy): Bacteria > Myxococcota_A > Polyangia > Haliangiales > Haliangiaceae > UBA2376. Next base: position 27,997 of record JAEUJY010000147.1, read on the forward strand.
GAGGGCGGCCAGCACCCCGAGACCAAGCCGCAGGCGGCGATGGACGCGCTCAAGGCCTACGCCGACCTCGGCGGCCGCGTGTTCCTGTCGCACTGGCACAACGTCTGGATCGAGGGCTCGACGCAGGGCGGCGGCAACCAGGCGCCGGCGGTGTGGTCGGGCGCGAACGGCATCGCGACCTGGAACAACAACAACACGACGTTCTCGACGCCGCCCGACACGATCGACGAGACCAACAACCCCAAGGGCCCGTCGTTCGCCGACTGGATGGTCAACGTGGGCGGCTCGACGGTGCGCACCCAGATCGAGATCGGCGCCAACACCGGCAAGAACACCTGCCAGGCGGTCGACAACGCCAAGGCCGAGCGCTGGGTGTTCTGGAACAACGGCGGCCAGCAGTTCCCGCAGATGTTCCAGTTCACGACGCCCAACGAGATGGCCGCCGAGCAGCGCTGCGGCAAGGTGGTGTTCTCGGACATGCACGTCTCGGGCGACTCCGACTCGTCGCCGGGCACGCCGTTCCCCGGCGACTGCGCGGCCTCGGCGCTGACGCCGCAGGAGAAGGCGCTGGCGTTCATGTTCTTCGACATCGCGTCGTGCGTCGGCCCGCCGATCGGCAAGGCCGTGCCCGCGGCCGACGCGCCGCTCGCCTCGACGCTGGAGTAGGCGGCGGCGCGATGCGCCTGCGCCTCGCGACGTTCAACCTCGAGAACCTCGACGCGTCGCCCCGCGGCGTGCCCCTCGAGCAGCGGATCGCGGTGCTGCGCCCGCAGCTGGTCGCGCTGGGCGCCGACGTGCTGTGCCTGCAGGAGGTCAGCGCCCACGCCCGCCACGACGGGCGGCGCGCGCTGCACGCGCTCGACCGGTTGCTCGACGGCACGCCGTACCAGGGCTTCGCGCGCGCCACCACCCACGGCGCCGGCGGCGGCCCGGCCGACGTCCACAACCTGGTGGTGCTGAGCCGCTGGCCGATCGTCGCGACCCAGCAGCACCTCCACGACCTGGTGCCGCCGCCGACGGTGCGGCTGCGCACGACGCCGACCCCGCAGGACGTCGCGGTGCGCTGGGACCGCCCGCTGCTCGAGGTCCACCTCGACCTGCCCGGCCCGCGGCCGCTGGTGGTGTGGAACGCGCACCTGCGCGCGCCGCTGGCGGCGGCGATCGAGGGCGGCAAGCAAGGCCACCACTGGCGGAGCACCGCGGCCTGGGCCGAGGGCTACTGGCTGGCGACGATCAAGCGCGTCGGCCAGGCGCTCGAGCTGCGCCACCACGTCGATCGCCGGCTCGACGCCGATCCCGACGCGTGGATCGTCGTGGCCGGCGACCTCAACGCCGGCGTCGACAGCTCCGCCTACCGGCTCTTGCGCGCCGACGTCGAGGACACCGGCGCGCCCGGCCTGGCCGACCGCGCGCTGGTCGCGCTCGAGGATCGCGTCGCCGCCGACCGCCGCTTCACGGTGCGGCTGCGCGGCCGGCCGCTGTTGCTCGATCACCTGCTGGCGTCGCCGGCGCTGGCGCGCCACCTCGTCGACGCCGCGATCGACAACGCCGACCTCGAGGACGAGCACGACCTCGAGCTCGCCGGCCGCGCCCCGGTCGGCTCGCTGCACGCGCCGCTGGTCGCCGCGCTCGACCTGCCCACGCCCGCCGAGCCGTGACCCGCGGCGCGCCTAGACCAGCGGCGCGCCGGTGAGCTTCGCGACCGTGTCGCGATCCACGCCCGGCGCCAGCTCGATGACCTTGAAGCAGCCGTCGGCGGTCGGATCGAAGACGCCGAGCTCGGTGATGACCCGGCTGACGACGCGCGCCGCGGTCAGCGGGTAGGTGCAGGTCGCGACCAGCTTGTGCTCGCCGTCCTTGGTGGCGTGCTGCATGACCGCGATCACCCGCCGGCAGCCCGAGGCCAGATCCATCGCGCCGCCGATGCCCATGACCTTGCCGCCGGGCACCGCCCAGTTGGCGAGGTCGCCGCGCGCCGACACCTGCATCGCGCCGAGGATCGCCAGGTCGACGTGGCCGCCGCGGATCATCGCGAAGCTCTGCGCCGAGTCGAAGGTCGAGCCGCCCGGCAGCACGGTCACGGTCTGCTTGCCGGCGTTGATCAGCTGCGGGTCCTCCTCGCCCTCGAACGGGAACGGGCCCATGCCGAGCAGGCCGTTCTCCGAGTGCAGGAACGCGTGGCCCTCGGGCAGGTAGTCGGCGCACAACGTCGGCAGGCCGATGCCGAGGTTGACGATCGAGCCCGCCGGGATCTCGGCGGCGGCGCGACGCGCCATGTCTTCCTTGGAGTACGCCATGGCTACTTGCCCTCCGGGCGCTTGCGGCTGGTCTTGTACTCGAACGGGTCCTCGTGCTCGGGCACGTGGACGACGCGGTGGACGTACAGCCCGCTCAGGTGCACGTCGTCGGGATCGATCGCGCCGACGTCGACCAGCCGGTCGGCCTCGACGACGGTGGTGCGCGCGGCGGTCGCCATGATCGGCGAGAAGTTCCGCGCGGTGCGGTAGAAGCGCAGGTTGCCGAAGGTGTCGACGGTGCGCGCGCGGATCAGCGCGAAGTCGGCGGGCAGCGCCTTCTCGAGCAGGTACTCGCGGCCGTCGATCGTCCGCTTCTCCTTGCCCTGCTCGACGACGGTGCCGACGCCGGTCGGCGTGAAGAACGCCGGGATGCCGGCGCCGGCCGCGCGCATGCGCTCGGCCAGCGTGCCCTGCGGGGTCACCTCGACGGTGATCGCCCCCGAGGCCATCCGGCTGTGCAGGTCCTCGTTGGTGCCGAGGTAGCTGCAGATGACCTTCTTGACGATGTCGGCGCGCAGCCAGGTGGCCAGGCCCTTGCCCAGGTTGCCGGCGTTGTTCGACACCAGGGTCAGGTCCTTGACCCCCTTGTCGATGACGCCGCGGATCAGCGCCTCGGCGTTGCCGCACAGCCCGAAGCCGCCGACCATCACCGTCATCCCGGACTCGAGACCGTCGAGCGCGGCCGCGACCGAGTCGCGGACCTTGTGGTGGTGACGTCCAGTCATCCGGCGTGCCTCCGGCCCACGACGTAGCACATGGTGGCCCCGCTGGGTGGAACCGCGACGACGCGCCGGTGTCGGACCGCGCGATGCGCACGTTCGCCCTGTCCGCCCTCGCGCTGGCCGCGTGCGCCGCCCCACCCCGGCCGGTCGCGCCGCTGAGCCAACCTGGCGCGCCCGCGGCCCGCGCGGCCACGGCGCCCGCCCCCGCGGCCCCGGCGGTCGACGAGTCGGCGCTGAGGCTCGCCGTCACCGACGCGCGGGTGACGCTGACCTGCGGCGCCGAACCGCGCGTCGAGTTCCCGGCCGGAAGCGTCGACGTCGCCGCGCTGACCGCGGCGATGGCCACGCGCACGCCGATCTGCGGCCACACGGCGGTGGTCACGGTGAGCGACGACGCGCGCTACCGCGACTTCGTGGCGGTGGCCGACGCGGCCGGCGCCGCCAGCGTCGACCTCGGGATCGAGGCCAGCCGCATCCAGGCGACCCGCCCGGCCCCGCCGCGACCGCTCGCCGCGCCCACCGCCCGGCCCCCGATCAAGCTGGCCCTGCCCGACTCGCTCCACGCGGTGATCGACGGCGCCTCGGTCATGCTCGACCGCGTCGACGTCGTCGATCAGATCGCGGCGGCGCTGCGCGCGGCGCCGGGCGCCGGCGATCAGGTGATCCTGTACGCGACGCCCGACGTCAGCGGCCGCGCGATCGTGGCGGCGGTGGCCGGCGCGCGCCACGCCGGCATGCCGACGGTGTACTTCGCGGCGCGGCAGTGACCGCGGCGCGGCTCAGGCGGCGCCGAACGCGGCGACCGCGGCGTCGCCGAACGCGCGCACGCCGGCGACCAGGTCGGCCTCGGCGATGCACAGGGGCGGCGCGATGATCGCGGTGGTCTTCTTGCCCTCGAGGTGCAGCGACAGCTTGCGCGCCGCCAGCGCCGGGCCGAACGCCGCCCACTGCGCCGGCGTGCACTCGACCTCGAGCGCGGCGAGGAGGCCCAGCCCGCGGACGAAGCTCTTGACGCCGAGGCGGGCGGCGACCGCGCGCAGCTCGGCGAGCAGGACCGGGCCCAGCCGCGCCGCGTTGGCGTACATGCCCTCGTCCTCGTAGACCTTGAGCGTCTCGAGGGCCGCCGCGCAGCCGGTCGGGTGCGCGTAGTAGGTGAGGCCGCACGCCAGCACCCGCTCGTCGAAGTGCTTGGCCACCCGCTCGTGGACGATCACCGCGCCGATCGGCTGGTAGCCCGAGGCCAGGCCCTTGGCGCAGGTGATGATGTCGGGCGTGACGTCCCAGTGGTGGTGGCCGAAGGTCTTGCCCAGCCGGCCGAACCCGCACAGCACCTCGTCGGCGATGAGCAGCGCGCCGTCGGCGTCGCAGGCGCGCCGGAGCAGCGGCCAGTAGTCATCTGGCGGCACCAGCACGCCGTTGGCGCCCGGCACCGGCTCGAAGATCGCCGCCGCGAAGCCGCCGCCCTCGAGGCGCATCGTCAGGTCGACGTTGGTCGCGCACTCGCGCTTGCAGCTGGCCAGCGTGTGGCCGAACGGGCAGCGATCGCAGTAGCAATCGGCGACGTGGACCACGCCGGGGATGCCGGGCTCGAGCGGCGGCCGCCGCCAGTCGCCGGTGAGCGTCAGCGCGCCCATCGACGCGCCGTGGTAGCTGCGGTACCGGCTCATCAGCTTGTGCCGGCCGGTCACCAGCCGCGCCATCTTGATGGCGTTCTCGTTGGCCTCGGCGCCGCCCAGCGTGAAGAACACCTTGCTGTAGCCGGGGCCGGCCAGCGCGAGCAGCTTCTCGGCCAGCTCGACCTTGGCCGGGAACACCGCCGTCGGCGACGCCAGGCACAGGCTGTCGGCCTGGCGCTTGATCGCGTCGATGATGCGGCGGTGGCCGTGGCCGGCGTTGACCTGGTAGCTGAGCGCGCCGAGGTCGAGCCAGCGGCTGCCGTCGGCGGTCGTGAAGTGCGCGCCCTCGCCGCCGGTCAGCTCGAACGGCTTGGCCTGGTGCTGCGCGGTCCAGGTGAAGAAGAACGGGTAGTCGGTCATGCGGCGGCTCCGTCAAACTCGAACTCGGTCGGGACGACGTTCGTGATGAAGCCGCCCTGGGCCCAGACCGTGCGGGTGTCGAGGTTCATCGCGATCGCGCCGCAGGTGGCGGTGCCGTGCGGGTTCTCGGGCGTGGCCATGTTGGTGCAGACGCTCTTGGGCCAGCCGTCCTGGCTGCCCATCCGCACCCAGACGTCGTCGAGATCGGCGATCGGCCGCGCCGCCAGCGACGCGGTCAGCCACGCGTAGCGCTCGCGGGTGGTCGAGGTCGGCGAGATCGACGACACCGCCGCCACGTCGGGGTCGAGGCAGTGGTTGGTGTGGCAGTAGCTGGGCGTCGGGCGCTCGGGCGACGACGCGAACATCGTCTTGCGCAAGACACCCGAGGTCTCGATCGCGAAGGCGTCGTCGCGATCCGCCACGAAGTAGTGGTGGCCCGAGCCGATCGGCGCGCCCAGCACGTGGCGCTGCGCGGCGGCGGCGGTGCGCTGGTGCAGCGCGCGGCGGACCACCGCCGGCCACACCGCGCCGACGGTGGCGTCGTTCGAGTACAGGTTGTTGATGCCGATGCCGACGCCCAGCCGGTTGGCGCCGGCCAGGCCCAGGCAGCCGGTCAGCGTCAAGAGCCACGCCTCGGGCCCGTCGGCCGACTCCGGCACGTGCAGCATCATCACGTACGGGATCGCGGTGGCGTGCATGTCCCAGGTCTGGGCCAGGATGCGCCCGGTCGGGGTCTCGGCCCAGATCACCGAGCAGCCGCCCTCGCCCGCCTCGGGCGACGCGGGCGCCGGCTGCCACTTGCTGTGGTCCGGCGACAGGTCGCGCAGATCGGTGTAGTGGTTGGCCACCACGATCTCGGCCGGCGTGACGTCGGCGCCCTCGGCGATGCCGAGCAGCTCCTCGTACAAGCCGGCGTGGTAGCGGGCCAGCACCGGCAGGTGGGCCTCGGCCGCGGCCAGCACCGCCGGGCGATCGGCGAAGCCGCCGACCCGGGTGCACAGGTACGTCCGGATCGCGGACAGCGCCTTGACCTCGCCGCGGTACGACTCGCCGTGGACGCGGCCCCAATCGCGGGAGGTCCCGCCAGCGGGTAGTTCGAGCACTCTCATCGGTTCACCATGCCAGGAGGGCGTCGCGAGGCCAGCGGCCTCGATCGCAGGACTCGCACGGATCGGCGGACCTGTCTCGGGCGCCGCGCGAATTCTGTCTAGCTGAACGATCTCGACTGGTTACCACGAGGCGATGGCGCGTCCTGACGAACCGGCCGCGGGGTCCGCTTGTGATCCGCATGAGGGTCTTCACGCGGCTCGCGATCCTGTCCCTGGCGACGCTCGGTGCGCTGCGCGCGCGCCCTGCCGCCGCCGACGCCACCCCGTCGATCGGCCACACCGCGTTCCTCGGCGCGGGCATGTCCTACGACAGCGCCCCCGGCGGCGGGCTCGGCCTGAGCACGGCGGCGCTGATGTACCTGGACCCGCGCGCCGGCGGCCCGGTGGGGCGGATGTACGCGCGGGCGAGCTTGTCGAGCGCGGCCGGCATCAGCGCCGGGTTCGGCTTCCGGATCGTGCGCAAGGCGACGCTGGGCCTGCGCGTCGACCGCTTCGAGATCGGCGTCGAGGGCGAGACCGGCCAGCGGCGGCACGAGATGCTGGGCGGCGAGCTGGGGTGGATCGCGGCGCAGACGCACCGGCTGGTCGTGCACCCGGTCGTCTTCGTCGAGCGCGGCACGATCAGCGGCGACGACGGCGCGACCCGGATCGGCGGGGAGGTGACGGCGCTCGCGCCGGTGGTGACGTGGGCGACGCTGAGCGGCACGCCGCTGCGCCTGGCGGTGTACGCCAGCCTCGGCGCCGGGCAGTCGCGGCTGGCCGGCGCGACCGCCGCCGCCGACGTCGAGACCAGCCAGGTCTACCTGACGTCGGGGCTGCTGCTGCTCGACCTGTGACGGCGGGGACGATCCACCGTGGTAGCGTGGACGGCGTGCCGGCGCCTCACCGCCACCGCGCCGCCGCGGCCTGCGCGGCCGCGATCGCGGCGCTGACGCTCGGGGCCGGCGCGACGACCGCCGACCCACCGTGCGCCCAGGCGCCGACCGACTGGGACGCGGTCGAGGGCGCGCTGACGCGGGGCGCCGGCTGCGGTCGGTACGTCGCCACCACCAACGGCGCGCGCACCGCCTACTCGCTGGGCCAGCTGGTGTGGCGCACCCCGGTGACCCTGCCCTACCGCGCGACCGTGACCTGGCGGCGACTCGGCGCCGATCCGCGGGCGCTCGAGCTGGGCGTGCTCGGCGGCATCGTCATGGTGGCCGACGATCGCGTCGGGCTGTGGATCGACGACGCGAGCTTCGAGCTCGACGGCTGGCGCCCGTTGCCCGGCCACCGCGTGCGGCGCCCGCACACCGTCGCGGTGACCCAGCGGGCGGGTGAGCTGACGCTGGAGCTCGACGGCGCGGTCGTCGCGCGCTGGCCGCTGCGCCCGCGCGCCACCACCGGGCGGCTGGCGCTGATCTGGAAAGGCGCGCCCGCCGACCGCGCGGCGATCTGGTTCGCCGGCTTCGCGGCTCAGGGGCTGGCGCAGCCGGCCGCGGCGCGCCCGAAGTGAGCCAGCCGGGCGCAGGCCCGGTCGAGCGCCAGCGCCGGATCGACCGGCACGATCTGCAGCCCGCCCCGGGCGTCGGCGATCGCGATCGCGCGGTCGCTCTCGACGAACGCCAGCGCGGTGATCGCGCCGCGCCCCGGCAGCACCAGCGGGTCGGCCGCGCCCGCCGGGCCCAGCGACCACACCCGGACCTCGCCGTCGAGATCGGCGGTGGCCAGCCGCGCGCCGTCGGCGCTGGCCGCCGCCGCCACCACCGCCCGGCCGTGCCCGCGCAGCAGCGTCGGCGCGCCGCCGGCCAGCGGGTACAGCTGCACCGCGCCGTCGGCGGCGAACCCGACCTGCAGGCCGCGGCGGTGGAGCGCGTCGGTCGCCGCGCCGCCCAGCCGCGCGTCGATCGCCTGGCGCACGGCGAGCGTCGCCGGGTCGAGCAGCCAGGCGTGCCCGGCGGCGTCGCCGACGATCAGCGTCGCGCCGTCGGGGGTGAACGCCACGCGCGCGATGCCCGCGGGGCGCGCGTCGGGCGCGGCGGCCAGCACCGCGCGACCGCGCGCCGCGCCGGTGGCCGCGTCGATCACCGCGACCGCGCCGTCGGCCGCGCCCACCGCGATCGTCCGGCCGTCGGGCGCGAGCGCCCCGGCGGTGAGATCGCCGACGCCGGGCACGTCGACCGCGATCACCGCGCGGCCCGCCGGCGCGAGCGTGGCCCGCCCCGCGGCGCCGCCGACGAGCAGCGTCGCGCCGTCGGGGCCGAGCGCGGCGAACCCGACCGCGGGATCGCGGTGGACCTGCGCC
>JAEUJY010000160.1 GCA_016794525.1 Myxococcales bacterium
CGGGTCCCGCGCCCCGAACAGGTAGTGCAGGTGGTTGCTCTGCGCATCGAACGCGTACAGCTGGATCCCCGGGTACAGCTGCAGCGCCTTCCCGAACACCCCCTCGACGATCGCCTTGCACGCCGCGTCCGGCCGCAGCCAAAACGCCCCGCCCAGCGTCCGGATCGTCGCCTCCTGCACCACCTCCTCCACGTACCACCGCACCCGATGCCCCATCACACGCCTCCAGTCCATCGCGCCCACCACGGGCGGATGCCGCGGCTATCGACCAGTGCCGGCGGCGGTTGCCTGGCGAGCGCACGCGCACGCAGGAACTTGCGGAAGGCGGCGGTCCCGACACAACTTGCACTACGACCGGCCGATAGCCCTGCCATGCTAGGCCCTAGTACGAACAGACCTGGCGTGGCGATGCCACCCAACCCGCCGCGCCACGCAGTCGAGTGGTATGCTTCGAGACACGTGGCCGCACTCGCAACAGCGCGCGTTGTCCTGCTCGCCGGCTGGGCGGTCTCCCTGGCAGCATGCTTGAACCAGTCCACGTGGGCCGACGCGGCGACCGACGCTGATGGCTCGACGCCGGACGGCCTCCCCACCGATGCCCAAACAGGGAGCTCAGCGTCCTGCCTCGAGGCCAACCAGCACAGCGACTTCGCGTGGATCCAGGACCGCATCTTCACGCCCTCGTGCGCTGCGTTCAGGGATTGCCATCAAGGGGCGACCGCGCCCGCGGGGATGTCCCTCGAGCCGGGCCGCGCGTGGGCGAACCTCGTCGGCGTCCGCTCCCAGCTGTTTCCCGCGTACCTCCGGGTCACCGCGGGCGCCCCGCAAGACAGCTACCTCATGGTCATCCTTGGCCACGTCCCCGGCCCCCTCGCAGATGGCCTCGGCACCATGCCGTACAACAGCCCCCTGCTCTGCATCGAGAAGCGGCAGGCGATCGAGCGCTGGATCGCCGCCGGCGCCCAGCCGTAGCCCAGTTCTGCTGGGGTGCCCTCGATCCGATCGGCTGCCGCTCGGCGCGTGGGGACAGGCAACCACGGCGGCCGACGGTCGATAGCGCGGCATGCCCCAAGTACCACGCCTCCAGCAGACACGCGCAGCCACCCCGTGTGACGATGGCGACGCAATGCCGGAGTGGGACGCGATGACGGCCTCGACCAGCGCCGGGCGGAGCGCGCCGCACGCCCGCGCCGCGATCATGGCCGTGACGGCACCTCGGGGGCCCGCGCGCGTGCGGCGTGGCCTCGCCATGGCCGTCGCGATCTGGCTTGGCGCCGGCGCGGCCCGCCCAGCGCGGGCCGACGACGCGGCGCCGGCCGCGCCGATCCGCTTCACGTCGCTGGCGCCCGACGGGGCTCGCTCCGAAATCGACGGCGAGCTCACCGTCGGACACCTCGAGTCCGTGGACTACACCGATGCCAGCGGGTTGCACTTCGACGCGCAGTACGTGTCCGCGCGCGGCGCCGGCGGCTACGCGCGAGTCGGCGCAGTCCACGTGACGGACCGCGACTTCAGCGACAAGTCCACGCTGGTCGGCACCGAGGTCGGCGCGCTCCAGCGGATGCGCGCGTCCTGGGGCATGGTCACCGGCCGCATCGGCGTGTTGTTCCCGACGACCTCCCACGCGCGGGGCGTCGAGAGCGTGGCACTCGCGCGGCGGCCGTCGGACTTCCTCTGGCTCGGCAACGCCGTGCTGCTGCGCTTCGGGGCGACGCCGACGCTCACCCGCGGCGCGTGGACCGCGCGCCTCGATGTCGGCCTGGAACACTTGCTCGAGCCCTCAGAAGACAGCGTGGTGAGCTACCACGTCGACCTCGCGCTGGGCCTCCGGCACGGCCGCGTCGGCGCGACCGCCGAGTACTCCGTCGTCGGGCTCACCGGCCAGTTCGTGACGAGGCACCGGCACGTGGTGACGGTCGGCGGCCAGTACCAATTCACGCGCACCATCGTCAGCCTGCGAATCGGCACCCCCTTCGAGACCGGGGATCTGCCGGACCTTGGCCCACCGCCCCCCGGAGCCATGTACGTGTTGCTCCGCGAGCCCGGTGAGGTCATCGCGGTCGCGCTCGGCGTCAGCGTCGCGCTGTGATGGAGCCGGGGCTCGTCGTCCTCGTCGTTTCAGTGGTCCGCCGCTCCGATCGGCTACCGCCCGGTTCCCGGCGCGGCTGCGACTCGGTCGCGCGAGTGGTCGCGGCCGGCGCGGTCGCCGTCGCGGCGGCGGCGATCGGCGGCGACTATCCCGGCGCCGTGAGGGCCGACACGCTACCATCGCCGCGTGACGGCTTATGTGCGGTCTGGCCTGCAGCTGGCGAAGCGGCGGCGCGTCCTGGCGGGGGCCGAGGCGCGGCTCCGGGCCGCGCTCGCACGCGGCGCGGTGGTGGCGCGTGACGTCGAGCGGGTGCGCGACGCGCAGCTCGCCTTCTTGAAGGCGCTGCGCTACGAACTCGAGACGGGGACCGACGTCGACGCGGCCAGCGAGGCGCGTCGCACCGAGGCCGAGCGCGCCGACCGGGCGTGGCGGGCCGCGGCCGACTCCGAGATCATCGCGGCCTACGCGTCGGGGCCGGAGGTCGCGCCTGCCGAGGTGCCGGCCACCTTCTCGGCCCCCAGCTCTCGGCATCCGATCGGCCGCAACCCGGCACGCGGGTAAGTCGGGTCACGGCTCGGTGCCACCCCAGAGCTGATCCGGCGGCGTCAGCGTCAGCGACGCGTCCCAGGCCTCGACGGCGGCGTCGCATGTGCGCTTGATCGTCGCGAGATCGAGCGGCTGCTGCTGGGCCCGCCGCGACGTCACCAGCTCGACGCCGGCGTGGGCGAGCTGCGCGCGATCGACGCGGGTGCCGTGATGCATGACGCTCCTGAACTTGAGATCGGCGTAGGCTTGGAGCGCGCCGACGACACCTTTGTGGACCTGTTCCATGATCCACCCGCTGGGCTGGGTCATCGCGACGAAGGCCGCGCCCATGCAGTCGGCGGCCAGCTCGGTCCTCCGCATGCTCTTGTCACCCGCGAACGGGTTGCCGTACCAGTACTGGAGCTGGTGCGCGAATTCGTGCGCGAACACGACGACGACGCTGTACATGCTGCGCTCCGCGTCGGGCACGAGCTCGTTGATCCCGATGATCGCCGCGGGCTCGAACGCGATGAAGCCGTTGGACGTCGATAGCGCGACGCCGACCCCGGTCGCAGGCACGACGCAGACGTGGTGGCCGTCGATGTCGCTGCCGCCGGCGTCCCGCAGCGCGGTCATGATGGGCGTGAGGTCGTCGACGACCCCGTCGGCCATCGCGCCGACCGCGACGCCGGTGTCGCCGATCGTGAGCTCGCGACCGAGCACCTGCGCGCCGTCGAGGCCGAGCGCGGCCGCGGTCGCGTCCCAGCTCGCGAGCTCGCAGTGCGCGACATCGTGGATGGTGTAGACGCCGAACACGAGCTCGCCGGCGGCGAACTTCTCCGCCGGGGACCGGCCGCCCGTGGTCGGCGGCGGGCCCCCGTCCGGCGCCGGCTCGGCGCGGGTGACCAACGCGGTCCGGATCGGCGCGATCGGCGGAGCCGGGTGCCCGGGACACGCCGCGCTCACCGCGGCGAGCAGAAACGCGACGACGTGGGACAACCTCATGGCGCGAGCGTAGACCGCCGCAGCGGCGGCTGCCATGGCCGGGCGCGTCGACCGGCACGATACGCGGCCGACGCGCGTCACCGCGCGAGGTCCCGTCGCTCCGATCGGCTGCCACTCGGTTCGCGGGGCTACGGCGATCGCGACGCGAGGTCCTCGATGCACCGCGCGATGTGGCTGATGGTGTCCTGGCCAGGGTAGCGGGCGTCGAACTTGAGGAGCCATGGCTGCGACGCGTGCACGACCGGACGCAGCCGGCCTCGGTCGTCGTGCATGGCGGCGATCAGCCGCCGGGCCGCCGGCGCGCGCCCGTGGTCGACGCGATAGCGACATGGCACGGCCTCCAGCTCGGTGGCCTGGGTCGTCAGGTCGCACTGGCGCGGATCCTGTGATGGCGGCGGCGCCGGGAGCTCTCCCGGCCACGCCATCGGTGCGCCGTAGTCTTGCGGGAAGCCATGCACGCCCGGCGGAGGCGGCGGGTCGGTGAACAGCTCCAGGCGATAGGCATACGGGACATACGTGCGGCCGTGTTTCGGGAAGGCCCGCAGCGCGAGGCGAAACGCCGCGGCGAACCACGCGGGCGGCGGATCGAGCCACGACGGCCGCGGCGCCGGCGCCGGCGGCGCCAGCACGTCCTGGCGGCCCACGCCGAACACCCGGGCGACGCGCCACCCCGCGCCGTCTCGAACGATGAGCGTGGTCTCGGGTGCGTGATCGATCCGGGCGGTCCGAAGGTACGGTTCGTGACCCAGGAGCTGCGCCGCCACCGCCGCGCGCAGCCGCTCGACCCCGGCGGGCGCGAGCGTGGTCGTCCGCGTGTCGGTCGGCGCATCGACGACCGGATCGAACAACGCGGCTCCGTCGGCCCACGCCACGAACCGGCCGCCCCAGTCCGCCCCGACGTAGTTCTCGATCAGCACGACGGCTGGCGCGTCGGCATCCTCGTGATCGAGCGTCACGTAGTTGCCGTCGAGGTGGCAGCCTTCGGCGCCGGGCGATGGCTGCCTGACCAGGTCGCCGACCGCACCGGCCGCAAAGGCGTTCTGCGCGATCCGCGCGGGCGCGGCAGCGCGGGTGCAGGCGCAGCACAGGGCGAGCGCGGCCAGCGAAGCGCCAGGCGGGCCAAGGCGACCGTACATGACCATCGAGCCTACGACGGACCACGGCCCTGCGAGGCTTGACGCCGCGCCTGACAACCACTGCCCCGGCTGCCCTGCCCCGCTGCACCAGGCCGCCACCGCCTGTCGCAGCGCCGTCCACGCGCCCACCACGCGCGCTTGCCCCGGCTATCGACCACGGCGGACCCCGGTTGCGCGCCCTTCGGGCTTCGCAAGCGCCAGCGCTCCGATCGGCTGCGACTCGATCGGGGAGGCGGCGACCACCTGACAGGGTGTGTCCCGGTCAATCGCAGAGCGCGAACTGGGCGGCCAGCTTCTCGGTCCGGATCGTATACTCGTCGAGCGAGAACTTCACCCGCGCGCCTCCGTCGGCGGCCCACTGCACCTCGAGCTCGCTGCGCACGGTCACCGGGGCGCCTGCGCTGGTCGCGACGACCACGCCCGCCGGCACGCCGGAGATGATCTGGTTCGGCGCGATCGCCAGGCTCTTGTTGCCCTCGAACCAGGCCGACGTGACGTCGAGCAACACCCGATGGCTTAGCAGGGTCCCGATCGTCAGGCCCAGCGGCGTCGGACGCAGCAGCCATAGGTAGTGGACGACCCGGACGCGGGCTGCCTCCCAGATCAGGTGGGGGTTCTTCGCGATGAAGCCCGTTGCGTGCGCGAAGAACGGCACTCCGCCTGGCGCGCGGACGATGAACGCGCCGGCGTGCGGCGTCGGGATCTGCCACGAGATCCGAAGCGAATAGCTGCCATGGTTTGGATCCGTCGGCGTCGTGATCGTCCTGAAGTCGTGCCAGCCGAAGGACGTGGCGCCTGCGAACGGCTTGGGCGGCGTCGAGGCCAAGGTCCAGCTCGCCTCACCCCCGACGAATGGCACCGGGAGGCAGTCCTCGTCGGCACAGGTGCAGTCTCGCGTGGGCGGTCGCGCCGCGCGCGTCTGGCCCGACAGCGTGACGTCCGGGCTCGGCGGATCGATGCGAAGCTCGCGAGGCGCCGCACCCAGCGGGCGAGATGACTCGGGAATCGCCGAAGCGACGGCGCGGCCCCAGGCGCTGGCTGACTTGACGCTCTCTGCGAACGTGAGCCGCTCTGGATCCACGGCGTCCTTGATCATGTCGAGGGTATCGGTGTCGGTCGGATCTGCCATGGGCAGCGCGCGTTGCACACGGCACGCCACGCGGCTGACGCGGGTCCGATGCTGCCCGCAGCAAGGTCGCCGACCGGGCTCCGGTCGGCCAAGCGGCAGCGATCTCGTCGACGGTGGCGCCGGGGGCAGTTCCCTGGCGACGACCGGATCCGTCCAGAAGAATGGACACCGAGCCACCCGTGGGTCCACTCGACTGGACGGCGTCGCGGGATCAACAAACCCGCTCTCATTGATCCGATCGGCCGCGACCCGGCAAGCGGGCAAGCGGCTCGGCCCTCGATCCTGTCGAGCGCTTGCCACCCGATAGCCGGTCTGCGCACCGCACCGCCGCCCGAGGCTACGATACGCCGCATGACCGACGCCTTCCACGACCCGACGTACGACGGGCCGCAGGCGCTCTGGGCGGCCATCGCGCGTGATGACGTCGCGTACCTGCAAACTGGCATCGTCGCCGCCGCGCTCAACGAAGCGGACTACGAGGCCGCACATCGCATGTGCGTCACGCTCAGCGGCCACCGCGACGAGTACGTCCGTGGCAACGCCATCCTCGGGTTCGGTCACCTGGCGAGACTGTTTGGCAAGGTGAGTCCCGGCGACGAGCGGATCGTCCGCGCCGGTTTCACCGATACCTCGGGGCACGTCCGCGGGCACGCACGATCAGCCGCTGACGACATCCGCATGTTCGCGGGGCTCGACCTGGCGCCCCAGTAGCCACGACCGACCCAGCGGGCTGGCCATCTGCCAGGTCTGCCCTCGGGCTGCGAATGGCAAGCGGTCCGGTCGGCCGCGACCCGGCAAGCGGGCCGTCCGCTCGGCCGCCACCCGGTACGCAGGTGCGGATCGAAGTCCGGGAAGAACGCGCGGGGCCTCCGTCGTGCCCGTCATGAAGATCCTCCTGGGAGTCCTGTGTGTGCTGTTGTCCAGTGCGTGCGTGCTCGATGCCGGTGAGCCGGGGCTCGGCCGCGATGACCAGGCCGCGTACTCGTACCAGCCGCTGGGCTTCGCGCGGGTGACCGCCGCGGCCGGCGTGGTCACCAGCTTCAACAAGGGCGGCGGCACGGTCACCGCCACCCGCACCAGCGCCGGCACCTACCGGGTCGACTTCCCGGGGTTGGGCTCCACCGCGTTCGGCGACGCGTGGTTCGGCAACGCGCAGATCGTGGCCGAGGGCACCAACACGGTGCGCTGCCAGCTCGACAGCGTCGTCGACGTGGCGCCCGCGCTGACCGTGCTGGTCGATTGCTTCGCCGCGACCGGCGCGCGCGCCGACACCGCGTTCGCGGTCGAGTACCACCGCTACGCCATGCCGGCGCCCAACGCGCGGCCGGCCTATCACGCGTACTCGCTGGTGGCCTTCGACGGCCACGTCGCGAACCTCCTCGACTACAACGCCTCGGGCGTCCACAACTCGGTCGCGCACACCGCGCCCGGCCGCTACACGGTCACCATCACCAACGCCACCGCGCTCAACGCGAGCATCATGCTCACGGCCGCCGACCCCGACCAGCCCGGCAACGTGTGCGCGGTCACGTACTGGACGACCGGGACGATCTACGTCGAGTGCCGCGATCGCACGGGCGCCTACGAGGACACCGCCTTCAGCATCTCGTACGCGGTGAGCGGGCCCACGATCGATCAGCAGGGCGCGCACGCCTGGTTCAACGGCACCGCCGCGAGCCCGACCTACTCGGCGGCGCTCGGCAAGGTCTCGTGGTGCTCGCCGGCCAGCGTGACCGGCAGCCGCGCCGGCTCGCTCGCCACCATGGTGGTGTCGGGCGACCTCGGCTCGTGGGACGCCGCGCCCTTCGTGCACACCGGGTTCGCCAGCAAGTACGGCAGCGCGGGCTACTGCAAGGTCGAATCGTCGACCGCGTCGGGCAGCGCCCCGAGCTGGACCGGCACCACGACCGTGCGCTGCTACGACCCGGCCGGCGCCGTGATCGCGACGCCGCAGTTCACGTTCACCGACGTCACCAACAACCCGACCGGGCCCTGCTAGCCGCGATCCGGGCCAGGAAACGCCGCGAGAGGCGGGCGGCGCGCGCCGCCTCCGGGTGGCCGCCGATCGGAACTCCCCCCTCCGGTTGGCAGCCGATCGGATCGCGGCTCGGATCGCGCGGACGACGCCCGCCGGCGAGTCGCGGGCCCGCTTCCGCGGCGCAGGCGGTACCTGCAGGTCTCAGCGACACTCGCAGCGTGGGCGCGGGCGTGGTTCTGGCGCGGCACGGTGGTTGCTGAAGGCACCGGGGATGAACCTCTCCATCTACCGGCTGCTGGTCCCGGCGGCGTTGCTCGGGGCGTGCGTGACCTCCGACGAGCTCGCGACGGATACGCTGTCATCGGCCATCGTGGTCGCGCCGCTGTGCGCGGCGCCGTGCACGGTGACGGTCAACACGGACGGCTCGTTCACGCCGCCCAACGTGACGGTCAACGAAGGCGAGAGCGTGACCTTCGTCGCGGCGAGCGGGAAGCTGCGGACGACCGACGCCGTGGTGCGGGTGTCGCTCGCGGAGCTCCTGGCGGCGACGACGACGGCGTGCCTGCAGACGACGCGCGCCTACGACATCACGCACGTGCTGCCCGGCGACGACAACGAGCTGACGGGGCCGCTGCGGCGCGGCACGTCGGGCATCTACGCGCTCGGCCCGGAGGAGGCGGAGGGGTTCTACGAAGGCACGACGGCGCAGACGTGCGATGACATCGCGCTGGCGGCGGGCGGCACCCTCCCGACGGCGCTCGAGACCTGGGACCAGAACGGCGACGGGCTCGAGGACCCGATCATCGTCGGCACCGGCAAGCTGTGCCGCAAGTTCGTCCGCAGGAACGGGAAGGTCTCGAACACCAACTCCCCGTACATCCTGCAGAGCACGTGGGACAACCCGGACGTCACCGGCGGCGTGGTCCGCATCAACTGGCGCGACCTCTACCGGGAGACGGCGCCGGGCAGTGGCGTCTACGTCCACGACTACACCAAGCTCGACACCGAGCTGGAGAACGCCGCCCAGCGCGGCAAGCTGGTCTTCCTCGAGCTGCTCGCGGGCGCCGGCACGCCGGACTGGCTGTTCAGCGAGACGCCGTCCCAGCCGATCGGCTCGCTGCCGATCATCGACAGCTCCCAGACCGAGCTGGTCGCGCACTCGGTGCTCCCGATCGAGACCAAGGACTTCGGCACCTCGGGCAGCTACGTCGTCGACGCGACCCACTGTGGCTACGAGAAGAAGATGGGCTCGCCGGGCGACGCGAACTACCAGGCCGCCATGATCGCCACGATCGACGACGTCACCGCGCACATCCGCGCGAGCGCGACGCACTACCAGGCGCTCGGCAGCCTCAAGGTCACCGGCCTCAACTTCCTCACCGGCGAGATGCGGCTGCCGAAGCGGTGCCTCAGCCACACCGACCCGGTCAACGGCCCCGCCAACGCGAGCTGCTGGTGCAACACGCGCATCTGGGCCACGCCCCAGAACTGGGCGAGCGCGGTCAAGACCTCCGTCGACAACTACCGCTACGCCGGCACCGGCGACGCGCCGCCGGTGCAGGTCTGGGCCGGCGGCTACACCGAGGCCAACGCGCAGGCGTTCATGACCGCGGTCGAGAACGCCATCTTCGTCGGGCTCGGGCGCCGCAAGACGATGCACTACATGCTGATCCAGGACGGCTTCCCGAAGGTGACCGACGCCACCCACTACGAGGAGGAAGACCCGGCCGCGCCGGTCGCCCCCAACCTCGGCTATCTCGAAGACTTCGACCACCAGACCAACCTCGCGCTCGAGAACGGCCGGAACGGCCTCTTCCGCACCGGCGTCGACCCCGACGCACCGACGCTGTTCTCGGCGATGAACGCCGCCCTCGGGCCGCTGCCGGTCGATCCCGTCACGGGGCTGCCCGACCCGTTCAACCTGGCGACGGTCGGGTGCAAGCAGATGCTGTCGACCGCGATCGTCAACGGCAAGCTCCAGGGCGTGCTCGCGGCGCCGGTCGCGAACCCGTCGCTGAACGCGTTCAGCGGCTCCTCGAGCGGGTGCCCGAACAAGTGGGCCAACGTCGAGGGTCGCCGCGGCGGGATCACGGGGTACCAGACCAAGAACGACATCGCGAGCTCCGACGAGCTCTCCTCCGCGCTGTGGAACGAGACCCTCGACACCAACGCGGTGTTCCTCGAGGCCTACGAGCTCGACCTCTGGCGCGCGCTCCAGGAGCGCGTCTCGCTGGGCCACACCTACCTGAGCACGTCCGCGGCCGGGTACGCCGACGTCCCCGAGCGGCAGAAGAGCCTCGCCGACTGGACCGCCGAGTTCCACGCGCGTCGGCGCACCATCGCCAACTACGCCGGCAACGTGAACAACCGCCACATGAAGGATCCGTTCCCCGACAGCTACACGTTCCACTTCAAGAAGAACCTGAACCCGGGGACGGTGTTCGCAGAGAGCTACTTCTTCATCAACCCGGCGGGGCGCTGCACCCACCCCGGCGCGCCGCAGGTGAGCAACCTCAACTATGGCCAGGTGACGGTCCTGGCGCAGTAGCCGGCGGCGGCGCGCGCGCGGCCCCGGCGAGGCGACACCACTGGCGCGGCCTGACGATCGTGACTACAGAGGCCGCATGTCCATCCTCTGGGTCCTGTTCGTCGGTCTCATCGTGGGCGCGTTCGCGCGCCTGCTGATGCCGGGACGTGGTCCGGCTGGCCTGTTGCTCACGTCGCTGCTCGGCGTGCTCGGCGCGGCGACCGCGCGCCTCATCGGCGTCGCCGGCGGCTGGTATCGCACGAACGAGACGTCGGGCTTCCTCGCCTCGGTGCTGGGCGCGATGCTGCTCCTCTGGCTCTACAGCGGGTACGCCCGCCGCCGGGCCGCGCGCGACGCACGCGACGCGCGGCGCACCTGAGCGCGGCGAAGGCCACGCGTGGACACGCCGCCGACGGCGGCCGTCGCCATCCTCGTGCCCGTCACCCGCGGGCGCGCCGCATGGCGTGATCACCGGGGCCGCAGGCTAGGCTAGGCCGCATGACCGACGTCTACGACGACCCGACGTACGACGGGCCGCAGGCGCTCTGGGCGGCCATCGCGCGTGACGACGTCGCGCATCTGCAGAGCGGCATCGTCGCCGCCGCGCTCAACGAAGCGGACTACGCGGCGGCCCATCGCATGTGCGTGGTGCTCAGCGGCCACCGCGACGAGCATGTCCGCGGCAACGCCATCCTCGGGTTCGGTCACCTGGCGAGACGGATTGGCGAGGTGAGCCCCGGCGACGAGCGCATCGTCCGCGCCGGCTTCTTCGACGCCTCGGGGCACGTCCGCGGGCACGCCCGATCAGCCGCTGATGACATCCGCATGTTCGCGGGGCTCGACGTGGCGCCCCGGTAGCCACGACCGCCGCGCGCGGTTCACGCGGGGAGCGCCACCCGGCGCGCGCGCGCCAGCCGAGCGCGCCAGCCGTCGGCGTCCGTGCGTCCGACGGTCGCGTGGTCCTCGTCGCGCCAGCACCAGCCGTCGCCCGCGACCTCGGGGCCGCACGCCCACGGGATCACGAGCCGGTTGTCGTCGTCGCGTAGCACCAGCGTGTCGACGCGGTGGAACAGGTACGCGCTGCGCGGCCCCCAGACCGCGTGCGTGGTCGTTGTCGCGCCGTCGCTGAGGCCGAGCGCCATCGCGGGGTAGTACTCGTCGAGGCCCTGCAGCGTGATCATGGCCGCCAGCAGCGCGTCTTCGAGCGGCGCGTCGCCGGCGCGCAGCGCCGCCAGAAAGCGCGGGCCGAGCGCGAACGCGCGGCGCGGGCCGGCCATCAGCGAGGTCTGCCCCTCGGCGTCGACCATCGACGCCGCGATGGCGGGGCCCCATGCGACCTGCTAAGCGTGGTCTCGAAGTTTGATGGCGGTCGGGTCTAGGTCGCCGATGGCCGCGGTGGTCGAGGAGGCCAGCGCCGCCGGGTGTGGCGGTCAAGTTCGGCGATGGATGCGCTGGTCGCGTGCGCGGTGCGGTGGTGGCG
>JAEUJY010000167.1 GCA_016794525.1 Myxococcales bacterium
GCCGGCGGCGGGGTGGCCGGCGCGCCGGGAGTCGGCGGCGGCGGCGGCGGCGCGATCGCGCGGAACGTCGACGCGGTGAACTTCGCGGTCAGCAGCAGCTGGCCGTTGACCACCCGCGGGTTCGAGACGTTGACGTCCTCGACCGTGACGATCCGATCCTTCTCGGCGCTGCCGACGCCGGGCGTCGCCGCGGTGGCGTCGGTGCGCGGCCGCAGCGACGCGAAGAACTGCTTGATCTGGTAGTAGGTGCCGACGATCTCGACGTCGACCGGCGCCTTGACGAAGTTCTCGACCGAGATCTCGCGCTTCACCTCGCGGCGGTTCACCTGCACGCCGGCCTCGGCGAACTTGCGCGCCAGCATGTCGAAGAACGCCGGCATCTCGGCGTCGGTCGGCAGCGCCTTCTGGTTCTGCTCGATCTGCGCCTTGAGCTGCTCCTGGGTCGCGACCAGGGCGTCGCGCTCCTTCTTCTCCTTGGCCAGCTGGCGCGAGGTCGCGACCTGCGACTCGAGCTCGGCCTCGGCCTCCTTGACCGCGGACCGCACCGGCGACAGGCCGAACTGCCAGTACAGCAACCCGAGCGCGGCGGCCACGCCGACGTACACCGCGGCCCGGGTCCCGGGCGGCCGACGCGCGAAGTCTGAAAGTGCGCTCGCCATCAGTAGAGCACCTTTCCGCTGAGCGTGAACTTGTAGTAGGCGACGTCGCTCTGGCCGGGCTGCGGCGTCCCGGTCGGCTCGACGCGCTCGCTCTTGGGCGAGGTCACCTCGGCGAAGTAGATCGACGCCGCCATGCGCTTGGCCAGCTGCGGGATGTCCGACTCGGCCTGGGCGCCACCTTCCAGCGTGAAGGTGTCGGCCTTGGTCGTGAAGGTGGTGATCCAGACGTGCTTGGGATCCCAGTCGTTGGAGAACCGCTTGTTGGGATCGCCGTCGGCTGTGTTGCTGGTCAGCGTCGTCATCGCCAGCGACATCGTCGGCCCTTCGCTGGTGAGGATCATCGACAGCTCGTGCAGCACGTTGTCGGGCAGCACGGTCGTGCCGACCAGGCGATCGATCGACTCCTTGCGCTTCTGCTCGGCCTCGACCGCGGCCTTGAGCTGCGGCAGGTCGGCGACCTTGGTGCGCGCGCGCTCGTTCTTCTCGGCCAGCTCCTGCACCTCGCCCTTGACGCGATCGCGCTTGGCGGCCTGGGGCCGGTGCACGGCGAAGTACATCAGCGCCGCCGCGGCCATCATGCCCGCCATCACCAGCCCGACCTCGAGCTGGCCGGGCTCGGCCTGCTTCTTCGGCTTGCGCTGCGGGAGGAGGTTGATCTTGATCATGGCGACGACCTCACTTGTCTCCCGGCGAGCGCAGCGCGAGGCCCAGCCCGACCAGGGCCTCGGGCGCGTGGGCCGCGAGGTAGCCGCGGTCCAGCCCGGGGTCGATCTCGATCTGCTTCCAGCTGTCGATGACCTCGACGGTCAGGCGGCTGCGCCGCTCGATCGCGCGGTGCAGCGCGGCGACCTTGGCGGTGCCGCCGGCCAGGCACACCCGGGTGACGTTGGCGTCCGCCGAGGTGGCCATGAAGAAGTCGAGCGAGCGCTGGAACTCGCCGGCGATCACCTCGGCGACGCCCTCGATGATCCGCTCGACCTCCTGCGGCACGACGCCGTGCTCGTCGTAGCTGCCGCCGACCTTGTAGGCCTCGGCCTCGTCGGCCGACACCCCGAGCTGCTTCTGGATCTCCTCGGTGAACGCGTTGCCACCGATCGTCACGTCGCGGGTGAACAGGCTGGCGCCGCCGCGGACGATGTTGATGTTCGAGATCGCCGCGCCGATCGTGATGATCACGGCGGTCTCGCGCGGGTCGAGGTTGTAGTTGAGCTCGAAGCCGTTCTGGCTGGCGAACGACGCGACGTCGACGACGTGCGGCGTGAGCGACGCGTCGCGCACGACCTGGACGTAGTCGGCCACGGTCTCGCGCTTGGCCGCGACCAGCAGGAGCTCGGTCTGGCCCATCGGGTTCTGCGGGTTGACGACGTGGTAGTCGATCTCGACGTCGTCCTTGGCGAACGGGATGTGGTGCTCGGCCTCTTGCTTGATCTGGTTGTCGAGGTCGTCGGCCCGGGTCTGCGGGACGGCGATCTTCTTGATGATCACCGAGTGGCCCGCGATCGCGATCGCGACGTCCTTCTGGCGAAGCTTGAGCCGGCTCCACAGCGCGCGGATCGCCTCGACCACCGCCGCCTGGTCCATGATGGCGCCATCGACGATCGTCTGCGGCACCAGGGGCTGCATGCCGAACGCGGTCAGCGCGTAGCCGGTGCGGGACTTCTTGAGCTGCACCGCCTTGATGCTGCTCGAGCCGATGTCG
This sequence comes from Myxococcales bacterium, assembly GCA_016794525.1. Classification (GTDB taxonomy): domain Bacteria; phylum Myxococcota_A; class Polyangia; order Haliangiales; family Haliangiaceae; genus UBA2376. Next base: position 2,359 of record JAEUJY010000167.1, read on the forward strand.
AGGCCTATGCAGTTCTTCGCCATTGGCGTCCCGTCAGAGTTGGAGTTGCCTACCTGATGCGACTCTTGCCTACAAGGTAGGATGCAGTGGGATGGATGCGCAAATTATTTCGTGTCGGGGGAACGAAATCAAATAATTTCTAGCGCTTGGATTTGGTCGCCGACCCTGGCGCACCCCGTTCTCCGACGAGAAACCGCACCTGAAACCGTACCACGCGCCTCATGGCCCGGCCATCTTCCGGAGTTGAGCCCTATCCCTCCGGAACCCCGACCTGGCAACGATCTAGGCGATCGACAACTTGGTTGGCGCAGTCGATCCCCTGCACGATCGACTAACCATGCGGGCAGGCTTCGATCTATGCTGGCCGCCGCCTTGCAACCTTCGGCAACCGCGGGCGTCGCGGTCGGGGATTCGCTTCGTTTCTTCTCTGGAGGCACCATGCGCCGTCTCGTCGTTCCCACTGTCCTCAGCGTCCTCGCCGGGACGCTCCTCACCGCCTGCCCGGACCGGTCGCTGTCCGAGGTAGAGCCGATCCCGGAGAACGTCGAGAAGAAGACGATCCCGGTCAAGCTGAACCGCAACATCGACCTCCTGTTCGTGGTCGACAACTCGGGCTCGATGATCGAGGAGCAGGCGTCGCTGACCGCCAACTTCCCGGCGTTCATCAACGTCCTCAACACGATCCAGGGCGGCCTCCCCGACGTCCACATCGGCGTCATCTCGACCAACGTCGGGACCGGCGGCGTCAACATCGGCGGCTGCAGCTCGGCGACGCGCGTCAACGGCGATGACGGCAACCTGCTGACCAACAACTGCGCGGGCCTCACGGCGGCGTACATCGAGGACATCAAGACGGCCTCGGGCACGCGCATGCAGAACTACTCGGGCGATCTCGCCACGCTGTTCGGCTGCATGGCCCGCCTCGGCACCAACGGCTGCGGCTTCGAGCAGCCCCTCGAGTCGGTGTACCGCGCGCTCCAGCCGGGCAAGAACGCCGGCTTCCTCCGCGACAACGCGATCCTCGCGGTCGTGATCATCTCCGACGAGGACGACTGCTCGGCCAAGGACGGCGGCGCGCTGTTCGGTGACCCGAACGGCACGATCGCCTCGCCGCTCGGCCCGCGCACCTCGTTCCGCTGCCACGAGTTCGGCGTGCAGTGCGACAACGATCCCAACCCGCGCGCCTTCGGCACCCGCACCGGCTGCGTGCCCCGCGCCAACGCGCAGTACATGAAGGACATCCAGCCGTACGTCGACTACCTGAAGGGCCTCAAGAGCGACCCGCAGAAGGTCGTCGTCGCCGGCATCATCGGCAACGTCGACGATCAGCGCACCGTGGTCATCGGCGCCGACCCCGACGACACCACCCGCCCGATCGTCAACGCCTCGTGCTCGTCGGGCTCGGGCGTCGCGTTCCCGGCGTTCCGCACCAAGACCTTCCTCGAGTCGTTCCCCGAGCGCAACAGCATCACCACGATCTGCAACGACAACCTGACCGACGCGCTCACCGAGATCGCCGAGCTGGTCAAGCTGGTCGTCGGCAGCCCGTGCATCGACGCCGAGCTCTCGGACCGCAACGACGACCTGCCCGGCGTGCAGCCGGAGTGCTCGGTCGCCGACGTGACCGACCCCAACGGCCCGGGCCGCACCGAGACCGTCATCCCGTCGTGCGACGTGAGCGGCGGCGCCACCCCGTGCTGGCGCTTCATCTCGGACCCGATGAACTGCGCGATGGCGCCGATGAACCGCGCGATCGAGGTCGACCGCGGCGGCGTGTCGGTGCCCGACGACACCGTCCTCGAGCTGCAGTGCGTGACCTGCACGCCGAACCCGAACGATCCCGGCGCGTGCCCGTGATCTAGCGAAGCTCCAGCATCCAACGGGGGATGCCCGGACGGCTCGGCTCACGCCGGGCCGTTCGTCTTTTCGGTGACGGATGGCGGGGGCTGATGACACGCACGGGTCATGCCCCACCGCGCCCCTCCCCTGCTCGCCGCCGCGGCGCTCCTCGCGGCGTGCGGCGGCGATCCCTCCACGCCGCCCCCCACCACCCCGACCGAGACGCTGGCGTTCCCGGCGATGCTCAACCGCGACATCGACATCCTGTTCGTCGTCGACGACTCGGGCTCGATGCTCGAAGAGCAGGCCGCGCTGGCGGCGGCGTTCCCCGAGTTCGTCGCGATGCTCGGCCGCATCGACGGCGGCGTCCCCAACGTCCACCTCGGCGTGGTGTCGACCAACGTCGGCACCGGCGGCGAGCCGATCGGCGGCTGCAGCACGGCGACCGAGCCCGACGGCGACGACGGCGCGCTGCTGACCGGGCAGTGCGCCGGGATCACGGACAGCTTCCTCAGCGACCTGGCGCGGCCCGACGGCACCCGCGAGGTCAACTACACCGGCACCCTGGCCGATCAGTTCTCGTGCATCACCGCGCTCGGGGTCGGTGGCTGCGGCTACGAGCAGCCGCTCGAGGCGATGCGCCGCGCGCTGTCGCCCGGCCGCAACCTCGGCTTCCTGCGCCCCAACGCGGCGCTCGCGGTGGTGTTCGTCGGCGACGAGGATGACTGCTCTGCCAGCGACCCCGCGCTGTTCGGCGATCCCAACGCCGGCCCGGGGTCGCCGCTGGGCCCGCGCACGTCGTTCCGCTGCTTCGAGTTCGGTACCGTCTGCGACCCCGACGCCGACCCGCGCGCGTCCGGCACCCGCACCGCCTGTCGCTCACGCGAGGACTCGCCGTACCTGGCCTCGGTGGCGTCGTACACCGCGTTCTTGCGCGGGCTCAAGGCCGACCCCAGCCAGGTCGTCGTCACCTCGCTGATCGGCGCGGTCGACGACGCGCGCACCGCGGTCGTCGGCCCCGATCCGAACCAGCCCGACGCGCCGGCGCTGCAGCCGTCGTGCACGTCGGATCGCGGCGTCGCGTACCCCGGCTTCCGCCTGGCCGACTTCACCGCGGCGTTCCACGGCACCAGCCGGTCGATCTGCGAGCCCACGTTCGCCGCGCCGCTCGGTACGTTCGCGGCGCGCATCACCACCGCGCTGGGCGTGCCGTGCTTCGAGCACGCGCTCAAGGACGCCGACGCCGCCGTGGCCGGCGTCCAGGCCACGTGCACCGTCACCGACCACGCGCGGACCACCGGCGCGACCGCCGCGGTGCCGGCGTGCGACGACGATCCCAGCGGCACCTGCTGGCGGATGGTCGCCGACGCCGCGCGCTGCCCGCTGGCGCCCGGCAACCTGCGGATCGCGATCGAGCGTCCCGGCGCCGCCGACCTCACCGGCGTCACCACCACCGCCAGCTGCGCGATCGAGTAGCGGCGATCGCCAGACGATCGATCGCCGATCGCACGTCGATCGCGTGACGGATCGCCGGGCCGCGCCCCACTGACTCCGAGCGAACGACGCGCGGGTGGCCCGCGCGGTCGCGCCGAAAGGTGGTCCCATGCGTACCGTGTCCGTAGGCCTCGCGTGCCTGCCGCTCCTGGCGTGCATCGATCGCAGCCTCAGCGAGCTGCCGCCAACGCCCGACACCGTCGAGAAGAAGACGGTGGCGATCAGCCTCAACAACGAGCTCGACCTGCTGTTCGTCGTCGACAACTCCGGCTCGATGCTGCAAGAGCACCAGTCGCTCGAGACGCGGTTCCCCGAGCTGATCCGCGCGCTCGACGAGCTGGGCCCGCGCCGCCCCGACCTGCACATCGGCGTGGTCACCTCCGACATGGGCACCGGCGCGGTCAACACCGGCGACACCCGCTGCAACCACAGCGACGGTGGCCGCATGCAGGGGGCGTCGTGCGCCGCGCTCGGCGGCGCCACCTTCCTCAGCGATGTGGTCGGCCCCGACGGCACGCGCGTGACCAACTACACCGGCACGCTCGACGCGGCGTTCGCGTGCATGGCCGACGTCGGCACCAACGGCTGCGGCTTCGAGCAGCACCTGGCGTCGATGCAGGCGGCGCTGTCGCCCGGGGTCAACCCCGGCTTCCTGCGCAAGTCGGCCAACCTCGGCATCGTGATCCTCGCCGACGAGGATGACTGCTCGACCGAGGACGACCACCTGTTCGCCACCGACCCCGCGCTGGGCCCGGTCACCGACTTCCGCTGCTTCGAGCACGGCGTCACCTGCGATCCGGTGACCGACCCGCGCGCGCCCGGCGTGCGCACCGGCTGCGTGCCGCGCGAGGACTCGCCGTACCTGTTCGAGATCGAGCAGTACATCGCGTTCCTCGGCGGCCTGAAGGACCGCGCCGATCAGGTGTTCGTCGCGGCGATCGTCGGCGATCCCGAGCACGTCGAGGTGCGCGCCGGCGCCAACAACCGGCCGACGCTGGCGCCCGGTTGCACCGGCGGCCTGGGCGAGGCCGCGCCCGCGGTCCGGCTGGCCGGCTTGATCGACGCCTTCCCCGGCCAGAGCCACCGCGAGACGATCTGCACCGGCGACCTCGGCGCCGCGCTGCGCAACATCGGCGCCAGCCTGCCGCCGCCCCCGGCCTGCTTCGCGCGCCCGCCGGTCGACCAGGACCAGATCACCCCGGGCATGCAGGCCGAGTGCTCGGTGGTCGAGGTCACCGACCCCGACGGCCCGAACCGCCGCGAGAACCCGCTGGCGGCGTGCCGCGCCGGCGGCCCGCGCCCGTGCTGGCAGATCATCGCCGACCCGCAGTGCACGCAGACCGCCGAGCACTGGCGGATCGACGTGGACCGCGCCGGCGTCCCCGGCCCTGCCGGCGGCAACCTCGAGGTGCAGTGCGTGGTGTCGATCCCCGTCCCGCCGCCGGTGTGACCGCGGCCCGGACGGCGGCGGCGCGGGGACGGTCGACGCCCGGCCAGCCGCACCCTTGCCGCCGCGATTTGCGGTAGGGTGCGCCCGTGACGACGGCCGAGCGCAAGCGCCCGCTGATCAGCGCCAACATGGTGACCGAGGCCCGCCTCGTCACCATGCCGCTGATCTCGTGGCTGGTGTACCGCGGCTTCTCGACCGGCAACCACGACTACCTGTGGTTCGCGCTGGCGTTCGGCACGCTGATCGGCTGCACCGACTTCGTCGACGGCTACCTGGCGCGCAAGCACGGCCCGACGGTGTTCGGCGGCCTCCTCGATCCGATCGCCGACAAGGTCTTCATCGCGCTGGCGTACATGCCGTTCGCCGACGTCGGGCTCGTCCCGGTGTGGGCCTGCGCGTTCATGTTCGTGCGCGAGTTCCTGGTGACCGCGCTGCGCTCGGCCTACGAGCAGCGCGCGCTGTCGCTCAAGACCAGCTACCTGGCCAAGGCCAAGACCTGGACCCAGATGCAGGGCATCGGGATGATGGTGCTGTTCCCGCTGATCGGCGACGGTCGACCGATGACCGTGATCTTCATCGTCGGCATCGTCGGCCCGCTGGTCGCGGCCGCCGCGCTCTACGCCATCAAGAAGAAGCTGTGGCGCGGCGCGTTCTGGATGAGCCTCGCGTTCGGCGCGCTCCTCGCGATCCACCTCCACGACACCTCGTGGACGATGAAGGCCATGATGGGCATGATCGTCGGCATCACCTGGCTGTCGGGCGTCGACTACGTGATCGCCGGCTTCACCCAGCTGCGCGGCCGCGGCGACTTCAACCGCAGCGACCTGGTGCGGCTGTTCGCGTCGGTGGCGATGCCGCTGACCGCGTTCGGCGCGCTGACCGAGAGCCCGGCCCCGGCCTGGCCGCTGATCACGATCGTCTCGATCGAGCTCGCGGTCGGCGGCCTCGACAACCTGCTGTCGCATCACAAGAAGGCGGCCGGCGCCATCGCCTGGGGCAGCCGCACGCTCGGCGTGTCGGCGCTGCTCGGCCTGGCCATGGCGGTGCCCGATCAGGCGACGGCGTTCGTGCTGGCCGCGATGGCGGTCTCGATCATCGGCGTCGGCCGCGAGTTCTGGCGCGGCAGCGACTACTACCTCGACAAGCGCATCCGCCGCCGCGAGCTGGCCGCGAGCTGAGACCTCGAGAGGGTCTTTCGCAAAGACCCTCCCCCACAAGACGTGGGGCCCCCACCCGAAACGCGAGATCCTCCTCGCGGACTCGCGCTTCGACCGCGCCACAGGGCGGTGGACCCGAGCATCACCGAGACGACAGTCCGCGGGGCCTCCCGGGAGATGCGTGGCGGTCGGGCGGCTTGCGTCACGTGAACCGGAGCTGTTGGCGCGGTCGAGCTGGCGGATGGAGTTCACGGTTTCGGTTCCCAGCCGCGGGCGTTCGCGTGTCAATGGAGCATGCGAACCCGCTGGGTGCTGTGCGCGCTGCCGCTGGCGGCGTGCGTGACGACGATCGACGAGCACGCGAGCCCGATCGGCGAGGTCGTGCGCGACTGCGTGGTGCCGCCACCGGCGGGCGTGGCCGCGCTCGACGCGCCGGTGTCGCTGGAGTACCCCGATCGCAGCCTGTGGCTGTGGGAGGAGCTGCCCGGCGCCGACGGGATCCCGCGGCGCGGCGTGGGCGCCTGGGTGGCGAGCGTCGACGACGCCTGCGCCGGGCCGCGCCTGATCGCCGACGGCGCGGGCGCGCCCGCCGCGGTGCTGGCGCTGACCCCGGCGGAGGAGGCGGCCAACGCCGGCCGCACGGACGGCAAACGCCTGGCGCTGGCGCCGACCGGCGGCGTGGTCCACGCCGGCACCGGCTACCTGTTCTACGACCTGATCGAGCGCGGCCCGGGACCGCTCGACGCGACGACGCTGGGCACCGGGCTGTGCACGCTGGCCCCCGACGCCACCGCGTGCGTCCGGGTCGCCGACGGCGCCGGCGCGACGCGCTTGTGGGCGCCGACCGCGCGGGTGCTCGATCGCGGCGGCGTGGTGGTGGCCGACGCCGACGCCGCGGGTGGTGCGCGCGCGGTCATCGCCGGGTGCCGCCGCGTGGCCGCGTTCGACGATCCGTGCGTCGTGAGCGGCGCGCCGGTCGCGGCGCTGGCCGATCCCGCCGCGTACCAGGTCTACAGCGTGTTCGATGGCTGGGTCGACGCGCTCACCGACGCGACGACCATCGCCGACGCGCCGGGCGCGCTGACGCTGGCGCCCTACGACGGCGGCTACGTCGCGACCGCGATGGCGATCTTCGACAACCGCGTCGTCGTCCACCGCTCGCCGCGCGCCACCGACGGCTTCGGCCGCCCGATCGCCGCGTTCGACGTGGTGCCGCCCGACGCGTGGTGGTTCGTCCGCGGCGGCCGCGAGCACGCGGCGCTGCGGCCGACGCCGCGCTCGATCGTGGTCAGCTACGCGACCGACGGCGCCGCCGCCCCCGGCCTGCACCTGGTGGCGTTCCGCTTCTTCGGAGACTTCCAGTGAGGGCGGCGATCGTCGCCGCGCTGGCGCTGGTCGTCGCCGCGCCGCCGCTCGCCCACGCCGAGCGCACCTGGCTGGGCCCGGCGCGGCGGGTGCCGCGCACGTGGTCGGCGTCGCGCGACGCGCCGACGCTCAACCTGCTGGTCGCGCCGCGCGACGTCCGCACCGCCGGGGCCGAGCTGGCGATCGCGACCCTGCGCGGGCCGACCCGCAGCTGGCGGTTCGGCTTCGCCGGCCTGCTCGAGCTCGAGAACGACGGCCAGACCACCGGGTTCGGCAACGTCTTCCCCGCGGCCAGCGGCACGATCCTGTGGCGCGGCTCGTACGCGTACTACGCGGCGCTGGCGCTCGACGCCGCGGCGGCGCGGTGGTGCGCCGGGTGCGCGCTCGAGCTGTCGGCGCAGTACCGCCACGAGAGCCAGCACTACACCGGCTCCAACCACGGCGACGTCGGCATGGACGTCACCGCCGAGCCGTTCGTCGGCGACGACGTGATCGTCGACGCCGCCGCCACCGCGACCCGCGGCGCGTGGCAGGTCAGCGGGCGCGCGCTGGCGTTCGCGTTCTTGCCCGGCCGCTCCAGCTACCACGGCGGCCCCGGGCTCGACGTGCACCTGCGCTGGCGCGGCTGGGGCAACCGCCAGCCGTTCGTCAGCGGCTACGTCGAGCAGCTGTGGGGCGCCGAGCTCGGCGGCCGCCGCTTCGCCGACGCGTACCTGGCGCGCGCGATGGCCGGCGTCGCGCTGCACTCCGATCTCGGCGACGTCATGATCTACGCCGTCGGCGACGTCGGCAACCGCAAGGGCATCCGCGGCCTCACCGAGGAGGCCACGCTGGGCGTCGGCGTGCGGCTCGCGCTCGGCGCCGCGCCGCGGTGAGCGGTCGCTACGGCGCGGACGCGCCGCACTGCGCGGCGGCGTGGTCGTTGACGGCCGCCGAGTAGCCGGGCGTGCCCCAGCGCTTGTCGGCGGGGTTCGAGAACGCGCCGAAGACGCGGGGCAGCGGCTTGTCACCGCCGTCGGCGTAGCCGGTGGCCGCGCCGCGCCGCACCGCCGCGTAGTCGCCGCCCTTGGCGAACGCGGTGACCGCGCCCTCGAGCGCGGCGGCCGACGCCAGCAGGAAGTCGCGGGTCATGACCAGCGGCACCTGGTGCGGCCCGGGCACGACCGCCTGCATGTACGGGGCGGTGTGACAGGCGATCGCGATCACGCCGCGGCTGCGATCGTCGCCGCGCGCCGCGATCGCCCGCCAGTCGAACGTCGCCAGGTCCATCAGGCGGTTGTGGCCGACGTACGCGACGACGTGGGCGTCACCGCCGGCGGCCAGCGTCGTGCCGTCGGCCAGCGCGATCGCCTGGGTGTGCGCGCCGTACAGATCCTCGGCGTAGCGGCCGAGCGCGCGATCGATCGCGGTGCCGCGCCAGGCCTGGGCCACGACGTACACCGTCACGCGCTTCGGGGCGCCGGCCGCCCGCCACCGCGCCGGGGTCGCGACCTCGCGCCGCCACACCCGCAGGTCGAGCACGTCGGGCTCGCCGATCGCGTCGCCGGTGGCGACCAGCGCCGGCTTCCAGCCGCTGCCCTTGCGCCCGAACCAGCCGAGGAAGCCCTCGGTGGTGGCCCAGTACAGGTTGGTGCGCGGGTTGTCGCCGTCGCCGAGCTTGGCGTTGCCGCACGCGATGATCGTGCCCTCGCACAGCGGCACGTGCACCTGCACCACCAGCGGCCGCCCGGCGGCCAGGTCGGCGGCGACCCGCGCGTCCAGCCCGTCGAACCACGCCGTCGCCTCGGCCGACGGCGCCGCCCGCGCCGCATGCACCGCGAGCAACATCACGACGAGCAGCGCCCACGTCCGCATGGCCAGGAGCATGACACCGCGATCGGCGCCGCGCCCATCGGCCGAGCCAACGAGCTTGACCGCGCTCCTGGCGGCGCTACCATCGAGCCATGCGTGAACCTTGGGCGAAGGTGGGGGAGGTCCGTCCGGACGACGACGTCGAGTCGCAAGCGGAGCTTGGCGTCGACGCCGTCCCACCGACGGACCGCGAGCGCGCGCTTCTGGCCGTGGCCCTCGCCGCAGCCGATCGCGCCGGCCCAGACGACTGGATCCCGGCGTCGCAGGTCATCCGGCGCTAGCCAAGACGTGCAGTGACCGTGGGGGAGGTGAGGTGTGGAGGCGGAGTTCGAGGTCGTGTTCGCGCGCCGTGCCGTGAAGCAGGTCGAGGTCGCACGCCGGTGGTGGCGAGCCGAGCGACCGGAGGCGCCGGATCGCGTCGACGACGAACTCGCCGCGCTCGTCGCCCGGCTCGCGCGGCAGCCTCGACTCGGGACGGCGCTCACGGGAACGGGCGTCCGACGGGTCACGCTCGCGACCACGCGGTACGCCGTGTACTACCGCGTCCGGCCGCGCGCACGCCGGTGCGAGATCATCGACGTCGTCCACGCGAGCCGCATCGCCTGACGCCCCGTCGGCGCCGCTACAGCCAGCGCTTCATCCGGAACCACACCAGCATCGTGATCGGGATGGCGACGCAGGACCCGATCATCACCCACATCAGGCCGTCGTGGGTGGTCCAGTCGTGGAAGCCGGGCATGTCCTGGAAGTTCTGGCCGAAGAAGCCGACCACGAACGCCAGCGGCAGGAACACCGCGCTCATCAGCGTCAGCGCCTTCATGATCTCGTTGGTGCGCTGGCCGACCGCCGACAGGTACGCGTCGAGCGCGTTGCCCAGCAGATCGCGGTTGGACTCGATCGACTCGTTGATGCGGACGAGGTGGTCGTAGACGTCGCGCAGGTACAGCGCGGTGCGCTCGCTGACCCGGCTGTCGCCGCGCTTGGCCAGGAGGCCCAGCACGTCGCGCTGCGGCGACAGCACCTTGCGCATCGCGACCAGGTGGTGCTTGAGGTGGAAGATGCGCTGCAGGTCGGCGCGCTTGGGCGACGACAGCACCGCGTCCTCGAGCTCCTCGAGCTCGTCGGCGATGTGGTCGAGGATCGGGAAGTTGTCGTCGACGATGCCGTCGGCCACCAGGTAGTAGGCGAAGTCGACGCCGCGCTCGAGCAGCTTCGGATCCCCCGACAGCCGCCGCCAGGTCTTCTCGAGCGCCGCGATGTTGCCGAGGTGGACGGTCACCATCCAGCCGTTGCCGAGGAACGTGTGCAGCTCGTGCAGCTCGAGCTCCTCGACGCGGGTGCCGGCGCACGCGAAGCCCTGGGTCACCAGGAAGATGTGGTCGGCGTACTCCTCGAGCTTGGGCCGCTGATCCTCGTGGGCGCAGTCCTCGATCGCCAGCGGGTGGAAGTTGAACCGCTCGCGCAACAGCTCGAGCTGCGCCTCGTCCTGCGATCGCAGATCGATCCAGCGCACCACGCCGGCCGGCGGCGGCCCGACGTGGTCGGTGCCCTCGAACAGGTCGACCTTGCCGTCGCGGAGCTCCAGGACGCGGAACATGGGGGCATCCTACGCCGGAACGGCCGGCGCAGGCCGCGGGCTCAGGCGCGGGCGCGCCAGCGGGCGCGGGCCTCGCTCGCCACCCGGGTGCCGAACGAGCGCAGCAGCACCCACGGGATCGGGTGCAGCGCGGTGCCGAGGTTGATGCCGCTCTTCCACGCCGGGCCGTAGACCGGGCGCACCGGCACGTCGAGCACGCGCATGCCGGCGATGTGGAAGTGCGACAGCAGATCGTTGGGGTAGCCGTAGCGCGGGAACACGCGGTCGAGGTCGATCGCCCGCAGCGCGCGGGTCGACGCGACGGTGTAGCCGCACTGCGAGTCGAAGACGTGGGTGTAGCCGGAGGTCACCTTGGTCGCGGCCGACAGCACCAGGTTGCCGACGATCCGGGCCGGCGGCATCGCGGTCCACACCTCGGGGTGCCGGAACCGGTTGCCCTTGACGTAGTCGGCGACGCCGGCGGCGATCGGGTCGAGCAGCGACGGCAGATCGGCCGGGTCCATCTGGCCATCGCCGGCCATCACCGCGACCGCGTCCACGCCCAGCGCCAGCGCGCGGTGGTAGCCGGTGACGATCGCCCCGCCGACGCCGCGGTTGACCTCGTGCACCACGACCTCGCCGCCGGTCCGGTCGGCGACCGCGGCCCGCGCCGCCGCCGCGGTGCCGTCGCCCGAGGCGTCGTCGACGACGATCACGTGGTCGACGTAGGCCGGCACGTCCGCCACCACCCGCGCGATCGCGCGCTCCTCGTTGTACGCGGGGATGACGACGGCGATGCGCAACTGCTGGTACATCCGGGCGGTTGTAGCCCCGCCAGGGCACCCGACTCAAGCTGTCATACGACCGTGCTACGTCCCAGGGCAAGGAGAGCTGACCCATGGCTGGCGGAGTCAACAAAGTCATCCTCATCGGACACCTCGGCGCGGATCCCGACATGCGGTACACCCCCAGCGGGGCCGGCGTGTGCGAGCTCCGGGTCGCCACCAGCGAGAGCTGGAAGGACAAGAACGGTCAGCGCCAGGAACGCACCGAGTGGCACCGCGTGGTCGTGTGGGGCAAGACCGCCGAGATCTGCGCCAAGTACCTGGCCAAGGGCCGGCAGGTGTACATCGAGGGCCGGATCCAGACCCGCTCCTACGACGACAAGGAAGGCCAGAAGCGTTACATCACCGAGGTCATCGCCAACGACGTGCAGTTCCTGTCGAGCGGCCGCGACGGCGGTGGCGGCGGCGGGCGGCGCGGCGCGGACGACGGTCCGCCTCCGCCCGAGCCCGACTTCGGTGGCGGCGGCTTCGGCGGCGGTGGCGGCGGCGGCGGGCCCGACGACGACATCCCGTTCTGAGACCTTTGAGGGTCTTTCGCAAAGACCCTCCCCCACAAGACGTGGGGCCCCCACCCGAAACGCGAGAGCCCACATCGCGGACCTGTATTGGGATCAACCCGCTGCGATCCGTTGAGGGGTTTCTCGCGAAACCCTCCCCCGGCATGCGCCGGGGCCCCCACCCGAGACGGCCCGGAGCGTGTGGCGAAGGATCGTGGTGAAACGCGAGAGCCCACATCGCGGACCTGTCTTGGGATCGACCCGCTGCGATCCGTTGAGGGGTTTCTTGCGAAACCCTCCCCAGGCATGCGCCGGGGCGTGAGGTGGGCGTGAGGCGGGGGTGGTGTGGCGCGCTGTCGCGCTGGTGGAACAGTGCGTCGATTGCCGTGGGGTAGGCGCGGGGTGGGGGTGGTTGACTTGGGCGGCGTGGACGCTGGACCCTGACCACGTCGATGGACGACGCGTCCCAGGTGCTGCCCGAGCGCTTCGAGCTGATCCGCGAGGTCGGCGCGGGCGGCATGGGCGTGGTCTACGAGGCCCACGATCAAGTGCTGGGTCGATCGGTCGCGGTCAAGGTGTTCCACGATCGCTCGCCCGAGACGATCGCTCGCATCAAGCAAGAGTTCCGGCTGGCGGCGGCGGTGCGCCACCCGAACCTGGTGCGCCTCGGCGAGCTGTTCGAGCACGACGGCTCGCTGTGCTTCTCGATGGAGCTGGTGGAAGGCGTCGGCCTGACGACGTGGGTGCGCGCCGGCGACGTGCCCGCGCGGGTCCGGGCCGCGATCGCCCAGGTCGCCGCTGCGCTGGCGGCGCTGCATCGCGCCGGCGTCGTGCACCGCGACGTCAAGCCGAGCAACGTCGTGGTCACGCCCGACGAGCGGGTCGTGCTGCTCGACCTGGGCCTGGCCGCGGCGATCGGCGCCAAGGCGCTCGAGGTCGCCGGGACGATCGAGTACGTCGCGCCCGAGTCGTTGAGCGAGGCGGCGCAGACCCCGGCGATCGATCTGTACGCGCTGGGGGTCACCGGCTTCGAGCTGCTCACCGGCCGCACGCCGTTCGACGGCACGCCCGCCGAGATCCTGGTGGCCAAGAGCCAGCGCGAGCCGCCCACGACGACCGGCGTCGCCGATCTGCCGCCCCCGCTCGACGCCCTGATCACGGCCATGCTGGCGCGCGATCCACGCGCCCGGCCGACCGCGGGCGACGTCGCGGCGCAGCTCGGCGAGGCGCCCGCGCCGACCCCCGCGCCACGCCGCCGCCGCGGCACCGCGCGCCAGCCCGCGCTGATCGGGCGCGCCGAGGAGCTGGCGACGCTGCTGGCCGCGACCGAGGAGCTCGGCGGTCGCGACCGGACGACGCTGTTCCTGGTGCGCGGCACCGCGGGCGTCGGCAAGACCGCGCTGCTGGCGGCGTTCGCCGCCGCCGCCGCCGCGCGGGGTCACGTCGTCGCGATGGGGCGCTGCTCGGCGCGCGAGCACCTGCGCTACAACGCGTGGGACGCGCTGATCGACGAGCTGGCGAGCTACCTGGCGCAGCTGCCGGCCGACGCCCGCGCCGCGATCCTGCCCGAACGCGCCGAGGCCCTGACCCGGCTGTTCCCGTCGTTCGGCCGCGTCGCCGAGGTCGCGCACCCCAGCGCCGAGTCGCTCGACGAGGTCGTCGCCGACGCGGTGTCGGCGCTGCGGGCGATCCTGCGCCGGATCGCCCGCACCCACCGCGTCGTGTCGATCCTCGACGACGCCCACGGCGCCACCGAGGACAGCTTCGCGCTCTTGCTCGAGACGCTGCGGGCTCCGTCGCCGCCGTGCGTCGTCGTGTTCTGCGTGCGCCTGTCGCCGCACCTCCCGGCCTCGGCGCAGGTGCGCCTCGAGCAGCTGCGCAAGCTGCCGATCGACCTGCGCGTGCTCGACGTGCGCCCGCTGACGCCCGCGGACACGATCGCCTTCGGCACCCGGCTCACCGGCGACGCCACGCTGGGCCGGCGGATCGGGCTGGCCGCGAACGGCAACCCGACCTTCGTCGAGCTGCTCGCCAGCGACCCCGACGCGGAGACGCGCGACGTGCGCGAGCTGCTGGCGCGCCGGGTGGCGCAGCTCGGCGGCGACGCCGCGCGGGTGCTGCGGATGATCGCCGCGGCCGGCGAGCCGCTCGCGCAGCAGGTGATCGGCCACGCGCTGGGGATGGGCCACGACACGCTGGCGTCGGTGCTCGAGGCGCTCGCCGATCTCGGGCTGGTGCGCCTGGCCGGGCTGACCCCGGCCGACACCTGCGAGCTGATGCACGAGCCGATCGCCGCCGCGGTGGGGGCCAACGCCGCCGATCCGGCGCTGGTCGCCGAGCACCGCCGGCTGGCCAACACGCTCGACGAGCTCGAGCCAGGCGGGCCGCGCTCGGTCGAGCACTGGGTCGCCGCCAGCGACGGCGCGCGCGCGGCGGCGGCGGCGCTGATGGTGTGCGACCGCGCCCGCGACGTCGTCGGCATGGGCCGCGCCGCGGCGCTGTGCGAGCTGGTGCTGACGCGGGCGCGGCCGGCGAACGCGGCGACCTTCGGCGGTCGCTACGCCGACGCGCTGGCGAGCTCGGGCCAGGGCGAGCGCGCCGCCGAGGCGTACCGCACCGCGAGCCTCGACGCGACCGGCGCCCAGCGCCTGGATCTCGAGCGGGCCGCGGCGGCGCACTTCCTCCGCTGCGGCCGACTCGACGAGGGCACCGCGCTGGCGCGGCGGGTCGCCGCCGGGCTCGGCCTCGACCTCGGCGTCACCGCCGGCCGGATGCTCGGCAAGATCACGCTGGAGCGGATCCGCAACCGCTGGCGTGGCATGGCGCTGGCCGCGACGCCGTCGCCGCACGAGGGGCTCCTCGCCGACGCCTGCTACTCGCTGTCGAACGGCATGGCGATGATCGATCTGGTGCGCGCGGCGTGGTTCACGAGCCGCGGCGTCCGCCACGCGCTCGACAGCGGCGCACCCGAACGCGCCGCCCGGGCGCTGGCGATGGAGGCCGCGCTGCTGGCCGGCCGCGGCCGCGCCCACACGGCGCGCGCGCGAGAGACGCTGGCCCAGGCGCGCGCGTTCGCCACCCGGGCCGGCGATCCGTCGGTGCTGGCGCTGGTCGAGCTGGCGGCTGGGCTGGTGGCGCTGCAGCTTTGCGACTACCGCGCCACCCGCGATCACTGCGAGCGCGCGGTCGTCATGTTCCGCACCGGCGTCGCCGGCGTCGCGTTCGAGCAGCACATCGCCGAGTACTACGCGATCGTCGCCGACTACTGGCTGGGCGCCTGGGGCCGGCTGGCCGTGAACAAGCAGGCGCTCGAGCGCGTCGCCGACGCGACCCAGGATCGCTTCGCGCGGCTGTCGGCGCGGTCGGGGGTCGGCCTGATCGGCGATCTGATCGCGGGCGCCAGCCCCGACGCGCTCCACGCCGAGATCGACGCCGGCCTGCGCGCGTGGCCGCGCCTGCAGGCGCCGGCCGCGTACCTGCGGCAGCTGGTAGCGGCGACGATGGTGGATCGCTACCACGGCCGCGACGCGGCGGCGGTCGCGCGGCTCGACGCCGCGTGGCCGCACCTGACGCGGACCCGCGCGCTCACCTCGGAGCAGGCGCGCGGCACGCTGCTGGCGCTGCGCGCGGTGGCGTACCTGCGGGTCGCGCGCATCGCCGACGCGCGCGCCGACGCGCGGACGCTGCGCGGCCTCGCGGCGATGACCGGCCCGGCCGCGCTGATCGAGGCCGCGATCGCCCACGCCACCGGCGGCGACGCCGGCGCGCTGCTCGACGAAGGCATCGACGCGTGCGCCGCCGTCGGGTACGAGGCCTACGTCGCCGCCGCCCGCGAGCGTCGCGGCCGGTTGCGCGGCGGCGACGCCGGCGCCGGGGCGCGGCTGGTGGCGCTCGATCAGGCCAGCCGCCTGGGCCTGGGCGACGCCGACCGCGCGTTCGACTTCCTGGTGCCGTGGGCCTGACCGGCCGCGCGGCCGAGCCTCAGAAATTCGTCAACGACAATCGGCGTGTGGAGCTAGATCGCGGACGCGGGACCCGCGTTGGAAAGGAGCACGGCACGCATCCACCGCCGTGCTCCCCAGGAGGATCCCGCCATGTTCCGCCGCCTCGCCCGCCTCGCTCTCGCCTGCACCCTCGCCGCCGCCACCGTCACCACCGCCACCGCCGGCGGCTTCGCCGCCCCACCGTCCGCGGGCGCCCCGATGCCGGTCGCCGACCGCGCCGAGCCCGATCCGGACACCGCGATCGTCCGGATGCGGCCGGCGCTGTCCGACGCGGCCCGCCAGCGCCTGCGCGTCGTCCTGACCAAGCACCGCGATCAGAACCTGCGCGCGTTCGGCGGCTACGTGCGCCGCGGCGTCTTCCCGCACAACTTCGAGAACGACGGCCAGCTCAACGTGTGGCGCGACCGCGACGGCCACCTGTGCGCGGCCGCGACGATGATCTTCCGCTCGGGCGCCAAGAAGCTGGTGGCCAAGGTCGCCCGCACCGACAACTTCATCCGGCTGGCCGACGTCACCGACGGTCCGCTGCTCGACTGGATCCTGACGTCGGGCCTGACCCACGCCGAGGTCGTCGCGATCCAGGAGCCGTTCATGGGCAACGAAGGCGACCTGCCGGTCCGCGACTGGCGCACCGCCGAGGACGCCCGGCTGCGCGCGCGCTACGCCGAGGTCCGGGCCCAGCTCGCCGCCGATCGCGACGCGTCGCTCGACGCGGCGCTCGACGAGCTGGCGCTGCGCCCCGACCTGGTCGCCAAGCTGCTCGGCGCGGCGTGATCGTCAGCGGCCGCGGCCGCCGAGCCGCCGCTCGAGAGTGCGCACGCTGACCCCGAGGCGGTGCGCCGCCCGCCGGCGATCGCCGCCCTCGCGCTCGAGCGCCGCCTGCATGATCTGCTCGACCAGCGCCGCCAGCGGCCGATCGAGCGACAGCGTCAGCGCGTCGGTCGCCTCCCCGACCGGCTCGGCGGTCACCGCGCGCGGCAGATCGCTGGGCCGGATCGCCTTGCCGGCGCGCAGCAGGCACAGCAACTCGACGACGTTGCGCAGCTCGCGCACGTTGCCCGGCCAGCGGTACGCCATCAACGCGGCCCGCGCGGCGCGCCCGACCCGCGGCGGCGTCGTGCCGTGCTGCGCCGCGATCTGGCGCACGAACTGCCCGAGCAGCGGCACGATGTCGGCCTTGCGCTCGCGCAGCGGCGGCACGTGCACGGTGACGCCCTGGATGCGGTAGTAGAGATCCGGGCGGAACCGGCCGGCCTGCACCTCGAGCTCGAGCGGGCGCAGCGTCGCGAAGATCATCCGCACGTCGGCCTGCAGCTTGACCGTGCCGCCCAGCCGCATGTAGCGGCGGTTCTCGAGGAAGCGCAGCAGCTTGGCCTGCATCGACAGCGGCATCTCGCCGATCTCGTCGAGGAACAGCGAGCCCGACTCGGCCGCCGCGATCTTGCCGGGCGCGCGCGCGGTCGCGCCGGTGAACGCGCCGCGCTCGTGGCCGAACAGCTCGCTCTCGAACAGCGGCTCGGGGATCGCCGCGCAGTTGATCGGGACGAACGGCCCGCGCCGCCGCGCCGACAGCTCGTGGACCTGGCGCGCGAGGATCTCCTTGCCGGTGCCGCTCTCGCCCTGGATCGTCACCGCGACGTCCTTGGGCGCGACCAGCCGCAGCAGGCGATCGACGTCGCGCATCGCCGCCGAGGCGATGACCGGCCCGAACACGATCGGCGCGGCGGCAGAGCGAGGCATGGCGCAAGTGTGTCGCGGATTCGCGGCAGCGTCCGAGAAAACCGCGTACATTCTGTCGCAAATCGCGGTCGCCCGACCGAATCGCCGCCACCGATGGTCGCGGCGCGGCACCCGGCGCCCCGTACGCCCCGTCCGCCACCGTCGCCCGCCGCCGCTCCGACGGTGGCGCGGGCTGGTACGGCGGTTGCTCTACGGCTGGCCGTGCCCGCGGCGCCGCGCCCCACCGCTCCCACCGTCCTGGTGGTGACCCGCTCGTCGCAGGCGAGCGAGGTCGGCCGCTACCTGGACGAGGCCGGGTTGCCGGCGCAGGTCGCGGCCAGCGTGCCGGCGCCGAGCCGGCTGGCGCCCGGCGTCACCGCGGTCGTGGTGTTCCCCGACGATCTGCCGCTGGCGATGGCGGCGATGCTCAAGCTGCGGCGCGCGCGCAAGGCGCTGCTGCTGCTGCTGGTCACCAGCCACCCCGGGCGCTACCAGCCGCTCACCGCGCTGGCGCCCGACACCACCACGCTCCTGCCGGCGCCGGCGTTCGGCTGGCACCTCGTCGACGAGATCCGTCGCCACCACGGCGCCATCGGACGGTCGCCATGACCGCGTTGTTGCTGGCGATCCCGGTGCTCCTGGCCGGCGTGGTGCTGGCCACCGCGCTGCCCGGCCGCACCGTCAAGTTCGCGGCGGCGGTCGGCTCGCAGGCGGTGGCCGCCGCGCTGGTGCTGTGGACGGTGGTGCCGGTGCTCGCCGGCCGCCCCGCGGTGCTCGATCACACCTACGCGTGGTCGTACCCGTTCGAGGACATCCGGGTCCACGTCGACGCGCTCGCTGCGTTCTTCCTGGTGTGGTCGCTGCCGCTCACGCTGCTGGGCACGATCTACGCGCGCGGCTACCTGGCGCGCGCGGTCGACGAGGGGCGCGACCCCGGCCCGCACTTCGCGCTGCTCAACCTGGTCGCGCTGTCGTTCGTCGTCGTCTACACCGTGCAGAACGCGCTGGTGTTCCTGCTCGGCTGGGAGACCGCGGCGGTGTCGGCGTGGCTCCTGGTCATCTGGGACTACCGCAGCCAGAAGATCCGCTTCGCCGGCTTCAACTACCTGGTGTCGACGCACATCGGGCTGTTCGTGCTGGTCGCGGCGTTCATGCTGATGCACAGCCGCACGCAGTCGATGGACTTCGCCAGCTTCGCGACCGTGCTGGCCCAGCCCGGCGAGCTGCGCGACGGCGTGTTCGTGCTGCTGGCGGTGGCGTTCGCGCTCAAGGCCGCGTTCTTCCCGATGCACACCTGGCTGCCGCGCGCCCACGCCGCCGCGCCGGCCCACGTCTCGGCGCTGATGTCGGGCGTGATCCACAAGGCCGGCCTGTTCGGCCTGCTGCGGTTCCTGCTGTACCTCGGGCGCCCCGACGAGTGGATGGGCTGGGCGATCCTGGTGTTCGGCTTGTTGTCGGCGCTGTTCGGCGTGCTGTCGACCGCCGCGCAGCGCGACCTCAAGCGCCTGCTCGGCTACTCGTCGACCGAGAACGTCGGCATCGCCGCGGTCGGCTTCGGGCTGGGTTGCCTGGGCCTCACGTGGCAGCAGCCGGCGCTGGTGGTCGCGGGCTTCGGCGGCGGCGTCTTCCACCTGTTCAACCACGCGCTGTTCAAGTGCCTCCTGTTCTACGCCGCCGGGGCGATCTACCGCGCCACCCACTCGGTCGATCTCGAGCGGCTGGGCGGGCTGGCCCGCGCGATGCCGTGGACCGCCGCGCTGTTCTTGATCGGCGGCCTGGCGATCGCCGGGCTGCCGCCGCTCAACGGCTTCTGGAGCGAGTTCCTGGTGATCGGCGGGCTGGCCGGCGGCGGCGCGCCGAGCGCGCTGGGCAACGTCGCGCTGGCGGTGGCGGCCGCGCTGCTCGGGTTCGTCGGCGCGACCAGCGCGCTCGCGGTGACCCGCGCGTTCGGGATGGCGTTCCTCGGCACGCCGCGCGATCCCAAGGTGCACACCGCCGACCCGCCGGCCTCGATGCGCGGCGTCATGGTCGCGCACGCGGTCGGCGTGATCGCGGTCGGGCTGGTGCCGACGCTGGGCCTGGCGCTGGTGCAGCCGGTGGTGGCGCAGTTCACCGCCGGCGTCGCCGACGCGCCGACCACCGCGTCGCGGCTCACCGACGTCCAGCACGGCGTCTGGATCGCCGTCGCGATCGCCGCCGCCACCGTCGGGGCCGGCGTCGCGCTGGCGCGGCGGGTCCGGCGCCACGTGACCTGGGGCTGCGGCTACACCGTCGCGACGCCGCGCCTGCAGTACACCGCGACCTCGTTCTCGGCGCTGTTCAACCGGCTGTTCGAGGTGGTGCTGCCGTCGCGGCAGCGCGGCAGCCTGCCCAAGGACGTGTTCCCGACCAAGCACGGCAACCTCGAGATCGATCACGCCGATCCGGTCGAGGGCCGGATGTTCGAGGTGCTGGCGCAGAACGAGGAGATGGCGGTCAAGGTCTCGCAGCGGGTGCCCGACCGGCCGCGGCTGTCGCTGGGCCTGGGCCTGGCCGTGCTGGTGGCGCTGGTGGTGCTGGCGCTGGGAGGCCGCGCGTGATCACCGTCGCGATCGTCGCCGCCCACGTCGCCGCGCTGGTGGCGTGGCCGATCTTGCTGGTCGGCATCGTCAACCGCGTCAAGGCGCGCTGGGCCGGACGCCGCGGCCCGCCGCTGTGGCAGCTGGGCTTCGATCTGTGGCGGCTCGTGCGCAAGGACGTCGTGCGCAGCACGACCAGCACCGCGGTGTTCGCGATCGCGCCGTGGATCGTGCTGGCCAGCGCGCTCGCCGCCAGCCTGGTGGTGCCGCTCGCGGGCCCGGCGCCGCTCGGCTTCCGCTTCGACTTCCTGCTGCTCATCTACCTGTGGGGTCTGGGCCGGCTGGCGCTGATGCTGGGCGCGCTCGACACCGGCAGCCCGTTCGAGGGCATGGGCGCGAGCCGCGAGGCGACGTTCGGCGCGCTGCTCGAGCCGGCGCTGGTGCTGGTGCTGATCGCGCTGGCCGCCGCGACCCACGGCGCCAGCCTGGCCGAGGCGCTGGCGACCCGCCCCGACGATCCCCAGGCCGCGCCGGTGTGGATCGCGGCGATCGTCGCGCTGCTGGTGGTGATCCAGGTCGAGGGCGCGCGCATGCCGGTCGACGATCCGACGACGCACCTCGAGCTGACGATGATCCACGAGGTGATGATCCTCGATCACAGCGGGCCCGACCTGGCGGCGGTGCAGGCCGGCGCGGCGGTCAAGCTCGCCACCGCGTGCGCGCTGGTCGCCAACCTGATCAACCCGGTGCCGGCCGACGCCGGCCGGCTGGCGGTCGCCGGCGGCCTGCTCGCCGCCAGCGTCGGCGTGGCGCTGGTGATCGGCGCGGTCGAGGCGACGGTCGCGCGCCTGCGCCTGCGCGCGGTGCCGCAGTACATCCTGATCGCGGTGGTGGCCAGCATGGTGGCGGTGCTGGCGACGCGGTGGCGGGGGCTGGCATGAGCACCGCGCTGGTGGTCTTCGTGCTGGTGCTGCTGCTGCCGCTGTTCCTGGCGTCGTGGCGGGTCAGCCTGGTCGGCCTGGCCGGCCAGGGCGCGCTCATGGCGTGGCTGGCCTACGATCGGGACGGCGTGACCACGGTCGCCGACGGCGTGCGGCTGGTGGACCTGGGGCTGGTGCGGACGCTGATCGTGCCGGTCGCGCTGTACCGCGTGATGGCCGCGCGCAACACCGGCCCGCGCAACGACGTCATCGCGCCCAACCTGGTGTCGTGGACGCTGGCGTTGACCGCGGTGCTGGTCGGGTTCCGGTTCGCGGCCCACATGCCGCTGCCCGACAGCGAGCGGCCGTTCGTCGCCGCGGCGGCGTCGGCGCTGCTGCTGGCCATGCTGGTGCTGGCGTCGAGCGAGCGGGTGTTCAGCCAGGTGGTCGGCGTGTTTCGCTTCGAGAACGCGCTCGCGCTGTTCGAGCTGTCGCGCCCCGAGCCCGAGGCCGAGCCCGCCTTCCGCGTCGGCCTGCTGGTCGTGCTGGTCGTGACGCTGGCGCTCGCGCGCTGGTACCTGCGCACGCTGACGCCGGCCGGGGACGCCCCGGCGCCGGAGGCCTCGTGAATCCGGCGCTGTGGCTGCTGGCGCCGCTGGCGTTCCTGGTCGTGATCGGCCCGGGGCGCCGCCACAACGCGCTGGCGCTGGTGGCGGCCGCCACCGTCGAGGTGATCGTCGCGACGGTGATCGCGATCGGCGACGTCGACACCGGCGCCGACGACCTGCTCACCACCGACGCCACCGCGCGGCTGTTCCTGCTGGTCATCGACTGGGCGTTCGTCGGCGTCGTGGTCTACGCGTGGAACCGCGCGCGCGTCGACGCGGCGCGCCCGGAGGCCAGCGCCCGCCGCGCCTACCTGGGCATCGCGTTCCTGGTGGCGATGAACGTCGTCGTGATCGCCAACCACGTGCTGCTGGCGTGGCTGGCGCTCGAGGTGACCAGCCTGACCGCGGCGCCGCAGATCACCCAGGCCAGCCTGCCCGGCTCGCGCGGCGCGGCGTGGCGCTACCTGGTGTTCTCGATCGTCGGGCTGGGCCTGGCCTCGCTCGGCTTCTGGTGCCTGGGCCACGGCGGCGCCGACGGAGCCCACGCGTCGATGCGCTTCGACGTGCTCGCACACACGCCGGCGCCCGCCGACGACCCGTGGCGGGACCTGGGCTTCGCGCTGCTGGTGCTGGGCCTGGGCACCAAGCTCGGCCTGGCGCCGATGTACTCGTGGCTGCCCGAGACCTACGACGAGGCGCCGGCGGCGATCACCGCGATGTTGGCGGCGGTGCAGTTCAACGGCACGCTGGTGCTGCTGGTGCGCGTGCTGCAGATCCCCGGCGCCCGCGCCGGGGTCGCCGGCGACGCGCTGCTGGTGCTGGGCCTGGCGTCGATGGCGGTGTCGGCCGGCAGCATCCTCGCCACCCGCAACGTCAAGCGGCTGGTCGCCTACGCGTCGATCAACCACGCCGGCGTGATCGCGATCGGCCTGGGCCTCGGCGGCGAGGCCGCGTACGGCGTGCTGCTCTACGCGGTGTCCAACGCGTTCATCAAGGCGATCTTGTTCCTGTCGATCGGCCACATCGAGCAGCACTACCAGACCAAGCAGATGCGCGACGTCGGCGGGCTGATCAAGGACCTGCCGTACACCGGCCTGTTCCTGATGGTCGGCACGTTCGCGCTGCTCGGCTTCCCGCCGTTCGGGAGCTTCCTCGGCGAGCTCTTGATCCTGTCGGCGCTCGCGGCCTCGGGCCAGATGCTGGTGTTCGCCGGCTTCTGCGCGGTGATCGCGACGACCTTCATCGCCACCGGCCGCTCGGTGTTCCCGATGATCTGGGGCGAGTCGCGGATCAAGGCCACCTGGCACCGCCAGCGCCTGCTGCCGCACCTGCCCAAGCTGGTGCTGTTGATCGCGCTGGTGATGATGGGCCTGTACCTGCCGACGTCGGTCAACACGCTGTTCCGCGAGGTCGCGGCGTCGATGGGGTCGCGATGAGCGCGCTGGTGGTCCACGCGGTCGCGCTCGACGAGCTGCCGGTGCTCGAGCCGCGGGCCTGGCGCAACTGGGTCAAGGGCGAGCTGTTGCAGGGCAGCCGGCCGGTGATGCTGTGGGGCCGCCGGGTCGACGCCGGCGTCGAGGTGTCGGTCGCGCTGCAGCGCGCCGACCGCGGGCTCGACGTGCTGCGCACGACCGTCGATCCGGCCCACGGCTACTTCGCGCTGACCGAGGTGGCGCTGGCGCTGCACGGCTGCGAGCGCGAGCTGCACGAGACGCTGGGCGTGCGCCTGACCGGCCACCCGTGGCTCAAGCCGCTGCGCCACCACGGCCAGACCCAGGCCGAGATGGCTGCCTATCCGTACTACCGCCTCGACGGCAAGTGCGTCCACGAGGTCGCGGTCGGCCCGATCCACGCCGGCGTGATCGAGCCAGGCAGCTTCCGCTTCCAGTGCAGCGGCGAGCTGGTCCACCACCTCGAGATCCAGCTCGGCTACCAGCACCGCGGCGTCGAGGCGCTGCTGGATCGCGGCGATCCGCGGCGCGCGGTGCCGCTGGTCGAGACGATCGCCGGCGACGCCAGCGTGGCCCACGCGTGGGCGACCTGCGCCGCGCTCGAGCGGCTGGCCGGCGTGACGCTGGCGCCCGAGGTCGAGCTGGCCCGCGCGACGCTGCTCGAGCTCGAGCGGGTGGCGATGCACCTCGCCGGCCTGGCCGGGCTGGCCACCGACGTCGGCTTCGTGCCGGGCGCGTCGACCTACGGCCGGCTGCGCACGACCGCGATCAACACGACGATGCGGCTGTGCGGCAGCCGGTTCGGCCGCGGCGCGCTGCACCCGGGTGGCGTCGCGATCACGCCCGACCCGGCGGCGGTCGCGGCAGCGGTCGCGCTGCTCACCGCGCACGGCGCCACCGCCGACGCGTGCTTCTTCGGGTCGCGCGTGGTCCAGCACCGCCTGCAAGGCGTCGGCGCGCTGACCACCGCGCAGGCGCAGCAGATCGGCCTGGTCGGCCCCGCGGCGCGCGCGTGCGGCGTCGCGCTCGATCAGCGCGAGGGCGCCGGCGGCGCGTACGCCGCGCGGCCGATCGCCGTGACCACCGAGCCGAGCGGCGACTGCTGGGCGCGCGCGCGCATGCGCGGCCGCGAGCTGACGGCATCGCTGGCCTGGCTGGCCGACGCGGCGCCGGCGCTGACCGCGGTGCCGGCGCGGCAGCCGCCCGGCCAACCGGTCGGCGCGCTGGCCCCGTCGCACCTGGTGCTGGCGCTGGCCGAGAGCTGGCGCGGCGAGGTCGTGCACGCGCTCGAGACCGACGCCGCCGGGCGCGTCGTCCGCCACAAGGTGCAGGACCCGTCGCTGCGCAACTGGCTCGGCCTCGCGCTCGGCATGCGCGACAACGAGATCTCCGACTTCCCGATCTGCAACAAGAGCTACGACCTCTCCTACTGCGGGAACGACCTCTGATGTGGAAGCTGCTGCAGCTGCGACGCGAGCAAGGCCGGCAGGCGATCCCCGACCTGCGCGCCGCGCGGCCCGAGGGCTTCCGCGGGCTGCCGGTGATCGCCACGACGCCGTGCGCCGATGGCTGCCGCGCGTGCGTCGACGTGTGCCCGACCGCGGCGATCACCGCACCGCCGGTGCGCCTCGATCTCGGCCGCTGCACGCTGTGCGGCGCGTGCGCGCCGGCGTGCCCCACCGGCAAGATCGCGTTCACGCCCGAGGTCGCGATGGCCGCCAGCCGCCGCGACGACCTGGTGGTCACCGAGGGCCCGCCGCGCGTCCCCGAGGTCGACATCGGCGCCGCGCTGCGGCGGCGGTTCGGACGCTCGCTCAAGCTGCGGCAGGTGTCGGCCGGCGGCTGCAACGGCTGCGAGCTCGAGCTCAACGCGCTGGCCAACGTCAACTTCGACATCGGCCGCCACGGCATCGAGTGGGTCGCGTCGCCGCGCCACGCCGACGCGCTGGTGGTGAGCGGCCCGATCACCCGGACGATGGCCGACGCGGTCCAGCTAGCCTGGGACGCGATGGCCGAGCCGCGCTTCGTGATCGCGGTCGGCGCGTGCGCGATCTCCGGTGGCCTGTACGACGGCGCGCCCGGCGTCGACCGCGGCTTCTTCGACCGCCAGCCGCCGCTGATCTACGTCCCCGGTTGCCCGCCCCACCCGCTCACGATCGCCCGCGCCCTGCTCGCCGCGCTGGCGCGCGAGCGCTAGCTCCGCTTCTTGCGGCGGACGACCTTGTTCAGGCGCTCGGTCTGCAGGCGCAGCGCGCGGCGCAGGCCCTGGCGACCACCGACCGCGCCCAGGCCCATGCCGTACATCTCGTCGATGCCGCGCACCGCGACCGTCCACATCGTCACCAGGATGGCCAGGTCGGCGGCGGCGCGGCGGGTCGACGCCGCCGGGATCACCAGACCGTAGGCTTCGGACACGAAGCGCAGGTTGCGCAGGATCTTGACGATGCCGTCGCGGTCGATGTCGCCGTGCCAGTAGACGACGCGCGAGACGATCAGCTCCTGGTGGCGGCGCAGGAACTCGGCCATCGAGATCGGGTTGGTGATGCGGCCGGCCGGCTTGCAGATCTCGAGCAGGTCCTCGAGGTACTCGTTCCAGTACAGCGCCAGGCTGCGGTTCTCGGGCCGGCGCAGGAACTTGATGCGGTCGATCGAGAAGTCGGCCTTCACCGGCGCGCGGAACCGCGGCTGGATGGCGTGCAGGTCGTACAGCACCGGCGGCTTCTCGCGATCGAAGTCGACGTCGTCGTAGTGCCAGCGCGCGCGCAGCTGGGCCCAGGTGTGGATGGTCAGCACCGGGTCTTGCTCGGAGTCGATCACCAGGAACCGGTTGCCCTCCACGCCGACCACGGTGATCCAGTGCGTCCACTCGTCCACGCACAGCAGCACCGGCACCTGATCGTCGCGCAGCAGCTTGATCAGCCGCTTGCGCGCCTCTTCGGCGTGCCGCGACCGCTCGAGCACCAGATCGCAGTCGAACGAGCGCGCCGCGCGAGCGAGGCGGATCTCGTTGGTCCCGCTCCACCAGTGCGTGCGCGCGGTCTGCGCGATCTCGCTGGCGTGCACGGTGCGACCGAGCGCGACCAGCGCGTGCTTGAGCGCGAATGGACCGCACGTCCACTCGTTGGGCTGAGGGTAGAAACCGGGGCGATGAGCGAGGGTCTGCGTGGCCATCGAGCTTCCAGAAGGGTATCGCCCCCGCGTGTCGGCGCCAGTCTTTAGATCGCCTATTAATCCAATGATTTCATAGTTTTATCACGGAAGAGATCCCTCCTGAAGCGCCCCGAAACCGCCCCGCTCGGCCGGTTTTTGCCCCCTGGACCGGGCCGGGCGAGCCCTGCCGGGGCGCGGCGGCCTAATCGTTTCGGTCAGTTATACCGGCCGGGCGGCGCGGCGGGGGATGTCTTCGAGACAATACACAATAGTCTCGGCATCTTACGATGGACGATCGGCCTCGAAAATCGACGTCACAGCGGCCAGTTTTCGCCCGCTACCACCGCCTCGGCCCCCAGTCCCTGGCCGTGGAGCTGGTCGATCATGACCGCGCACGACGGGCACGGATCGAGCGCGGCGCCGGCCGCGAAGAACGGATCGTCACCGCTCGCCTCGCACCGGATCGAGCCCGGCCCCAGCGCGGCGAGCGCCTCGCGCAGCTGTGCACCCGAGAGCGCGCCCGGCGCGACCTGCGATCGACGCTCGCAGCTCGCGAGGTAGTGCGAGAGGCCGCGCGGCAGCGGACACGCGCCAGCGGGCGCGCCGCCCGGCAGCAGCCGATCGCGCGTCACCGCCTGCACCCACGCGACGTAGTACGCGCCGAAGTCGCGCGCGATCGGGCGCAGCGCGCCATCGGCGCCGCGCGCGTCGATCCACACCTCGCCCGCGTGCGCGCCGCGCACGATCAGCAGCGCGATCTGACCGCAGCCCACGTGCCCCAGCCCGATCACGCCCTGGTACGCCGCGCGGCCGGGCGCGGTGGGCGCGAACACGCCGGCCGCGATCGCGCGCTGCAGCGGATGCGCGAGCGGCCACAGGCCGTAGTACGGCCCGGCGCCGCCATCGCCCAGGGTGGTGACGAAGGCGCGGTAGGCCGCGGGCAGCGCGCCA
Organism: Myxococcales bacterium; assembly: GCA_016794525.1. GTDB lineage: Bacteria > Myxococcota_A > Polyangia > Haliangiales > Haliangiaceae > UBA2376. The sequence continues at coordinate 29,794 of JAEUJY010000167.1, forward strand.
CCGCTCGCGGCCTCGAACGCGTCGACCGTCGCGGCCGCCAGCGGCGCGCCGAGCTGGTAGCGATGCCGCGCGGCGCCGAAGCGGCGACGCCGCGGGTCCGCGGCCGCGGTCGCGGTCAGCCACGCCGCCAGCGTGGGCGCCAGCGCCTCGAGCGTGTCGTCGCGGTCCATCGCCCTGAGGTCGCAGGTCGCGCCCGAGGTGTCAAGGCGACGCGCGGCGGCCACCCGACGCGCGCCGGGGCGGGCCCGCAAGGCCGCGTCGCAGCAGGAACTTCAACCCGCTCCAGGTTCTGGGCTATCGTGCGCCGGCTCATGCGGTACGTCGACGAGCTCACCGATGCGGTGCGGTCGCAGCTCGCGCTGGCCTACGGCATCAAGGACCAGCTCGGCAGCGCGCTGCGGGCGCGGATGCGCGAGGGCTACTCGCTGGCCGACCTGCGCGCCGACGCCCGCGCCGGCCTCGCGGTGGCGCTGCTGGCGGTGCCGCTGGCGATGGCGCTAGCCCGGACCACCGGCGTCGCGCCCCAGCACGGCCTGTACACCGCGATCATCGCCGGCATCGTCGTGTCGCTCCTGGGCGGCAGCCGGCTGCAGATCACCGGCCCGACCGCCGCCTTCGTGGTGATCCTCGAGCCGATCGTCGCGCGCCACGGGCTCGGCGGCGTGCTGGTCGCCGGGCTGATGGCCGGCGCGATCCTGGTGCTGATGGGCGTGGCGCGGCTCGGCAAGCTGATGCAGTTCCTGCCCCACCCCGCGACCACCGGCTTCACGACCGGGATCGCGGTGGTGCTGGTCGTGCTGGCGGGGCGCGACGCGCTGGGCGTCGACCTCGCCGGCCGCCCGAGCGGCACGATCGAGGTGATCGGCGCGCTGTGGGACGCGCGCGCGCAGGCCCATGCCTGGGACGCGGCGTTGTTCGGCGTGACGCTCGTGCTGTTGATCGCGCTGCCGCGCATCCACCGGCGCATCCCGGCGCCGCTGGTGGCGCTGACCGCCGCGGCGCTGCTCGCGGTGGTGGCCAGCCACCTGCTCGACGGCTTCCACGCCCGCACGATCGGCTCGACCTTCGCGACCGTGATCGACGGCGAGCGGGTGCGCGGCATCCCGCCGCTGCCGCCGCTGCCGGTGTGGCCGTGGCGGCTGGGCGACGCCACCGGCTCGGCGTTCGCGATCGACTACGCGCTGATCCGCGAGCTCTTGCCCGCCGCGTTCGCGATCGCGATGCTGGGCGCGATCGAGACGCTGATGTCGGCGGTGATCGCCGACGGCATGGCCGGCACCAAGCACGACCCCAACGCCGAGCTGATCGCGCTCGGCATCGGCAACATGGTGTGCCCGTTCTTCGGCGCGATCGCCTGCACCGGCGCGCTGGCCCGCACCGCGACCAACGTCCGGGCCGGGGCGCGGTCGCCGCTGGCCGCGGTGATCCAGGCGCTGGTGGTGCTGGGCGCGACGATCGCGCTGGCGCCGCTGATGGCGTACCTGCCGCTGGCGGCGCTGGCGGCGCTGGTGCTGGTGTTCGCCGGCGCGATGGTCGAGGCGCGCCACGTCGTCCGGCTGATCCGCATCGCGCCGCGCAGCGACGTGCTGGTGCTGGTGACCTGCTTCGCGCTGACCGTGCTGGTCGACATGGCGCTGGCGGTGTCGGTCGGCGTGATGCTGGCCGCGCTCCTGTTCATGCGGCGGATGGCGGCGCTGACCAAGATCACGCTCGACACCGACGTCGCCGAGCGGCTGCAGATGCCGCCCGGCATCCGGCTCTACGAGATCGCCGGCCCGATGTTCTTCGGCGCCGCCAACAAGGCGATGGAGATCCTCGACACCGTCGGCACCGACGCCCGGGTCGTGATCCTGGCGATGAAGCGGGTCGACGTGATGGACGCCACCGGGCTGATCGCGCTGGAGTCGACGCTCGATCGCCTGAACCGCAGCGGCCGGATGGTGATCCTCGCCGGCCTGGCGCCCGAGCCGGCGGCGCTGCTCGAGCGCGCCGGCATCAAGCGCGTCCCCGACCGGCTGGCGATCGCCCCCGACCTCGACACCGCGGTCAGCATGGCGATCGTCCACACCGCCCGCGCGAGCTGAGGCCCCGCGCCGCGCGCCCGGGTCACCGCGGCGGCGGCGCGGCCTCGACCACCGCCGCGCCGGCCTGGTCGTCGACCACCAGCAGCGCGAACCGCTCGACCCGATCGAGGTCGTCGGTGGACAGGGTCGCGTAGTCGAAGCGACCGCAGACGTCGGTGTAGCCGTCCTTGTAGAACTGCACCGCGCCGCCGCGCAGGCGCGCGTAGCACTTCACGTAGGCCGCGATCCGCGGCGCGCCGGTCGCCGCGTGGCGCACCTGCACCCGGCCGTAGGGCGCGGTCACCGCGATCGCCAGCTGGTGCGCGAAGTGGGTCGCGCTGGCCCGGGCCCCGGTCGCGACCGCCTCGACCACCAGCGCGTGCCGGCGCAGGTCGTCGGGCAGCGGCCAGCGCGTCGGGCCGGTCGCCGGCAGCGCCAGCGCCTCGACGCGCCCGGCCTCGATGAACCCGAACCGGCTGGCGTCGGCGCCGAAGAACGGCTGGCGCGAGAACAGCAGCTCGAGATCGACGCGGTACAGCCGCACCTCGGCGCGCTCGACGCCGGCGTGATCGATCACGACGTGCTCGCCATCGACCCGCACCGCCAGGGTCGGCGTGGCCCGCGCCGCCGCGGCCAGCACCTGCTCGCGGTTGTCGGCGTCGAGCGCCGCGGTCGGCGCCGCGCCGCCCTCGGCCTCTGCCACCAGCTCGGCCAGCGCGCCGAAGCGGGTGCGCCAGCGGTCGACCGGGTGGTCGCGGTACGGCGCGAGCGCGCCGCGCGCCACCGCCAGCTCGCCGCCGACCACGGCGGCGTAGGCGCGCAGGTAGTCGCGCTGCAGCGCGGCCTGCGACGCGGTCGCGTCGACCCGGGCCAGCCACGCGATCGCCTCGTCGGGGCGATCCATCGCGAACAGGTAGTGGGCGGCGGCCAGGTAGTCCTCGCCGCGCGGCCGCGGCCGGTGGGCGAGTTGCTCGACGAACGCCTGCCACTGCGCGGCCAGGCCGTCGTTGAGGATCGTCCGCCGATCGCCCAGCCGGTGCGCGCGGGCGTTGATCAGCGGCGCGTACTCGAGGTGCTGGTAGGTGCCGCGCTCGACCGGCTCCCAGCTCACCAGCGGGCTGGCGAACACCGGCCCGAGGTCGCCGAGGTCGGCGCCGCGCGTGGCCAGCCACTCGGCGGTGCGGGCGCGGTCGCGGTGGCACAGCGCGTACGACCACAGCGTGTCGTCGTAGACCCGCCGCGCGGCCAGCGTGTCGACGATGCGCGCGAACGCGGCGCGATCGTGGCAGCGCCACGCGATCGCCGCGAGGTCGACCCGGCCGAGGTTCTGGCCGGCCAGGTACGCGCAGACGTCGTCGAGGGTGCCGTGCTGCGCCAGGTGCGGCCACGACGTCGGATCGACCGTGGTCGGCACCGCGACGACGTCGAGCGCGCGCGGCGGGATCGCCGCCAGCAAGAGCGCCGCGGCGTCGGCGGCGCGGGTGACCTGGGCCCCGTAGTGATCGAAGCGGCCGGCGGCCGGGAAGTAGAAGCGGTACTCGATCGTCGTCGACTCGTACGGGTCGAGCCGGCAGCGCGTCGTCGCGGTGGCGATCGCGCCGCCGACCGCGATGGCGCCGGCGGGGATCTGGTGCAGCACCGCCAGCGCCTGGCTGCGGCTGGTCGGGTTGGTGACGACGATCTGGCAGGCGTAGACCACGCCGGCCACCAGCTCGCCGGTGACGTACTTCTCGACCTGCTCGGCGCCCTCCCAGGTGTAGCGATCGTCGGCGCGGAAGTAGCTCTGGCCGATCAGCACCTGCTGGTTGGGCGGCCCGGGCACCGTCGCGACCTCGACCACGGCGGCGATCGCGTGGCTGCCGGCGGTGACCGTGGCGCCGGCGCCGTGGGCGACGACCGCGTGGGGCTGCGCGGCGAACGGCAGGTCGAGGAACGCCAGCGCGGCCATCGCCGCCGGCAGGCTGGTCGCGGCGTCGACGACGTGCGGCGACAGGAACGGCCCGTCGCGGTGGGCCGCGAGGTCGCGCCACAGCCGCGCCGCGGCGATCAGCTCGGGGCCGATCGCGTCGATCCGCCGCTGCCACCAGTTGTGCTCGGCCCACTCCTGCGTGCGGTCGGCGGCGCGGTACATCGGCGCCTGCTCCTCGCGCATCATCATCATGTCGCCCTTCTGGTCGTCGGCCTCGTCGGCGAGCTCGGCGCTGCGCCGCCGCGACGCCGCCTTCTTGGCCTTGGGCGGGGCCATCGTCGCCGCCGGGGCGGCCATGGAGATCCCGCGCGCCAGCTCCTGGGGCGCCGGCTCGTCGGCCTCGGCCGCCGCCGCCATCTTCTCGCCGAACCCGTCGCCGCCCAGCGCGCCGCCGGCGACGATCGTGTCGACCAGGCGATCGTCGGCGCCAGGGTCGGGCGCGATCAGCTCGACGGCGTCGGCCAGCCGGCGGTGCAGCACCGGGCCGACCTCGGGGTGGCGGCGCGCCAGGAGCGCCAGCTCCAGCGCGTTGAGCCGCGCCAGCCGGTGCGGCGCCAGGTACGGCGTCAGATCGGCGTCGATCAGCCAGTGGTCGACGAACGTCGGGTGCAGCTTGGCCGCGAGGTACGGCTTGAGCGCCCGATCGAACCACGCGCGATCCTTGCCGTGGATGAACAGCGCCAGCTCGTGGCACGCGTGGCGCGAGTACAGCGTGCGCCGCTCGGCCTCGGGCAGCGACGCCCAGCGCGGCAGGAAGTCCCAGCTCGCGAGCGTGGCGTCGCCCGACAGCGCGCACAGCGCGCGGTACAGCTTGTCGACGGTGTCGACCAGCTCGACCCGCGACGTCGCGCGATCGACGACCGCGATCGACGACGCCGCCGGCACCGCGGCGAGCCGCCGGTCCTCGCGCACGTGGCGATCGAGCGGCAGCGGCGCGGCCAGGCGGCGATCGCGCACCGCCAGCGGCGCCGTCGCGCGCACCAGCCGGTGCGCGGTGGTCGCCGACGGGTCGACGATCACGACGTGCAGCTGCGCGGCGTCGCCGAGGGCGGCGGCGGCGACCGCCACCTCGCCGGCAGCGTCGGGCGCCAGGTTGGCCAGCACCCGCGCCGGCGCGGCCAGGAAGTCGTAGGTGGCGAACGCCGGATCGTCGCTGGCGCCGCCACCGCCGCCGCGCTCGCGGGCCATCGCGCCGCCGTAGCCCGCCGCGCCCATCGCCGGCGCCGGCGCCGGGGCCGCGAACGGCGCGCCCGCGCGGGCCTGCTGGGTGGCGGTCGACGTCGTGCGCAGGGCCCACGGGTTGAGCAAGAGCGACGGCTTGTCGAGCAGCACGCCGGGGCGACGCGGCAGCCGCTGGCGATCGAGCACGTAGCGGTACTCGTCGCCGATGTCGCGGCCCGACAGGTAGCTGGCGCGCCCGAGCCGACCGCGCTGGCCGCCCGGCTCGCGCACCGCGGCCGGCAGGCGCGGATCCTCGACCGGCGCCGGCGCCAGCGCCGACGCGACGACGTGGACGCGGGTCGCGGCCGAGCCGCCGCGCACGCTGACCCGCAACCCGCCGTCGGCGGTGAGCGCCACCGCCGCGGTGGTGGGCGGCCGCGCGGTCAGCTCGATCAGCCCGTCGGGCAGCGGCGCCCAGCCGCGCACCGCCGCGATCGCCGCGGGCACGACGACCACGCGGTACGCCGCGTCGCCGACCTGGGCCTGGTACTCGCCCGGGCGCAGCCGCTCGAGCCGCAGCGCGCCCGGCTCGGCGTGGACGTCGGCGGTGACGTCGCGCAGCGGGGCGCCGCCGCGCCGCTCGATCACCTGCCAGGCCAGCGGTCGCGGCGCCGCGCCGGTGCGATCGGTCGGCGCCGGCAGCACGACCGGCTCGCCCTCGCGCACCACCTGCGTGCGCGCGACCACCGGCGCCAGCTCGTCGAACGCGAAGCGCTGGCTCAGGTCGCCGCAGGTGGCGGTGACGCCGGTGACGCCGGGCAGCGCGCCCAGCCTCAGCTCGCCGCGCTCGTCGGTCGCCAGCGTCACCTCGATCGGCCAGGTCACCGCGCGCACCGTCAGCGCCAGCGCCACCGCGCGCCCCGGCCGCGGCTCCCCCGACTTGCCGTACAGCCCGAGCCGCAGGCCGTCGGGCGCGGGCCGCAGGTACATCGCCGCGGTGGCGTCGCCGTCGTGCATCGTGCCGATCGCGTAGGTGCGATCGGCGCGCAGGTCGAGCGTGCGCTGCTCCGACACCACGCGCACCCGGCCGCCGATCGCGAGCCCGACCTGGCGCGCGTCGATCGGCACCGCGACCTCGATCTCGGCGTCGGCGTCGTCGGCCAGCGGCAGCGGCTGGCGGTGGGTCGCGGTGACCGCCTTGCGATCGACGGTCGTGATCTCGAGGAACGCGTCCTCGAGCAGCGCCCGCGACACCGGCACGCCGCCCAGCCGCAGCGACACCCGCGCCACCGCCGCCGCGACCTCGCCCGCCACCAGGCCCTGGCGATCGAGCAACCAGGCCACGTCGAGCTGGTAGCCCTCGCCGCGCAGCTCGACGGCCGTCGCCACCGCGACGTCGCCGTCGACCACCAGCGCCGGCGTCGGCCCCGGCCGCGTCGAGAACGGCAGCGCGATCGCGCCGTCGACGCCGGCGCGGAACTCGCGCCCGCCGAGCCACAGGCTGGCCGCCGGGCACGCCTGGCCGCGCTCGTCGACGACGTCGATCGCCAGCCCGGCCGCGGTCGGCCGGCTGGCCAGGCGCAGGTCGCCCTTGCGGATCAGCGCGCGGCTGGCGCGACCGCCGCCGATCAGCTCGATGACGTAGGTGCCGGGCCGCGCGCACGCCGGCAGCGGCAGCCGCACCACCTGCCGCACCATCGGCGGCGCCGCCAGCTCGCGCACCTCCTCCCAGCCCGCGGTCATGCCGTCGAGATCGATCGCCAGGTCGACGTCGGCGCCGCGCGCCGCGAACCACGCCGCGGTGTTGATGCGGAACACCCGCACCCGCAGCGTCGGCACGTGCTTGACCGCGACCGCGAGGCTGACCTCGGCGTCGCGCGCCCACCGCGACGGGTTGATCGGCAGGAGCTCGAGCTCGACCCGCTCGCGCAGCGCGGCCACCGCGTCGGCGCCGAGCTGGCCGGCCCAGCGCGGGTCGTCGGCCCCCGCCAGCAGCCGCACCTCGGCCCGCACCTGCGTCAGCCACACGCCGTCGAGCACCTCGGCCAGGTCGGCGCCGTCGTCGTCGGCCAGCACCGCCTCGACGTAGCGGCGCACGACGTCGGAGTCGTCGCCGATCGGCGGCAGCGCCACCGCGGCGGCCAGCCCCTGCTCGACCGCGATCAGCCCGTCCTTCTCGTAGCGCGCCCGCACCGCGCGGCTGGCGCCGGCGCCGGCCCGGGGCAGCCCGAGGTACGCCACCAGGCGCGCGCGATCGAACGTGCCGAGCCGCACGTCGCACGCGAGCCGGTGGTAGCCGACCAGCGCCTGCAGCGGCGCGAACGCGCGCGGCAGCCCCGCGACCTGCGCCGCGAGGTCGTCGAGGTAGGCGACCCGCGCGCCGAGATCGTCGGTCCAGTCGACGTGCTCGGGCGGGCGCCGGCGGGTCAGCTTCGCCGCGACGAAGTTGGGATCGACGCGCAGCGCCGGGCGCAGCCGCTCGAGCAGCGTCAGGTCGGCGGCGGTGAGCTGGCCGTGGACCGCCAGCGAGCCGAACCCGCGCGACGAGGTCTCCGCGAGATCGGCCGCGACCGCCTCGACCAGGCCGGGCGCGCCGACGCGATCGATGCGCTCGAGGTACTGCCGGCGGCGGGCGGCGTCGAGGCCGTCGGGCTTGAGCCAGCGGACGCCGTGCGCGGTCAGCTCGGCCAGCCCGCGCCCGCGCTCGAGCGCGCGCGCGATCAGCGTCGGCTCGTCGAGCAGCGCCGGGTCCAGCGCGGTCGGGTAGCGATCCGCCGCCAGCGCGGCGTCGGGCTGGTGGTGGAACGACACGCCGAGCTCGTCGGCCAGCGCCGCGCCGTGGGCCGCGAGGTCCTGCCCCGCCCGCAACAGCCGCTGCCGCAGCGTCAGCCGCTGGTGGCGCGCGGTCGTGCCGTGGCGATCGCGCCAGGTCGCGAGCAGCGCGTCGACCTCGTCGAGCGCGCCGCGGTGCTGCAGCTCGATCGCGCGCCAGTAGTCGTGGTCTTCGCTGCCGGGCACCAGCCGGGCCAGCGCCGCGGCGCGATCGTCGGAGAGGGCCAGCGCTTCGAGCTGCTCGATGTCCATCGCCGCCATCGTATCGCCGCGGTTCCGGATGGTCGGGCCAGGGGCACCGCAAGATCGGGAGTGGCGGCGTTTTCGGCCGCGGGCCCGACGGTGCGTAGTACGGTCGGGGCGTGGTCCGCCCGCTCGCCGTGCTCGCCGCCATCGCCGCGTTGACCCTCGCGGTCGACGACGCCGACGCGCGCAAGCACAAGCGCACGCCGACCAAGTCCAAGCGCCACAAGCACGTGCGCCACCACCGCCCCAACATGCCCGACGGCTGGGCGTGGCCGCCGACCCGCGAGATGCGCGCGGCGGGCAAGGCGTGCACCGACGAGCTCGATCGCCGCGGCGTGGCGTGGAAGCCGGCCAAGGCCGAGCGTAAGATCACCACGCCGATCACCGTGCCGGCGATGGTGTTCGGTGGCGTCAAGCTGGTGCCGACCTTCCGCAAGCCGCCGTTCGTGATGGACTGTCAGCTGGCGCGGGCGCTGACGATCCACGGCGAGGCGCTGTTCGCGCGCGGCGTGCGCGAGCTGCACTTCTCGCGCATCTACGGCTACACCCAGGTGCGCACCCGCGGCCGCACGCTCAGCGCGCTGTCGCGCCACGCGCTCGGGCTCGCGGTCGACATCCGCGCCGTCGTCGACGACACCGGCCACAAGGGCGTCGTGCTCGGCGACTACCTCGCCGGCGATGCGCTCTTGGCCGCGGTCGAGACCTACCTCAACGACTCGGGCGGCTTCCGGATGGTGCTGACGCCGCGCAACGATCCCAAGAGCCACTACGATCACTTCCACGTCGAGGCCCGCGCCGACTACCGCGCGCCGGCGCCGTCGGGCAAGCCGCGGTCGTGAGGGCGCTGGCGCGCGGCGCGCTGGCGCTGGCCGTCGCCGCCTGCGCCGACGACGCTCCCGGCGACGGTCCCGACGCCGCCGCCACCTGTCGCGCGCCGACCGCCGCGCCGGCGTGGCTGGACGGCTACCTGGCGACGACGATCGCGAAGCTCAGCGGCGCCGCCGACGTGGCCCCCGGCGTGCGCCTGGCCGATCGCGCGACGGTCGCGCGGCGCGCCGCCGCGCAGCGGTTCGCGCTCGACGAGCTGGCCGCGGCCGGCCTCCCGGCGGCGCTCGACGACTACGGCACCGGCGCCAACGTCACCGCCGAGCTGCCGGCGACCGCCGCCGCCCCCGGCCCGCTGGTGCTGGTGGGCGCGCACCTCGACAGCGTCGCCGGCAGCCCCGGCGCCGACGACAACGCCAGCGGCGCCGCGGCGGTGCTGGCCACGGCGCGGATGCTGACCGAGGTGGCGTGCCGCGATCGCCCGGTGCGGTTCGTGCTGTTCGATCAGGAGGAGGTCGGGCTGATCGGCTCGACCTACCTCGCCAGCGCGCTGCGCCAGGCCGGGACCGCGGTGGCCGCGGTGCACACCGTCGATCAGATCGGCTGGGACGGCGACGGCGATCGTCGCCTCGAGATCGAGCAGCCGACCGCCGCGCGCCTGGCCGAGTACCAGGCCGCGGCGACGACGCTGGGGCTCGCGGTGACGGCGACCGCGAGCGGCCGCACCGACCACGTGGCGTTCCGCGAGGCCGGCTTCGACGCGGTCGGCGTCAGCGAGGAGTTCACCGGCGGCGACGCCACGCCGCACTACCACGCCGCGACCGACACCGCGGCGACGCTGGATCTGCCGTTCGTCGCGCTCGGCGCCCGCCTGGTGGCGCTGGTGATCGCGCGCGAGGTCGGCGCGCCGTAGCCCGCGCCCGCCCTACCCGTCGATGCCGTCGCCGGCCAGCTCGGCGGCGCTGGCGGCGCGCGGCACGGTGCCCGCGGGGTGCGCGTACCAGCCGGGGTCGGCGTCGCCGGTGAGCCCGTCGCGCACCTTCACGATCGTGAACATGCCGCCCATGTCGATCGCGCCGTATTGGCCCTTGCCGCCGCGCATCGAGATCGCGTTGTCGGGCAGATCCATCTGCATCATGTCGGCCATGCCGGTCGTGCCCATCGTCATGTAGCCGGGGGCGAGCTTGCGGATCCGGCCGTCGACGCCCTGGACGTCGGCGCCCAGCCAGTTGGGCACGTCGTGGCCCATCTGGTTCATCGCGTGGTGGGTCATGTGGCAGTGCAGCGGCCAGTCGCCTGGCTGGTCGGCGACGAACTCGATCACCCGCACCGAACCGACCGGCACCCACACCGTCGTCTCGGGCCAGCGCGCGCCCGGCGGCACCTGCCCGCCGTCGGTCTCGACGACGGTGAAGCGGTGGCCGTGGAGGTGGATCGGGTGGCCGTCCATCGGCCCCAGGTTGCCGATGCGGATGCGCACCAGGTCGCCGGTGGCGGCGGTGAGCGGCGTCGTCGCCGGGAACGCCTTGCCGTTCCACGCCAGCTGGTTGAAGTCGCTCATCGCCAGCGGATCGGGCCGGCGCGCGCCGGGCACGATCTTCCACTCGTGGGCCATCATCACGAAGTCGCGCACGCGGCGCTCGCTGGCCGGCCGGCGCTTCGGGTGCACGACGATCATGCCGACCATGCCCAGCGCGATCTGGGTCATCTCGTCGACGTGCGGGTGGTACATGAACGTGCCGGCGTGGGGCAGCACGAACTCGTAGCGCCAGGTCTCGCCGGGCGGGATCGTCGGCTGGGTCAGGCCGGCGACGCCGTCCATGCCGTTGGGCACCACCAGGCCGTGCCAGTGCACGGTGGTCGCCTCGGGCAGCTTGTTGGTGACGTAGATGCGCACGCGCTCGCCCTCGGTGGCCTCGATCACCGGGCCCGGCGTGCCGCCGTTGTAGCCCCAGGTGTCGATCACCAGGCCGGGCGCCACCTCGTGGCGGATCGGCTCGGCGACGAGGTGGTAGACGCGCACGCCGCCGACCTTGCGGCCGGTGAGGACGCGACCGTCGGGCACGATCAGCGTGCTGCCGGCGGACGTGGCGCTCGGCGCCGCGGCGACCGCGGGAGCGGGCGCGGCCGGCGGCGGCGCGGCCGGCGCAGCCGGCGGGGCTGGCTGGGCGACGGCGCGGCGCGCGATCGCGGTGGCGACGCCAGCCGCGAGGGACGTGGAGAGCAGATCTCGACGACGCATGGTGGCTCCGTCAGTGCGCGCCGGGCGCGCTGGTGGTGGTGGTGGTGGTGAGGGACGCCGCCGCGGGCGCGGCCGGCGCGAGGGTGACGCCGTGGCGCAAGGCCGCGACCACGACCTCGGCGCGGGCCAGGCGCAGCCGCGCCGTCAGCGCCGCTTGCTCCGCCATCGCCTGATCGCGACGCGCGGCCAGCAGCTCGAACGGGCTGGCGTTCATCGCGTTGTAGTGACGCACGGTCTCGGCGACGACGTGGCGGGTCAGCGGCACCACCACGTCGGCGAGGTGGCGCGCCTCGGCGTACGCCGCGCGCGCCTCGAGCTGCGCCGCGCGGGCGGCGGCGCGCAGCTCGATCTCGGCCGCGCCCTGCTGCGCGGTGGCGACCGCGGTCCGCGCGCGGGCGGCGGCGGCGCCGCCGGCGTCGCCCGACCACAGCGGGATGCCGACGCGCAGCGCCGGGCCCACGGTCCAGCCGTCGGCGCCGTGCTCGCCGACCGCGCCGATCGCCAGGCCGGGCAGCCACGCCGCGATCGTGCGGGCCCGGGCGTCGCTGGCGGCGGCGCGGCGATCGGCGGCGGCGGCCTCCAGCACCAGGCTGTGCGCGACGGCGGCGGCCTCGAGGTCATCGACCGCGGGCGCCGCGGCCGGCAGCGGCGGCAGCTCGTCGCCGAGCTGCCAGCCGGTGGCGTCGCCGCTGATCCCGAGCGCGTCGTCGAGCGCGATCCGCGCCTGCGCCACCGCGGTCTCGGCGCGCGCGACGTCGACCCGCGCCAGCTCGCGCGCGCTGGCGGCGCGGGCCCGGGCCAGCTCGGTGGTGCCACCCGACGCCGCGATCCGCTCGGTCAGCTCGGCGGCGGTCGCGAGCGTGTCGTACGCGTCCTGGGCCAGCGCGCGCTGCGCCACCGCCGCGGCCGCGTCGAGCCAGGCCAGCTCGGCGCGGGCGGCCAGCCGCAACAGCTCGCTGGCGGCGCGGGCCTGCGCCGCGGCCAGCTGCGCCTCGCCCGCGGCGCGCCGCGGCGCCGCGGTGATCAGGTCGACGACGTCGTGCACGACCGCGACGTCGAGCGTCGGGTCGTCGCCGGTCAGGCGCGCCTCGAGCTCGACCTCGGTGTGGCCGAGGCCGCGGCGCCGGCCGAGGTCGCCGGCGGCGATGCCCAGCTCGGCGCGAGCGGCGGCGGCCCGCGGGTGGTGGGCGACGGCGATCACCACCGCGTCGGCGCGCGTGATCGGCCGCGCCAGCCGGATGGCCGAATCGTCGCCGACGCCGACGCCGATGCGGTCGTAGATCAGCCGGTGCACTGGCGCCTGGACGGCGCCGACGCTAGGCGCGCAGGCGGCCAGCGCCAGCGCGAGCAAGGAGAGACGAGTCATGACAGCTCCGTAGCGTGAGATCGAATCGCGCCGACCACGGCGCACCATCCCCGTCACCGATCAGGTCGCCACCCGATCGGTCACAAGCGCAGCGCGCAGTGGCGCAGCCACGACGGTGGCCCGATGGCCCGCACCTCGATCAGCGGCGCCGGCGCGACGACCAGCGCGCGCGCTAGCGGCGCCACCGCGATGACCGCCGTCGGCGCGACCGCCGCGGGCATCGCCGCGATCACCGCAGGCGGCGCCGGCCGCGCCCCCGGGGCGGGCGCGTCGATCGTGCAGCAGCGCGGCGCGATCGACGGCTCGGGCGCCGCCTCGTGGCGCGGACAGCACCGGCATTCGGCGCGCTCGCGCACCGGGCCGACGCTGGCGATCGCCCACCCGCGCTGCCCCAGCAGCACCGCCACCAGCGTCGCCGTGGCGAGCACGAGGTGGGGCACGCGGCCGAGGCGCATGCGGACGACCATGCGGCATGCCCCCGCCGCCGTCAACCCGGCGCCCAGGGTGCTACCATCCTCGACGGTGCGCGCCGCCGTCCTCTGCCTACCCGCGCTGTTCGGGTGCAACCAGGTGTTCGGCCTCGATCCGCCGCGCCTGCCCGACGCCGCCGCGATCGACGCGCGGCCGGCCTGCGGCGACCCAGGCGGCGCCCCCGACGAGGACGGCGACGGCTTCCGCGACGAGTGCGACAACTGCCCGCACGTCAAGCAAAGCGGCGACAGCGAGCGCAAGGACGACGACGGCGACCTGATCGGCGCGGCGTGCGACCCGCACAAGACGGCGCCGGATCGGATCGTCGCCTTCGAGCGCTTCGACCAGCCCACGCTCCCGTCGCAGCTGCACCCCCTGGCCGACGCGGCCGGCGGCAGCTGGATCGTCGCCGGGGGCGACCTGGTGGCCAGCGGCACCACGCCCGGCACCGACATGCTGGCCCGGCTCGACGTCGGCCTCGCCGGGGTGACCATCGACGTCGACCTCACGCTGCCCGCCAGCCTGCCGCTGCTGGCGAAGGGCACCACCCAGAGCGTCGGCGTGTGGGTCGACGTCGAGCCGCCCCCCGGCACCGCGCCGTACGATCCCACCTTCCCGCGTGGCGTCGTGCTCGAGGTCCTCGAGGCCCAGGGTCTACAGCTCGACCAGAAGGCGCACCTGGTCGACACCACCACCAACCTCGGCGACGACACCAACGCCGCGCCCGATCTGTTCGCGGCCAGCGCGCGCTACCGCGTGATCCTGACCTGCGAGGGCGACGGGCAGTGCACCGGCGAGGTCTGGCGCGACGGGACGCGGCTCGACACGCTGCTGCTCGCCGCGACGACGCGCCCCGGCTCGGTCGGCCTGCGCAGCTACGGCGTCGACGCCCGCTTCCACCACCTGATGGTCTACGCGCCGATGTGACGCCGCCCGTCGCGCGGCACCCTGCGCGCGATCGTCGACAGCAGCCACCACAGCGACGCCAGCCCCGGCGACAGCGCCGGCTTGCCGGTGGTCATCAGCGCCGCGGCCAGGTCGCGCTCGGGGTCGGCCCACACGAAGACGTTGGTGAAGCCGAGGTGGCCGAAGGCCTTGGGCGTGCCCAGCCCGAACGGGCTGGTGACGTGCGAGCCCAGCAAGAAGCCCGCGCCGTAGCGGATCGGCGCGCCCAGCGTGAGGTCGAGCTCGAGGTAGCTCTGCTCGGCGATCGCCCGCGCGATCGTCCGCGGCTCGAACACCCGCACGCCGCCCAGCGTGCCGCCGTCGAGCAAGAGCTGCATGAAGCGCGCGGCGTCGCTGGCGCTGGTGCAGATGTTGCCCGCCGGGATCACCGCGTGCAGGAACCGCGGATCGTTGGAGATGCGCACCGCGTCGCTGAACCCCACCGACAGCGCGCGCTTGATGAAGCCGGCCAGCGGCGGCACCACCGGCGGCCCGGTGAACGCGTTCTCGGCGACGTCGCGCAGCCGCGCCGGCGCCACGCCGAAGCCGAAATGCCCCAGGCCCAGCGGCCGGCTGATCTCGTCTTGCAGGAACGTCTGCACGTCCTTGCCGGTCACCCGCTCGATCACCGCGCCCAGCACGTAGCCGCCGGTCAGCGCGTGGTAGCCGAGCCGACGGCCCGGCCGCCACACCGGCGCCTGCTCGCACAAGAGGCCCAGGATCTCCGCCGGCCGGCCCAGCAGGTTGGGATCGGCGAACTCCGGCGGGATGCGCGGGATGCCGGCGCGGTGGGTCAGCACGTGGCGCAGCGTGATGCGGTGCTTGCCCTTCTTGCCGAACTCCGGGATGTAGTGCGCGACCGGGTCGTCGAGGTGGATCTGGTGGCGCTCGTCGAGCAGGTGCACCAGCATCGCGGTGACCATCTTCGACGCCGAGAACATGCAGTACAGGCCGTCGTGGCGCGCCGGCACCTTGCGCACGTCGGCGGCGTCGGCCGGGCCGTTGCCGCGGGCGTGGCCGATCGCCCGGTCGAGGATGACCTTGCCGCGGCGGCGCAGGCACAGCGCCAGCGCCGGGTACAGGCCGCTGTCGTAGGCCGCGACCGCCGCGCCCCAGATCGCGTCGACGTCGGCGGTGCTGACCCCGGCGGCGGCCGGGTCGCCCTCGGGCCCGATCGACGTGACCTCGAGCGCGGGGTACGGGCGGATCAGCGTCTCGAGTCCACGGCGCAACAGAGCCGGCATCGTGGAAGCATCGGCGCCGGCCGGCGGCGACGCAAGTTCCCCGTCAGCGCACCCCGCGGGCGCGACGCCCCGCCGCGGTGGCGCGCAGCCCGACCGCCGCCGCGACTCCGAGAATCGCGCAGGCCACCCACGGCCCACGCGGCCCGCCGACCGCCACCGCTGCCTGCCCGGTCGACGGCGCGCCCATCGCCGCCATCCCGAACGCGACGCTGAACACGCCCTGGTAGCGCCCGCGGGCCGTGGCCGGCGCCAGCGTCGACACCACCGTGCCGTAGAACGGCGACTGCAGGATCTCGCCCAGCGTCCACACCACCACCGCCGCGACGTGCAGCGGGATCGCCGCGCCGACGCCGTGGAGGCCGAAGCCGGCGCCGCACAGGAGCGCCGCCGCGGTCAGCACGCGGGTGCTGTCGTGGCGGGTGGCCCACGCCGCGAGCCACGGCTGCAGCGAGATGATCAGCACGCCGTTGACCGCGACGATCGCGCCGTAGGTCGACGCCGCGTAGCCCTGCTGGGCCAGGTGCACCGACAAGGTCAGCGTCGACTGGTGGAACACCAGCGCGGTGGCCAGCGTCAGGCCGACGAACGCCATGAACACGCGGTCGCCGAGGACCGTGCCCAGCGACACCGCGGGCGCGTCGACGCTGGCCGGCGCCGGCTTCGACTCCGGCAGCCGGATCAGCACGATCAGCCCGTAGATCGCCATCGTCGCCGCGTCGCCGATGAACAGCGCGCGGTACGACCACGACGCCAGCGCCCCCGCGGCCAGCGGCGCGATCGTGAAGCCGAGGTTGATCGCCCAGTACAGCGCGCCGAACGCCCGCGGCCGATCGGCGGCCGGCACCACGTCGGCGACGAACGCCATCACCGCCGGACGGTACAGCTCGCCGACCAGCCCCAGCGCCGCCGCCGCCGCGCCGATCGCGACCGGGTCGCGGGCCTCGGCCAGCGCCAGCATCGTCACCGCGCCGCCCAGCAGCGACAGCGCCATCGTCCGCTTGCGGCCCAGGCGATCGGCCAGCACGCCGCCGACCACGCCGGCCACCATCGCGCCGGCCCCGTAGCAGGTGCCGATCGCCACCGCCTCGCCGCGCGACAGCCCGCGCGCCTCGGTGAGGTAATAGCCGAGCATCGGCAGCACGAAGCCGCCGGCGCGGTTGACCAGCGTGCCCAGCCAGACCAACCAGAACGCCGACGGCAGGCCGCGGCGCAGCTCGACGAGACGCGCGAACACGAGTGCGAGCGGCCAGGGTGACCGGATTCGCCGCGGTCCGCAACCCGCGCGCGCCGTCGGGATCCGCTATCCTGCCGCCGGGGGCGGCCACCACGGCCGACACGTCACATGTCCAACACCGACAAGGCTCGCGAGCGCGCCCAGGCAGCCATGCGCTCGCTCGGCGGCAACCCATCCCGGCTGTGGTTCGTCGGCGCCGCGATCGTGCTGGTGATCATCGGCTCGCGCTCGTGCGTGACCGTCGAGCCCGGCCACGTCGCGGTCCGGGTCAACAACCTGACCGGCGCGGTCGAGACGATCACCCAGCCCGGCCTGATCGTGCGCCTGCCGTTCGGGATCCACACCGTCTACACGATCGAGGCGGCGCCCCAGACCTTCCACATGCGCGGCGACAAGAACATCGACGCGCTCAACGTCAACGAGCTCACCGTCCGCGCCTCGGACGGCTCGAACTTCGTCTTCAACGACACGACGATCCTGTTCCGGGTCATCCCGTCGCAGGGCGCCCGGGTCATCGCCGACGCCGGCGAGGGCCACAACTACCGGATGTGGATGCTGCCCTACGCCCGCTCGATCCTGCGCGACGAGTTCGGCAAGGAGTCGACGATCAGCGTGTCGAACCCGACGACGTTCGGCCAGGCCACCGAGCGCGCGCGCACCCGCATCAACGAGCTCTTGACCAAGCACGGCCTCGAGGTCACCAGCATCGTCACGCCGCGGCCCCGGTTCTCGAACGAGTACGAGGAGCTGATCGAGTCGCGCAACCAGACCGAGAACGAGCTGTCGGTGATCGACTCCAACCTGCAGCGCGCCGAGACCGAGCGCAGCCGCCGGCTGGCCGAGGTCGATCGCGACCAGAACAAGATCATGCAGGAGAAGCGGGCCGAGCTCGAGGCGGCGCTGGCCACCGCGGTCGCGGCCCAGACCGAGACCCACCGCGCCGTCGACACCACCAAGATCGAGAAGGTCGCCGGCGGCGAGGCGTCGCTGTCGGCGGCGCGCCAGCGCGCCATCGAGCTCAAGGGGCAGCTGCAGGCGCAGTACGAGGCCAAGAAGGCCGAGATCGACGCGTTCCGCGTGCAGCCGCTCGAGCGGGTCATGGAGCGCCTCGGCGAGCGGCTCGAGGGCGTGACCATCGACATCCAGCCGTGGGCCAACGACTCGGTGCCGTCGCGGCTCCAGGTCGAGAAGGTGGGAGGTGCCGAATGAAGGCCCTGCAGACCGTCGCCAAGATCGTCGTGCTCGGCGCGATCGCCCTGTGGATCGTGCCGTGGATCTTCTTCACCAAGGTCGAGCCCGGCCAGATCGGCGTGCGCCGCAGCGCCACCGGCGGCGTCGAGGCCGACGACCTGGGCCCGGGCTGGCGGATGCGCATCCCCGCCCTGCACAAGATGACCTACCTGCCGTCGGCCTACTTCTTCCTCGACTACACCACCGACAAGATCGGCCCGCAGGAGTCGCTGCAGATCCGCACCAAGGACAACAACAACGTCACGCTCGACATCTCGGTGCCGGTGCGGATCAAGCCGGGCCGCGCGTTCGCGATCGTCAAGGACGGCAACCACCAGAAGGAGGCCGACGGCCGCTTCCGCTACATGCGGCTGGCCGAGCAGGCCGCGGTCAGCGTGCTGCGCGAGGAGCTGGCCAACCTCGACTCGGTCGGCTTCTACTCGACCGACCGCCGGATCGAGATCAGCGCCAAGGCGCTGACGATGCTCAACGACGCGCTGACCCCGCTCAACCTCGAGGCCCAGGCGGTGCTGATCCGCGCCGTGCAGTTCCGCCCCGAGTACGAGCAGCAGCTGCAGTCGATCCAGCTCAACGAGCAGAACAAGCTGCTCGATCGCGCGCGCTCGAAGCTGGCCGCCGAGCAGCAGAAGCTCGACAACTACAACCAGGGCACCGCGGCGCTGAGCAGCGCCCGCGAGCAGGACTGGAAGAAGCGCCAGGCCGAGCTCGAGCGCGCGTACCAGATCGGCGGCCTCGACATCGCCGATCCGGTGCCGGGCAAGGCCCGCGCCGCGCTGGCGGCGCTGACCCCCGAGCAGGTGACCGAGGCCAAGACCAAGGTCGCGGCCGCGCTCGGCCTGGGCGAGCCCAGCGCGGTGTCGGACGCGTACCTGATCGGCACCAAGAACCTGCAGGCCGAGACGCTCGAGTACAAGAACCGGGTCACCGCCGAGGGTGAGGCGGTGTCGGCGCGCCTCGAGGCCGAGGGCGACGCGCTCCTGGCCAAGGTCCAGGGCGAGTACGAGACCAAGCTCAACGCGCTGTTCGGCTCGCCGGCCGGCCGGGCCTACGTCGCGTGGAAGGCGGCGGGCAAGGTCACCTTCGCCAAGGAGCTGACCTTCAGCTCGCAGGACGGCATCCCGTCGATCCTGCGCCTGCGCCGGTTCGCCGAGCAGTTCATGGGCCAGTAGCGCGCCCTATGCGTGATCGTGCCCGTGCCCGTGCCCGTGCCCGTGCCCGTGCCCGTGATCGCGCCCGTGATCGCGCCCGTGATCGTCGCCGTGATCGTGGCGGGTGCCGAGCCAGGTCAGCAGGCCGTCCTTGGCGATCTCGAGCAAGGTCAACGCCGCCAGCGCGATCGCCGCGCCGATCGCCACCGGCCGCGGCACCACCGTCGCGGCGTCGGCCATCGCCTCGCCGATCGAGCGCACGCCGTCGACGTCGGTCAGGCCGGTGGCGGCGTAAGCCGCGATCACCAGGCCCAGCGCGGTGACCGGCCCGGTGACCGCCCGCAGCACCGTGCGCGGCGAGCGGCGATGGGCCGGCGCGGTCAGCGCCGCCAGCGCGCCGCCGGCGACGATCCACGGCGCGGCCGCGATCACCACCGTGATGAGATCCTCGCGCAGGGTGTGAGTCAGCCCGCTGTGCTCGTGGCCGCCGGTGACGAACGGCAGCGACGCGCCGATCGCCACGCCGATCGCCTCGAGCGGCCGGGTCGCCGCGGGCACCTCGCGATCGCCGGAGTCGTGGACCAGCACGTGGAGCAACAGGCCGCTGACCGCCGCGTTGAGCCAGGGCTCGGCTGACGGCAAGAGGGTGTCGTCGGCGCGGGTCAGGACGATGCCGACCACGGTGGCCGCCAGCATGCCGAGCGCGCGCACCACCGCGGCGCGACGACCGCCGAGCTCGGCGAACGTCAGCGTCAGCATCGCGATCAGCGGCACGGTGTGGGCGCCGACGCCGATCAGCAGGTCCCAGTGGCGCACCTCGTCGGTGGCGGCGCCCAGCGCCAGGCCGTCGGACAGCTGGTGGAACAGCACCGCGACGTAGCCGAGCTCGGCCGCCATCCGCCGGTGGCGCGCCCCGAGCCGGGCGGTGGCGCGGCTGACGAACAGCGGCGCGATCAGGCCCGCGGCGGCCACCGCCAGCACCGGCCAGCCGCCGCCGTCGATGGCCTCGGGCAGGATGTGCACCGCGATCGCCATCGCCACCGCGACCACGGCGAAGGCGCGCACCGGCGCCAGCACCCACAGCCGCGCGTCGGCGACCACCGCGGCGATCACGCCGGCGGCGACCGACGCGACGGCGATGACGAGCGCCAGGTCCATGGGGGGCGGCACGCTACCACGAACCCCCGGAACGAGCCGCCCACCCGGCCCGGGCGCTCGGGTAGCATCGCGCCATGCGCCGCTGGCTCGGGACCCTCGCCGTCGTGATCGCGTGTGGCGGAGACGACGCGCCGGCGCCGCCGCTGCCCGAGGTGACCGATCCGCTGCCGCTGGTCGATCCGACGATCGGCACCGGCGGCCTGGGCTTCGGCTACGGCTCGAGCTTCGTCGGCGCGGCGGTGCCGCACGGGCTGGTCAAGCTGGGCCCCGACACCAGCGGCGACTTCGGCACGGTCGCGTTCCAGCACTTCTCCGGGTACTTCTTCGACGACGACACGATCGAGCAGTTCACGCACCTGCACCTGCACGGCGCCGGCGCGTCGGACTTCGGCGTGCTGGCGGTGATGCCGACCGCGGCGTTCGATCCCGGCAAGCGCCGCGCGTCGGACTACCGGGCGCCGTTCGCCAAGGCCGACGAGCACGCCACCGCCGGCCGCTACGCGGTCACGCTGGCCAGCGGCATCGCCGCGTCGCTGACCGCCACCGCGCGCGGCGCCCACCACGTCTACACCTTCCCCGGCGGCGGCGGCGCGCTGGTGCTGGATCTAGCGGCGGCGCTCGACGGCGGCGACGTCACCGACGCCGCGCTCCACCTCGACGCCGCGACCCAGACCATCCGCGGCCACCTCCACGCCGCCGGCGGCATGTCGGGGCGCTACGGCGGCTACGACCTGTACTTCACGGCGCGGGCGCGGACCGCGTGGACCGCGGCGCAGGTGTGGTCCGACGCGCAGCCGCCCGCCATCGGCGTCGACGCCGTCGGCACCGGGGTCGGCGCCGCGCTGACCTTCGCCGGCGGGCCGGTCGAGCTGCAGCTGGCGGTGTCGCTGGTCGACGCCGCTGGCGCCGACGCCAACCTCGCCGCCGAGCTGCCGGCGTGGGACGCCGACGCCACCTACGCCGCGGCCCAGGCGGCGTGGCGGGCCAAGCTCGGCACCGTCGCGATCACCGGCGGGACGCCCGCCGAGCGCCGCACGTTCTACACCAGCCTGTACCACGCGTTCTTGATGCCGACGGTGATCGGCGACGTCGACGGGCGCTACCGGCTGCACGGCATGGCCGCGCCGGCGACCGCCGCCGGCTTCACGCCGATGTCCGACTTCTCGCTGTGGGACACCTACCGCACCGTCCACCCGCTGTACGCGTGGCTGGCGCCGACCAGCGCGCGCGACTCGAGCGGCTCGCTGGCCGCGTTCGCCGCGATCGGCGGCTGCCCGCGCTGGCCGATCGCGATCGGCGAGAGCGGCACGATGCTCGGCGCCAGCTGCGACGTGGTGATCGCCGACGCGGCGGCCCGCGGCGTGGTCGATCACGCCGCGACGGCCTGGCCGCTCTTGCGCGCCGCCGCCCTCGACGCGACCGCGCCACCGATGGGACGCGGCGGCCGCGATCAGGTCGAGCCGTACATCCAGTACGGCTACGTGCCGGCCGCGGTCGGCCGCTCGGTCAGCCACACCACCGAGTACGCCCACGACGACTTCGCGCTGGCCAACCTCGCCGAGCTGCAGGGCGACACCGCCGCCGCCACCGCGCTGCGGGCGCGCAGCCACGGCTGGCAGATGCTGTTCGATCCCGCCGTCGGGTTCCTGCGCGCGCGCAACGCCGACGGCAGCTTCCCGACCGGGTCGTTCGATCCGCTGGCGATGACCGAGGACTACGCCGAGGCCAACGCCTGGCACTCGCTGTGGATGGCCGGCATCCACGACCCCGACGGCATGGCGACGTTGTTCGGCGGCCGAGCCGGCGCGATCGCCAAGCTCGAGACGTTCTTCACCGAGGCCCGGCGCGACTGGGACGAGGCCGACCCGTCGGCGGCGAACTTCCCGCGCCCGTACTACTGGCACGGCAACGAGCCCGACCTCAACGCGGCGTTCCTGTTCGCGCAGCTGGGCCGCCCCGATCTCACCCACACGTGGGCCCGGTGGATCATCGACACCCACTACGCCGACACCCCGGCCGGGGTCGCCGGCAACGACGACGGCGGCACGCTCGGCTCCTGGTACGTGTTCGCCGCGCTGGGCCTGTACCCGATCGCGGGCAGCGCCGACTACGTCGTCAGCACACCGATCTTCGAGCGGGCCCGGGTCGTCGTCGACGGCCACGAGCTGATCATCGACGCGCCGGGCGCGACGAGCGCGCGCCGCTACGTCGCCGGCGTGACGATCGACGGCGCGCCGCTATCGACGCCGCGGCTGACCCAGGCCGACCTGCGCACCGCCCACACGATCGCGTTCGCGATGTCGGACACGCCGACCACCTGGGGCCAGTGATCCCGACCGCGATTTCGCGGTTGACGATCGCGGCGGCGGCGGCGAGCATCGAAGCATGGGATCTCGCGCGCTCGGCGCGTCGCTCGTGCTGGGCCTGCTCGTCGCCGGGCCCGCGCACGCCGAGCGGCCGGTCCCGCCCGCCGCGGCGATGACCTCGACGCCGCCGCCGAGCGTCGGCGACGACCTCGCCTCGCGCCTGGCCCGGCTCGGCGAGGCCATCGACGCCGAGCTGGGCGCGCTCAGCCTCGACGCGGTGCAGTTCCGGATCGACGGCCGGGCGCGGCGCGCCTACCTGGGCGTGCACCGCGACGGCCCGCGGGTCGGCTTCCGCATCGAGAGCTCGATCGGCGTGCGCCGCGACGCCGCCGCGATCGACACCCGGCTCGAGCTGGCGATCGCCGGCCGCCACCTCGCGCTGGTGGTGCCGATCGAGCTGGCGCCGCGCAGCTACCTCGGCGAGCGCTACCTCGAGGTGCGCGTGCCGATCATCCGTCAGCCGTTCTGAGACCCTGGAGGGGCTTTCGCAAAGCCCCTCCCCCATGAGACGTGGGGCCCCCACCCGAAACGCGAGAGCGTGCGCGCGGACGCGAGTGCGGGGTCAGAACCGCACCGAGGTCCCGACCGTCGCGCCGCTGGGCGCCGGGTTGACCTCGACGGCGGCGCCGGGCTCGAGCACGAGCGTGAGCACCGCGGCGATCGCGGCGGCGCCGGCGACGCCGAAGCCGACGTTTGCGTACAGCGCCTGGCGCTGGCCGCGATCGCGCAGCGCGAGCGCCTCGTCGAAGCTGTGCTGATCGCTGGCGGCGTTGAGCGCGGCCAGCTCGTCCTCGGTCTGCCCGACCTGCCAGGCGAAGTAGCCGCCGACGCCGGCGCCGACCAGCGCGACGCCGGCCCAGGTCGGCCAGCGCACCAGCGTCGGCCAGCGATGGCTCGCGCGGCGCCGCGGCGTGACGGCCTCGTCGGCTGGCGCGCCATCGGGCGGCGGCGCGACCGCCGGCGTCGTCCCGACGAACTCGCGGCGCACCAGCTCGTCGCCCGCCGGATCGATCAGCGCGACGGTCACCGTCACCGCCGCGGCGTCGGCCGTCGGCAGCACCGCGCGGCGATCGTTCACCGACACCTCGGTGCCGTCGCCGACCCGCACCCGCATGCCGGTCACCATCGCCAGCGGGTCCTTGCCGACGATCGTGACGACGACGCGATCGCGTTCGCGCGCGACCGCGGCGTCGGCGGTGAACGCGCCGAGCTGGGTGGCCGCGGTGCGCGCGCGGCCGAACGGCCCAGCGATCTTCGGCGACGCCCCCGGGGCCAGCGCCGCGTCGGGCGCCAGCACCAGCCAGCGCGTGAAGTGCTCGCGCGCCGCGGCGTCGTCGCCCAGCGCCGCCGCGCTCTCGCCCAGCAGGCGGTGCGCCCGCTCGAGGTCCTGGCGAGCCAGCGCTCCCTCGGCGAGGGCCTTGGTCGCCAGCTTGCGCGCGGTCGCGTAGTCGACGTCGTCGATCGCCTGCTGGGCCTGATCGAGCAACAGCGCGTCGGCGCGGGCCGCGCCGGCGTGGGCCAGCGCCGCGGCCACGATCAGCGTCGCCAGGCGCCTCACCACGTCACCTTCTTGCGGACCTCGCCGCCGGCGGGCACGTCGACGCGCACGCTCTTGGCCCGGCCGTCCTCGGTGACCGCCTTGATCACGTGGGACCCGGCCGGCAGCGCGTGGCCGACGATCGGCGTGATGCCGAGCTTGCGCCCGTCGACGTAGACGGTGGCCCACGGGCGCGCGTCGAAGAACAGCTTGCCCGGCTTCGCGGGCGGCGGGCGCGGCGGGCGGCGGGCGGGCTCGATCACCGCCGGGCCGACCGCGACGATCGCCGGGGCCGCGGGTGGCTCGATCGGCGCCGCGGGCGGCTCGACCGGCGTGGGCGGCGGATCGACGGGCGCGGCCGCGGCGTCGACCGGCGGTTCGGTGGCGGTGGCAGGCGCGGGCGGCGCGATCGGGGGCCCGGCGTCGACCGCGACGACCGCGGCGACCTGCGCCGGCGCGGGTGCCGGCGGCGGTGGCGGCCGCGTCGCGTGGCGCCACGGCGCGAGCCACAGCACCAGCGCCGCCGCGGCGACCACCACGACGCCGACGACGATCCACGGCGCGCGCGACGGCGGCGTCGCGAACACCACCGGCACGGGGGCGGCGGCCGCCGGCGCCGGCGGCGGCACCACCTCGATCTCCGGCGACGTGTCGGGGGTGTGGGTCACCGGCTCGGCGCGCGAGATCGACGGCTCGGTCTCCTCGGCGCGCAGCGGCAGCCGCTCGACGACGGCGTCCTCGGTCGGGCCGCCGTCGTCGTCGAAGCGGCGGTCGTTGACCCGCACCTCGTTGCCGCAGCGCTCCCACGCCAGCTGCATCAGCTCGTCGGTCCCGGCCGGCGCGCCCGGGCCCAGCGCCTCGAGCATCGCGCGCCGCAGCTCGGCCGCGGTCGCGAACCGCTTGACCCGATCGACGCGCAGCGCGCCGGCGATCGCCTCGTCGAGCCGCGCGTAGACCGGGCCGCGCTCGGCCAGCCGCGGCACCCGGCCGTTGCGGATCCCGTCGACGGTGTCGGCCGGCCCGCCGCCGCCGAACAGCCGGTTGCCGGTCAGCAGCTCCCACAGCACGACGCCCAGCGCCCAGACGTCGGTGCGGCGATCGATCGGCTCGGCCGCCAGCTGCTCGGGCGACATGTACGTGAGCTTGCCCTTGACCTTCCCCTCCTCGGTGCGCTCGCTGATCCCGTCGTCGACCTTGGCGATGCCGAAGTCGAGCACCTTGACCACGCCGTCGACGGTGAGGAACAGGTTGTGCGGCGACACGTCGCGGTGGATCAGGCCGAGCAGGTTGCCGTTGGCGTCGCGCTGCTCGTGCGCGTAGTGCAGGCCGTCGCACGCCTGCGCCACCATCGCGACCGCCACCGCCGGCGGCACCGCGCCGCCGTCGCGCAGGACGTGGGACAGCGGCGCGCCGCGCAGGTACTCCATCGCGATGAAGTACTCGCCGGTCACCTCGCCGAGCTCGAAGACGCTGCACACGTTGGCGTGGGACAGCCGGGCCGCGACCCGCGCCTCGGTCATCAGCATGCGCAGGAACGTCGGGTTCTCGGCGAGCTCCGGCAGCACCCGCTTGATCACCATCGGCTTCACGAACCCGCCAGGCGCGAGCAGCTGCGCCGCCCACACCTCGGCCATGCCGCCCGCGGC
This sequence comes from Myxococcales bacterium, assembly GCA_016794525.1. GTDB lineage: Bacteria > Myxococcota_A > Polyangia > Haliangiales > Haliangiaceae > UBA2376. The sequence continues at coordinate 55,498 of JAEUJY010000167.1, forward strand.
CAGGCGGCCGCACAGGCGGTAGCGGCCGAACATCACCGGCTGGGGGCGGGTGCGCTGGGGGACGGGGCTCATGACGACGCCGACGCGGCGGACCGCGTCGACGAAATTGTATCAGCGGCGACCCGGCCGCGATCCATCCAAGCGCCGACGCGCCGCGGCGCTAACCCGGCGCACACCCGACGGTGTGTGCGTGCCGTGGATACACACGGCCCCTCGCGCGCCGGCCGCGCCGCGGTCTACACTCGCGGGGTGACGCCCCGGACCGCGCTGCTCGGCCTCGTCGCGTGCGCCGCGGCGTGCAGCTTCGACCAGGGCTTCGACGGCACGCGCTACCTGTGCGGCAACGGCGAGCGGTGCCCCGACGGCCAGAGCTGCGTCGGCGGCGTGTGCCAGGCCAGCGCCACCGACGCCGGCCCCGACGGTGCCGACGACGCCGGCCCCGATGGCGCGATGCCGCCCGCCACGTGCGGCGGGATCGAGCTGTTGCGCGACACCTTCGATGGCAACGGCGCCGGCCCGTACTGGAACCCGTTCGCCGACCCCGGCGCGTCGGCGAACGAGGTCGGTGGCCACCTCGTGCTGGCGATCCCGGCGGCCTCGTCGTCGTACGCCGGCTACCGCGCGCGGTTCTACTACGACCTGCGCGGCAGCGCGGCGACCGCGCGGGTGGCGCAGGTCGGGGGCGCCAACAACATCCTCGAGGTGCGCAACCAGTTCGGCAACGCCATCCAGCTGGTCTACGACGGCAGCGAGATCTACGCCGGCATCTTCAACGCGCCGGGCGCGGGCACGCTCGCGCACCGGCCGTGGAACCCGGCCGAGACGTTCTGGCGGATCCGCGAGAGCGCGGGCGTGCTGTTGTGGGAGCTGTCGACCGACGGCCAGAACTGGAGCGAGCTGTACCGGCGCGCCGTGCCGTTCGCGATCGAGCACGTCCAGGGCGTGCTCGCCGCCGGCGACAGCGGGGCCGCGGCGTCGGTGACCCGCTTCGACGATCTCAACGCCGCCGCCGCGGCCGGCCAGTTCTGTCCGGTCGATCAGCTGCGCGAGGACTTCGCGGTGGCGCCGCTACCGCCGCAGTGGGAGCCGTACTGGGACACCGGCTGCACGATCGACGAGGTCGGCGGCGCGCTGAGCGCGACCTACACCACCGGCACCGGCAACGTCTTCTGCGGCGTGACGTCGCTGCACCTGTGGGACCTGTCGCGCGGCGACGGCGTCACCGTCGATGGCGCCGCGTTCCCCAGCCGCCAGAACTTCGTCAGCTACGTGGCGGCCGGCGTGCCCGGCAGCAGCGACCGGATCGAGATGACGCTCGACGGCACCGCGTTCGAGTACCGGATCTACGCCGGCGGCACCGCCGTCGCCGTGCACCCGATGACGATCGATCGCGCGCAGCACCGCTACTGGCGGATGCGCGGCGTCGGGACCACGGCGATCTGGGAGACCTCGGTCGATCGCAGCAGCTGGACCGAGCGCTGGCGCGCCACCGCGCCGTTCGCGCTGACCGCGCTCGAGCTCAACATCGGCTTCGGCCACTACGACGTCAGCCCGGGCACGCCGTTCACCGTCGCGCTGCCCGGCGTCAACGCGGACTGAGCTTCCTGAGCGAGCGGGTCGCCGTCGCGCGCGTCACGGCGGCGGCGGGCGCCGGGCCGCGACCAGCGCGTACAGCTCGTCGAGCCCGCGCAGCACGCCGCCGAGGCGGAGCGCCTCGCCGTGGACGCCGCGCAGCTCGATCGCGACGACGGCGCCGTCGACGGTGACCGCGTCCCACGCGGCGAGCTGATCGTACGGCAGCTCGAGCACACCGGTCTTGCTGCGCACCCGCAGGCCGCGCTCGCACACCTCGACCGCCTCGCTGCGCGGCGCGCGCAGCCACGACAGCGAGCTCGAGCCCGCGCGCGGCAGGTTCATCGCGCTGAGCCCGAGGTAGCCGCCGCGCGGTCCGCCGCCCGCGCCCAGGTAGCGCGGCCGCCGCGGCACCGCGAAGGTCCGCACCACGTCGCCCAGGCGATCGAGCGCCGGGCTGCGGTACGGCCCCAGGGTGCCGTCCCGATCCGTCACGGCTGATCGGTGGTGAGCTGCGGCAGCTCCGACAGGTTCGGCACCAGGATGATCTCGATGCGGCGGTTGAGCTCGCGGTTGGCGTCGCTGTCGTTGGGCGCGACCGGATCCTCGGCGCCGTAGCCAGCGGCGGCGACCGCCGACACCGGCATGCCGCTCGCGGTCATGAACTCGAGCACTGCCACCGCGCGCGCCGTCGACAGCACCCAGTTGTTGCGGAACGTGCGCGTCTTGATCGGCACGTTGTCGGTGTGGCCGGCGATCAGGAAGCGGCGGTCCTTGAACTCGACGAGGATCGCGGTCACGTCGGCCAGCGCCGCCTCGCCCGCCGCCGACAGCTTGTCCGAGCCGCTCGGGAACAAGATCGACGACGGCAGCTTCACGACCATCTGGCCGTTGCGGAACCCGATCTCCAGCTTCCCCGAGTCGACCAGCGCGCGGAACTTCTGCTGCAGCTGCCGGTACGCCGCCAGCCGCTGCTCCTGCGCGTCGCGCTGCCGCCGCAGCTCCTCCAGCTCCGCCACCGTCGCCTCCTTCTCGCCGCGCACCCGCGCCAGCTCCTCCTCCTTCGTCTTCGCCGCCGCCTCCCGCTCCCCGCGCTCCTTCTCCATCGCCGCATTCAGATCGCGGATCCGCTCCTCGTCCGCCGCCGCCGCCCGCTTCTTCGCCTCCACCTCCGCCTCCAGCTCCTTGATATGCGCCAGCGCCTTGTCATGCGTCGACTGACGCACCACGCACCCGCCCATCAGCACAGCCACGATCGCAAGTCTCTTCATTGGGGACAGGATCTACCCCCTCAACCTTCTGGAATCAATCGGGCTTTTCGCCTCACTGCGTCGCAAATAGGGACACTTTCCTATCCCTCAAGCCCCCAATATCAAGCTGGTTTTCCGCCCAGACGTCCCAGGCGGTGCCGGTGCGAGCAGTCGAATAGCGCAGCAATTCCAGCGTCTTGGCACCCTGGAAAGTGTCCCTTCCTGCGACGCACCACGGTCGATTTCGCCAGCAATCTTGGGATGATGACACCCCGGATCCTGTCCCCGCGTAAAGTGTCACTTGACACTGGCACGCGGTGGCGGCATGCTGCGGTCCATGCTCGAGCAGCTGCGGCGCGACGTGACGATGCTGGTGCGGGGGTTGGCGGGGCGGACGCCGCCGCCGCTGGTGAAGCGGATGGAGCGGCGGGCGACGGCGGCGCGGGGCGTGACGGTGCGGACGGTGGTGATCGAGGCGGTGACGCGCGAGACGGCGGAGGCGGTGTCGGTGACGCTGCGCGACCCGAGCGGCGCCGAGCTGGCGTTCACGCCGGGGCAGTTCTTCACGATCGAGGCGACGATCGACGGCGAGCGGGTGCGCCGCGCGTACTCGGCGTCGAGCGACGCGCGCGATCGCGGCCGCGCGACGATCACGGTGAAGCGGGTCGCGGGCGGCCGGATGTCGACGTTCCTGTGCGAGCGCGCCGCGCCCGGCATGACGCTCGGCCTGCTCGGCCCGTCGGGCGACTTCGCGCTGCCCGCCGCCACCGCGCCACGCCACGTGCTGGCGATCGCCGGCGGCAGCGGCATCACGCCGATCATGGCGATCGCCCGCGCCACGCTGGCCGCCGAGCCCACGACGCGGCTCGCGCTGGTCTACGCCAACCGCACCCGCGCCGCGATCATCTTCGCCGACGCGCTCGATCAGCTCGCCGCGCAGCACGCCGGCCGGCTCGCGATCGTCCACCGCCTCGACGACGTCGACGGCGAGCTCACCGCCGCGGCGCTCGCCCCCCTGCTCGCCCCCGACGCCAGCGACGTGCTCCTGTGCGGCCCCGATCCGATGATGGCGCTGGCCCGCGAGGCGCTGGCCGCGCGCGGCATCGCCGCCGCCCGCGTGCGCGAGGAGCGGTTCTTCGCGCCCAGCCGCCCGACCGCCGCGACCACCGCGCAGGCGCTGACGATCCGCCGCGGCGGCGCCGTCACCCGCGCGATCGTCCGCCCCGGCGACACGCTGCTCGACGCCGGCCTCGCCGCCGGCGTCCCGCTCAAGCTGAGCTGCGCGATGGGCGGCTGCGGCGCGTGCGCGGTCACGCTGGTCGACGGCGAGGTCACGATGGACGAGCCCAACTGCCTGACCGCCGCCGAGCGCGCCGGCGGCAAGGTGCTGGCCTGCGTCGCGCGCCCGGTCTCGCCGTGCACCGTCGAGGCGCCGACGTGAACCCCAGCCAGCGCCGCCGCACCCCGCGCCCGCGCAAGCCGGCCGCCGCCGGCGCGCCGCGCCTGCGCATGAAGGACCTGTGCGCCGCCACCGGCCTGTCGCGCCAGGCCATCCACTTCTACATCCAGCAGGGCCTGCTCGCCGAGGGCGACAAGACCGGCCGCAACATGGCCTGGTACGGGCCGGCCCACGTCGAGCGGCTGCAGCTGATCCGCCGGCTGCAGGAGGAGCGCTTCCTGCCGCTCGCGGCGATCCGCGCGATGCTCGCCGACGACACCGCCGCGCTGCCGCCCAGCCAGCAGGGCCTGCTCGCCGAGATCGCCGCGCGCCTGCCCACCGAGCTGCTCGGCGACCACGGCCGCACCGTCAACCTCGCCGAGGCGCTGGCCCGCCACGGGGTCGAGCCCGCCGACGGCGAGCGCCTGATCGAGCTCGGCTTCGTCGCGGTGCGCGGCGAGGGCGCGGCCCGCGAGCTGCCCGCCGAGCACGAGCGGCTGCTCGGGCTGTGGGCGCAGTGGCGCACGCTCGGCTTCACCCCCGACCGCGGCTTCGCGCCCGACGATCTGGCGATCTTCCTCGAGGTCGCCGAGCGGCTGGTCGCCCACGAGACCCGCGTCCTGCTCGATCGCTTCGGCGATCTGCCGGCCAGCGCCGCCGCGCCGCTGCTCGAGCGGGCGCTGCCGCTGGTCCACGCCACGTTCATCCACTTCCACCAGACCGCGGTCGCTCGCTTCTTCGCCACCGCCGACCTGCCCACGCCCCGGAGGCCCGATGCTGCCCGCTAGCCTGATCGCCAAGCTGCCCAAGCGTGTCGCCGACACCGTCGATCGCTACGCCGAGATCCTCGACGTGTTCCGCGCCATCCACGATCCGCGGGTCGCGCGCAGCCTCGGCCCGCCCGGCGTGCGCGGGCTCGTGTTCCAGCGCGGCAAGCAAGGCACGCCGACCCTGTTCCCGGCCAGCCACCGCGCCTACTTCGACTGGACCTACCCGGCCGACCACGGCGACATGCGCGATCTCTACGAGCGCGCCAAGGCCGGCCAGTGGGACGGCGCGACGCTCTTGCCGTGGCACACCTCGGTCGATCCCGAGAACCCCGAGGTGCCGATCCTGCCCGAGCGCTTCGTCGACTTCTCCAAGCTCGAGGCCCACGGCATCCGGCTCGACGCGCGCGAGCGCCAGCGGTTCCTGGCGTCGATGGTCGGCTGGATGCTGTCGCAGTTCCTCCACGGCGAGCAGGGCGCGCTGATGGCCGCCGCGCAGGTCACCGAGGCGGTGCAGTTCTTCGACGGCAAGCTCTACGGCTCGACCCAGGTGGTCGACGAGGCCCGCCACGTCGAGGTCTTCCACCGCTACCTCGACACCAAGCTCGAGAAGCTCTACCAGATCAACGACAACCTGTTCGTCATCATCGACGCGCTGATGACCGACAGCCGCTGGGACATGAAGTTCCTCGGCATGCAGATCATGGTCGAGGGCCTGGCGCTGGGCGCGTTCGGCACGCTGTACAAGATCACCAAGGAGCCGCTGCTCCGCCACCTGCTGAAGATGGTGATCCAGGACGAGGCCCGCCACGTCCACTACGGCGTGCTGGCGCTGCGCGAGCACATCACCAAGGAGCTCGACGAGCGCGAGCGCCGCGAGCGCGAGGACTGGACCTTCGAGGTGGCGCTGCTGATGCGCAACCGGTTCATGGGCTACGAGGTCTACGAGGAGTGGTTCGCCGGCGCGCTGCCGCGCTCGGCGTGGCGCGAGTTCATCATCGGCGCGCCGGGCATGGAGGAGTTCCGCCACGTCATGTTCTCGCGGCTGGTGCCCAACCTGCGCGAGATCGGCCTCCTGTCGCCGCGGATCGCCCGCCGCTACGACGAGGTCGGGCTGATGAAGTACGCCGGCGGGCTATCGGCCGACCAGCTGTCGGGCGACGCGATGCTGGCCGAGCTCGACCGCAGCGGCGGGATCGGCGCCGCCAGCGCCGCGTGACCCACTTGCCCGCGCGGTGACGGTCGAGATACATCGTCGCCTCCAAGGAGGCGACGATGAAGCGCTCGACGATCGCGATCTCGATGGTGGCCGCGCTGACGCTGGCCACGGGCTGCAAGAAGAAGGCGGAGGACAAGCCGACCCCGCCGACCACCGGCACCGCCGCGGGCACCGGCAGCGGCACCGCCGCGGGCACCGCCACGCCCCCGGCGCCGACGCCGCTCACCGGCGAGGCGCTGGCCAAGGCCTACCTGGCGAGCTGGGACGCCTGGAACGCCGGCGACAAGGCGGCGTTCCGCGCCACCTACGCCGACGACGCGATCAGCCACTGGCCCGACAGCCCGATGCCCGAGCGCAAGGGCGGCGACGCGATCACCGAGCAGGCGATGGCCTTCCGCGCCGGCTTCCCCGACGCCAAGGCGTCGGCGCAGCTGGTGCTCGTCAACGGCCGCACCGTGACCGGCGTGTGGCTCACCACCGGCACCAACTCGGCGGCGATGAAGACGCCGATGGGCGAGATGCCGGCGACCAACAAGAAGATGGGCATGCTGCTGTTCCACTCGGTGTCCTACAACGACGCCAACAAGGTCAGCGAGGACTGGTTCCTCATGGACGGCAACACCATGGCCAACCAGCTCGGCATGTCGCCGCAGCCGGGCCGGCCGGTGATGGAGGCCGGCGCCGCGGCGCCGGTGATCGTCGTGTCGGCCGGCTCGGACGTCGAGAAGACCAACCTCGCGGCGAGCCAGAAGGGCAACGACGACTTCAACAAGCACGACGTCGCCGCGGTCATGGCGGGGATGGCCGACGACGCGATCGAGAGCGACCAGGCGTCGCCCGCCGACACCGTCGGCAAGGCCAAGATCGAGGAGGGCACCAAGATGTTCATGGGCGCCTTCTCCGACGGCAAGATCACGCCGATCTCGCTGTGGGCGGCCGGCGACTACGTCGTCGCGGTGTCGACGTTCACCGGCACCAACGACGGCGACATGGGCCCGATGAAGAAGACCGGCAAGCCGGTGAAGATCACGGTCGCCGAGATCAGCAAGTTCGACGGCGGCAAGGTCAAGCAGCTGTGGCGCTTCTGGGACTCGGCGGCGATGGCCGTGCAGATGGGCCTGATGCCCGACCCCGCCGCCGCCGGCAAGGCGCCCGCCGCGCCCGCCGATCCGGCCGCGCCCGCGCCCGCCGCGCCCGCCGATCCGGCCGCGCCCAAGACCAACTGAGCACGCTGCCGGCGGCCGTCAGCCGAGCAGGCGCGGCGCCGCAGCGATGATGCGCGCCGCGAGCTGATCGAGCGGAGACGGCGTCGACGCCAGCGGCGGCCGACGGACCAGGTAGAGCGCCGTCGGTGCCAGCGCCGGGCCGGCGACCCGCGCGAGGCCGCGGGCCCGCGCCAGCACCGCCGGCACCGCGGCCACCAGCGCGGTGGTCGCGCACGCTTGCAGCACCGCGTCGAGATCGGGCGAGGTCAGCGCGACCGTCCTCGGCCGCTCGGCCGGCCAGCCGTCGGCGCCGCCGGTCCACACCGCGAACCGCGGCTCGCCGCGCCGCCGCCGCGCGCTGCCCGCGACCACCTGCCGGACCGCGCCGAGCCGCGCGATCGCCAGCCGATCGTCGGCGTGCGCGCGCGTCGTGACCGCCAGGTCGACCTGCCCGCGCAGCAGCCGCGCCGCGAGTTCGCTCTCGGGGACGGCGTGGTGATCGACCACCGCGTCGCCCGCGCTCGCCAGCGCCAGCGCGACCACCCACGGCGACGGCCCGGCGATCCGGACCGGCTCGCGGGCGGCGGCGTCGCCGGCGCGGCCCAGACGGTCGTCGAGCCCGCGCATCGCCTCACGCACCGCCGCCAGCACCTCGCGGCCCGCGGGCGTCAGGCGCAGCGCGCGGTTGCGCCGGACGAACAGCGCCTGCCCCAGCGCGTCCTCGAGCTGCCGCACCGATCGCGACAGCGCCGACGGCGTGACGTGGAGCAGCCGCGCCGCGGTCGGCAGGTGCTCGGTCTCGGCCACCGCCCGGAACGCCGGCAGCCAGTTCCAGAACCGGGTCAGGCGCAGCGCGCGGTCCACGGCCGACCCTAGCATCGTTGATGTCGCCGCAACGATTCGTTGCGTTCGTTGCATGTATCCCGACGCCCACCTCGCCGTAGGTGTGGCCGGAGGAACTCGATGACGCTCACCCGCTACCCGGTCTTGCTCGCTGTCCCTGGCCTGTGCCTGACGCTCGCCTGCACCAGCCCCGACCCCGCCGTCGGCGACGCGGCCGACGCCGCGCCGGCCCCCGACGCCGCCACCGCCCCCGATCCGACCCAGTCCCCGCCGAGTGGCGCCGCCGCGCTGGCGACGTGGCTGGCCGCCGGGCACTACCTCGCGTGGCACTGCGAGCCCGCCGGCCACCCCGCGCGATCGCCGTCGGCGCACGGGCGCAACCGCATCTGCAACAACGCCGCGCTCCACGCCGCGACCGGCGCTCGCTTCCCGCCTGGCGCCGCGTCGGTCAAGGAGCTGCTCGACGCCGACGACACGATCGTCGGGTACGCGGTCGCGCGCAAGGACGCCGACGGCACCGACGGCGGCAACTGGTACTGGTTCGAGCGCGTCGGGACGACGACCTACGCCGACGGCCCTGGCACCAGCGGCGGCGCCCGGACGATCTGCGTCGACTGCCACAGCCACGCCACCCGCGACTTCGTCTTCACCGTGGTGCCGTAGCGATCGGCGAGGGTGCGGCGACGCTCGTGCTGGACGTCAGCGCAGCGCCACCGCGGCGCCGATCGCGGCGAGGATCGCGCCCAGCTCGGGATCGGCCTCGGGGTCGACGCCCTCGGTGACCGCGTAGAACTCGCGCAAGAAGCCGGCGACCACGCTGCCGGCGAGCATCGCCGGTGGCGCGCCGTCGACGAACGCGATCAGCCGCAGGTGGCGGTCGCGGGCCAGGCCCGGGCCCAGCGATGGCTGCACGTAGCGGGCGTCGACCAGCCGCGCGCCCCACCGGCGGAAGCGCGCCAGCCGCGTCGCGGCCTCGGGATCGCCGCTGCTGTCAGGATCGGCCACCTCGCCGAACGTCGCGGCGAGCGCGGTCCCGTGCGCCGCGGCGTGATCGCGCAGCGCGGCCCGCGCGCCGTCGAGCAAGCGCCGGCCCAGCCCGCCGCCGCGCGCGCCCGGTGCGACGACCAGGTACGTCAGCAGCCCGCAGCGGCTGCGCGGGTACCACTCGCAGGTGACGCCGCCGTCGATGCGCGCGGTCGCCGCGTCGTCGAGCCCGTCGCCCGCCAGCGTGATGAACCGGCGGTACGCCCCGGGCGCGATCAGGCCCGCCTCCCACACCTCGCGCGGCTCGCGCTGGTGCGCGAACGCCGGCAGGTAGACCTCGTCGTAGAACCGCGCCAGCAGCGGCAGGTCGACGGCGCTCGCCAGCGTGCGGGAGCCCACCATGGCGAGCGCCAGTGTAGCGCGGGGGCGCCGCCCGTCGCGCCGACCGATGACGACGCGTTACGATGCGCGCCATGCGACGGATGCTGCTCGTCGGCGCGCTCGTCACCGGCGCCGGCTGCAACCAGGTGCTCGGGCTCGAGCCGGTGTCGAGCCGCGACGGCCAGGCCGACGACGCCACGGCCCCGCACGACGGCGGCGACGACGCGCCCGCGCCGCTCGGCCGCTGGGGCACGCCGGTGCCGATCACCAACCTGGCCACCCTGATCGACGAGGAGGACCCGGCGATGAACCCCGCCGGGAACGAGCTGTACTTCACGTCGCTCGACACCGAGAACGCGACCGGGCTCGACGTGCTGGTCAGCCGCCGCACCGGATCGGGCGGCGCGTGGGGCCCGCCGGAGCGCGTGGCGACGCTGAGTTCGCCGTCGAACGACGGGTCGGTGCGGCTCGGCGCCGACGGCCTGACCCTGTACCTGGCCAGCGATCGCAACGGCACCACCGGCGGCTTCGACGTGTGGCGATCGTTCCGCTTCTCGACCGGCGACCCGTGGTCGGCACCGACTCGCTTCGACGCGCCGGGCCTGAACACCACCAGCTCCGACCGCAGCGCGTCGCCGTGCCTGGGCGGCACCCGGTTCGTGTTCCAGAGCGATCGCGCCGGCACCCCCGACCTGTACGAGCTCGCCGACTCCGCGCCTGCGCCGATCCCCGGCGCCAGCGACCCGGTGATCACCGAAGGCGCGCCGTTCGTCACCGAGGACTGCCTGACCCTGTACTTCGCGTCGAGCCAGACCGGCGGGCTCGACCTGTACGTGATGACCCGGCCCACCCTCGACGGCGCGTGGTCCAACCCGCAGGCGATCACCGACCTCAACTCCGGCGGCCTCGAGGCCGACCCCTGGGTGTCGCCGGATCAGCGGACGATCGTGTTCAGCTACGACCCGACCGGCGCGGGCGCCTACGACCTGTACATGGCGACGCGCTGATCGCATCATGGTGACCGTGAAGCGCACCTCCGCGAAGCCGACCACTCGCAGCACGTCGGCCACCCGCGCCAAGCCCAAGGCCAAGCCGGCCACCACCAAGGCCAAGCCGGCCGCGACCAAGGCCCGGTCCAAGGCCACCACGCCCAAGGCTGCGCCGGTCGCGCGCAAGAAGCCCGCGCCGCGCGCCGACCTGGGCAAGCCGATCGACGGCTTCTTCAAGCGCCAGTCCGCCGCGCTGCAGCCGATCGCCCGCGCGCTGCGGGCGCTGATCGAGTCGGCCGCCCCCGAGGCGCGCTCGTCGATCAAGTGGGGCATGCCGTTCTTCATGATCGGCGACTCGATGGTGTGCGCGATCGGCGCGCACAAGGCCCACGTCAACCTGATCCTCTCGGGACCGCCCGGCACCTTCTCCGATCCCGACGGGCTGCTCTCCGGCGACGGCAAGACCGGCCGCCACCTCAAGCTGACCGCCAGCGACACGCTCCCCACCGCCGCGGTCCGTGGCTGGCTGCGCACCGCCGTCGCCCGCGCCCGCCAGGGCTGAGCGACGGATCGTAGGCCGCCGGCGCGCGTGCTGCGTATGATCACCGCATGCGCGCGCTCCTGGTGATCGCCATCCTGTTCGGCGCGGTCGCCCCGGCCGCGGCCCGCCCGCGCACCGAGGCCGAGGTCGCCGCCGCCAACGAGGCCGCGTTCGCGCGGGCGTTGCGCGGCAAGGGCCTGACCGTCGTCGCGGTGACCGAGCGCGCCCGCGAGCCCGACGGCGGCGCCGCCGATCTCGATCCGGCCGACCCGGCCCACGTCGACGCGGTGGTGCCGGCCGGCATGACCGCGGTGGTGGTCGAAGATCGCCGCGGCACGCTGCACGTCGTGGTCCGCCAGCCGCGCATCACCGCCACGGTCCGCGGCCCGGTCTGCCACGCCGGTCCACAGCGCCCGACCACCGCGACCGAGCGCGTCCACCTGACGATCCCCACCGATCTCCCGCTCGGCGCGCCGGTCGTGATCCGCTACCCGGCGCGCCGCTTCGTCGGCGCCAACACCTGCCGCTGATTCATCCCCCTCAGAACGCGCGGGCGTAGTCGGCGACGACACGCGTGCAGGTGCCGCGCGGCTCGTCGGGGAGCCACTCGCCCAGGTAGCAACGATCGAGGCGCAGGTCGACCCGCAGCGACACCGTGGCGCCCGGCACCTCGAGGTGTGCCGCCGCGCCGACGGCGTACCGATGCTCGTACGGCTCGTAGCGCCGCTTGCCGCGGTGGATGAAGCCGTGCGCGGTGACGGCGAGCGCCGGCACCACCCGCGCGCCGACGCCGGCGGCGAACCAGCCGTGGTTGGGCGTGTCGCCGTCGCTGCCGCGGTTGCCGAGCACGCCGACGATCGCGGCCTCGGCCTGGGCGATGTAGCGCCGGTGGTCGAGGCGCAGGCCGACGCCGAGGAGCCCGGCCGACTCGTCGGGGACCGTCGTCGGTAGCGCGCCGAACCGCGTGAGCTGCGACGGGCGCTTCTGGTGCTCCCAGACGCCGTCGCAGTCGCAGGCGACGCCGCCCGTGATGCCTGGCATCGCCGCGACGTGCAGCCCGAGCCGGATCGGCGTCGCGCCCAGACGCCCCCAGTAGCCGGCGGTGAGCACCGGGTTGGTCGGCTGCACGCTCGCCGAGGTGTACGTGTTGATCACGGTGTAGCGATCGACCCAGCCGACAGCGCCGAGCTGGACGCCGTAGAACCAACCGCCGCGCTGGCCGACCGCCTCGATGGTCAGCGCGCTGCTGCGCACCGCGCCGTCGATGCCAGTCGCGGCGCTGCCGTCGAGCTGCACCCGCACCGTCCGCGGTCCCGGCGGCGGCGCCTGCTCGGGCAAGCTCACTGGCAACGGCTGGGCGGCCGCGGTCCCGGCCATCGCCAGCCCCACGAGCGCCACCCGCCTCACGGCGCGACGCTCCAGTCGACGACGATCAGCGTGTCGTGGACGCCGTCGTCGCGGGTGGCCGACACCTCGACCGCGTCGAGGCGGACGTACGCTTGCGGCGCGAACGTCCCGGTGAGCGCGAACGCGCGGCCCTGCGCGCGATCCGCGGTCAGCACCGCCGACTCCGACGGCGCCCCCACCGACCCCGGTGGTGCATACAGGTTCCAGTGGGCCAGCGCGAGGTCCACCTCGCAGCTGACCGCCAGCGTGATCGCGGTCGGCGCGCCGTTCCCGGCGAGGACCGCCGGCGTCCGCCCGCGCTCGTGGCAGACCGCGTCGACCGAGTCCTCGGCGAGACACCCCGCGCCCAGCCCCACGCCGAGCAGCGCGACGACAGCGGACCGACCGGCGCCCATGCCCGACGTTCGCACGCTGCCGTCCGAGGCGCGCGCGCCGTCGCGGCGTGCCGTGACCGCGGTCACCGGCGGCGGCGATGTCGCGACGACGCCTCGCCATTCCCGCGGCCGGGCGATAGACCGTCGCCGATCGCCGCGCGTCGGATCGCCCATGAAGTCGCTCGCGCTCGGGTCACTGCTCGTCGTCGCCTGCCACGCCTCCCCGGCCGCGCCACCGCCCGCGATCGGCCACCACGGCGGCGCGCCGACGGTCGTCGCAGCGACCGGCCCGCTGGTGTTCGGCGCGGGCGACGTCGTGCTGCGCGGCACGATCAGCCGCGAGCTTCGCGAGTACAGCGACAACCGCCCGTTCGTGCTGACCGCCGACAACCACGTCGTGCTGTCGCTGCGCCGCTACCAGGGCGAGGACACCGACGCGCCGCTGCTCCTGGGCGCCTCGCTCACCCTGCCGCCCGGCCCGCTCGACCTGCCCCGCGCCTACGAGCTGCGCGGCGCCGCGCTGCCGCCCGACGAGACCCTGCTCATCGACCTCCGCTTCGAAGCCGGCGGCACCGCCCGCCCGCTCGAGCTCATCAGCGAGTACCGCAACGACCTCGACCCCGGCGCCACCCAGCTCGACATCCTCGTCAGCGGGCTCGAGCCCTGCGACGCCCCCAACGCGGGCGGCTTCTGCGGCTGAGGGTTGCCGCGTCGCGCTCGGTCACCGCGGCTCGTCCCAGCCCGGGTAGCGCTCATGCGGGCCGCCCGGCAGCGGCGCTGGCCACCACCACCAGTGATGTCTCGGCAGCCCGCGGGGGAGCTCGTCGTCTGGCAGCGGCCCGTACGCCTCCCCGAGGCGGCGAAGCTCGTCGTCGAGGAGCTCGACGTCCTCGGCGATCCCGATGCGTCGCGTCTCACTGTCGGGCTCACGCAGGACAGCGGCGTGGTGATCCAGGAACAGCTGGATCGCCGAGCGTCGCCATGAGGCATCGAACTGCTCGTCATCGCGCGCGTCTTGCGCGTCGACCTTGGCGTCGATCACGAAGTCCCAGACCTGGTCGATCCGCTCGCGCAGCGCCTCGGTGACGCGCGCCATGAAGCGACGGTGCTCGTCGTCGTCGAGCGCCCCTTCGACACCCCGACCTTCGTGGTAGCGAACCAGATGCTCGAAGGCCCTGCGAACCGCCGTCGGCGTGTTCGACGCGAGCGCGCGTTCGACGGCCCGCGCATCCTCCGCCGCGGCGCGGTCGCGATCGCTCCAGAATGCTGAGGCTGGCATGGACTACGTGGCCTTCATGGCGCCGCGATCGCGATCGAGCTGATGGGCCCCATGGGCCGGCGGAGCTTCGGTCCCCAGGCGGGTCCGCAGGTCACGCGCGAGCGTCTCGAGCCAGGCGCGCGCGCCAGCGTCGCTCGCGTCGTCCAGGCCGGTGTTCGCGTCGAACTCCACCATGGCGAGCAACGTGCCAGGCGCCAGCGCGCGGTCGAGCGTGCTCTCCAGCGCGATGACCGCGCGCCGCATGTCGTCCAGATCGTTGGTGGCGTCATTGGCGATCGCGGCGGCGACGAACCGCAGCAACTCCGCTCGCGACGACTCGCTCACGTGGCGCCGCAGGAACGCCTTGGCGATGTCAGGTTGGAGTGCGTAGACCGTCGTGGAAGACATGGCTCACGGCCGCCTGCGAGCTTACGAACTGCCGCTCCACGCCTGCAAGTCGCGGAGCAAGGCGGTCAGCCAGGCCCGTGCGCCTTCGTCGCTCGGGTCCTCCAGGTCGCGGTCGGCGTCGTGGGCGACGAGGCGTGCCAGCGTGCCCGGAGCCAGCCGCATCGCCAAGACTTCCGCCAGGCCATCGACACCCGTGTCGATGGTGAACGGGCTCACGACGACCATGTGACGCACGGTCGCCTCGAGCTGCGCACGATCCGCATCATGGACGTACGTCTGCAGGAACTCGCGCACAGCCTCGGCGCCACGCAGACGCACCAGCCGCTTCTCGATCTCACGCTCGTCCATGCGGTGCCCCCCGGCAGCGCTTTCTGGTCGGGCTGCCGTGAACCCTAACCAACCGCCTCCCATGCCTGCAACAGGCCGACGTCGAACCGGCCGCGAAAGCGCACCGCGACACCGGGGAAGGTGAACACCGCCTCACGGTCGTAGGACCATTCCTCCTCGATGATGACCGTTGCAGCGAGCTGCTTGAGCCTCTCGAACGACCATTCCTGAGGGGCGATCGTCGCGAGGTCGGGCGGTAAGGTCGGCGGACCGCCGACAAACTCCACGCCCCACGCGGTGCCGTCCTTGTCCTCGTTGACGACGAACTCGACGGCAGGCCAGAGCGGCAACGTGAAGGTCTGACGGATGGAACCAGCGTAGGCCCCGACCGCTCCGACCATCGCTCGCTCGAGCGGCCGCCCCAGCACGCGCCGATACTCGGCCGCAGCGTGCCCTGGTGCGTCGAACACCTGCCCCAGCTCGGGTGCGACTTCCCGCATCCGCGCCTCGTCGACACCGAGCGTCGCGAGCAGCGCCTCGACCCTGCCGGACATCTTGGAGACCAACCATGTTTCCAGGTCGGCAACGGACCAGGCAGGCCTCGTCGCCTGGGCGCGCAGCCAGGCCGTGCCGGCGTCCTTCTCGAGGCGCCGCGGCCCCACGAGGATGCTCTCGATGACACAGCCCTCAAGACCGACGACGCCGTCGAGCCGAGTCTCCTGGTCAAAGCGAGTCTCCACGAGACGCGCATCCGCTAGGTCCGCACCGGCAAGATCAGCCCCCGAGAAGTCGGTCATCACCAACGAAGCCGCTCGCAGCTGTGCGCCGGCGAAGTTGGCCCCCACGCACCTCGCGTCATCGAACGTCGCGCCAGCCAGCTGGCACCCCTTCAGCGACGCGCCACCGAGGTCAGCCTTGAGGAACGTCGCGGCGCGCAGATCGCTCCCCGCGAACACCGCCGACTCGAGCTGTGCCTTTGCGAACTTCGCCCCCGCCGCCGATGCCCCGACAAACGTGGCCCCTCCAGCGACCGCCCTGGAGCAGTCGGCAGCGACGATGGGGCACCGAACAAACGTAGTCTCCACGAGCAACGCCCCCGCGAGCATCGCGCCCGTGAGGTCAACCCCCTCGATGGCCTCGCCTGGCCAGCTCGCCATGGCCCCTTCCAGACCCTCTGTCGCAACCCAGCGACGATGCTGCTCGAGGTCATCAAGAGTGAGATCATCACGACTCATGGACGATAACGTTGCTCTGGTCACCCAGGCCGATGACCTGGGGTCGAGGCCTCGAACCGAGCGCGCAGCTCGCCCAGGAACCCCGGGGGCTCGTTCGGCTCCGGGGCATACTCTTCAAGCTTTCTCGAGAGGTAGTGAACGTTCGCCAACGCCTCGGGCGTCAACGCGACAGACGAGACGCTCATGAGCCGCCAGCAGTCGGCGTCGACCCGCCCGAAGTCGAGACGCGCCGGTTGCATCCGACTGCACGCCCTGCAGCCCCACAACTCGACCGCGGCGATCGCCGCCACATCGCCCGTTGGGGGCTGCAAGGTGTAGAAGCCGTCTGCGAAATCAAGCAACTCAAGCTCGATTGCCCCACCGAGAACGAGCTCAGCGTCGGCTGCATCCTGCCCGAGCGAGGACGTGTACAGGCGGATAGCGTTCGCTGGATTCAGCGAACCGCAGTACGTGCATGTGAGGGGTACCTTGAAGCGTACGGTGTGCGACATGGTCAGGTCTAACGGCGGCTCACGTTAGTGCATGCCATGACTCCCGGCCCCCCCGTCTGATCACGGCTGCCACGGCACGTCCTCGGCGCCTGGCGGCATCAACGCGGGGATTGGCCCGTCGAGGGCGATGCCGTCGCCGCTCAACCATCGACCGTAGGACTTCCTCGATTCATCGTCTGCGAGCCCCCACGAAAACCCCATCGCCTCCGCGGTCCGACGAGCCTCGCCGAGAAAGCGATTGAGCCGCGGCGAATGGCGCCCCGCCAACTCGCGATTGTCAAAGCGTCGCACGAAGTCGGCCCACGGGTGCGCCGCTCCCGTCACGAACGGAAACCAGATGTCGGAGTAGGTGGCGATGGCGATCGTCGTGGACAGCGGACGTTCGGTCGGGGTCGTTCGGTCGCGCTCGTACCAGATTCTGGGGCCGCTCACCGTGACAGGTCCCTCTCCGGCCACCATGAAGTCGCGAGGGATGGAGCCGGGAACGGGCGCTAGCGTCTCAAGCAGGGGCCCGAGGTCGCTCACCACCCCGTCGACAAGACTTCCGTCCTTTGCGTACCAGCTGACCTCAGCCCCGGCCTCGGTCCACGCCGGCCCCCGACAGAGGTCGAGCACGCCTTCTGAATCGAACCGCGCCTGGATTCGATCCACCGGATCGGGCTGCCCCTGGTCAGAGGAGCGCGGAGGAAGCAAGATCCCGACCTCGCGCCCGGCCACGAGCAGCCGTCGACAAAGCTGTATGAGCGCCGCGGGCTCGGCCACGCCCGAGCGTACATCGATCACCCAGGTGGCGACAGGCGTGTCGGTCTGGATCCAGTAGTTCTTCATGGTTCAAATCAGCTCTGAAGCACGGATTTCAAAAGGACCGCTCGGATTCCCGTTTTCGATGCGGATGATAATATCGCCATCCGCGGGGCTCAGCTGGTCAATTTCACCCTTCAAGCTCCTAACAAGCGCCTCACGATCGGCGTGGAACAGGTCCCCTTTGGGGTTCTGCGCGACGACCTCGACGACTCGAGCAAAGCCAATTGGCGGATTTTCGCCATGAAGGCCCTTGAGCTGGCGCACCCCCTTGTTGACATGAGCACGAACCGCTCGCACGTCACCACTCGTAACATGCTTGGCCTGGACCGCTTCCTTGTCAGTGTAGTCCACAATATCTGCCTGCCCACTCTCCGCATCTCCCGGAACGAGCTTCCGCCCCCCCAGTGAGACTCGGTGGCCCTCGCGTGCGCGCGCCGCTGCCTTCGCCAGCTCACTCCGCTTGCCACTCTCGCCGGGTTCATGCGCGCCGACATCTTCAGCCACGGCTGCCATGAACTTGCGCAGCCCATTCGGGTTCGACAGGTGTCCGCCTCGCGCCAAGGCGGCAACATCGTTGAACGTATCAGTCTCCGTCGCAAGCCGCAGAATCTCGACGGCATCCTCGGCATTGACACCGGCATGCGTCAAGTCGTCGAGTGTCGTGACCCCCGCAGCGCCGTAGTCGATTGCGGCCTCGGCGACAACCGTGGGCAAGACGCCACGGCCCACAAGGGAATCGGTGACGTCCGAGGGCACGCCTAGCTCATCGAGGACTTCGACAACTTCAGGGGGAATCGATCTGGGCGCTCGAGCAGTCGAGCGCGAGCCCCCACGCGAACTTTTGGGCGTCGACCGCGGTCCGTTACGGGTGGTACCGTGCGTCTCCGGCGGCGCAGTTGGGGTGCCGGCAGCGGATGGCTCTGCTTGCTTCAACGGCGCCGGCGCATCGGCCCCATCGCCGCCAGAGGTGTGCCCGTCGGCCATCCCCGACGCGGCGGGAATCGGGTGCGACTCGACCGCGTCGCCTTCGACCGCCTTCAGGACATCGTGGGCATCCGCGAGCAAGCGGACGACATCATCGCGGTCGACGGCACCTGAGGCGAGCAACCGCTCGGTCCGGCGCGCCAACTCATCGAGCTTGCCGGCGTCCGCCTCTGCGCCGCCGCGCGTGGCGACGCGCTCCTTGGCCTTCGCGATGCGGCGCCCAAGCCAGTGGCCGAACGTCACCGAGATGCCCATCAGCACGGGATCCAGCTGGACCTCGCCCTCACCACGGACCGCCCGCTGGGCCACGACGCCCGCGCCCGCGCCCGTCGCGAGTTCCAGGCCCGCGCGGCCTGCGCGGCCCATGCCGGCTTCACCTGCGCGAACCGCGGCTTCGTTGAGCCTGCCCATGCCGCGGGTCCCGACCTGCGCGAGCAGCGACGCCAGCAGGTTCTCGGCGAACGCCTCGCCGCTGTCATCGCCAAACAGCGCCGCCTGGAACGCCGCGTTGATGGCGGCCTCGGTGATCTGACCTGCCAAAAACGCGGTGGTCTTGGCAGCCAGAACTCTCGCCCCGACCTGGCCGGCCACCACCCCAGCGCCCTCGGCAGCCACGATCGACGCCCCAGCCTCGCCGGCGACGACGACAGCGCCCTCGGCAGCGGCCGCCATCGTCGTGCGCGCCAGCGCGCTGAGCAGGCTCGACGCGATAACCGCACCCACCTCGGCCGCGACCAGGCTCAGCGCGATCGAGACGACCATGCTGTTGATCGTGAAGATGACGTTGGCGGCCTGCTCGACGTCACGCAGCATGGCTGTCGCCTGCTCGGAGAGCTCGACCAGCTGCGTCTGCGAGAGCTTCGCGGCGATCTCGGTCTGGGCGCTGGCCAGCAGGCGCTGCCGCTGCCCGCGATCCGTCACGCCCTCGAGCTGCCCGCGCAGGCGCGCACGCACCGTCGCGATGGTGTGGTCGACGGCCAAGGCGCGGTGGGCGAGGTCCTCGGCGCGGGCGACCCAGTACAGCCCCGCGACGTGGGCGATCGTCTCGCCGCTGCCGAACAGCGCGTCCGACGTCTTGTGCAGGTTCTGGCTCAACGCCCCGAGGTGGAGCAAAAACGTGTCGATACGGGCGTCGAGGTCGGCGCTGGTCGGGTCGCTGTCGTCGAGGCCATCGAAGCGCTCGCGCGCGGTGTCCACCGCGAGCGCGCCACCCGGCCCGCCCGCCTCGGCGTAGTCGGCCGCCGCGCTCGCGTTGCGCAACGTCGAGCGCTGGGCGTCGTGGGCGTCGACGTCGACCGGGATCGGGCTGGCGGGCTCCAGCGTGAGTTCGCTGCCCGGTGCCACCCGCCCCTCGACCGCGGGCCCGAGCACAGCCTCGCGCTCGGCGGGTGTCGGGGTGGAGGCCGGCGTCGGCTTGGCCGCCGGCCGCCCGGACGCATGGACGTGCCCCTGCTCGAGCAAGTCGACGGCGATCCGCTCGTAGCGCGTCGCCGGCTTCAGCAGGTCGCGAGGCGACGCCCCGCGGCGGTTCGCGCTCATGCGCGCGTAGTTCGCCGACATCGTCCGCACCGCGCGCCCCACCTGCTCCTCGAGATCGCGGCCGATCGCCCGCCCGACGGCGGGATTCCAGGCGTCGTCGCGGCCACCGGGCTGCCGGCCAACCGCACGGGCACCCTCCACCAGCTCGTCCACCGAGTCCACCAGGCTCTCGAGTGTCCCGGGCATGTACATCGTCGGCAACAGGCCCTCGATCGCGTGCGTCGCGAGCGCGTTGGCGTCGAGTCCCCACGCCAGCTGTGGATCCAGCCACCCATGGGCCTTGGCGGCGAAGACTGCGACCACCTGGGCGCGCACCTCTTGCCAGTGCTCGCCGAGGTACTTGCTGGTCGCGCTGTCCGCGTACCGCGGTGCGACCATCGTGACGTCGCCGGCGACCGCCGCCGGGACCTCCGCCTCGACCGCAGCCTCGGCGTCGAGCTCCGCCTGCTGGGCGCGCTCCATCGCGACTTGCTTCTGGCTGCGCGTGGCGAGCTGGTGAAGCCGCTTGGCGAGGCCGCGATGTTCGGCGAGGTAGTTGGCGAGCGCGACCGCGAAACGATCGGGTGAGTTCTTGTGACTACCCCCGCTGACCGCCTCGTAGCGCTGCACCACGGTCTTACGCTCGCTGAGCGACAGCCGGGTCATCCAGGCGATCACGTCATCGGTGGCGGCCGACTTGTCCACGACGCGCGGCGCGATCTCCTCCTCGCCGGTGACCGTCGGCACGGCGTGTGGAGCCTTGGCCACAGCAAGCAGCTTGCGCGCCTCGGCGATGGCCTCGGCGGCCTGCGCTCGTGCGCGGTCGCCCGCGGCGCTCGCGAGCGTAGGCGTGGTGCGCGTGCTCGCAAACGCCTCGACCCTTCGCGCGAGGTCATCACGCCGCTTGGTCCACTCCTGCGGGTCGACCTCCGCGAGCCGCTTCACCTCGGCGAGGAGCTGCGCGGCCTGGATCGACTCCTTCTGGCCCGCGTCTGCGTCGCGCTGCTCCGGCGTCGCCACCTCGGGTTCGTCGAGCCGCGACTGACCGCCGCTGTAGCCCGAGGCGTACGACGACGACGGCGCTGGGCCACGCGACACGAACCCGCCGCCGCTCACGCGTCGATCTCCATCGCGTTCGCGCTACGCCCGATCGCGCTCCAGGCGGCGAGCGGCCACCCGCGCGGGAGGAACGGCGAGGAAGCGGCGAGCGTCATCGTAGTCTCTCGTGTCACGCCCTGGTTTCGGCCAGAAGGCTCGGCGGTTGCGCACATTCGAACCCTGCTTCGCCGCAAGAATTGGCTGCACCATCTTACGCCGCGTCGCTGCCAACTCTTCCCACCCCGTGGAGGAAACCCTCCTGAAGTGTCATGGGCCACACTCTATTTTCGTCGACTCCCGCGAAGATGGTATCAAGATCATCCCACCGCGCGGGCCAGCGCGACGGCGTCGACGACGAGCGGCGCCACACCTCGCTCATCGGCGGACGCGGCGGCGATCGCCTCGGTCGACCAGCGATCGGCGGCGGCGAGCAGCGCCGACGCAAACGCGGCGCGCGGGAGGCGGCAGGTCGCGACGTGGTCGCCCGCGATGACGACGTCGTCGCCGTCCACCGCGAGCTGGTAGCCGCCGGGCATCGACGCGTACGGGATGGCGGCGCCCCTGCCGGCGCGCAACTCGGCCAGCGCCCTGGTCAGGTGGATGAGCTGGTGCCACAGCTCATCCTCGATGACCACCGGCGGCTGACCGGGCCAGCGGATCGTCAGGTGGCCGTCGAGTCCCCGCCGCCGGGTCAGCTCGATCGCGAGCACCTGCGAGCTACGGGATCTCGTCGGCCCCGATGTCCGCGCGGCCGCCCGTGGGATCGGGCCGCGGGTCGCCGTCGTAGTCGCCCGCCAGGTCGGCGGCGGCGCTGGCTGGGTCGGCGCTCGCCTTGGCGAGGCTGGCGGCGGTGATGTGGGCCGCGGCGACCGAGTTCACCGCGGGGTCGACGAAGCCGACCTCGGTGAGGGTCAGCATCCGGACCTCGGTGCCGGTCGGCGCGTTCATGGGGCCGATGATCGAGTAGCTGTGGGTGCAGCTGGCGCCGCTGACCTCGACGTCGGTGTTGTTGCTGCCGAAGATCAGGTTGTTGCGGGCCGTGATCGGCGACCCGGCGCAGGCCATCGCGCCAGCCGAGCCGGTCATCGCGGTGTTCCGACGCATCGTGGTGAACTCGACGCGGCTGCCGTTCTGCGAAGGCGTCAGGGACAGACCGCCGCCGGTGGTCGCGTTGTTGTCGCCGTTGCTGAGCACGAAGCTGTTGGTGATCACGGCGCGCCCGTCGACGAGGCGGACCCCACCCTTGCCGTTGTTGGTGATCGCGCTGCGGGTGATCGTCAACTGGCAGTCGGTCGCCTCGATCCCGCGATCGTCGTTGTTGTCGACGATGACCTTGCGCAGCGTCAGCCCCGCGCCGTTCGAGCACTTGATCCCGTCGGCGTTGCCTCCACCAACCGCGTTGTGGACCGTCGCCCCGATGATCGTGACGTTGCCGCCGGTGACGTCGAGGATCTGATCGTTGGTCGACCGCTCGAAGGTCACGCCGTCCGCCCGGATGGTCACGGTGGCGTTGATCGTCGTGGCGCCCGACACCGAGTACGTCCCCGGCGCGACGTTGATGTAGTGGCGGGTCGAGCCGATCGCGGCCAGCGCCTGGGCCATCGTCGAGCACGGCGCGCCGAGGTCGCAGCCGGTGGTCGCGGTGCCGGTGGTCGAGACGTAGGCGACCTCCGCCGCCGCGATGCACGTCCCGGCCTCACAGACGCCGCTGGTGCACTCGCTGTCGGCCGCGCAGGCGCGACACGCGTGGTCGGCGCCGCACACCGGCATGCCGGCGACCGAGCAGTCGGCCGACTCCTGGTTGGCGGCGGTGCCGCAGTCGACGCACTCGTCGTTGAGGCAGGTGCTGACCTCGCCGGTGCAGATGCCGGGGTTGGCGGTGCAGCCGGTCATGCCGTCGATCGACGGCGGCCCGTCGATGGGGCACGGGTCGCTGCCGCAGAAGTCGGGGTTGGTCTTGGTGCACGCGGCGGCGAGCGCCACCACGGCGAAGAACGGCAGGGTGAGCGAGGCTAGGCGCATGGTTCCCTCGAGGCTGGGAGGCGATCGTCGGACGGAGCCGCCGCGACGGTCAAGCAGTTCGTGACCCGGGCGATGAAGCGCGATCGGCGTCACGCCGATCACACGGCTAGAACGAGCCGGCGACGCCGACCCCGCCGCCGCCCGGGGCGAGCCACGCGGTCGCGGTGCGGGCCGGGGCCTTGCCGCTCTTCAGGTAGAGGAACGTGCCGGCGGCCACCGCGGCGACGCCGACGCCGACCAGCGCGTAGCCGCCCGGCGCGCTGTCGAAGTACTCCTGCTTGTTCGGCACCGGATCCTCGTCCATCGTGATCAGCACCACGCCGCCGACCAGCGCCGCGGCGCCCGCGCCGGCGACGCCGAGCCACAGCGGGTTCTTGCCGCCGCCACCGCCACCGCCGCCGCCCTCGGCCACCAGCGCGACGTCGACCGGCAGCGTCTCGTCCTTCTTGATCTCGATCGGCTTGGTCTGGGTCCGGTAGCCGGACAGCTCGACGGTGACCGTGTGCGGCCCGGTGCGCAGGCCTTGCTCCCACGGCGTCTTGCCGGCCGGGGTGCCGTCGATCAGCACCCGCGCGCCCGACGGCGTGCTGGCGATCTTGACGATGCCGGTGCCTTGCCCCTGCACCGCGAACAGCGCCTCGGCCAGATCCTCGGCGGTCGGCCCCAGCGTGTCGTTGCGGCAAGCGCGG
The DNA here is from genome assembly GCA_016794525.1 of Myxococcales bacterium. Lineage (GTDB taxonomy): Bacteria > Myxococcota_A > Polyangia > Haliangiales > Haliangiaceae > UBA2376. The sequence goes on from JAEUJY010000167.1 coordinate 79,302, forward strand.
CAGAACACGCTCTGCGCGACGATCGCCTTGCCACCGGTGCCGTACAGCCAGCCGGTCAGCTTGATCTCGTCGGTCTGGGCCTTGGTGTCGTGGTGGACCTCGACCATGACGAACAGCGTGTTGTCGGTCTTGAGCTTGGCGACCGCGGCCTCGGCGCAGCCCTGGTCGGTCAGCACGAAGCAGTCGACCAGCTTGCCCTCGACGCTCTGATCCTTGGTCCCGACCGCGACCTCGTAGCCGCGGCCGGTCAGCCACGGCGCGAGCGTGGTCTCGATGACCGGTTGCTTGGCGGGCTCGCCGGAGACGATCAACGCGAGCGAGCCGGCGCGCGCCGGTACCGCCAGCGCGACGAGGACGAGGGGGACCAGGGCCAGGCGAAGCGAGCGCATGCGAGGCGCTGATCATACACAGGTCACCGTCGGGCCGCGCCTTTTCGGCGGCGACGTGGCCTCACCCGTGCCGGGTGCCCTCGGGGGCCTGACCGAGCTGGCCCGACCGACTGGCCCGACCGTGGCGCGCCCGTGGCAAGCTGCGGCCGTGGAGTACGACCTGATCGAGACCGACGGCGTGCCGATCCGCGCCTGGGTGCACGGCGTCCAGCTCGAGGCGGCGGCCCGCCGCCAGCTGGAGAACGTGGCCAAGCTGCCGATCGTGTTCCACCACGTCGCGGCGATGCCCGACGTCCACTGGGGCATCGGCGCCACCGTCGGCAGTGTGATCGCCACCGACGGCGCGATCATCCCGGCCGCGGTCGGCGTCGACATCGGCTGCGGGATGATGGCGGTCGAGACCTCGCTCACCGCCAGCGACCTGCCCGACAACCTCCACGGCGTCCGCACCGCGATCGAGGCCGCGGTGCCGCACGGCCGCAGCGACAACGGCGGCAAGTTCGATCGCGGGGCGTGGCGCCGCGGCCTGCCGCCGCGGATCGCCGAGGCCTGGACCGCGCACGCGGCCGGCTACGACGAGCTGGTCGAGCGCCACCCCAAGCTCGGCCGCGGCAACGACGTCAACCACCTCGGCACGCTGGGCACCGGCAACCACTTCATCGAGGTCTGCCTCGACGAGCGCGACCGGGTGTGGGCGATGCTGCACTCGGGGTCGCGCGGCGTCGGCAACCGCATCGGCACGTACTTCATCGAGCTGGCCAAGCGCGACATGCGGCGCGCGATCAAGCAGCTGCCCGACCAGGACCTGGCGTACCTGCGCGAGGGCAGCGAGCACTTCGACGACTACGTCGCCGCGGTCGAGTGGGCGCAGGCCTACGCCGCCGCCAACCGCCGGCTGATGATGGACGCGGTGCTGGCGGTGCTGGGCGAGCACGTCCGCCCGCTCACCCGCGGCGAGCACGCGGTCAACTGCCACCACAACTACGTCGCGCGCGAGCGCCACTTCGGCAAGGACGTGCTGATCACCCGCAAGGGCGCGGTGCGCGCGCGGCTGGGCGACCTCGGCATCATCCCCGGCTCGATGGGCGCGCGCTCGTTCATCGTCCGCGGCAAGGGCAACCCCGACAGCTACTGCTCGTGCAGCCACGGCGCCGGCCGGGCGATGAGCCGCAACGACGCCAAGCGGCGGTTCTCGGTGGCCGACCACGCCGCCGCCACCGCCGGCATCGAGTGCCGCAAGGACGCCGAGGTCATCGACGAGACGCCGGCGGCGTACAAGCCGATCGACGCGGTCATGGCGGCGCAGGCCGACCTGGTCGAGATCGTCCACACGCTGCGCCAGGTGGTGTGCGTGAAGGGCTGAACCTGCCACGTGCCCGTGCCCGTGCCCGTGCCCGTGCCCGATCCAGTCCACGCAGCTAGCGCACGATCTCCGTCTTCGCGCTCGCCAGCCGCTTGCTCGCCGCCGCGGCCTTCTCGGCGACCATCTGATCGACCGCGTCGAGCACCGGCTTCAGGCGCGCGTTCATCTCGGCGGCGGTGGCCCAGCGATCGCCGGCGCGGTAGGCCAGGCCCCGGGTGATCGCCTCGTCGAGCGGCGCCGGCACCGCCGGCACCAGCTCGCTGACCGGCGGCGGCGCGGTCATGCGCTCGAAGCCCTCGAACGGCAGCCGCCCGGTCAGCATCTCGTACAGGCTGACCGCCACCGAGAACAGATCGCAGCGGTGGTCGATGTCGCCGCCGGCGAGCTGCTCGGGCGGCATGTACGCCGGCGTGCCGGCGATCACCGACTGCTTCTTGCCCTCGGCCAGCGACTTGGCCAGGCCGAAGTCCATCAGCTTCACCAGCCCCTCCTCGGTGCGCATCATGTTGGCCGGCTTGATGTCGCGGTGGATGATCTGCTTGCCGTGGGCGTAGGCCAGCGCGTCGAGCACCTGCTTGGCGATGCGCACGCACTCGATGATCGTCAGGCCGGGGCCCTTGGTCATCAGCGCCTCGACCGACTGGCCCTCGATGAACTCCATGCACAAGAAGGCCCGGCCCTGGAGGTAGCCGGTGTCGTGGACCGTGACGATGTTGGGGTGGTTGAGCGCGGCGACGGCGCGGGCCTCGCGCTGGAACAGCTCGCGGATGCCGGGCTGCGTCGACAGCTCCTCGGACAAGAACTTCAGCGCGACGTCGCGCTCGAGCGCGGTGTCGTACGCGCGGTAGACCACCGCCATGCCGCCGCGGCCCAGCTCGCCGCGCAGCTGGTAGCGCTCGCGCCCCGGGCTGGCGTCGCTCTCGGCCAGCCGCGTGACCTTGCCCAGCGCCTTCTTCCACGCGCGGATCTCCTCGGCGCGCTTCCACGCGTCGCGGTAGGCCGGCGAGGTGTCCTCGACCGCGTCGAACGCGGCGAGCGCGTCGTCGTAGTTGCCGTGGGCCAGGTAGTACAGCCCGAGCCGGTAGTAGACCTCGATGTTGCCGAGGTCGCACGGCCGCCCGCCGGTGAAGCGCTTGAGCGCGTCGAGCCCGACGCCGTGGCGCGCGGCGAGCACGGCGCTGTCGTCGAGCAGCCCGGCCACCAGCGGCGCCTGCTCGAGGCCGATCACGCGGATCTCGGTGCGCACGACGTGCGACGGCGACGCGCCGGCCTCGGGCAGCGCCGACAGCTCGACCCGGCGCTTGAGCTGCTGGGCGGCGGCCTCGGCCACCTGCGACGCCAGCAGCTCGATCTGGGTCGGATCGAGGTTCGAGCCGGGCCCCTGCATGGTCTTGGCCCGCGGCGCCGGCGCCGGCGCCGGCAGCGCCAGGCCGCGCAGCCGCTCCTCGACGTCGCGGTACGGGCCGACGATCGCCTGCAGCTGCTCGAAGTACTCCTGCGCGCGCGCGGCGTCGCCGCCGGCGGCGGTCAGCTTGGCGCGCTGGTAGTGCCACTCGGCGGTCGCCTTCGACAGCGGCCGCCCGCCCAGCTCCTGCTCGACGTAGCCGAGCGCGACCTTGGGCGACAGCTCGCCGATGCGCTCGAGGAAGCTGTCGGGCCGCGGCGAGCCCTTGGCGACGTCGACCCACGCGACCGCGGCGCGCTCGAGCTCGCCGGCCAGCTCGTACAGCTCGGCGGCGCGCTGGTGGTTGCCGCGGCGGGCGACCAGCGGCGCGGCGCGCCCGGGCTGGCCCAGCACGTTGACGTACAGGTGCACGGCCTCGTCCTCGAGGCCGGCGTCGGCGTAGATCTCGGCGGCGCGGGCCAGCTCGCCCTCGGCGAGGAGCGCGTCGGCGGCGTCGCGGGCCTGGCGCTGCAGCTCGACCTTCGCGGCGTCGGTGGTCGCGCCGGCGCTGGCCGCCTGGCGGTAGCGCGCCTCGAGCTCGTGGGCCCGCGAGCGCGGCGGATCGCTGCCGCCGCGGGTGCGCGGCGCGGCCGCCGGCGCCAGGTGCGCGGCGCGCAGGTCGTCGGCCTTCGGCCCCATGCCGGCGCGCTGGTAGAAGTGGACCGCGCGCTCCCAGTTGGCCGCGCGCTCGTACAGCTCGGCCGCCTGCCGCAGGTCGCCGCGCTTGACCGCGATCGCCGCCGCGTTCTCGGGCTCCTGGGCCCGCAGGTACAGATCGAAGGCCACCGCGAAGTCGCCGGCGTCGGCCGCCATCCGCGCGGCCTCGCCGTAGCGCCCGCGCTTGACCAGCGCGTCGCGGGCCGCGGTGCCGCCGCCGCGCCGGCTCAGCACCAGCAGGCCGACCAGCAACGCGAGCACGACGCCGACGACCGCCAGCCCGCCCGGCGAGGTCAGCGCGTCCATCAGGTCACCACCAGGAGCGCCTCGCTGGGCGCGATCAGGTTGCGCGCCATCAGCACGCCGGCGTAGCGCCGGAACGGCAGCAGCACGCCGGCGTCGACCGCCTGCTTCTCGATGTCGCCCAGCGAGCTGCCGGCCATGAGCATGTTGCGGGCGTTGTCCTTCAGCTCGAACGCCTCGAGCACCGCGACCCGGCCGCTCCAGCCGGTGCCGTTGCACTCGCCGCAGCCGACCGCGCGCGGCATCGGCACCGGCGCGGCCTTGTCGGCGAGGCCGCGCGCCGCGAGGCTGTCGAGCAAGAGCGGCGGCGGCACCTCGGTCTTGACGCAGCGCGGGCACAGCTTGCGCGCCAGCCGCTGCACCAGCACCAGCGCCAGCGACTGCGCGATCAGCGGCCGCGGGCAGCCGAGGTTCTCGAGCCGCTGCAGCGCGGCGATCGCGGTGTTGGCGTGCATCGACGTGAGCAGCAGGTGCCCGGTCATCGCCGCCTCGAGCGCGAGCTGCGCGGTGTCGCCGTCGCGCACCTCGCCGACCATGATCACGTCGGGGTCCTGGCGCAGCATGCCGCGCAGGATGCGCGCGAAGCCCAGGTCGACCGCGTGGTTGACCTGCACCTGGGTGGCCCCGCCCAGCCGGTACTCGATGGGATCCTCGACGGTGACGGTGTTGGTGTCGGGCCGCGACTTCTTGCGCTCGTTGAGGCAGGCGTAGAGCGTCGAGCTCTTGCCCGAGCCGGTGGGGCCGGCGACGACGATCGCGCCGTACGGCCGATCGAGCGCGGCGCGCACGATGGCCAGCGTCTTGGGCTCGACGAAGATCGACTCGAGCGGCCGCAGCATGTTGGCCGCCTCGAACAGCCGCAGCACGACCTTCTCGCCGCGCAGGGTCGGCATCGTCGCGACGCGGAGGTCGATCTCGCGGCGGCCGACCCGCAGCCCGATGCGGCCGTCCTGGGGCAGCCGCCGCTCGGTGATGTCGAGGCCGGCCAGCACCTTGAGCCGCGCCACCAGGCCCTTGGCGAACGACTGCGCGACCAGCGTCTCCCAGTCCTGCAGCGCGCCGCCGACCCGGAACCGCACCTTGACGCCGGTCGGCTCGCCCTCGATGTGCACGTCGGACGCCTGGCGATCGATCGCCGCGCAGATCAGCCGGTTGGCCAGCTGCACGACCTCGTCGCCGATGACGTTGACCTGCTTGGTCGGCGGCTCGTCGACGTTGATCTCGAACTGTAGGCTCTCCGGCGTCGTCACCGGCGCGAGCTGGCGGTTCGACACCGCGGGGTCGATGCGCAGCCGGACGAAGGCCTCGTTGAAGTCGTCGGCCGAGATCGCGACGAACTGCAGGTCCACGGTGGTCAGGAGCCGACGCAGCTCGTTCTGGGCCGGGCCGTTCCACGGGTCGACCATGCCGACGGTCAGCACCTTGCCGCGCAGCTCGAGGGGCAGCAGCCGCTGCATCGCGATCGTGCGGGCCGGGATGACCTGCAACAGCTTGTCGTTGATCTCGTAGGCCGAGACCCGGACCATGCGCGGGCCGCCGTCGTCGCTCGGCGCCGGCGCCGCGGCCGCGGTCGGCGCGGCGGTCGCCACCGGCGGCGGCGCGGTGCCGTGGCCGCCGCGCAGCGCCGCCACCGACGCCTGCACCGAGCGCATCGCGGTCCGCCGCGCCAGCGCGTGGGCGAACGGCGCGACCTTGCCCAGCAGCTGGGCCATCACCTCCTTGCCGATCGTCAAGGTGGTGCACGCCTCGACGGCGTGGATCTCGTGCGACTGCGCGGTGCCCAGCAGCGCCGCGACCTCGCCGAAGAAGTCGCCGATGCGCAGCTCCTCGAGCACGGTGGCGGCGCCGGTCGAGGCGTTGACCTGGCGCACCGCGGCTCGACCGGCGACCAGCACGCCGATCCCGGCGTCGGGGCTGCCGGCGCGGACGATCGTCGCGCCGGCGTCGTGCTCGGCGGCGGGCAGGTGCGGCGCGACCTTGTCGATCAGCGCGCGGTCGACCTGCCGGAACAGCGCGGTCGACGACAGGAACTCCGCGATCGCGCCGACCGACAGCGTGGCTGGACGCGACCCCGGCGGCATCCCCGAAATTCTACCTTCGGTCGGCGCGCGCTCGCCAGTCCGTGGGCGGCCGACCTACTCGAGGTACGGATCGTGGCAGACCACCTCGAGGTTGTGGCCGTCGGCGTCGTGCACGAACGCGCCGAAGTAGTGCGGGTGGTACATCGCCCGCACGCCGGGGGCGCCGTTGTCCTTTGCACCCGCGGCCAGCGCGGCGTCGTAGAACGCCCGGACCACGCTGCGGGTGGCGGCGCGGAGCGCGACGTGCTGCTTCTGCACCGACGGGTCGCCCTTGATCAGCCACAGGTCGGGCTTGCCCTTCTCGCCGAGCCCGACCGCCACCGGCGCGCTGGCGTCGGGGAACTGCATGATGATCTGGTAGCCGAGCGGCGCGAGCGCCTTGGCGTAGAGCGGCGCGGCGGCCGCCGGGTCGGTCACGTAGATGCTGACGTGGTCGATCATGCGCGGACCATACGACCGGGCGCGCCGGCGGTCACGCCCGGGCGTCGCTCATCCGCACACCGCGGCGATCTGATCGGCGTCGAGGCCGTACTCGGCCAGCACCTCGCGGCTGTGGGCGCCCAGCGTCGGCGGCAGCCGCGGCGCGGCCGGGGTGCCCAGCGGCGTGCGGACCTGGGCGATCGGGCCCAGCGCGCCGCCGTCGAGGGTGAAGAACACCTCGCGGGCGACGTGCAGCGGGTGGGCGGCCAGCTCGTCGAGCTCGAGCACCGGCTCGCAGCAGCAGTCGTGGGCGGCGAGCACGCCGAGCCACTCGTCGCGGGTGCGGGTGGCGAGCACCGCGGCGATCTCGGCGCGGATCTGGGCCTGGCGCGCCGGCGGCGCGACGAGGTCGCTGACGTCGGGCTTGCGGCCGATCGCGGTGCAGAACGCCACGTAGAACTTGGGCTCGAGCGCGCCGACCGACAGGTAGCGGTCGTCGGCGGTGCGGTAGACGCCGTAGCAGGCGACGCCGCCGTTGAGCGTCTCGGCCGCGCGGGTCGGTCGCGCCCCGCAGTCGAGGTTGCCCAGCTCGGCGGCCAGCAGCGCCAGCGCGCCCTCGGTCATCGAGATGTCGAGGTGCGCGCCCCGGCCGGTGCGCTCGCGGCCGAGCAGCGCGGCCAGGATGCCGGTGGCGCTCCACAGCGCGCCGCCGGCGAGATCGGCGATCTGCACGCCGGGCATCGCCGGGCCGTGGCCCGGGGCCTCGGCGCCCATCGCCAGCACGCCGGCGAGGCCGACGTAGTTGAGGTCGTGGCCGGCCCGGTGCGCGTACGGCCCGGTCGCGCCGTAGCCGCTGATCGAGCACACGACGATCCTGGGGTTGCGCGCGGCCAGCACGTCGTAGCCGAGGCCGAGCTTGGCCATGACGCCGGGGCGGAAGCTCTCGACGACGACGTCGGCCTGCTCGACCATCTTCAAGAACGCGGCGTGGTGGGCCGGCTGCTTGAGATCGAGCGCCAGCGAGCGCTTGCCGCGGTTGACCGCGAGGTAGCGCCCGGCGACGCCGCCCTTGGTCGGCGGGAACACCCGCAGGTAGTCGCCGACTTTCGGGTCCTCGATCTTCACGACGTCAGCGCCGAGATCGGCCAGCACCATCGTGAGGAACGGGCCCGGCAGCAGGCGCGACAGATCGAGCACGCGGATGCCTTCGAGGAACGGCTGCACGCCGCGATCTTGCCTCATCAGCGCGCGATCAACACGTCGCTGGCGAGCAACTCGTCGACGATCTCGGTGGCGTCGGCGGCGTCGAGGCCGAGCGCCTGACCGGCCGCCTCGAGCGCGGCCCGCGGCTGCGGCGTCTGGGCGGCGGCCAGCAGCTCGGCCAGGCCCTCGGCCAGCACCTCGGCGGTGCTGGCGCCGTCGGTGGCGACCGCGATCAGCACGACGCACGGCGGGCCGTCGACCGGCGGCGGCAGCGGCGTCCCGGCGGCGGCGGCGCCGCGCACCGCGTCCCACCACGCCAGCGCGCCCTCGGTGGTCGCGACCAGCGCCGCGCCCGGGGCCAGCGCGACGGTGGCGGCGGCGCCGCGCGGACCGCCCAGCCCGCGTCGTCCGCGCGCCACGGCCGCCTCGAGCGCGACCAGCGTCGTCAGCGCCGCGTCGGCGCCGTCGGCGAGCCACGCGGCGTAGGCCAGCGTCATCACGCCGCGCGCCTCGACGCAGCCGTGCCACGCCGGGCTGGCGAAGAAGCCGGCCGGATCGCGACCCGCGGCGCGCGCCCAGGCGGTGGCCGCCGGCAGCTCCTCGGCCAGCGCCAAGAGCGCGCGCGCCTGCCGCGTCGTGTCGGTGGCGTAGGCGCGCCGGTCGGGGCGCACCACCCAGCCGCGCTCCTCGGCGGTGAGGTCGGTGGCGGCCAGCGCCGCCGCGGGATCGGCGTAGACGGCGTCGCGGAACCGCGGATCGAACAGCATGCGCACGACGACGCGCTGCACGCCGGCCGCGCTCACCGCCACACCTCGGCGACCTGCGCGAACGGCGCGACGCACGCGGCCAGCGGGTTGCGCTCGCACTCGAACACCACCGCCTTGAGGTTGGGGGCGCGCGCGGCGACGTGGCGGTAGATGTCCCAGGTCGCGGGCAGGAGCCGCGGCACGTGATCGTCCTCGACGAACCGGTAGCCGTCGACCTCGCCCTCGGTGCCGCCGGCGACGTGCAGCTCGACGACGCGGTCGAGCGGGAAGGCGTCGAGCCCGTCGGTCGGCGCGCGGCCCATGACCCGCTGGTAGATCGCCAGGTGCGCGCAGTCGAGCAGGAGCCCGGTGTCGGCGCGCTCGCACACCCGCGCGAAGAACGGCAGCAGGTCGAGATCGCCGACGAACACCTGCCCGGGTGGGGTCTCGGGCAGCACCTCGAAGCCGGTGGCCTCGCGCAGCGCGACGATGCCGTCGGCCAGCGCGTCGGCGGCGCTGGCGGTCAAGACCGGCGGCAAGAGCAGCATGTGGCTGCGATCGCGGGCGCCGAAGTGCCACCACCCGGCGTCGCCGCACAGCCAGGCCGCGCCGGCGTCGTGCGCCAGGCGGGTCACCGCGGCCAGCCACGCCGGGTCGAGGTCGTCGGGCTCGTCGAGGTTGACGTCGAGGAAGTGGTAGGTGGTGGGCAGGCCCGCGGCGATCCAGCGTGCCGCGTGGGCGTCGAGGCCCTTGGCGACCTCGACCCCGAGCTCGAGGAAGCCGGCGAACTCCGGGTGGGCCGCGCGCAGCGCCGCCACGTCGAGCGCGCCCGGGGCGTCGCCGGCGCCGTACTCGGTGGACACCCCGAGCCCCAGGCGCGGCAGCGACCGGACGCGATCGGCGAAGCGACCCATGGCGCGCGCAGCGTAGCAGTGTTGTAGACTGGACGCGTGGCCCCGAGCATCGCCGACAAGATGAGCGAGCAGCACGAGGCGATCGACGGCCGACTCGCCACCACGGCGATGCACCTCGACGCCGGGCGGCTGGCGATGGCGGCCGACGCCGCGACCGCGCTGGCCACGGCGCTGCGCCACCACGCGCAGCTCGAGGAGGACTACCTGTTCCCGGCGTTCGCGCGCTCGCCGGTGGCCGACCTCGAGCTGCTGGGGGCGATGCACCGCCAGCACGCGGAGATCGTCGAGCTGGTGACCGCGCTGTCGGCGGCGGCCGCCGCCCACGATCAGGGCCACGCGCTGCAGGCCAAGGCCGCGCTGCACGCCGCGCTGGGCGCGCACGACGACGAGGAGGAGGTGCTGTGCGCGGCCCTCGATCGCTCGCTCGACGCCGCGGCCCGCGCCGCGCTGCTGGCGCAGCTCGCGCGATGATCGTCCGCGCGGCGGTGCCGACGCGGATCGCCGGGATCGCGCTGATCGCGCTGGGCGCGAGCGTCGCCACCGCCCGCGCCCAGGCGCTGCCGCCGATCACCGATCGGGCGTGGACGCTGGATCTGTACGACGGCGCGGCGATCGGCTCGGCGCGCATCGTCGGCATGGGCGGCGTGCAGCTGGCGACCGCCGAGGGCTCGGCCGGCACGCTGGCCAACCCGGCGGCGCCGGCGGTGCGCCCGGCGACCTCGACCGAGCGCTGGGACTGGGACTTCCACCTCGACGCGCTGTCGGCGGTGGTGGCCAGCGACTTCGACAACAACGGCCTGGCCGACGCCGACCGCGACGATCGCCGGACCAGCTTCGGCATCGCCGGCGTCTACGGCCCGTGGGGCGTCGCGATCGTCGGCGGCGCCGCCACTGTCGGCCTGCCGACGCCCGACGGCGCGCTGACCGCGTCGACCTCGGTGGGCAAGCTCGCGGTGGGCTACGCGCCCGGCGACGAGACCTGGTCGGTCGGCGCGGCGGTCCGGGTCGGGCGCCTCGACGTCGAGGGCGCCCAGCCGATGTTCGCGCTGGTCGGCAGCGGCCTCGAGGTCGGCGGGCTGTACCGCCCGTTCCATCGCGCGCTGCGGATCGGCGCGGTGGCGTCGCTGGCGGTGCCGGGCAAGGACGTCGAGACCGCGGCGTGCGACCCGTCCGACTGCGCCGGCTACATCCTGCCGCAGCGGGTGGAGGTGCCGTGGCAGGTCGGCGTCGGCGTGGCGTGGCGGTTCGCGCCGACCGCGTGGAACCAGTGGGTCGGCGGCCGCTTCCGCGACGAGCGGCAGGTGATCGTCGCGGCCGATCTGGTGGTGGCCGGCCCGGTCGCGGGCGGCATGGGCCTCGAGGCGTTCGCCCGCAAGCAGTGGCAGCCGTCGGGGCGCGCCGCGTCGTGGTGGCTGCGCGGCGGCGTCGAGTGGGAGGCGCTGCCCGGCCGCGTGCGCCTGCGCGGCGGCAGCTACTGGGAGCCGGCGCGCTTCGCCGGCGTCGGCGGCCGGGTCCACGCCACCGGCGGCGTCGAGGTCGCGGTGGTCAGCGTGCGCGCGTGGTCGCGGCGCTACCGCATCCGCGCCGGCGTCACCGCCGACTTCGCGCGCGCGTTCGGCAACGCCGGCCTCGCGGTCGGCTTCTGGCATTGACGCGCCGACCGCGGGTGGAGCGTGCGCGTCACGGCGCCGCGATCGCCGCGGTCGCCCACGCCGCGCCGCCGGCGTCGGAGCGCACGATCGCGACGACGTGGCCGCTGGGGGCGTCGTCGGGCGCCACGACCAGCGTCGCCGCGGCGGTCTCGCTGTGGGTCAGCGCGCCGGTCGAGGTCAGCCAGTCGAACGCGAGGTCGTCGGCGGGCGCGACGCCGGCGAGCGTCAGCGCGATGTCGCGGTCGCGCGCGACCGGCACCGGCGCGTCGCCGGCGGCCACGCCGTCGACGTGGACGACCGGCGTCGGCGGGTTGGCCAGCGCCTCGCCCAGGCGGACCTGCTTGGTCGCGACGTGATCCACGCCGGCGATCGTCACCACCGCGCCCAGCGAGATCGCCAGCGGCTGATCGTCGGTCAGCCCGGCGGCGGCGCGGGCCGCGGCGATCGCGGCGGCGTCGCCGGCGGTGACGGTCCAGCCAGCGCCGTCAGGCGCGACGCGCAGCACCGCGGCGTCGGCGGGGTCCGCCAGCCCGACCAGCCGCGGCGCGACCACCGTCGGCGCGCCGGCGTCGTCGACCACCAGCGCGTCGACCGTCGCGACCTCGCCCGGGGCCAGGCCCGGCGCCGACAGCCGCACCGCCAGCACCCGCGCGTGATCGAGCTCCCAGCGCTGGCTGAGGTCGTTGCAGCCGGCGGCCAGCGCGACCACCGCGATCAGGATCGCGGCCCGCGTCACAGCTCACCTCGCAGGCCGATCGACGGCACGATGGGCAGGCCCGCGATCTCGGCCCGCTGCGAGTAGTCGAAGTTGTACTGGTACTGCTCGACCTTGGCGTTGAGGTACGCGTTGCTCACGTCGAGGAACGCCGACAGCGTCCAGTCCTCGAAGCGCCAGAAGTGGTCGACGCGCAGGTCGAGCTGGTGGTGCGACGGCAGCCGCTCGGAGTTGACCGCGCCGTTGATCGGCAGGAACAGATCCTGATCGCTGTCGTAGAACGCGCCCAGCACCGGCGTCGTCGGCTGGCCCGAGGTGTAGGTCCACTTGCCGCCGAACTGCCAGCGCTTCGAGCGGGTCTTGTACGACACCGCGGCCACCAGATCGTGCGTCTGGTCGTAGTCGAACAACCGCTCGACCGAGGTCGCGGTGTCGCGCCGGGTCGAGCGCGACAGCGAGTACGACAGCCAGCCGAACCAGCGCTCGGTGCGGTAGCTGCCGAGCACGTCGACGCCGTAGCTGCGCCCGCGGCCCTGGTTGCGCAGCTGCCCCATCGCGTCGCGGGTGATCATGTCGGTGCGCTCGGTGTCGTAGACCGTCAGCTGGACGTTGCCGTGGCGCCCGATCGTGCGCTCGCCGCCGAGCGTCAGCTGGGTCGCGCTCTCGGGCTCGAGCGCCGGCGCCAGCAGCTCGCTCTGGAACTCGGCGGGGCGGGTGTAGCGCCCGGCGGCCAGGCGCAGCTTGGTGCGCGCGTCGGGGCGGTAGGTCAGCTCGCCGCGCGGCTGCACCGGGTAGGCGCCGTTGCGCACGAACGCGTCGACGCGCACGCCGGCCGAGAACCGCAGCTCCGGCGCCAGGCTGGCCTCGATGGCGCTCCACGCGGCCAGATCGGTCAGCCAGACGGTGTCGTCGAAGGTCTGCAGCGGGCCGTCCATGCCGGTGTCGGCCTCGCCCTCGTCGCGGCCCTGGTTCAGGCGCAGATCGATCGTCGCGCGGCGCGGATCGAACTCGGCGCCGCCGCGCACGACCACGTCGGTCAGGCCGGCCAGCGTCGGGTAGCGCTTGCTGACCTCGGCGCGCCCGGCGATCGACAGCTGGGTGACGTTCAAGAACTGATCGCTGAACTCGAACGACACGCCCTGCGCCAGCGTCGACAGGCCGACGTCGACCATCAGGCCGTGATCGCCGCGCCAGTAGCCGGCGGCGATCGCGCGGATGAACTTGGTGTCGGCGCGAAACTTGAACTCCTCGGCGGTCTGGTCGTCGGTGGCGACCAGCTCGGTGAGGTCGTCGCTGCCGACCACGGTCAGCGCGCCGCGCAGCCGATCGGACACGTCCCAGTCGGCGCGGATGATGCCGTCGTAGTAGCGCGGCGCGGTCACCAGCCCGACCTCGGGCGGCAGCAGCGCCGGCAGGTACGCGTCGATGTACGAGCGCCGGAACGACACCAGCAGCTTGCCGTCGTCGCCGATCGGGCTCGACCCGAGCACGCTGGCGTCGATCACCGACACCTCGCTGGCGCCCTCGACCTCGTCGCCGCCGCCGCGCGACGTGACCGAGACGATGCCCGACGACGCGCGGCCGTACTTCACGTCGAAGCCACCCGGCAGGTAGTCGAGCCCGGCCACCGCGCGGGTCGGGATGATCGAGCGGTTGAGGAAGTGGTAGAGCTGCGGGATGTCGAAGCCGTCGAGGAGGATCCGCGAGTCCTCGGGGGCCGAGCCGCGGATGATCACGCCCTGGTTGCCGCCGCCGCCGAACCCCGACGGGTCGGTCACGCCGGGCAGCGCGTCGAGCGACGCCAGCAGGTCGCCGCCGGTGCCGGGCAACGTCGCCAGCTCCTCGCGGGTCAGGCTGACCGCGCCGGCGACCTCCTTGGGCTTGGTGTCGGTCAGCTCGATGACCTCGCCGACGGTCGCCAGCGGCACCAGCTCGACGTCGATCGCGCCGTCGCCCTCGATCGCGACCAGCGCCGCCTCGAAGCCGGGCGCGTCGACCACCAGCACGTCGCCCGGCGCCACGGCGATCGCGAACTGACCGGCGGCGTCGGTGGTGGCGGTCACGCCGCCGGGATCGGTGCGCACGGTGGCGCCGGCGATCGGGCCGCCGGTGCGGTCGTGGACCACGCCGAGCACGGTGGCCGGCGCGGCGGCGGGAGGCGGCGGCGCCGCGGCGGGCTGCGCGAGCGCCGGCGCGGCCCCGGCGAGGAGCAGCGCGACGAGCAGGCGGGACGGGGACGGGGACGACATCGACGTGCGCTTCGACGCGTGGGCGCCGTCGGAGGTTTCACGGGCGGGCGGCACGCCGCGAGGGTGTGACCGAGACGTTGCGCGGAGCTGAAGCCCGTTACTTCGCCGCGATCGCTTCGTCGAGCTTCGCCTTGAGATCGACGTCGCTCATCGGGCCGGCGTGCTTGGCGATCAGCTTGCCGCGCTTGTCGTAGACGAAGGTGGTCGGCAGCGCGCGCGGGTAGGCGTAGGCCTCCAGCACCGGGCGGTCGGCGCGGATGACCGGGTAGGTCATCTCGTAGTCGCTCATGAAGTTGAGCAGCCCGGCGTCGTCGACCTGGTTGTCGTAGAGCACGCCCAGGAACTCGACGCCCTTGTCCTTGTACGCGAGGTAGGTGCGGTTGAAGGCCGGGATCTCCTTCTTGCACGGGCCGCACCAGGTGGCCCAGAAGTTCACGACGACGATCTTGCCGGCCAGCGCCTCGTGCTTGAACGGCTGCTTGTTGATGTCGGTGTAGTCGACCGACGGCAGGCACTCGTCGGCGGTCGAGCACGAGGCCTCGGCCGACTTGCTGGCGCAGGCGCCGACGGTGAGCGCCGCGGCGACGACGGTGAGGGCGAGGACGAGGAACAGGCGGGGGCGGGTCATGCGAACCTCACGAGCGAAGGCGCCAGGTCGGTCGGGACAGTGTAGCCGAGAAGCTCGAGGCAGGTGGCGGTGACGCTGGCGATGCCGGCGCCCGCGGCACGGGCCGGGTCGAGCGCGTAGCGGTCGCCGGCGAGGCGATCGTGGATCGCGAACGGCACCGGCGCCAGCGTGTGGCTGGTCTTGGCCACCGGCACGCCGGTGACCTTGTCGCGCTCGATCGCCCCGCCCTTCCCGCGCTGGAACATCTCGTCGGCGTTGCCGTGATCGGCCGTGACCACCAGCACGCCGCCCAGCGCGTCGACCGCGTGGCGCAGCCGGGCCAGCTGGAGGTCGACCGCCTCGACCGCCATCACCGTGGCGTCGAAGTGGCCGGTGTGGCCGACCATGTCGCCGTTGGCGTAGTTGACGCGGGCGAAGCGGTGGCGGCCGGTGGCCAGCTCGGCGATCAGCCGGTCGGTGATCTCGGCGGCCTTCATCCACGGCCGCTGCTCGAACGGCACCTGGTCCGACGGGATCTCGACGTAGGTCTCGGTGGCCTCGTCGAACATGCCGCTCTTGTTGCCGTTCCAGAAGTACGTCACGTGGCCGTACTTCTGGGTCTCGGAGATCGCCAGCTGGGTCACGCCGGTGGCGGCGAGCAGCTCGCCCATCGTGCGCTCGATCTGCGGCGGCGACACCAGGTAGTGACGCGGCAGGTGCAGGTCGCCGTCGTACTCCATCATGCCGGCGTAGAACACGTCGGGGTGGCGCACCCGATCGAACTTCGCGAACACCGCGTCGTCGAACGCGCGGGTGATCTCGATCGCGCGATCGCCGCGAAAGTTGAACATCACGACGCCGTCGCCGTCGACGATCGGCGCCACCGGCCCGCGGTCGTCGGCGATCACGAACGGCGGCAGGTCCTGATCGATGATGCCGGGGTGCTCGTCGCGGAACGTCGCCACCGCGACGGCGGCGCTGGCGAACCGGCGGCCGTCGCCCAGCACGTGGGCGCGCCAGCCGCGCTCGACGATGCGCCAGTCGGCCTCGTAGCGATCCATCGTCGTGATCATCCGGCCGCCGCCCGAGGCGATGCGGGCGTCGAGGCCGCTGGCGCGCAGGTGGCCGAGCACGGTCTCGAGCCGATCGACGTAGGTCAGCGCCGAGGTCGGCGCGACGTCGCGGCCGTCGAGCAGGACGTGGACGTAGAGGCGCTTGACGCCGGCCGCCGCCGCCTGCCGCAGCATCGCCTCGAGGTGATCCTGGTGCGAGTGGACGTTGCCATCGGACAGGAGCCCGAGGAAGTGCAGCGCACCGCCCTTGCGGCCGCGCTCGATCAAGGCCTGCCAGGTGGCGCCCGCGTACAGCGCGCCCGAGGCGATCGCGCGACCGACCAGCAGCGCGCCCTGGGCGTGGACCACGCCGGCGCCGAGCGCGTTGTGGCCGACCTCGCTGTTGCCCATGTCGTCGTCGGACGGCAGCCCCACCGCGGTGCCGTGGGCGCGCAGCGCGACGAACCGGCCGGGCACCAGCAGCTCGTCGAGCACCGGGGTGCGGGCCAGCTTGACCGCGTCGGCGGCGTCGCCCTTGCCCAGGCCCACGCCGTCGAGGATGGCCAGCACCACCGGGCCCTTGGGGCCCGCCCACGACGGGTGGCGGCGGAGGATCAGGTCGGTCGACATCGGCGGCAAGCTAGCACGCGGCGCGCGCCGCAGGCCCATTCTACTACGCGCGTAGTACCGACGCCAGCCGCGCGAGATTCCCGCAGGCCGTGGGGCTACAGGCCGAGCGCCCCCGCCGCCAGCGCCAGCCCGGCCAGCGCGGTGGTCGGCCACTGCCAGTAGCGCACCCAGCGGGCGCGGCTGCCGGCCCGCACGTCGAGCAGCACCCGCAGCCCGGGCGGCCACAGCCCGGCCAGCCCGCGGTACTCGAGGACCGACGTGATCCACGCCAGCGCGATCAGCGCCAGCGAGCTGGCGATGTGCAGCGCGGCGAACACCTGGCCGGCGACGCCGAGGTGGGGGCGAGCGATCCACGACAGCGCGATCGCCGCGGCGTAGAACGCGGCGGCCGCCACCGGGTGACCGTAGTCGGTCAGCCGCGCGACGCGGCACGGATCGTCGACGGGGCGCAGCGGCACGACGACCACCGCGATCAGCGTCAGCGCCGTGGCGACCACCGCGAGCCGCAGCGCGCCGTCGAGGCGGAGCGCGTCGAGCAGGAACACCATCGCGCCCAGCAGCATCAGCGCGTTGGCCAGGAGCGAGCCGGTCCACGCGGCCCACGAGCGCGACGCGCCGCGGCCGGTGCGGCGGTACGCGGCCAGCACCTCGGAGATGAACGGCCGCCGCCGCGCGTCGCCGCGCAGCAGCTCGGTGGCGGTGGCGGCGACCACGACGGCCAAGAGGCACAGGCCGCCGCCGATCGCGCGCAGCGGGTGGGCCGGCATCGGATCCGGTGGCGGCGCGGTGCGCAGGAGCGCGGCGAACAGCAGCAGCGCGAGGGCGCCGATCAGGCCGACGATCGACCAGCCCTCACCGGCGCGAGGGTTGCCGCGACGGGCTACGGGGGAGGACGGCGCGGCCAAGACCACCACGATACAACGGGCGAACTGCTTTTGAATCATGCACTTGGGCGAAATCGGCGGCTCCCCTCTCGAATTTGTGTAGACAACTATATTTTTAGAGTTAACTATACATTTGTGACTGACGGACGCCGCGACCGCAAGCTGGCCCAGACCCGCCTGGCGCTCCTCGCCGCCCTGCGCGAGCGCCTGGCCGAGCGCCCGCTGGAGGAGATCAACGTCCGGGAGCTGGCCGAGGCCGCCGACGTCTCCGAGGCGACCTTCTACAACCACTTCCCGACCAAGACCGATCTCGCCGTCTACTTCGTGCAGCTGTGGTCGATCGACGCCGGCTGGCACGCCGCCGCCGCCGACCGCCACGGCCCGCGCGCGGCGATCACCGCGATCTTCGACGCCACCGCGGCCGACGTCGCGCGCGCGCCGCGGGTGATGGGCGAGGTGATCGCGGTGCAGGCGCGGTTGAGCGGCAAGGCCACCCCGCCGCCGCTGACCGCGCTCGAGAAGCGGCTGGCGTTCCCCGACCGCCCCGGCGTCGACGCGATCGACGCGCTCGGGCTCGACGGCCTGTTGCCGCCGCGCATCGCCGCCGCCCGCGCGTGCGGCGAGCTGCCGGCCGACGTCGACGACAGCGCCGCGTTCCTCGCGCTGACCTCGGTGTTCTTCGGCGTGCCGCTGCTC
Organism: Myxococcales bacterium; assembly: GCA_016794525.1. GTDB lineage: Bacteria > Myxococcota_A > Polyangia > Haliangiales > Haliangiaceae > UBA2376. The sequence goes on from JAEUJY010000167.1 coordinate 97,307, forward strand.
CTGGCCCGCCGCGCGCCCGCGGCGATCGCCGCCGCGTACCGGGCGCAGCTCGCGATCGTGTGGGCCGGGCTCGCCGCCACGGCCGGAAAGGATCCGTCATGAAAGCTCCGGTGCTGTCGTCCTCGTCGTCGCCGCTGGCCGGCGCGCTGTCGACCCGCGCGTGGCTCGCGCTCGGCGCGGCGCTGGTCGTGATCGCCGCCTACCGCTGGGGCGTGCCGCTGGCCGCGTGGATCGCGCCGGTGCCGTTCCTGGTCGTCATGCGCCGCGCCGAGCGCTGGCGGACGCGCCTGCTGGTGCTCGCGGTGCTGACGATCGCGACGACGATCCAGGTCGGCAAGATCATGACCGCGCCGCTGCCGCTGGCGCTGGCGCTGCCGTTCGCGCTGCCGGCCGCGCTGACCGGCTGGCTCGTGCTGGTCGCCACCGAGGCGGCGCGCCGCCGCGCCGGCGAGCTGGCCGCGGTCGCGACGTTCGTCGCGCTCACCGGCCTGGGCGAGTGGGCCACCTACACCTTCTCGCCGCTCGGCCTGTGGGGCACCGGCGCCTCGACGCAGGTCGACAACCTCGCGCTCCTGCAGCTGGCGTCGGTCGCCGGCGTCGCCGGCATCGGCCTGGTCGTCGCGCTGGTGCCGGCGGTGATCGCGATGCTGCTGGCCGCGCCCGCGACCCGCGCCCGGCTGCGCGCGGCGGCGGCGGCGGCGGCGCTGGTCGTCGCGGTCCACGCCGGCGGCGCGATCCGGCTGTTCACGCACCAGGACGGCCCGACCCTGCGGGTCGCGGCGGTGGTGACCGACGTCGGCCTCGGCGAGCGCGGCCTCCCCGACGCCGCGGCGCTGGCCGCCAACGAGGACACGCTGTTCGCGCGCACCCGGCTCGCGGGCGAGCGCGGCGCCGAGCTGATCGTCTGGAACGAGGCCGCGACCATCGTGGTGCCCGCCGACGAGCCGCGGCTGATCGCGCGGGGCCAGGCCGCGGCCCGCGCGCTGGGCGCCGAGCTGGTGCTGGCCTACGCGGTGCTCGAGGACGACGCGCCGCTGCGCCTCGACAACAAGTACGTCTGGCTCGATCGCGGCGGCGCAATCGTCGAGACCTACCGCAAGCACCACCCGGTGCCGAGCGAGCCGTCGATCCGCGGCACCGCGCCGCTGGTCGCCCACGATCACCCGTGGGGCCGCGCCGCCGGGGCCATCTGCTACGACTACGACTTCCCGGCGGTGGCGCGGACCCACGGCCGGCTCGGCGCCGATCTGGTCGTGGTGCCGTCGTCCGACTGGCGCGGCATCGATCCGTTCCACACCCAGATCGCCCGCATCGGCGCGATCAGCGGCGGCTTCGCGCTGGTGCGCTCGGTGCGCTGGGCGACCTCGGCGGCGTTCGACGCCTACGGCCGCACCCGCGCGACGATGGCGGTCGACGAGCAGAACGACCGCGTCATGCTCGCCACCGTCCCGGTCACCCACGTCCCCACCCTCTACGCCCGCCTCGGCGACGCGCCGGTGGTGGCGCTGTGCCTGGCGCTCCTCGCGGCGGTCATCGTCCGCGCGCGGCGCCGCCGCTGAGGCGATCGCTCACGGCGTCGGCGTGGTCGGCGCCGACGGCGGCGCGTTCTGCTTGTCGGCCTCCTGGTCGCCGTCGATGATGCGGAACGCCTTCACCTTCGGGCTCTTCTCGCTGAACTGGAAGCTGGCGTCCTCGATCGCGGCGCCGAACGACGGCTCGTAGAACCGGAAGTGGTTCTTGTTGCCGGAGCCGTCGACGATGATCGACTCCTTGACGCGGTAGTTGCTGGGGTCGACCACCAGGTGCAGCGTCTTGTACTGGGCGCTCGACGCCTTGGGCACGAGCTTCAGGACGAAGTCGGTCTTGGCGCCGTACTTGCCGCTGGTGTCGAGCTCGGGGGTGAAGTCGGCGGCGAGGTCGCCCTTGCCGTAGAGGAAGGTGATCGCGGTCGGCAGCAGGTTCTTCTTCAGGTCCTTCTTGATGACCTGCTTGTTCTCGTAGTCGACGACGTACAGGTAGCTGCCGTTGGAGATGAAGTCCTTGGCCACGACCGCGGCCTTGCCCTTCTTCTTCTTCGAGAAGTACTGCCAGCGCATGTTGCCCGGCTTCTTGATGAGGAGCGTGCCGTCAGACACGTCGGTGCGGCCGAACGTGGCGTTGGTGACCTCCTGCCGGAACTTGGCCTTCACGCTGGTGATGCCGCCGTAGAACTTCTGCACGCCGGCCATCACCTCGGCGGCGGTGGGCGCCGCGGCGACGCGCTTGCCGGGCGTCGGGAGCCAGCCGAACAGGCCGCGCGACGGTTGCGCCTGGGCCAGGGCCAGCGAGGGGATGAGCAGCGACGACGAGACGAGGAGGGAGGTGAGGATCTTCTTCATCGGTAGGCTCCGGCGCGGGGAACGCCGCGGTTGTACTAGTAGACGCACGGGGTCGCGAGGGGATTCATGCGCGACCGCGAGCCAGATCGAGGGGTTAGCAGGGCGCCTGGCCCGGCGCTACCCGGAGATCAGCAGCGCGGCCAGCTCGACCCGCGCGGCGGGGGCGCCGCCGGCGGCGCGATCGATGACGCCGAGCGTGGTCGAGACCAGCTCCTGATCGAGGATGCAGTCGGCGTCGGCGGCGGCGGGGCCGCGGGCGGCGAAGTTGAGCGCGCAGCTGGTGACGACCGGCAGGCTGCCCTGGCGCAGGCGGATCGGCACGCCGTGCGAGCGGCACACCAGCGGGCGCACCGCGTAGATGCGGCAGCGGTCGTCGGCGTCGAGGGCGGCGCAGCGATCGGGCGCGGCGGTGGCGGCGGCGGCGGCGATCGCGGCGCGCGCGGCGACGGGCTGCGCGGCGAGCCAGGCGCGGATCGCGGCGGCCTCGACGCCGGTGACGGTCAGCCGCGCGTGGCAGCAGGTCGCGCACCCGGGGCCGCAGCGCAGGTCGGCGGCGTGGCGCGCCTCGACCCGCGCGACGAAGGCGTCGACCTTGGCGACCAGCGCGGCGTACGGCGTCGACACGCCGGCAGGATAGCTCAGCGCTCGACGAAGTCGCGCAGCCGTGCCAGCGCGTCGTCCCACTGCGCGGCGACGTCGTCGAGGTACGCGTGGGCGTCGGCCAGGCGCGCCGGCACCAGCTCCCACAGCCGCTCGCGGCCGGCGCGGCGATCGCGGACCAGGCCGGCCTCGGCCAGCACCTCGAGGTGCTTGGTCACCGCCTGCCGCGTGACGTCGACGCGCTCGCCGAGGTGGGCGGTCGAGCCTGGCCCGGCCGACGCCAGCCGCGCCAGGATCCGCAGCCGGGTCTCGTCGCCGAGCGCCGCGAACAGCGGGGCCGCCGCGCGCGCGGTGGGCGCCGCGCTACCCCTCGACATGGGCCACCAGGTTGCGGAGCTGCCCGCTCCAGCCCTCGTCGTTCATGCGGAACGCCAGCTCGCGCCGGCCGGGGGGCAGCTGGGCGAAGCCGGACTCGGTGACGGTGACGCGCGTGCCGCCGGGCTCCTCGCTGAGCGCGAACTCGACGAGCGTCTTCGGCTCGGTCGAGTAGTCGACCGCGGGATCGACGGCGTACGGGTGCCAGCGGAACGCGAAGCGCGTGGGCGGGTCGATCGCCACCACCTCGGCCAGGAACCGCACGTGCTCGAAGCCGCAGTGGGTGATGTTGCCGGTCACGGTCGCGCCGACCGCGAACGGGCGGTCGAGCCGCGCGCGGAACCAGGTGCCGAACGTGGCGTGGTCGGTGAGCGCGGCCCACACGCGGGCCAGGGGCGCGCGCATCAGCATCGTGCGGGTCACGTGGTCGGGGGACTCGTTCGTCGCGGTCGTCATGAATGCAACCTCCTGGTTGCATATTGCTCCACGCGCAGAGAAACGCAACTGATCGGTTGCTCTTTCTTGTCCGCCCTGCCGAGCGCCGAGTCGTTCCGATGACTTCCGGACCGCTCGTCGTTTTCTTTCGAATTTCCTCCCCGCGCATGTCGATCCGGCGCGGGCTCGGCAGTCGTGACGATGACGGCACCGACGCCGCACTTCCTGGAGACCCCCATGGCCACGACGCTCGCAGCTCCCCTCCCCCGCCCCACGACCGGCCCGACGACCCGCGCGCGCTGGCTGGGGCGCATCCTGTCCGGCCTCCCCGCGCTGTTCCTCGGGTTCGACGCGATCGGCAAGCTGATCGCGCCGCGCGCCGTCGTCGAGGGCAGCGCGCGCCTCGGGATCGACCCGGCGTTGCTGCCAGTGCTCGGCGTGGTGCTGGCCGCCGGCGTCGCGCTCTACGTGGTGCCGCGGACCGCGGCGCTGGGCGCGGCGCTCCTGACCGGGTACCTGGGCGGCGCGGTGTTCGCGCACGCGCGGGTCGCCGATCCGCTGTTCACCCACACGCTGTTCCCCTTCTACTTCGGGGCGTGCCTGTGGACCGGCCTGTACCTGCGCGACCCGCGGGTCCGCGCGCTGATCGCCCGCTGATCCTGGGCCCCGAGACGGCCGCCCGAATCAAATCGACCCGTTGAGCGGTGACGCAGGCCAGATCCTGGTCACACCTGGCGCGGTCGCGACTCGATCCGGACATGGCCGACGCCCCGGGGAGCGACGCGTCCCTCACCGGCGACGAGGCGCTGCGCCAGCTCCTGAACATGCAGCACCGCGCCCCGGTCGTCTTGACCGCGGGCCAGGTCGTCGACGGCGCGTACCGCGTCGACAGGAAGCTCGGGGCCGGCGGCATGGGCGTGGTGTACCTGGCGCAGGATCTCCGGCTGCACCGCGCCGTCGCGATCAAGATCCACACGCGCCCGTCGGAGCGGGCCCGCACGCACCTGATGCGCGAGGCCGCGGCGCTCGCGCAGCTGGTCCACCCCAACGTCGTCACCGTCTACCAGGTGGGGACGCTCGGCGAGCAGGCCTACGTGGCGATGGAGTACGTGCCCGGGGGCACGGCGCGGGCGTGGCTCGCCGCGGCGCCGCGGTCGGTGGCGGCGATCGTGGCGCTCTACCTCGCGGCGGGGCGCGGCCTGGCCGCGGCGCACGCGGCCGGGCTGGTCCACCTCGACTTCAAGCCCGACAACGTGCTGGTCGCCGACGACGGCCGGGTGCGCGTCGCGGACTTCGGCCTGGCCCGCGGCAGCGACGACGGGGGCGCGTCGCCGGCGGGCGCGATCGCGCCGGGGCTGACCGGCACCGGCACCGGCGGCGGCACGCCGGCGTACATGGCGCCCGAGCAGCGCGTGCGCGGGCCCGTGGGGCCGGCCGCCGACCAGTACGCGTTCGCGGTGTCGCTGTGGGAGGCGCTGGCCGGCGCGCGCCCCGATGGCCCGGCGCCGCGACCGCGCGGCATGCCCGCGCGCATCCACGCGGCGCTGAACCGCGCGCTCGCCGCGGCGCCGGCGGCGCGCTTCCCGTCGATGAGCGCCCTGATGGACGAGCTCGCGCGCGATCCCGCGGCGCGGCGCCGGCGGCTGGCCGCGGCCGTGATCGCGCTGGCGAGCGTGGCCGCGATCGCCGCGGGCGCGACCCGGCTCGCGGGCCGACGGCCCGCCGCCGCGCCGCCGACCTGCGCGGTCCGCGACGAGCTGGCCGACGTGTGGAACGATCAGCGGCGGGCGACGCTGCGCGCGGCGCTGCCGCCGGCGACCGCTGCCCGCGTCGTCGCCCGGCTCGACGCCTACGCCGACGCGTGGACCGCGCAGCGCGCCGAGGCGTGCGAGGCGACCGAGGTGCGCCACCAGCAGTCGGTGGCCGAGCGGGCGCTGCGCGACGCCTGCCTGGGCCGCCGCCGCGAGACGCTGCGCGCCGTCGTCGACGTGACGCTGGCGCCGGCGAGCGCGCCGGCGGTGGAGGCCGCGCTCGGCGCGCTCGACCCGCTCGACGAGTGCCGCGACGTCGCGCGGCTGGCCGGCGCGCCGCCGCTGCCCGACGCTCCCGCGGCCCGCGCGGCGATCGCCGACGCGCGGGCGGCCGTCGAGCAAGCCCGCGCGCGCTACCTCGCCGGCCAGCTCGCGCCGGCGCTGGCCGCCGCCGAGGCCGCCGCGGCCCGGGTCGCGCCGCTCGGCTACCTGCCGCTCGAGGGCGAGGCCCAGTACTGGCTGGGCACGATCCAGATGGCGCAGGCCCGCGATCCCGCGACCGCGCGGGCGACGCTCGAGCGCGCCGCGCGGCTGGCGTCCGAGGCCCACGACGATCACACCACCGCGCGCGCGTGGCTGGTCGTGGTGAAGCTGGTGAGCGAGGTGCAGCGCGATCTCGCGGCCGCCGATCAGCTGGTGCCGGTGGCCGCGGCGGCGATCGCGCGGGCCGGCGCCGCGCCCGAGCTCGAGGCCGAGCTGCAGACCGTCGTCGGCACGCTGCGGCTGCAGCAGGCGCGCTACCCCGAGGCCGAGGCCGCGCTCGCGCAGGCGATCGCGATCATCGAGCGCGACCCGAGCCGACCCGCGCGGCTGGCCACGCCGCTCCACGGCCTCGGCCGCGCCCGGGCGGCGCGCGGCGACGTCGTCGGTGCGCGCGCGGCGTACCAGCGCGCGGTCGACGTGCTGACCGCGGCCTACGGGCCCGACGACGTCCACCTGGCGGCGATCCTGTCGGACCTGGGCTGGCTCGACGCCGACGCCGGCCGCGGCGCCGACGCGGTGGTCGCGATCGAGCACGAGCTCAGGCTCGAGGAGGCGTTCTTCGGCCCCGACCACGTCCAGGTGGCGGTGACGCTGTCGAACCTGGCCGCGCTGTTGCTCGACGTCGACCGCGCCCGCGACGCGCTCACCTACGCCGATCGCTCGGTGCAGGTGCTCGAGCGCCTCGGCGATCCCGATCCGGCCGACCTCGCGAGCTACCTGCAGACCCGCGCCGCCGCCTTCGCCGCGCTCGGCCAGCGCGCCCGCGCCGGCGCCGACCTCGACCGCGCCATCGCGCTCCTGCGCGACCTCACGCCCCCCGACCCAGCCACCCTCGCGGCCGCGCGGGCCGCCCGCGCGGCGCTGCGGTGAGCGCCTGAACCTCAGCGCCGCTCGACTGCGGCCCGGCGCGCGGCGACGAGCCGCCTGGGATTCACGGCCGATAGACGTTGTCGCGGACGCCCGAGACGCCGAACGTCGAGTCGCCGACGTTGGTGCGCACGGTCAGTAGGATCTGACGCCAGCTGCTGCGGCCGCCGTGCTCGATCGCCCACACCATCTTGGCGATCGCCGGGCCGGCGAACTCGTTGGCGGTGGCCGACACCTCGACCACCGACGACATCAGGTCGAGCTTGGCCCACGAGTCGCCCTTGCCGTGGAGGATCGGGCGCACGTAGTACTCGTAGCCGAGGCAGCCGCCGTAGAGGAAGATCTGGTAGGTGCTCGGGTAGGTCGGGCGCGACCAGAAGTCCGAGGCGCCGAGCATCGAGTGGCCGTCCCACACGACGATCTCGTGCTCCGACAGCGCCTTCTGGAAGTTGGCGAAGTGCGCGTAGTCGCCGAGGCCCGAGAACTCGTAGGGCGAGTACAGGTCGATCTGGATCGTGTTGCCGGCGGCCGGCTTCTCGAAGCGCTTGCCGAGCGGCGCCGCGACCTCCTTGTAGCCGGCCTCCTTGAGCCACTTCGCGTAGCGCTTGTAGCTGCGCACGCCGAGGTCGCTGTCGGTGATCGCGCCGTCGTCGATCTGGCCGAACAGGATCACCGCGGTGACCTTGTGGTCGGCGGTGAGCTGGTCGTACTCGGGGTAGACCGCCTTGGTCGTCGTCGGGAACTTCTTGGTGACGGTGATCTTCAGGTCCTGGGTCGCGACCTTGCAGCTGGTCTGCTCGGGCAGCCAGCGGTACCAGTACACCGACGCGTCGAGGCCGATGTGATCGTCGTCGTCGGCGCAGGTCGAGCCGGCGTCGCTCATGATCGAGAACGGGTTGACCGGCACCTTCGAGGTGTAGACCTTGCCGACCGCGACCTCGCTGGGCTTGGTGAACAAGAGCACCGAGTTGATGCCGCGCAGGCGCCAGTGCTTGCGGGTCTTGCCGGCGGGCACGTCGGCGTTGCCGTACCAGGTGCCGTCGATCAGCCACTCGGCGCGATCGGTCGCGCTGGCGTCCTCGGCCAGCGACTCGAGGTACATCACCTCGCGCTTGCGCAGGTTGGTCAGCGCGAACTGGCCGAGCGCCGCCGGGCCGTCCTCGAGCCGGTAGGCCGGGCCGGTGACGTCGCCCTCGAGGTCGACCTCGACCTCGAAGCCGTCGGGGTTGAGGTAGGCCGAGTCTTCCTTGCTGTCGTCGGACAGGTCCGCCAGGAACGGGTTGGGCTGGCTGTCGGGATCGTTGTCGGCGGCGCAGGCGGAGAGCGCGATGCCGGCGACGGCGGTCGAGAGCAGGGTCCAGGACTGGCGCATGGCGGTCCGAAGAGCAGGAAGCGATCCAGCCTCAGCGACCCGTGATCTCGCGACGTTGCGCGGCGGGCTGGGTGGCTTGGACGGTAGCCGGACAGCGGCGCGGCCGGGTGACCGGCGGCTGGACACGCCGGTGGACCTTCGACGGGCGTCCGACGACAGTCGCGGGCCGGCCGCGGCTGGTTCTGCGGTGTTGGCCGCGCCGCGGGCTTGGCCCGCCGCGTGAACCTTGGCTCGCCGTGCGCATCCTCGCGGTGATCCTGGCAGCGTCGCTGGTCGGCGGGTGCTTCGGCACGTTCCCCACCGATCTCGACTCGCCCGACGCCCCCGGCTCCAGCGCCCCGCACGAGGACGGCCCCGACGAGGCCACGCAGATGATCGTCGCGGCGTCGGCGATCGCGGTGGTGGGCCTGGTGGTCTACCTGGGCTACCGCCACCAGGCGCGGCACCAGCGCTGAGCGGCTGCGGCGCGCGCCCGCGCTACACTGCGCCGGCCCATGGACCTGAACGAGATCGTCGTGTTCGCGAAGGTGGTCGAGACCAAGAGCTTCACCGCGGCGGCGCAGGCGCTGGGGCTGCCCAAGTCGACGGTCAGCCGCAAGGTGTCGCAGCTCGAGGAGCGGCTCGACGCGCGGCTCCTGCAGCGCACCACGCGCAAGCTCTCGCTGACCGAGATCGGCCGCGCCTACTACGAGCGCTGCCAGCGCATCGTCGCCGACATCGCGGCGGCCGAGCAGTTGGTCGACGATCTCCAGGCGACGCCGCGCGGGCGGCTCAAGGTCACCGCGCCGGTCGACCTCGGGGCGTTCCGGCTGGGCGAGCTGACCGCGCGCTTCCTCGCCACCAACGCCGACATCGACGTCCACCTCGAGCTCACCGATCGCGTCGTCGACCTGGTCGACGAGGGCTTCGACCTGGCGATCCGGTTCGGGCCGCTGCCGGAGTCGACGCTGGTGGCGCGCCGGCTGACGACGGCGTCGATGGGCCTGTACGCCGCGCCCGAGTACCTGGCCCGGCGCGGCGTGCCGACCGATCCCGACGCGCTCGGCGAGCACGACCTGCTGGTGTTCGCGCCGGTGCCGCGGCTGGCGACCTGGACCCTGCACGGCGACGGCGGCCCGGTCGAGCTGGTGCCGACCAGCCGTTTGACCTCCAACAACCTGCTGGCGATCTACGAGGCGGCGCGCGGCGGCGCCGGCGTCGCGTTCATCCCCGGCTTCGTGCTGCGCTGCCTGGGCGGCGACGAGTCGCTGGTGCCGGTGCTGCCGGGCTGGCGCAGCGCGACGATCGACCTGTTCGCGGTGTACCCGTCGGGCCGCAACCTCGCGCCCAAGGTGCGCCTGTACCTCGACTTCCTCGCCGCGCACCTGGCGCCGGCGAGCGGCCTGTAGCTACCCGCGCAGCGCGGCGATCGCGGTCCACGCCCACGCGGCGATCATCGCGGCGCCGCCGATCGGCGTGATCGCGCCCAGCACCTTCACCCCCGACAGCGCCAGCGCGTACAGCGTGCCGGCGAAGATCGCGGTGCCGGCGACCAACAGCCACGCGGCGCGGGCGTCGCCCAGCCCGCGCTCGAGCGCGAGCGCCAGCGCGAGCACGCCGAGCGCGCCGTACATGTGATAGCGGGCGCCGGTCTCGAAGACCGCGAGGCGCTCGGTCGACAGGCGATCGCGCAGGCCGTGGGCGCCGAACGCGCCGGCGGCGATCGCCAGCGCGATCAGCGCGGCGCCGGTGGCGAAGAGGCGTTGCCAGCTGGTCATGGCGGCACTGTGGCCCGGGGGTGGCGCACGGTCAACGCGCGGCGGCGGCGCGGCTTGTCGCGGCCGGCTTGTCGCGGACCGGCAGATGGCCCACGATGCCGCGATGGGCGAGCCCGCGGCCGAGGCGCCGTTCCGCTGGCGTCGGCTGATCAAGCCGGTGTTCACGGTGGCGATCTTCGCGGCGCTGGCGTGGGGCCTGCGGTCGATGCTCGCCAGCTTCGACTACGACGACGTCGTCGCCGGGTTCGACGCGGTGCCGGCCGGCAAGATCGTGCTGGCGGCGGGCCTGGTCGCGCTGGTGCACGCGCTGTACGTCGTGCGCGAGCGGCTGGCGATCGACTTCGCCGGCGAGCCGCGCCTGTCGACCCGCCGGGTCGCGGTGGCGTCGCTGATCAGCCGCTCGCTGTCGACGCTGGGCCTGGCGACGATCACCGGCTTCGCGCTGCGGGTGCGGCTGTACGAGCAGTTCGGCATCGACAAGGCCGCGGTGACGCGCGCGACGATCTACAACGAGGCGACGTTCTACGTCGGCCTGGTCGCGTCGATCGCGCTGGCGTTCTCGCTGGGCGGCCTGCCGCCGATGGTCGGCACGTCGGTGCGGCTGCCGTCGCTGGTGTGGGTCGGCCCGATCGCGATCGCGGTGCTGCTGGTGTACCTCGGCTACGGCGTCGTGCGGACGACGCCGCTGCAGATCCGCTCGTTCACGCTGCCGCCGCTGCGGCTGGTGCCGCTCGCCGCGCAGGTGGCGCTGCCGCTGGTCGACACGCTGCTGGCGGCGGCGATCACCACCGCGCTGGTGCCGGCGTCCGCCGGGCTCGGCTACCGCGAGCTGCTGGCGATCGGCGTGGTGGCCGGCATCGCCGGGTCGATCAGCCAGGTGCCGGGCGGGCTCGGCGTCTACGAGACGACGATCCTGGCGTTCGTGCCGACCGCGGCGCACCCGGCGACGCTGGCCGCGCTGCTGGTGCGGCGGGCGATGGTGCAGCTGCTGCCGATCGGCGTCGGCACGCTGCTGCTGGTCGGCGTGGCGGTGGCGACCAAGGCGCGCCGCCACCCCAACCGGGTCGCGCTCGACTTCGCGCGCGACGCGATGGCGATGGCCGCGTTCGTCGCCAGCGTGCTGTCGCTGATCGCCGCCGCGGTGCCGCGCCACAACGGCCTGACGGCGATGCTCGGCGTGCCGGCGCAGGCGGTGGTGTTCGCGTCGGGCCTGGCGACGATGGTCGCCGCCCGCGGCCTGCAGCAGGGCCGCCGCCGCGCGTGGTGGGTGTGCGTCGTGCTGTTCACGCTGCGCGCCATCGCGGCGCTGATCTCGGGCCACATGCCCAGCCTGATCGTCGCGGGCGCGCTGGCGCTGGTGCTGCTGATCGCGGTGCAGGTGTTCCCGCACCCGGGCCCGCTGTTCGACGGCGAGCGCGCGTGGTGGACCGCGTGGGTGGTCGCGCTGATCGGCATCGCCTGGGTCGCCGACGCGCACCCCGACTCGCTGTCGACCGAGGTCCGCGCGCGCACCGCCGGCATGATCGTCGCGGTGGCGATGGTGCTGGGCAGCCTGGCGGCGCGGGCGCTGCCCGAACGGCGGCGCAAGCGACGCAAGGCGCGCGCGACCGGGCCGTGACCGCCGCGGTCAGCGGGTGAACTGCGCGGTGGTGACGTCGAGCTCGGGCAGCACCCGGACGTCGGCGCCGGTGGCGAGGTCGGCGATGACGACGTCGTCCCAGGCGGTGGTGCGGCCGCGCCGATCGGCCGGGCTGCGCCGCACGACCACGTAGCGTCCGTCGGCGGAGACGTCGAACGCGATCGCGATCCCCCGCACCGCGACCCGCGCGCCGCGCGCCGAGAGTTCGATCAGGTCGCACGGGTTGCGCTCCGTGCTCGGGCGACAGTCGTGGACGAACACCGCGCCACGCCCGGGCGCGGCGAGCGGCGTCCACGGGACCAGCGCCGCGGCCGGCCGGTACACCTCGGTGCGCCGCAACGTCGCGAGATCGATCGCCTCGATCGTCATCGCGCCCGGCGCGCGCTCGCGCCGGAAGAACAGCGTCGTGTCGGTCAGCGCGAGGTTCTCGAGGTCGCCGGTGACCTTGACCCGCACCGGCCGCGGCTTCCGGCTCGGCCCCGCGCCGGCCCAGTCGATCAGCGTCACGCCGCCGCGGCTGGCGTAGGCCGCGCGGTCCTGCTTCGGCGCCAGCGCGAACCGCGTCGCGATGCTGCGGCCGGCCAGCGCGCGCCGCGGACCGGTCGCGTCCGCGTAGCTGCCCAGCGTCGTGCCGCGCATGGACAGCGACAGCGTCATCAGCGCGGCCCCGCGCGCGGTGAGGCCGAGCGGCTGCTCGAAGCACGTCGGCCGGCCGGTGCAGCTCGGGTCGCCGGCGCGCTCCGCGAGCACGCGGTCGCGATCGCCCATGACGATCGTCCACGCCGGCGCCGCCGCGCCACCCTCGCTACGCCGCTGCCGCGCCAGGAACCAGCGGCCGCTCGCCTCGTCGACGAGCAGCGGCTGGTAGTCGTGGACCAGCGTCGGGCCGTTTATCGGCAGCGCGTGGAGCGGGTGGCGGCCGGCGTCGTCGAACCGGTCGACCGCGGTCCAGGTCTGCACCAGCACCGCCGGCGCCTCGCCGTCGGTCGCGCCGCCGTAGGCCGCGCCGCCGTAGGTCGCACCGCCGTAGGTCGCCCCGCCGTAGCCGCTGCGATCCTCGAGGCCGTCGGGGCCGTGGGCCGGATCGGCGCCGAAGGGGTTGTCGCGGACGGGCTGCGCGAGCGCGCCGGCGAGGGGAGCCACGACCGCGACCGCGGCCAGCAACGTGAAGCGACGACGTACGTTCATGCCGCGTGCGACGGCGCCGAGGCGCGCGGATTCACGCGCGACCTCGCGTTGACGTCGATGTCGCGGCGATCGTGAACCGCGGGCTACGCTCAGCGCGTGAACTGCGCGCTGTCGGCGGGGACCTCGGGGTAGACCGCGGCGTCCCGGCCGGTCGCGAGATCGAGCACGACCAGATCGGGCCACGCGGTGGCGCGCGCGGCGCGGTCGCGCGGGTGGCGCAGCACCAGCAGGTAGCGTCCGTCGGCCGACACGTCGAGCGCGCGGGCCACGCCGCGGGCCATCGTGCGCGCGCCGGCCGCGGTCACCTCGACGACGTCGCAGGCGTTGTCGCCGCGGGCGTGATCGCAGTCGTGGACGAACGCGCTGCCGCGGGCCGGCGCCTCGAGCGGCGCCCACGCCAGCTCGTGGCGCGGCTGGTACACGACCTCGCGGTCACCGGTGGCGCGATCGATGACCTCGAGGGTGGTGGCGACCCGACGATCGCGACCCGTGACCCGCCGACGGAACAGCACCGCCTCGTCGAGCATCACCAGCCGATCGAGGTTGCCGTCGACCTTCACGTGCTCGCCGCGCGCCTTGGGCCGGGGCCCGGTCGCGGTCCAGTCGATCAGCGTCAGCCCGCCACGGCTCACGTAGGCGGCGCGGTCGTGGGTCGGCGCGATCGCCAGCCGGGTGGCGATCGCCTTGCCGGCCAGCTCGCGGCGCCCGGCCACGCCGAACCCGTAGCGGCCGAGCGTGAACCCGGCGGCGTGCAACGACAGCGTCAGCACGCTGGTGCCGTCGGCGGCGAACCCGAGCGGGACCTCGAAGCAGGCCGGCCCGCGCCCGCCGCAGCGCGCGTCGCCCGCGATCTCGGCGGTGGCGCCGCGGCGATCGCCGAATACCAGCGTCCAGGTGCGCGCGGTGCGGCCCTTGGCCTGGCGGGTCAGGAACCACCGCCCGGTCGCCTCCTCGACGATCAGCGGCTGGTAGCTGTGCGCCAGCACGCGGCCCGCGACCGGCGCCGCCAGCACGACCTGCCGGCCGGCCTCGTCGAGCCGCACCAGCCCGGTGGTCCAGTCGTAGGCGAGCACCGCCGGCGGGCGCGGCCGCGCGACGACCGGAGCCGCGCCGCCGTAGCTCGCCCCGCCGTAGCTCGCCCCGCCGTACCCCTGCCCACCGTACGCCTCGCCGCCGTACATCGCCCCGCCGTACGCGTCGCCACCGTATGGATCCCCGCTGTACGCGTCGCCGCCGTACGTCGCCCCGCCGTACGTCGCCCCGCCGTCGCTCGCCCCACCGTACGTCGCCCCGCCGTACGGGTCGACCGGCGCCGGCTGCGCCGCGGTGACCAGCGGCGCGGCGGCCAGGGCGACCGCGATCAACGAACAACAGGCGACGCGCGCGTCCATGACCGTTCGACGTCACGGTGCCACGCGCGTTCACCGACGCACGCAGATTCTCCGTCGCCGCGGTCGATGTCGCGGTGATCGTGAACCGCTGGTCACGGTGGTCAGCGATCGAGCGACGCGCGCAGCGCGCCGGCGAGGTCCGGGTGGCGGAACGCGAAGCCCAGCCGCTGCAACGCCGCGGGCACGACCCGCCGGCCCTCGAGCAGGTACTCGGCCAGCTCGCCGACCGCGGCCTTGATCGCGAACGCCGGCACCGGCAGCCACGCCGGGCGGCCGAGCGCCGCGCCCAGCGCCTTGGCCAGCTCGCGGTTGCGCACGATCCCGGGGGCGACCAGGTTGATCGGCCCGCGGTAGCGGTCGTCGTCGATCGCCGCGACGTACGCGGCGACCGCGTCGTCGGCGTGGATCCACGCGAACCACTGGTCGCCCGAGCCGATCCGACCGCCGGCGAACAGCTTGAACGGCGTCGTCATCTTGGCCAGCGCGCCGCCGCGCCCGATCACCACGCCGGTGCGCATGCGCACGACGCGGACCCCGGCGGCCTCGGCGTTGGCCGCCTCGGTCTCCCACGCCTTGCACACCCGGGCCAGGAACGCGCCCCCGGCCGGCGCCGCCTCGGTGATCTCGTCGTCGTCGTCCATCGCGCGATCGGCGAACGGATAGTAGTCGGCGCCCGACGCGGTGATCAGCGCGCGCGGCCGCTCGGCCGCCGGCCATGCGGCCAGCGCCTCGACGATCACCCGCGTCGACTCGACGCGCGAGTCGCGGATCGCCTGCTTGCGCCGGGCGTCCCAGCGACCGCCGGCGATCGGCTCGCCGGCGAGGTGGACGATCGCGTCGGCGCCGCGGGCCGCCTCGAGCCACGGCCCCGGGGTCTCGTAGGTGGCGGCCACCGCGGTGATCGCGTCGCCCAGCGCGGCGCGGGCCCGGGCCTCGTCGCGGCACCACACCGTCACGCGATCGCCGCGATCGATCAGCGCCCGCACCAGCGGCGGCCCGATCATGCCGGTCGCGCCGGACACGACGACGCGCTTCATACGATCGCCGCCCGTCCGCGCCCCGGGCGCACCGGCGCGGCGATCCGCGCGGCGACGAACGCCTTGGCCGCCCGGCACGCGCCCTCGAGCGTCGCGCCGCGCGCCAGCTCGCACGCGATCGCGGTCGACAGCGCGCAGCCGGTGCCGTGCACCGACCCGCCGGCGATCCGCGGCCCGGCCAGCTCGACCACGCCGGCCGGCGCGACCAGCACGTCGATCGCCTCGGCGTCGCCCCAGTGGCCGCCCTTGACCAGCACCGCCGCGACGTCGCGCTGATCGCGCAGCACCGACGCCACGCCGATCGCGCCCCGCACCGAGTCGATCGGTCCGTGCTTCCCGAAGCCGGTAAGGGCGCACGCCTCGTCGGCGTTCGGCGTCACCAGCGCGCAGCTCGCGCCCAGCACGCCGGCCGCCGCGCCGAGCTCGTCGTCGGTCAGCGCGGTCGCGCCGTGGGACGCCCGCGCGACCGGATCCCACACCACCGGCGCGGCGGTCATCGCCAGCGCCTCGGCCACCATCTCGGCCATCGCCACCGAGCCGAGCATGCCGATCTTCACCGCCGCCAGCTCGATGTCGGACAGCAGCGCGATCAGCTGCTCGCGCACCATCGCCGGATCGACCGGGTTGACCGCGCGCAGCCCCTGCGTCGTCTGCTCGGTCAGCGCGGTCGCCACCGCGAGCGGCCGGCAGCCGTGCAGCTCGCACACCCGCACGTCGGCGACCAGGCCGGCCCCGCCCGAGGGGTCGAGCCCGGCGATCACCAGGACGTTGGGCGCCTCAGCCATCGAACGCGGCCAGGCCGGTCACGTCCTGGCCGACCACCAGCGTGTGGATGTCGTGGGTGCCCTCGTAGGTGTAGACGCTCTCGAGGTTCAGCATGTGCCGACCGCACTGGTAGTCGTCGGTCACGCCGTTGGCGCCGAGGATGTCGCGGGCGTCGCGCGCGATGTCGCGGGCCACGCTCACGCAGTTGCGCTTGGCCAGCGAGACGTGGCGCGGCTCGAGCTTGCCGCTGTCCTTCAGCCGACCCAGCCGGTAACACATCAGCTGGCCCTTGGTGATCTCCGAGACCATCTCGACCAGCTTGGCCTGCACCAGCTGGTAGCCGGCGATCGGCCGCGAGAACTGGACGCGGTCCTTGGCGTAGCCGAGCGCCTCGTCGTAGCAGCTCATCGCCGCGCCGATCGCGCCGAAGCAGATGCCGAACCGGGCCTGGGTCAGGCACGACAGCGGGCCGCGCATGCCGCGCACGCCGGGCAGGAGCGCGTCCTCGCCGACCTCGACGTCCTCGAGGATCAGCTCGCTGGTCGTCGACGCGCGCAGCGACCACTTGCCGTGGATGTCGCGCGCGGTGAAGCCCTTGGTCGAGGTCGGCACCAGGAAGCCGTGGACGACGCCGTCGAGCTTGGCCCACACCAGCGCGACCTGCGCCACCGAGCCGTTGGTGATCCACCGCTTGGTGCCGTTGAGCAGGTAGCCGCCGGCGGTGCGGCGCGCGGTGGTGATCATGCCGGTCGGGTTGGAGCCGAAGTCGGGCTCGGTCAGGCCGAAGCAGCCGATCAGCGTCCCGGCGGCCATGCCCGGCAGGTACTTCTGCTTCTGCGCCTCGGAGCCGTAGGCCCAGATCGGGTACATCACGAGGCTCGACTGCACCGAGCAGAACGAGCGGATGCCCGAGTCGCCGCGCTCGAGCTCCTGGCAGATCAGGCCGTAGGCGGTGCCGCTGGTGCCCGGGCAGCCGTAGCCGGTGAGCGACGCGCCGAGCAGGCCCATCTGGCCGAACACCGGCACCAGCTCGTGCGGGAACGTGCCGGCGGTGAAGTGCTTGCCGATCGTCGGCACGATCTTGTCGGAGACGAAGTCGCGCACGGTGTCACGGATCAGCCGCTCCTCTTCGGTGAAGAGCTCGTCGATGCCGTAGTAGTCGAGTCCGCGGTAGGCGCCGGCCATGGGGTCCTCCTCGCGCGGCCGGGCGCCGCGCGGTCGCCGGCGGTATACTCTCGCGACCATGGTGCGAGCAACCGTCGCCGCGCTCGTGCTGTGGGCGACCGTCACCGCGGCGCGCGCCGACGATGACGCGGCCCGTCAGCTGGGCCAGGCGTTCGCCGCCTACGACGCGGGCGACCTGGCGGGCGCGCGCGCCGCGCTGACCGGTCTGACCGCCGACCGGCTGGCCAACCCCGACTACCTCTTGTGGCTGCGCGGCCAGATCGCGCTGCTCGACGGCCACCCCGCCGACGCCGCGGTCGACTTCGCCGCGCTGGCCGCGACGCCCGACTCGCGGTTCGCCCGCGCCGCCGCGTGGCGCGCCGCCGACGCCGCCTGGGAGCAGGGCCAGCGCGCCGACGCCGCCGCCAGCTACCAGCGCCTGCGCGCCGCGGCCGACGCCGACGAGTACGCGGATCTCGGCGTCGTCGCGTACCGCATCGCGCTGGCCGCCGGCGACGCCGACCCGGCCCGCGGCCAGGCCGCGCTGCGCGGGTTCCTGCGCGCCTACCCGACCCACCCGCTGGCCGCCGACGCCGACCGCGCGCTGGCCGTCGCCGGCGTGGCGCCGCGCTACTCGGACGACGATCGCATCGAGCGCGCGCAGCGGATGATCAGCGCCCACGCCTGGGACGGCGCGGTGGCCGAGCTGGCGCAGATCGACGCGCGCGCGCCGCGGGCGATCCGGATCCGCCGCGACTACTGGCTGGGCACCGCGCTGTTCAAGATGCGCCGCCGCTACGCCGACGCCGGCAAGCTGCTGCTCGGCGTCGCCGACGACATGCGCTCGGCCGAGGCGCTGTTCCACGGCGCGCGGGCGCTGTCGCGCGCCGATCACGACGACGACGCGATCCGCCACTACCGCGAGGTCGTGAAGCGCTACCCCAAGACCGCGTGGGCCGAGGAGGCGCAGTACCTGACCGGCTGGCTCGAGTTCAACCGCGGCAACTACCGCGCGGCGATCGCGCCGCTGGCCGAGACCATCCGCCGCTACCCGAAGTCCAAGTGGATGGACGACGCGCTGTGGTTCCTCGGCATGAGCCACTACCTGGTCGGCGACCCGGCGGCGGCGCTGCCGCACCTCGCGAAGCTGGCGGCGCGGTCGGGCTCGCTCGAGGCCGGCAAGGGCGCCTACTGGCAGGCGCGCGCGCTCGACGCGCTCCACCAGGACGGCGAGGCCACGCCGATCTACCAGCGCATCGTCGGGCGCTGGCCGTTCTCGTGGTACGCGCTGCTCGCGACCGCGCGGCTGGCCGAGCGCGGCGTGGCGATCGGCCCGTTCGGGACCTCCACGCCGACGCCGCGCGGCCCGGCGGTCGCCGACGCGATCGATCCCGCGGTCATCGCCGATCCGGCGATCCGCGCGTTCGACGAGCTGGTCGCGGCGGGGCTGGCGACCGACGCCGGCGTCGATCTGGCGCGGCGCGAGCGCGGCCTGGTCAAGCGCCACCCGCGGCCGCAGGCGCTGGCGGTGCTGTTCGATCGCTACGGCACCGGCCGCAACTGGTCGCGCCCGTGGAAGCTGGCGATGGCCTACGACGGCGGCGCGCTCGACACGCCGCCCGAGGGGAGCGCCCGGCGGTTCTGGCTGCACGCGTACCCCGAGGCCTACAAGGATCTGGTCGAGCAGTACCGCCCGCTCGGCGGCAGCCCGCCCTACTACCTCTACGCGATCATGCGCAAGGAGAGCGGCTACGACCCCGGCGTGCTGTCGTACGCCGACGCGCAGGGCCTGTTGCAGATGATCCCGGCGACGACGATCCGCGTCGCCAAGCAACTCGGCCTGACCTACGCGCCGGGTGACCTCTACGCGCCCGAGCTCAACATCCACACCGGCGCCTGGTACATCGGCAAGCTGCTGGCCAAGTTCAACGGCCAGATCCCGCTCGGCGCCGGCTCGTTCAACAGCGGCCCGCGCCCGGTGATGAAGTGGGTCGAGGCCAACGGCGCGCGGCCGATCGACGAGCTGGTCGAGCTGGTCAGCTACCAGCAGACCCGCGAGTACATGAAGAAGGTCACCGAGAACTACGCCCGCTACGTCTACCTGTACACCGGGCAGGTCTACACGCAGCCGCTCACCGTGAACGCGGCGACCGTGCAAGACGATCTGACCTACTGAGCACCGGCGCGGCGCGCACGCGGGGGAATCGCGGCGCCGCGCGTGACGTTGTTCCGGCGGCCGATCTATCGTGGGCGTCCAACCGCCCGAGGTGCTCCGCATGCTGCGTCTGTCGCTCGCCACCGTCGCCGTCGCGCTCGTCTCCACCGCCGGCCTGGCCGCCGCCCACGAGCCAGGTCCGTTCGACGTCGCGCAGGTCGACGTCGCCAAGCCGCTGCCGGCGGGCGTCAAGGCCAAGGGCAAGACCGTCGAGCAGGTCTGGACCTGGACCGAGGGCGACATGACCACCGCCGGCGCCGCGGTGCTGTCGTCGACCGACACCGTCAAGGGCGGCCGCGTCGTCGCGCGCAAGCTGTTCGTGCAGTACTACCGGGGCAAGCCCGGCAAGCTCAAGCAGGTGCGGCTGGTGCAGGACGGCGTGCCGACCTGCGAGTACGACGTCGTCGCCCAGTTCGTGCCCGGCTCGGTGCAGATCACCGACGAGGACACCGACGAGACCTCGGAGCTGACGTTCGCCTACGACGTGACCTGCACCAGCGACGTCAGCCCGTCGACCCGCAAGCTGCTGGTGCTCGAGGGCCCGGCCAAGCACGCGCTGCGCGGCGAGACCCAGGTCGACGCCGGCGGCGGGCAGATGGTCGGCGGCACCTACAAGCTCGACGGCTTCAAGAAGGCCGCGCCGCTGCAGGCGCTGGCCGAGGCCGCGTGGAAGGACCTGCTGGGCAAGTAGGCCGACGGCCGGCGCGCCCGCCGCGCCGACCGGGTAGGATCGCCGGATGCGGCGCTTCGTCCCCGTGCTCGTGCTCGCCCTCGCCCCCGCCGCCCACGCCGGCACCTTCGAGGCCACGCCGGCCGACGACCTCGAGGCCAAGATCAACGCGCTGGTCGCCGGCGACGAGCTGATCGTCCACGGCGGGACCTACACGCTGAGCGGCCGCTTCGGGATCTCGCTGGCCGGCACCGCGGCGGCGCCGATCGTCATCCGCGCCGCCGACGGCGAGCGCCCGGTGATCGATCGGCCGGCCGCCGACCAGAACATCTGGGACCTCGATCGCGCCGACTACGTGACGATCCGCGGCCTCGAGTTCAAGGGCGGCTCGGCCGGCGTGCGCATCACCGCCGCCGACCACCTGACCATCGAGGACTGCGAGATCCACGACACCGCCGACGTCGCGCTGCGCGCCAACGACGGCGGCGCGATCTACCGCAGCCTGCTCATCCGCCACAACCACATCCACGACACCGACGGCACCGGCGAGGGCATGTACCTCGGCTGCAACAGCAACGCCTGCCGCGTGCTCGACAGCGTCATCGAGCGCAACCACGTCCACCACACCAACGGCCCGACGGTGGCGCAGGGCGATGGCATCGAGCTCAAGGAGGGCAGCGCCGGCAACGTCATCCGCGACAACGTCATCCACGACACCAAGTACCCGTGCATCCTGACCTACGCCACCGTCGGCAACGGCGGGCCGAACGTGATCGAGGGCAACGCGCTGTGGGGCTGCGGCGACCACGCGATCCAGTCGGCGGCCGACGCGATCATCCGCAACAACCTGATCCTCGGCTCGGTGGCCAACGGCATCGCGATGCAGCCGCACCAGGCCGGCACGCCGGCCAACCTGGTGGTCGTCCACAACACCGTGCTGCACGCGACCAACGACGCGATCCGCGTCAGCGGCATCACCGGCGCGGTGACGATCGCCAACAACGCGCTGTACGCGCAGGCCGGCAACGCGATCGCCGCCAGCGGCACGCTGGCCGGCCTGGTCGTCGCCGGCAACCGCGGCGTCGGCGCGACGAGCGGCGTCAGCGGCGGCTTCACCGCGTCGACGCTCGACGGCGATCTGGTCAGCGGCAGCTACGCCGGCGCGCCGCCGATGGACCTGTTCCCGCGCGACGGCTCCAGCTTGATCGGCGCCGGCGATCCCGCGCACGCGGTGGCGATCGACTTCAACGGCGTGGCCCGCGGCGCCAGCGTCGACGTCGGCGCCTACGCGTTCGCGGCCGGCGGCAACCCCGGCTGGCAGCTGGCGGCGGACTTCAAGGGCTTCCCGGTGGGCGGCGGTGACACCGACGCGGGCGTCGACGGCGGCGGTGGCGGCGAGGCCGGCGGGTGCTGCCAGACCGGCGCGACGCCGGCCGCGCCCGTCGGGCTGGGCGCGCTGGTGGCGCTGGCGCTACGGCGGCGACGCCGCGCGCGGGTCAGCTGATCCCGATCCAGCGCGCCAGCGGCGCCAGCGCGGCCGACACCACCTGCCATGCGGCGATCGCGAGCACGACGTGGGCCAGCGCCATGACGTGGCCGATCACCATCAAGAGGCCGTCCTTCTCGAGCAGGCCGATGCCGTAGATCAGGACCGGCACGATGAACACCAGGTTCGAGCCGGGGATCGGCAGCGGCAGCGCGAGGCCGGCGCCGAGGATCACCAGGCCCAGCCCCACCATCGCGAGCGCCGGGCCAGCGGTCAGCGCGCCGCCGCGCTCGCGCACCAGGTGGCTCATCCAGCCGGTCGCCCGCCGCAGCCACCGGGCGATCCTCGTCAGCGCCGCCGCCGACAGCGCGACCCGCCGGATCCGCGCCGGCAGCCACGGCCGGGTGCGCCCGATCAGCAGCTGCGCGCCGACGAACACGATCGCCACGCCGAACGGCGTCGACATGCCGACGAACGGGATCGCGGTCAGCGCCAGGAGCGCGATCACGAAGCCGAAGCCGGCGCTGGCGGTGGCGTCGAGGATCTCGGCGATCGTCAGGCCGTCGGCGCTGTCGATCACCACCGCGTCGCCGGGGGAGATCGTCGCCGCGGCCGGCGGCACCGCGGGCGTCGCGGCCGCCCTGGCCGCGCGGCGCTCCTCGGCGGTCGCGACCAACGCCGCCAGCAGCGCCGACAGCCGCAGCTGCGTCGGCGAGCTGATGTGCACCGGTTCGGGATCCGCCGCCACGCGATCAGTGTGCCTCGCGCCCCGGGTGCCGCCAAGCGCAGCGCGGGCGAGCTGCGGTCAGAACCCGTGCGCCGCGAGGCCGGCGCGGATCTCGCCGGGCCGGTTGGCGATGTAGCTGGCGGTCTCGGCGTTCTTGTCGGCGAAGTCCGAGGCGTCGAACTCGCGGCCGGGCGCGGTCGCCAGCATCGGCGTGAGCTGCGCGACGATCCGTTGCCGCGCCGCCTCGAGCTGCATCGCCTCGAACACGTCGAGCGCCTCGCGCAGCCGCGCCGCGAACGCCGCGCGGCACGGCGCCTCGGCCATGCACCGGGTCGCGACGCGCCCGGTCGGGCTCCACTCGTCGACGGTGCCGGCCTGGAACGTCTGGTCGAGGCCGCTGGGGAGGATGGTCCAGCGGTCGTCGGACGGGTCGTGGTAGACGCGGTAGTTGTTGACGATGCGGTAGCTGTAGCCGTCCCAGTGCGACAGCAGCGCCTCGACGGCCCACATCGACAGGTAGCGATCGAAGTCGAGGATCTGCGTGACCGCAGGGTAGAAGCCACCGACCGGCAGCGCGTCGAGCCGCGCGATCAGCGCGCGCAGCGGCGCGTAGTCCTGGGGGTCGGCGTCGGGGGCCGGGGTGCCGTCACAGACGTCGGGGTGGAACTCGCGGGTCAGGCAACCGCTGTCGTCGTCGCGGATGTTGCCGGCCTCGAGCTGGCACCAGTACGTGCCCTCGTACAGCATCCCCTGGTTCGAGCCGAAGTGGCGGGCCAGGAAGCGGCGGTCGACGGTCTCGACGTGCAGGTAGTGGCCGAGCAGCGCGCCGTTGAGCAGCACCCGCACCGGCACCGCGCGCGGCGCCGGCACGCCCATCCGGCGGAACAGCGGGTAGGCCAGGCGCTCGTGGGTCAGGCTCTTGTCCTGCACCATGTTGTTGAGCGTCAGCCCGGCCAGGCCGCCGATGCGGCGATCGCTGGGACAGCCGGCCACCGCGGGGTCGTCCCAGTCGAACGCGATCTTCAGGCCGGCCTTCTCGTCGAGGCGCCGCGCCGAGCCGCAGCCGCCCTTCACCTTGACGCCGACGCCGGTGTAGGTGACGCCGAGGTAGGTGACGTCGCCGCCGTAGTAGTCGCGCTCGTACGGCACGCAGCCGGGCGGCTCGGCCTGGGCGTCGATCGCCGCGTAGCTGGCCGGCGGCAGCGTGACCTCGACGTCGCGCACGACCAGGTCGTCGAACACCACCGCCGAGCCGTCGTCGGTCCGGAACGCCACGCCGGCGCTCCACGGCCCGGTGGCCTCGCAGCCGTCGGGGCTGCGGGTGGTCTGGCGGGCGCGCACCAGGTGATCGCGCCACGGCTCGAGCTGGCCGATCACCGCCGCCGGCCCTTCGTAGGTACCGAGCCCCAGCACGATCGGCGGCGGGTGCGGCGACGTCACCGCGTACGCCCACACACGCTCGCGCGGCGTGCCGTCGGGGTTGACCGTCCACACCTCGTAGTCGGTGGTCGCCAGCAGGTCGCCGTCGGGATCGAGCGGCGCGCTGACGTCGATCACCATGTCGGCGGCGGTGACGTCGATCCGCCCCGCGGCGTTGGTGAACACGGTCGGCGCCAGCGGCCCGGCCTCGCCGGCGCAGAGATCGGGGAGCCGCGGCGGATCGGCGCACGCCGCCAGCGCGGCGAACACGAGCAACGAGGCGCGACCCATCACGACCAGCGTAACGCAGATCGCCCGTCCCGCGGGGGCGCTGTTACACTGCGTCGATGCGACGTGCGTTCATCCTGCTGGCGGTGCTGGCCGCGTGCTCGGCCGACGACCCCACGTTCACCGACGTCGTCGACGCCCCGCCGGTGGCGATCGACGCCGGCGCGGCCGACGCCCTCGACGTCGACGCGATCGCGGTCGACGGCGGCCCGCCCCCCGGCTTCGGCATGGTCAGCGGCCAGTGCGGCGTGCTGACGCTGGCCGAGCTCGACGGCACCACCCCGCTGTGGTTCGGCGGCGAGTTCACGTTCGACAACCGCTTCGACGACCCGGCCGAGCGCGACCAGCTCACGCTCGGCGGCCAGCACATCATCTCGGTGCCCAACGCCGGCGGCAGCTCGGTCTTGTCCGAGGTGTTCGCGTTCGAGTGGCTGGCCCGCTGCGAGGGGGCGACGCTGCTCAAGACCGAGACCGAGATCGTCTACGACGTGGTCGGCAAGAAGGCCGACATCCTGGTCGAGATCGACGGCCGCAAGGTCGGCGTGTCGGTGACGCGGGCGATGACCTTCCCGATCGGCAACCCCTACACGCTGGCCGACGCGACGGCGCTGTTCGACCGCAAGCTCGACGACATCCAGCTGGCCACCACTCAGGTGTCGGCCGCCGACCGCTGGACCAAGCAGATGGTCGTGGCGCTGGCCATCGACGCCCAGCACGCCCAGGTCGCGATGCAGGCGTGGCAGATGCTCGACGCGGCCACCCGCGACGACACGATCCTGATCGTCCCGGTCACCAACGGCGACGACCTGTTCATCTACACGAACATGTAGGGGCTCGTCGCCGAGCCCCCGCGATCCCCGCGACGCGAGACGGGACCGGCTGCCCCGACCGACGAGCCCCGGCGATCCGGCGGCGTCAGACCGGGGTGCCAAGGTCCCCGGGTGCTGGTCGAAACGCCCTCGCCTGTCCCGCCCTCGCCCGTGACCGCCGCGCCCGCCGCGGCCGGCTCGGGTCCCGTCGTGGCGCCGAAGAAGGCCGTCGACGACAGCCTGGGCACGATCTTCATCGGCATCGCCGGGATGATCGGCGCCGGCAAGTCGACGCTGGCCACCGCGCTGGGCGGCCACCTCGGCATCGACGTCCACTACGAGCCGGTCGCCGACAACGAGTACCTGGCCGACTTCTACCGCGACACCGCGCGCTACTCGTTCGCGATGCAGGTGTACCTGCTCAACCGCCGGTTCCAGCAGCACCAGGAGATCATCTGGCGCGGCCGGTCGGCGGTGCAGGACCGCACGATCTACGAGGACTCGATCTTCGCCAAGATGCTGGCGGCGACCGGGTTGATGGACGAGCGCGACTACCGCACCTACCAGCAGCTGTTCCGGCACATGTCGAACTTCATGTGCAAGCCGAGCTGCATCATCTACCTCGACGTGTCGCCGCAGAGCTCGCTCGAGCGCATCAAGATGCGCAGCCGCGACGTCGAGGCGACGATCAAGCTCGAGTACCTCGAGGCGCTGTACGAGGGCTACCAGGAGTTCGTGCAGTCGATCTCCAAGGTGGTGCCGGTCATCCGCGTCGACTACGACCGGTTCGCCACCGCCGAGGAGATGGCCGACGTGATCCGCCGCGAGTACCTCGACGTCAGCTTCCTGCGCCAGGCCACGCGGTTCGATCCGACCCGGTAGCCGCCAGCGCCCACGCCGCGGCGCGGCGGGTGCATCATCGGCGGGAGATGTCGCCGCGCCTCGCCATCGCCAGCGCCCTGCTCCTCACCGCCTGCGCCTCGCCGCCGTCGCGCGGCGGTCCCCAGCACCCGCGCTGGCAGTCGATCGGTGGCGGCCCCGCGGCGGATCGCCTGATCGTCGGCAACCGCTACGACCCGACCGGCCGCGTCGACGGCTACTTCTAGGGCGACCGGCGGATCTCGCTGGACGAGTTCTTGCGGCTGGCCGGGCACGCGGCGGACGCCGATCGCATGCGGCGGCGAGCCGTCATCCGCCAGACGCTGATGGCCACCGGCGCCGTGATCCTGGTGGGCGGGTTGGTCTACGCGTTCACCGGGGAGACCGACTGTCCCCACGGCTCGGTCGCGGAGGTCGACGCCTGCAACGACGCGCACAACGCACGACGGGTCCGCGGCGGCCTGATCGGCGGCGGGGGCGCGATCGTGGCGACCACGGGCTGGTTGATCGGGACCGGCCGACCGGCCAACACCGAGCTGTCGTACTGGGCCGCGACGTACAACCGCGAGCACGGCATCCCGCCGATCACCCTCCCGCCGAGCTCGACCGCGGTGCACATCCGCGCGACCGGCAGCGGCGCGCAGCTGGTGGTCGCCGGCCGCTTCTGAACGCTACTTGACCGGCTTGGCGGCCGGCGCGTCCTTGGCGGCGGGCGCCGCGGCGTCCTTGCCGGTGGCCGGCGGCGCGACCTTCTGGCCCGACGCGCTCTCCATGAACGAGCGGCCCTCGAAGATGACGCCCTTCTCGATCTGCAGCGACGGGGTGTGCAGGTCGCCCTTGACCCGGCCCGGGGCCAGCACCTCGATGCCGCGCTTGGCGCGGACGTTGCCGACCAGCGTGCCCTGGACGATCACCTCGCCGATGTCGATCTCGGCCTCGACGTAGGCGCCCTCGCCGATGATCAGCGTGTCGTCGGAGAAGATCTCGCCCTTGAGCTTGCCGTCGATGCGGACGGTCCCCTCGAAGGTGAGCTTGCCCTCGAACGAGGTGCCGCGTCCGAGCAGGGTGTTGATCTCGCTGACGATGCCTTCACGTCGCGCCGGGGCAGTCATGATGGCGGACGGTAGCGGATCGCCCGGGGCGGATCCAGCGGGCCGGCGCCCGGCTACAGCGCCGCGGCGATGGTCCGGACCCGCTCGCAGATGGCGGCGGCGCTGTCGATCCGGGCGAGCGCGTCCTTGGCCAGGCAGTCGGCGACCAGCTCGTCGAGGGCGGGCGGCGCCTCGGGACACAGGCTGGACAGCACCGGCGGCTCGGTCACGAGGTGGTGGTGCATGACGTTGCCGTCGATGAACGGCGGCCGGCCGGCGCACAGCTCGAACAGCGTGCAGCCGACCGCGTACAGGTCGGCGCGGTGGTTGATGTTGGTGCCGCTGACCTGCTCGGGCGCCATGTACAGCGGCGTGCCGCGGACGTCGGTCTGGCGGATCTCGATCTCGCGCATCACCCGGGCCAGGCCGAAGTCGCCCAGCTTCACGACCTTCTCGCGCGAGATGAAGATGTTGGCCGGCTTGATGTCGCGGTGGATGACCTTCTTGCCGTGGGCGTAGGCCAGGCCGGTGCACAGCTGATCGACGACGCCCAGCGCCTGGCGCACGCTGAGCCGGCCGCGATCGGAGAGGAGCTTCTCGAGGGTCATCCCGTCGACGAACTCCATGACCATGTAGTGCTCGAGCCCGTCGGTCACCTGGTCGTAGACGGCGACGATGTTGGGGTGGTTGAGCTGGGCCAGCGCCTTGGCCTCTTGCTCGAAGAACGCCAGCGCGTTGGGCACCTCGCGGACCGCGCGGGCCATCACCTTGACCGCGACGGTGCGCTCGAGGCGCAGGTCCCAGCCGCGGTAGACCACGCCCATCGCGCCGCTGCCCAGCTCGGCGTCGAGCCGGTAGCGGCCGAGCACGGTCGACGCGACGACCGCGTCGGTGACCGCGGTGATGCGCTGCGAGGCGCCGACGGTCGCCGCCGCCGCGGCCACCGCGGGCTGGCCGGCGCCCATGACCTGGGTCGGCGCCGACGCCACCACCGGCGCGATCACCACCGGCGTCGCGGCCGGGGCCGCGAACGGCGGCGGCTCGGTCAGCCGCGCGCCGATCGCCGCGTCGATCAGCGGCGCCGCGGCGGGCCCGTGCTCGGTGGGCGCCAGCGTCAGGCCGTCGGACACCTCGGCCAGCCGGCGCTCGCGCGGCAGGTTGATGATGACCTTCTCGATCTTGGCGGCGCTGATCGGCAGCGGCTTCTCGATGCGCAGATCGCCGGGGTCGATGAACATCGTGTGGCTGCCGACGGTCGCGTACAGCGTCACCTGGCCGGCGGCGTCGGTGTAGACCTTGTCGGCCTGGGCGTCGTCGAGCCACACCGCGATGCCCTGGCGCTTGTCGTCGTGGATCGTCACCTTGACCTCGGCGACCGGCAGGCCGAGGTCGAAGCGCGCCTCGACGTGGGCGCCCCGACCCACGGTGACCTGCTTCGAGTGCATCGGCGGCACGACGCGGTCGCCGAACTCGCGGGTGTAGACGCCGTAGACGTGGACGTGCCACACGCCCGGCGACACCCGGAACACGGTCCGGTCCGACGGCAGCCGCGCGCTGTGATCGGTGAGCTGGTGCCCGACCCGCAGGCTGTCCTTGCGGAACGCGGCCGGGTCGCCGACCGACGGCCGCCGCGGCGAGCGCGACAGCTCGATCGCCAGCACCTCGTCGCTGCCGTCGGGATCGCGCTCGATGAACACCGCGATGCGGCTGCGCCCGCGGATCACCCACGCCAGGCCGAACGCCACGACGATCACCAGCACGACGGCGATCAGCGTGATGCGATCGCGGTTCCACCGCACCAGCCCGGTGGCGCCGCCGTCGAGCGTGGCCTCGAACGCGCGGGCGTTGGCGACGCCGCGCTCGAACAGGATCAGCCGGACCTGCGCGCGGCCGCCGTCAGCCGACAGCCGGTACAGCAGCAGGTGGGTCGCGCCGACGTCGCCGGCGATCGCCGACAGCTTGTCGACGTCGATCGGCTCCGACACCCAGGCCGGCCCGCCGGTGATCACCGTCTTGCCCGCGGCGCGCAGGGCGGCCGACAACGCCGGCGCCAGCGGCGCCGGGTTGGCCTCGCGCAGCGACCACCAGCTGGCGCGCGGGCCGACGACGCCGACGATCGCGATCGCGGTCGCGCGCTCGAGGTCGAGCGGCGGCAGCATCGCGGCCAGCTCGCGGGTCAGGCGATCGTCGGCCGACGGCAGGGTCGTCGTGCGGCCGCTGCCGGTCCCGGCGGCGGGCTCGGTCGACGGCCTGGTCGCGAGGTCGACCGTCGACGCCACGCTGGGCGCGACCCGGTCGGCCAGCGCGCGGTCGGCGCGGGCCCGGTCGGCGTCCCCGCGCTTCTCGAGCAGCACCGCCCGCGCCCGCAGCACCGCGCCGCTGGCCGGGGCGCGCTCGCGCGCGGCGTCGATGGCGGCGCTGGCGGCGGTCAGGTCGCCGCGCCCGAACGCCACCTGGAACGCGGTCAGCTGCTTCTCGATCGAGTCGTCGGGGGCGGACGCCAGCAGCGTCTCGGCGGTGGCCCAGTCGCCGCGCGCGATCGCCACCCGGGCCAGCTCGCGGTCGGCGCGGGCCGCGGTGAAGGCGTCGCGGGCCTCGTCGAGCCGCAGCGCCGCCAGCGCCAGTCGGCCGCGGAACAGCTGCGCCGCGGGATCGTCGATCGCCGCGGCCAGCCACACCTGCACCGCGGCCGCCACCGCGCGCGCGTCGGCGCGGCGCGCCGCGATCTCGGCGCCCAGGCGCAGCCCGTCGCGGTTGCCGAGCTGCGCGGCCCGCGCGGCCAGCGGCTCGAGCTGCGCGACCTCGCCGTCGTCGAGATCGACGACCCGCACCGACGCCAGCGCCGCGAGCGTGCCGTGGCCGGCGACGCGCAGGCCGAGCACCGACGCCAGCCGCGCCCAGCTGGGATCGGTGGTGGCGGCGGCCAGCGCCCGCGCCTCGAGGTCGGGCGGCACCGCGCCGGCCGGCAGCGCGACCAGCAGGGCCAGCCCCGGCGCGAACGGCTGCGGGCTGGCGAGGAGGCGGGTCATCGCGGCGGTCAGCGCGGCGCGGTCGCCGCGGGCGTGGGCCAGCCGCGCCGCCGCGACGTCGAGCCACGGCTCGCGGCCGGGCTTGCCGGCCAGCTCGCGGGCGGCGTCGTCGAGGGCGGCGCCGGCGAGCCGCGCCAGCGCCCGGGCGGCGCGCTCGCGCGGCGTCGTGCCCGGCGCGAGGTCGAGGATGTCCTTGGGCGTGCCGGCGATCTGCGCGATCGCCAGCGCCGAGGTGCGATCGGCGGCGGCGCCGGCCCAGCCCGGGCGCAACGCGGCGGCGATCGCCGGCAACCGCAGCGCCACCACCGGCTCGCCGATCGCGACCGCCCGCGCCGCCGCCGCGAGATCGCCGCGCGCCACCGCGTGCGCGGCGGCGACGAACGGGCGCAGCTGGCCGATCGACGCGGCCGGCACGGTGAGATCGCCGACGGTCGGCTTGAGCACGGCGACCAGCGCCCGGGTCAGCGCCACCGCGTCGCCGTCGCCGGCGGCGGCGGTCCCGGCGGCCCGCACCGCGCCGGTGTTGTCGACGGCGAGGATCGACGCGCTCAGGCCGGTGCCGTTGCGCGCCAGGTCGCACGCGATCACCAGCTCGGCGTCGAGCGCCTGCATGCTGGCGGCCAGCGTCGCCGGGCGATCGATCGGCATCGCGACCCGGGCCAGCTCGGGCGCCGGCACCACCGCGCGGCCGTGGCCGTCGATCGACGAGCGCAAGAGCAGCGTCACCGCGCCGGCCGCGTCGTCGAGATCGGCCTCGGCGCGCACGTCGAGGACGACCACCCGCCCGGCGCGCGCCACGCCGGGCGCCGCGATCACGCATGCCGCGACCGCCGCGACCAGGACCCTCGTGAGTCGCATCCCGAAATTATACGCGGTGGCCGCCGCCCGGGTTTACCGGCGCAGGCGAAAGTCGACCGGCTGCTCGTCGCCGTGGTCCCAGGTCAGGCTGCGGTGCTCGGGCGCGTAGTCCTTCAGGCGGACCTCGACGTCGGTGGCCGACGCCGGCGCCAGATCGGACAGCTCGATCGGCGTGCGCCCCTTGAGCGCGCCGTTGAGGTAGACGTCGGCGCCGGGCGGCGTCGACGTGACCCGCAGCTTGACCGTGCGGGGTGGCAGGAACGCCAGCACCTTCACGTCGCCGCCGCCGTCGGGCACCAGCACCGTGTCGCGGTAGGGCTGATAGCCGGTCAGCGTCACCTGGATCTCGTGGCGGGCGCCCGGCTTGGTCTTCCACGACAGCGGGGTCTTCTCGTCGAGCGCCTTGCCGTCGATCGTGACCAGCGCGCCCGGCGGCTTGGACTCGATCACGATCGCCGCGGTCGGCGGCGCCGGCTCGCCGCCGCGGATGATCAGCACCGCCGCGGCCACGCCGCCGGCGATCAGCACGATCGCGAGCAGGCCGCGCAGCAGCCACGAGCGCCCGCCGCCGATGCGGTACTGCGCCGGGACCTCGTCGACCTCGAGCGCCTGCAGCTGCCGGCTCGGCGACTGCGGCACCTGGCTCGGCCCCGGGAACGGGTACCCGGTGGGCAGGCCCGGCGCAGGCTCGCCCCCGTACGCGTACGGCATCAGGTGCGCGGGCAAGCCGGCGGGGAACGCCTGCGGGTGCGGCGCGTGCGGCGGTGCCGGCGGTGGGTACGCCGGGTAGGCCGACGGCTCGGCGGCGCGCGGGACCGGCGGTGGGCCGCTGGCCGCCATCGGCGCGCCCGGCTGGGTCGGCACGTCGAACGCAGGATCGAGCGAGCCGGCCGCAGGCAGCCCGGCGAGCGGCCGCCCGGGCACGCCGCCGCGGCCCCCGGCGGCGCCGGTCGCGCTGGTCGACGTGGTCGGCTCGGCCGCCTGCGACGGGACGCCATCGGACAGCGGCGCCCCTGCCCCGCGCGCCACCCGCGGCATCGGCGCGCCGCTGTCGGGCCCACCGACGATCGCCCGCAGCACCGACGGCGGCGGCGGCGGCGGCGGCGCGCTCGGCGGCCGCAGCGACGCCACGCCCTGGGCCGGCGTGCGCCGCGACTCGCGCGGCCTGCGCAGCTCGCTGACGGCCGGCGTCGGGGTACGAGCGGCGAGCGCCGGCGGGGCATCGCCGCGGCGGCGCGGCGCGGTGACGGCGTCGGCGACCGCGCCCGGGAACGCGTCGCGGGTCTGGGTGGGGCCGCCGTCGTCCTCGAACTGGTTGCCGTCGTCGGGCGCGGCCTCGACGACGGTCGGCTCGTAGTCGTCGCCCAGCTCGACGGCGCGCGCCGCCTTGCGCAGGCCGCGCGGCCCGTCGAACGAGGTGGGGCCCTCGTCGGGGCGGTTGGTCACGACGGTGCTGTCGACCTCGTCACCGTCGGCGATCGGCAGCGTGCTGGCGGTGATCATCCGCGGCGAGGCCCGGGCCGCCTGCGGATCGGCCGGGCGCTTCTGCGCCTGGAGCTCGCCGACCCGGAAGATCACGCTGTTCTCGTCGCCCAGCTCCGAGCGCGCGGTGACGAGCGTGTTGCGGCGGATCGCGCTGTCCGAGCGCATCCGCCGCGGGTTCGGCGCGGGCAGCGTGGTCTCCGACGTCGGCTCGACCTGGATCTCCTCCGGCTCGGTGCCCAGCGCGCGCCCGAGGTGGCTGGCCAGCTTGGTCGGCGAGAACACCGGCGAGTAGGTGTGGAGGAACCGCTCGAGGTCGGTCGCCATGTCGCCGGCGCTCTGGTAGCGGTCGCCGGCGCGCTTGGCCAGCGCCCGCATGACGATGCGCTCGAGCTGCGGCGGCACGTCCTTGCGCACGGTGCGCACCGGCGCGATGTCCGCTTTCCGGACCATCTCGAGCAGGCGCGGGATGTCCTCCTCGAGGTACAGCATCTGGCTGGTCAACATCTCGTACAGGACGATGCCGGTCGAGAAGATGTCCGAGCGGTGGTCGATGCGCTCGCCCCACGCCTGCTCGGGGGACATGTAGTAGTACTTGCCCTTGATCACGCCGACCGCGGTCTGGCGCGCCTTCATCGTCGCCTTGGCGATGCCGAAGTCGACCAGCTTGACCTCGCCCGCGGTCGACACCAGCACGTTCTGCGGCGACACGTCGCGGTGGACGATGCCCATCGGCTGGCCGCCGCCGTCGCGCTTCCGGTGCGCGTAGTCGAGGCCGTTGGCCATCTCCTTGGCCACGAACGCCGCCACGTCGACCGGCACCTCGAGGTCGTGCTCGGAGCCCTTGCGCAGGATCTGGTAGAGGTCGGCCCCGTCGACGAACTCCATCACGATGTAGTAGGTCTCGCCGACGCGCCCCAGATCGAAGGTGTGGGCGATGTTGACGTGCTGCAGCTGCACCGCGATCTTCGCCTCGTCGACGAGCATCTCGATGAACTGCTCGTCCTGCGCGAAGTTCGGGTGGATCATCTTCAGCGCGACGAACTTCTCGAACCCCGCCAGCCCCCGGGTCTTGGCCAGGTGGATCTCGGCCATGCCGCCCACCGCGATCTGGCGGACCAGCGTGTAGGGGCCGAACGGGCGCTCAGTCATGGCCGGTGACCAGGGTGCCTGGCGTTGCGGGTCGAGGCCAGGCTCGCACCTGCCTCCACCTGGGTCTTGCGAAAGACCCTGTCTCGATCACTGCGAGTCGACGTCCATCTCGACGGCCTCGACCTCTTCGGCCTTGCCGTGGCCTTCGGGGGTCGGCCCCTCGCGGAGCTGCTCGGCCTGGCCGGGGTGGACGAACATGCCGACCAGCCGCAGCGGCGCCTTGGCGCCACGGTCGAACGTGCACACCACCTCGGTGGCGATGCCGTAGGCGACGTTGACCAGGTAGCTGGCGGCGGCGTTGGCCACCAGGTACAGGCCGAGCCCCGCGCCGTAGGTCTTGCGATCGATCTGCACCGGCGAGTGCAGGCACTTCTCGATGTAGGCCAGGATCGTGTTCTTGGCCAGGCGGCCGAAGCGGTCGCGCACGGCGATCGCGAACTGGCTCTCGGTGGCGGCGTACCGGATCGACACCGGCCGCGGCGAGCGCGAGCGCGTGCGGTCGTGGGGGTCGACCTCGGCGAAGACCTGCTTGCCGTCGTCGTCGACCGGCGCGTCGTAGAGCGCGTTCATCAGCAGCTCTTCGCAGACCTGGCCGATCGCGCTGCGCACCTGCCGCCGCATCTTCGCCTCCTCGGCGAACTGCAGCACGGTGTCGATGGCCTCGCCGCGGCCCTCGAAGTCGCGCAGCCGCATGTACTGCACCGGCGTGCCCTCGGGCAGGTACTTCTCGATGCCGAAGATGTCGCCGGTGAGCAGCTTCTGGGCGGTGACGAAGACGCCGCGGTCGAGCTCTTCGCCGACGATGACGTGGTTGACGCGGTGATCCCGCAGGTAGCAGGTCAGCTCGGCGAGCGCGGCCTTCGGGGTGACGACGGCGGCGTGCGATTTCTGGCGAAGCCGGGGAACCAACGTGTCGACCAGCCCGACGTCGCCCTCCTCGACGTCCATGAAGACGTACCGGTGCGGGATGATCTCGCTCTCGATCGCGTCGAGCGAACGCACCGCGTCGACTTCCGCCCCGGCGCGCTCCAGGTTGGCGACGATGCGCCGGAGCTGATCGAGGTTGGACGAGATGGCGAGGACGCGGCGCTTGGACAAAGTCCCCTCAATAGCCAAGGGAGGTTAGCTTAGCCGAGATCCGGTGGTCGACGAAAGCCGCCCGGCGTGCATTCCCGGGTGACGTCTGGGTGAGCCTGTGCGACCATCGCCTCATGACGGCTGCCCGCCTGCGCCTCCTGGCAGTCGACGACGAGCCGGACATCCTCGACTTCCTGGAGCGGGCCACCCGGCACCGGTTCACGGTCACCCGCTGCGGCAACGGCGAGGACGCCCTGGCGCTGCTCGAGCGCGAGCCGTTCGACCTGCTGATCACCGACCACAAGATGCCGCGGCTGACCGGCCTCGAGCTGCTCGAGCGCCTGGGCCCCCGCTACCCGGCCATGGCCCGCATCCTGCTGTCGGGCTACACCGACGTCCCCGACGTCGAGCGCGCCGGCGCCGTCGGCCAGGTCCACCACTACGTGGTGAAGCCGGTCGACTCGCGCTCGCTCATCGCCGGCATCGACCAGGCGTTCAAGGTCCGCGCCGGCGAGGCGCCGTTCGTCAGCGCGACGTAGCCCCGGGCCGTTTCACCGACACCCCTCCGGGCCGTTTCAGGTGGGGGTTGTCCCCCTCGCAGCGCCGGGGTTCATGCGGCATGGTGAGGCACCCGCCTCCACCTGGGCCTTTGCGAAAGGCCCGCCGGATCAGTACGTGTACTCGGCCGAGACGTACGCGCGCCAGTCCTCCCACGGGTTGGGCAGGAACTCGAGGCGCGGCTCGTACGAGTAGAAGGCGTCCGACTGGTAGTAGCGCGCGTTGAAGGCGTTGAAGACGCTGCCGCGCAGCACCAGCTTCTCGCTCGGCGTGAAGGTCAGGCCCAGCGACAGGTCCGCGGCCGGCGGCAGGCGATCCATCACCAGGTCCGACGTCGCGCTGCGCACGCCGGCCGGCGAGGGGTTGCCCATCGGGTCGATGATCGTGCCCTCGTTGATCGGCACGCCGCCGGCGGTGGTCCCGGCCGGGGCTTCGCGGTAGCCGCGGTACTCGACCAGGCGGTTGGGATCTTCGATCGCGCCGACCACGCGCAGGTCGGTCGACACCGACAGCTTGTCGTCGATGAGGTTGAACACGCCCGCCAGGTGGAACATGTGCTCGGGCAGCGACTTCTGGATGCCGGCGTCGGCGGTGTTCATCCGCATCCAGGTGTACGCCAGCTCGAGGCGGTGACCGCCGACGACGTACAGCTTGGCCAGCGCCTCGGCCGAGTGGATGCCGCGCTCCGCGGTGTTTTCGTAGCGACCCGAGATCACCTGGATCGTGTTCTGCAGCCGCGTGTACGAGTAGTCGGTGCGGAACGACAGCTCGCGGATGCGGCGCTTGCCCTTGAAGATACGGGCGTTGATCTCGAGCTGCGCGGCGTCCGAGGTCTCGACCTTGAGGTCGGCGGCGCCGTCGAGCTGGACGGCCTCGCCGTTCGAGCTGGTGTTGTTGAACGCCGGCGGGCGGAAGCCCTGCGCGAAGTTGAGCTTGGCGTGCCAGTTGGGGATGAAGTTGTAGACGGCGGTGCCCGAGACCAGCGTCGTGAGCGGGTAGCTCTGCAGGCCGAGCCGCGCCGGCGCCGCCTGGATGCGGAGGCCGGCGTCGAGGATCAGCTTCTTGCTGGGGCGCCACTGCGGGTTGATGTACGCGCCGAGCACCGCGCGGCTCGTCGGGAACGCGAACGTGAGCGGGCAGTTGGCGATGGGCCGCGTCGCCCCGGGGTTGTCGGGATCGAGCTCGCGGGGGCACGGCAGCGGCAGGCGATCGAGGTTGTACGGGCCGATGAACGTGGCCTGGATGCCGTCGCCCTGCCGCGACCGGGTGGTGTCGTTGAGCGCGAACTCGCGGAACGCCTCGCCGCCGTACTGCAGGCGCAGGTTGCCGGGTAGCTCGTAGTCGCCTTCGATCGCCCCGCCGGTGCGGTAGGCGGTGGCGTTGAACGCGAACGACAGGCCGCCTTCGAGCAGCCCGGGGATCGGCGCCAGGATGCCGAGGTGCTCGAACTTCCGCTGGAACTGCACGCCGTACGCCTGCAGCTTGATGCCGGCGCGGCCATCGGCGAAGCGGTTGCGGAACTCGGCGACCACGTAGCGGTCGAGGAAGTTGAAGTTGTTGTCGCGGGCGCGGCGCCCCTGGTCGACGCAGGTCGGATCGGTCGGCGGATCGGCGTACGGACAGCGGCTGTCCTCGGCCAGCGACTGCCGGGTCACGAACCCGGGGAAGCCCATCGGCGCGTGGTGCTGGATGTACGGCGCCTGCACGCGGATCTGCACCTTGCCCATCGTGAACTTCCCGAGGAAGTTGAAGATGTAGCTGCGGGCCGGATCGGCGGTCGTCAGCGGGCCGTAGTAGTCGATCGAGTTCGGTTGCGGCAGCGGCGCCGAGAACCGGTGCTCGGGCATCTGGAACGCCGGGCCCTGGTAGCTCTCGAAGGCGCCGTGCAGGAACGCCTTGAGCTTGCCGCCGAGCAGGTCGGGCAGGCCGGCCATCGCGTAGACGCGGCCGTTGGCGCGATCGCCGTCGCCGTGGCCGAGCTGGCCGCCCATCTCGACGCCGTCGACGTCGTCGGCGTCCTTGGTGATGACGTTGACCACGCCGAGGAACGAGTTGGCGCCCCAGAGCACGCCGCCGGGGCCGGTGATGACCTCGATGCGCTTGATCGTCTCGAGCGGCTGGATGCGCGTCGTCGACGGGATGTTGAGGAACGGATCGAAGAGCGACATCGAGTCGTGCAGGAACTGCAACGACTGCGGGATGCCGCGGGCGGTGTTCGACGTGAACTGCGAGTGCAACAGACCGACGCGCTCGTAGCCCGGGACGGTGTCGATGACCTGATCGAGCGTCTGGAAGTGGCGATCCTTGATCTCGTCGGCGGTGAGCACGGTGACGATCACCGGCGCCTCCTGCACCGTCGTCACGCCCTTGGCCGCGCTCTGGACGACGTTGGCCAGGTCGAGCGAGTCGTCGGACTCACCACCACCGCCGTCGCCAGCCGTGATGTCCATGACGACCACGGGGACCTCGATGTCGACCGGGGCCGGCGCCTCCTGGGCCGCCGCCAGCCGCGGCGCGACCGCCAGGAGCACGGCGGTGGTCAGCTGTGCGAAGCGCTTCATGGCGTCCTCTGCTGCGACTTGATGAAGTCGACGCGGTCGTTGATGGGGTCGGTGGGCGTGGCCGCGCCGAGCGGACGATCCGAGCCGAGGCCGACGGCCTGGACCTGGTTGACCGGGACACCCTGGCTGACCAGGAAGTCGAACACCGCCTGGGCCCGCTTGGCGGCCTGGTCCTTGTCCTTCTTCTTCTGGGCGGCGATCTGGCGCGCGTTCTTGGACTTGGTGCCGAGCGCGACGTGGACCTCGATGCGGATCGACAGCTTCTTGTCGCGGATGATCGTCGCGACCTGGCCGAGTATGACCTTGGTGGCCGCGGTCAGGCCGGCGGTGCCGGTGAACTCGATCTTGTTGCCGCGCAGGTCGATGCGATCGCCGGCCTCGACCGGACCGGTCTGGGTGCGGACGTCGGGGCAGCCGTCGTCGTCGTCGACGCCGTTGACCGTCTCGGGATCGTCGGGGCACTTGTCGCCCTTGTCGGCGAAGCCGTCGCCGTCGTTGTCGTCGTCGGGGCAGCCGTCGCCGTCCTCGAAGCCGTCGACGTCCTCGGCGGCGTCGGGGCAGCGGTCGGCGATGTCCGGGAGGCTGTCGCCGTCGTTGTCGCGCTCGGGGCAGCCGTCGTCGTCCTGGTAGGCGTCGCGGTCCTCGGGCTCCTCGACGCAGTTGTCGTTGGCGTCGACGACGCCGTCGCCGTCGTTGTCGAGGTCGGGGCAACCGTCGTCGTCCTGGAAGCCGTCCTTGTCCTCGCTGTCCTCGAGGCACGCGTCGCTGACGTCGGGCACGCCGTCGCCGTCGCGATCGCCGCGGCCGATCCGCACCTCGCTGGCCGGCTGCGGCGACCAGGTCACGCCGGCGACGACGCTGAAGTCGTCGCCGCGGGCGCCGGTGATGCCGAACGTGCCGAGCAGGTTGCCGATCAGGTGCGGGTTGAGGCGGTAGTTGAGGCCACCCGCGGCGTAGGCCGCGAGGTCGCCGCGCTTGCCGCCAGCGAAGTAGTCCGACGAGGTCAGGGTCGAGCAGCGCCGCCCGTCCACGCGGGTGCACGTGCCGTAGGTGACGGAGGCCGGCAGCGGCACGAAGCCGACGACCTCGGCCGACAGCACGACCGCGGGCGATAGCTCGACGTTGGCGCCGGCGCCGGCGATCAGCTCCGAGCCGACGTCGAGGACGACAAGCGCGACCTCCTCGGGGGTCATCGTCGCGGGGCGGGTCGCGTCGTCGTACGCCTCGAGCACGGTGCGCTGGCGGAACCGCGCGCCGACGTTGGCGACCAGCTTGGTCGCGTGGAGCCGATCGAAGCGGTAGTCGAGGGTGAGCCGCGGCTCGAACACCAGGTTGCGATCGCCGAGGAACATCTCGTCCTCGCCGAACGGCAGCACGACGGTGCCCATCGCCGCGATCGCCAGCTTGGCGTCGGCCTTGATCTGGTACTTGGCGCCGACCCGGACGTCGAGGGGGCCCGACAGGCCCTGCTCCTCGTAGCCGCCCGACGGATCGATGTTCGATACGTCGCGCAACGAGATCAGCCCGGTCGACGGATCGGCGCTGGTGCCGCGGTACCGACCGCGCGTGCCGTAGCCCGGCCCGGTGTCGGTGCGGTAGACCGCGGCGGCGAGGCCGACCGAGACCCGGTCGCTGACGACCATGCCGAACGCCATGTCGAGCGTGACCAGGTAGTCGAGGACGGCGTCCTTGGCGTCGGCGCCGATGCCCGGCACCGCCACGTCGAACGGGCCCTTGCCGTACCCCATCCACAGCTTCCACGACAGGTCGTGCTTGACCGGCTGGCGCGCGCCCTCGAGCGAGAGCACGCCGGCGCCATCGAACGACGGCCGGAACAGCGCGCTGTCGACGCCGGCGGCCGGCGAGGGGTCGGCTGAGGCGGCGCCGCCGAGCGCGGCGACCAGGATGACCGCGGCGGTGGACTTCACGGGCACTCGGCTCCGCCCGGCGTGACCGCGTCCTTGTGCTGCACGAAGACGACGCCGGGGATCGCGCCGGCGAGGTTCTGCGGCCACTGGCAGCCGGCCGGCTCGCCGCCGGCGCCGGTGTAGTTGTCGGGCGACGGGAAGCCGGTCACCAGGCCGGTGCCGTTGGCCCCCGTCGTCGAGCGACCGGTCGCGGGGTCGACGGTGCTGCGGGTCGTCGCGACCGCGTCGGTGAAGTAGTAGTCGTTGTTGGTGATCGGGTTGGTGCCTCGGCGGATCTGCACGCCCGAGATCGGGTTCCACGGCGAGTCGCCGTGGAGGAAGATCAGCGCCAACACGCCGCGCGCCGAGAACGACTGACCGCCGATGGCCGACGAGGTGGTCCAGGCGTCATCGGTCTCCTTGCGGGTCACGTAGACATGGAAGCCGCGCGCGGGCAACGCGTCGCCGTTGGCGAGCGCCACGCCAGTCAGCTTGTGATCGTCGGGCTGACCGTTGGCGTCGTCGACCGCCACGCCCATGAAGCCGAAGGACGCCTCGGGCAGGTCGGCGCCGCGGAACCGGCCGCAGGTGTCGACGACCAGGCCGCCTGCCGGATCCTTGGGCACCGCGGTGGTCGGCCCCATGGCGAACTCGAGCGCGTCGAAGAACTGCACCTTCAGCGAGCACGGTCCGTCGGCGGTCACGGCGGAGCACGGCGCGCCGGTCGCATTCATCTCCGCGATCGGCGCGTTCGTCTCGGTGTCGTAGAGCTGACCGCAGATGGTGATCTTGCCGGCCGACGGCGCGGGGCACTGGATGGGCGTGCCGCAGTCGCCGCCCGTGCCCGTGCCCACGCAGGTCACGACCCCCGTGTCAGGATCGACTTGCTCCATCGTCGTGCCCTCGTCGCACACCACCACCAGCTCGGGCTCGCACTTGCCGTTGGCGCCGAGCACGGTGCCGGGGCCGCACTGCGCCGACCCGGGGTTGTCGTCGGCGGGCACGCACGAGCCGTTCTGCTCGATGGTGCCGTCGCCGCAGTTGACCGCGTCGCAGCCCAGGTTGGCCAGGCCACCCAGCGCGACGACCAGGCCCGTTGCCAGGGCCGACTTCCATTTCGACGAGTGGTGCATGTTCAAGCTCCGTGAGCGACCGAGGTGGGTCGACTAGAAATGGACGTCGTCGTGGCCGAGGTTGGGAAAGATCGCCAGCCGCGCGGTGATGCGCGGGTTGGTCGGGTGCGCCAACGGCACCGTGATCACGCCGCGCGCCACCGAGCGCGGCGTGCCCTGCATGTACGTGTAGCCGGTGTCGCTGCGCTCCCCGGCGGGGACCGAGGCGGGGAAGTCCGGCTGGCCGTCGTGGTCGAGGTCGTCGTACTGCCAGTTCATCAAGAACGCGTCGAGCCCGACGAGGTTGTCGTCGACGAAGAAGCTCGAGCCGCCGACGAAGCCGCCGTTGGCCGGGTTCGAGCCGTCGACCATGCCGAAGAACTCGCCGGACAGCGGCAGCGTGAAGACCTTGTCCGAGCCCTCGTACCAGTCGGGGTTGGCCTTCCACAGCGCCTTGCACAGGCTCAGCCGCTGGGCGTTCGAGTCCTTGTCCATACAGCTTGGCGGCGGGATCAAGAGCGGGTCCGCGCCGGCCATGCCAACGCACGCGGTGCCGATCGCCGGATAGCGGAAGTTGGCGAACGAGGTGACCGCCTTGAGCGCACCCTGATACAGCGCGAGGTTGTTCACGCGGCGATCGGCGTTGAGCACGTCGGTCACCCGGTTGTTGCAGTCGGTGTCCGTGGCCGCGCAGTTGGCGTTGAACGGGTCGGCGATGCCGGTGGCCTCGCGAACCTTCGCGGCGATCTGGGTGACGTGGAGGCCGGGGTAGAGCGTGTCCTCGAGCTCGATCAGGCACGGCGACGACGTGTCGATGGCCGGGCGGACCACGAACTCCTTCACGTTGAACAGGTACGTGCGCTCGATGATCGGCTGACCGCTCGCGTCGAGCGCCTGCGTGCCGTCGGCGTTGAGCCGATACACCGCGTCGACCGCGTACAGCGCGAAGTGCGTGTTGACCGGCGGCTGGTCGGGCTCGGGCGTCTCCGTGCCGCGCGGGTTGACCTGCACGCCGCGCGCGAGATCGAGCTGCACGTTCGAGCCGTCGTAGGCCTCGACACATGCGCCAGCACCGACGGTTGCGAGCAACAAGACGGCAACATCAGCACGCACGCGACGGACGATTCGCATGTTCCCCTCGGACACTGGCGTGTCCCGATGAAAAAAATGATAGCCGCGCGACAGTTCGCGAGTCAATGCGGCGACGCACCATGCGCCGCCGATCGCCGCCGCGATCACTCGGTCGACTTCGCAGGGCGCGACTCACATGCGGCGGCCGAGCGCGAGCTCGAACGTGTAGACGCTGCCGTCGTGCTCGCCGGGTGCAATGTTTGCGAGCCCGCCGAAGGCACCGACCTCGGCGCTGTTGTCGGGTACGGTGCGCGGCGGACCGGCGACCAGATCGAACGCGCCGTCGACGCGCCACGCGCCGAAGCGGACGCCGCCGCCGACCGAGCCGCCGATCTTGGTCGAGTCGAGGTACTGGCGCTCGATCGTGCGATCCGGCACGGCGTTGCCGTCGACGTACGCGCCGGCGCGGACGGCCACCGTCGGCGTGGCCTGCCACTGCGCGCCGAGCCGGAAGCTGAGACTGTTGTCCCAGTCGAGCGCGTACACCTGATCGGCGGCGGGCCGCGCGGGGAAGCGCACCGCGAGCTGCTCGAAGCTCGTCCAGCCGGTCCAGTCGACCTGCGCCGAGACGCGCACGGTCTCGGTCGCGGCGACCGCGGCTCCGAATTCTACTGACTGGGGCCAGTTCTGCTCGTGCGACATGTCGAGGTCGAGGCCGCTGCCGATGGCGAGCTTGCCGCTGCCGGACACGTCGACGGTCATCGCGCTGCGCCACGTGGCGCCGAACGCCAGCCGCGGGATCGGCCGCCACGCGACGCCGAAGCCGACGCCAGGACCGAGCCCGAAGCCGGAGATGTCGCTGGTGACCGGGCGATCGGTGGTCTCGACGGAGAACAGCCCGACGCCGAGCCGCACGGTCGCACCGACGGCGAGGCGTGGCGTGACCTTGTAGGCGACGCCGCCGACGACCTCGAGGACGAGATCCTGCGTGGCGTCGATCGCCGCCATGCCGGTCTTGGCGTAGGTGAGCTGGCCGCCGTACGGATTCCACACGCCGCCGCCGACGGTGACGCGGTCGCTGGCGCGGACGCTGACGCCGATGCTGGGCACGGGCACGATCGGCGTGTCGGGCGACTGCGTCGCGCCGCGGGTGCCGGCGGCGTCGATCGGCACGTAGCTGCGCGGGGCGATCACCAGCTCGGCGCCGAAGGTGGCGGTCGGGCTGTTGAGCGCGGGCGCGCCAGGGTTCCAGTGCCACGCGGTGCCGTCGTCGGCGACGGCGCAGAACGCGCCGCCCTGCCCGACCGCGCGCGCCGAGATGCCGTTGGGGCGCTCGAGGCCGCCGGCGTTGGCGACGCGTGGCGCGGTGGCGGCGGCGAGCAGCGCGGCGGCGAGGCCGAGGCCGGCCTTCACTGCGGCACCTCGAGCGGCGCGGCGGCGGCGGCGTCGGTGACCTCGCAGACGCCGTCGGCGGTGCACACCTCGCCCTGCGCGGCGAAGCAGTCGCGGTTGGTCTTGCACGCGCGCGACGGCGAGCCGTCGTCGAACCAGGCGCAGCCGCCCATCGCGAGCAGGGACACGAGCAGCACGGCCTTCTTCACAGCGCACCTCGGATCGAGACGCCCCAGCCGTCGCCGACCGTCGGGCCGATCTCGACCGGCGCGTCGGCGGGCAGCTTGGCGAGGAAGTAGATGCCGGCGCCGAGCGCGGCCAGCGACGCGACGACGCTGACGCCGCTGACGATCGCGAGCGTGTGGCTGCGATCGGCGCGGGCCTGGATCTCGGCGCGGGTGTGGAGCGGCGCCTGCGCGACGGTCTCGGACAGCGGCACCGTGTTGGGCCGGAGCCGCTCGAGCTCCGCCCAGTCGCGCGCGTCGTCAGCGGCGTCGAACGCGAGCCAGCCGGTGACGGTGCCCAGCACGCCCAGGCCGGCGGCGGCGCCCAGCGCGATCATGCCCTTCTGGCGACGGGCGGCGCGACCGGCGGTGGAGTCGCGCGGCACGGCGATCTTGAGCTCCTGGCCACGCTCGACCTTGACGGTGCGCCGGTACGGCAGGTAGCCGGGCGCGGTGACCTCGAGCTGGTGCTCGCCGACCGGCAGCTGGTACCGGCC
Source organism: Myxococcales bacterium (assembly GCA_016794525.1). Classification (GTDB taxonomy): domain Bacteria; phylum Myxococcota_A; class Polyangia; order Haliangiales; family Haliangiaceae; genus UBA2376. The sequence continues at coordinate 141,073 of JAEUJY010000167.1, forward strand.
GCGATCGTCCAGCGCCAGCGCGGTGCTGTCGAAGGTGATCGTCGCGCCGGCCGGCGCGTCGACGCGCACCCAGCCCTCGGTCGGCTCGGTCGGGTTGGTGTCGACGGTCAGCGTGGCGGGGTCCTCGGCCAGCGTCAGCTCGAGATCGGTGACCACGCCCGGGATGATCGTGGCGGTGCCGCTGGCGGTCTTCCAGCCGGCCTTCGACGCGGTGACCTCGACCTTGCCCAGCGCCATGGCCTTGGGCGCCAGCGGCGACGCGCCCGCGCGCAGCCCGCCGATCGTGATCACCGCGCCGGCGATGTTGGTCTCGACGGCCAGCGCGCCGCCGTCGGCGAAGTCGCCGGTGAACGCCGGGCGATCGAGCGCGGCGCGGCAGTCGTCGTGGAGCTTCCGGGTCGCGACGATCTCCGACGACGCGGGGTTGGCGATGATCGCGGTGCGCGCGTGGGCCACGCAGTCGGCCCACTTCGACTCGGCGGCGTCGACGGCGGCCAGGAACCGCGGCGGGCCCGGCAGCGACGGCTCGATCGCCATCGCCCGCTCGAGGTGCGCGCGCGCCTCGGCGTACTGACCCAGCCGGTACGCGTCGGTGCCGGCCTGGAACTCCGACAGGAACTGCGATGACGGCTGCGCCGCCCCGCTGGTCACGGCGCCGACCATGACGATCGCGCCAACCATCCATCGCACGAGCTTGCTCGGGTGCATTCGCGTCTTGGCTCCCTCCGTCGCGCCGTAATCATCCGCCGACCGGGCCCCTCACCACAACCTTCGCCTACCCCTCCACGACCCGAACCGCGCCCGGCGGCTGGCCCGGTTCGCGGGACGTCGCGTGCCGCAACGCGTCGCGCCGTGTGCTGGCGACGACGACCTGGGGTCACGCGGCGAGCGGGCCGGGTCGCTCCCACAGGCTGGGCGGCGCCCCGCCCCGTCTCCACCCACCCTTCATGAGCCAGGTCGTCGGCGCGGCGATCGGCATCGGCTCGAAGCCGCGCGGCCACGCGAACGGGACGCCGTCGCGCTCGGCCCAGCCGCCGAAGGCGACGCCGCTGGAGTAGCGATCGACCAGCGCCCGGCGCTGTCCGACGGCCGCGTGATCCTCGCGGTGGCGCCGCCAGTTGTTGAGCACGTAGGCCAGCGCGTGGCGCGCCTGGCGCGGCGTGGCGATCGCGGTGGCGTGGTAGCGGTCGGTGAAGACCCGGCCGGTTCGCGGCGTGGCGCCGGCGATGGAGACCGCGCGGTTCAGGCGCTTCGCGGCGGAGACGCACAGCGCGCGGACGCCGTTGGCCAGCGCCGTGCGGTCGTCGGCCTCGCACAGCAGGTGGATGTGGTGCCGCTGGATCGACAGGTGCACGACGCGGAAGCCGGTGCGCCCGGTCAGCAGCATCGCGATCATCGCCAGGCGCACCGCCGCATACGCCTTGCGCCGCCGAAGCCGCCCGACCTCCGGCGTCACCCGCAGCACGACGTGCACCGGCTGGCGGCGATCGTGGAACGGCCGCGCGCGGTGCTTGCCGCGCACCCGACCCGGCAGCGTGCGCTTGCGGCCCGCACCCGGGCGGCGGCCGCCGTGGCCCGTCGCGTTGCTCCCGGCGCGTCGAGGCGCGCCCGCCGTCCCTGGCAACCCCAGCTGCTTCGCCATCTTGATTGGGCCAATATATCGTCGACGGAGGAGGCGTCAAGGTTCGACGGGGTGCTGGTGGTCGAAATTTGCGGAGGCGAGCTGGCCCCGAGGGCGCTGTGGAGCTGGCGGGCGGCGGGCTGGCTCCGAGGGCGCTGTGGAGTTGCCGGCGGTGGTGGACAACCGCGCCAGCCGGCGCGCGAGCGGGCCGATGGCGCGAGCGTTGCGCGGTTGCCCACACCGCCTTGCATCGCGGCGCAGCCTTGATCGCCTGCCTCACGCGATGGACGGGGCGCCGCGATTCACAACACACACAGCGCGTGTCGCCGGGCCCTGACTACTTCGTTTGTTGATCAGAGAGAGAGGTGGCGGTGACGGCGACCGCGCAACCCGCCGCACGGAGGGGCCTGCCTCCCCGTCCACCGTTCGCGTGGCGCGTGGCGCGGTGAACCACCTGCCTCCACCTGGGCCCCGGCGCATGCCGGGGGAGGGTTGGGCACGCACGACCCGCCGCACGGAGCGGCCTGCCTCCCCGTCCACCGTTCGCGTGGCGCGTGGCGCGGTGAACCACCTGCCTCCACCTGGGCCCCGGCGCATGCCGGGGGAGGGTTCCCCCGCGCGACCACACAACTCCGAAGCACCCGACCGTTTGAGGTCAGACGTCTCGGGTGGGGGCCCCGGCGCATGCCGGGGGAGGGTTTGGCGACAAACCCTCAATCTATTACTGCGTGGGGTCGTCGCGGTTCTGGCCGGTGCCGCCGCCGTAGCGATCCCAGACGTTGACGTTGCCGGTGCCGGGGGGCTTGCCGCCGCTGCCGGTGCCGCCGGAGGGGCGGGTGCCGCCGGCGTCGACGGGCTTGTCGGCGACGATGGGGACGCTGAAGGCCTTGGACTCGCCGTCGCCGGCCTGGACCTCGAGGCGCATGGTGCCGCCGATGGGCTTGAGGCGGGCGAGCTCGTCGGTGGTGAGCTGGGCGAAGCCGGAGGCGTCGGCGACCTTGGCGCCGGCGACGGAGAGGACGATGTAGCCGGGGGTCAGGCCGGCGCTGGCGAGGCCGCCCTTCTTGACGTCGATCGACGTGATGATCGCGCCCTTGGTGACGTCGGGGTAGCGCCACGCGAGCAACGGGAAGGTCGGGACGGCGGTGACGCCCTCGACGGTGGCGGTGGCCTGGTAGGCGGCCAGCATCTTCTTCACCTGATCGGCGGTGACGGTGACGCTGGCGAAGCCGACGAACTGCTTGCCGGCGCCGCCGGTGTACTCCTCCCAGTACGCCTCGGGCGGCGCCGAGAAGTTGCCGCTGGCCTTGAGCGCGCGGGCGACGCCGGCGCGCGCGTCGCGGACGGCGCGGCGGGCCTGGGCGCTGCGGGCGTCGCGCTCGGCGGCCGACAGCTTGGCGGCGCGGGCCTCGCGGTACTGCGCGGCGACCTGCGTGGTCCACGCGGCGTCGCCGATCTTGCCCTCGAGCGCGACCGCGAGGCCGTCGAGCGCGGCGTCGCCGGCCTCGGCGACGGCGTCGTCGGAGGTCGGCGCGAGGCCCGACACGCCGGTGCACTGGAAGCCGCCGGCGGCGTCGACGCAGCCGGCCGCGAGCGCGGCGTCGGTGGTGACCCACGCCGGGCGGACCTCGGCGGAGGCGCCGGTCTTCTGGCCGCGGCCGGGCGCGGCGCTGCCCTTGCCGCCGAACGTCTTGTACGCGAAGAACGCGGCGCCGCCGAGCACGACGGTGGCGATCGCCGCGGTGAACGCCACGCCGATGCCGCCGCCGCGGCTGGACATCGCCGCCTCGGCGACGGTGGTCGCGACCTTCTTGGGCTGCGGCTTGCGCTCGCGCACCTCCTTGATCAGCTTGACCAGCTCGGCGCTGAGGTTGGGCTTGGGCAGCTTGGCCAGGTTGGCGAGCAGCCCCTCGGGCGCGGCGCAGGTGAGCGGGCCCTTGCAGTCGTTGCACTTGAGATCGGGCGGGGTCGCGAACTTCAACACCTCGTAGTGGGTGTCGACGTCGATCAGCTGCCCGGCGGTGGTGCTGCACTTGGCGCAGGTGTACGGCAGCGTGAACGACGCCACCGACGCCTTGGGCCCGAGGTCCTCGGGGCGGGTCAGCTTGTCGAGGAAGCCGGGCGGCACCGCGGTCAGGTAGATCGCCTCGACCAGCGGGGTCACCTGCTGCACCAGGCTGCGCCACTCGGCGGCGCCGGCCGGCTCGATCTTGCCGACGCCGGCGACGTCGACGACGATCGCGCCCTCGAGGCCCTCGGCCAGCTTGTCGCGCGGGAAGGTCTTGTCGAGGTCACCGGCCAGCTTGATGAACGTGACCCGACCCTCGATGGTCTTGTCGACCCGCAGCTTGCGGGCGCTGTCGGCGATCGCGTAGGACAGCTTCGACGCGAGGAAGCTGGCGATGTCGGGATCGAGCTCGTACTTGTCCTGGCCGGCCAGGTACGAGAAGTACGTGATCGGATCCTCGTTGAAGTACTGCATCTCGCCGCAGCTCGCGCACGCGCGCTGCGCCGGCTTCATCGACTTGATCAGCTCGTGGTCGCGATCGGCCTGCAAGAGCACGCGATCGTCGCGGTCGCAGTAGTCGCAGTGGTACGGGGCGTAGAAGCTGTAGACCCGGCCGATGCCGGCGAAGTTGGCGACCATGTTCAGCTGGTCGACGATCTTCGGCGCGCACTCGACGAGGATGATCCGCTGCGCGACCTTGCCGACGCCGTTGATGAAGTCGACCCACTCGCGGATGCCGAACGACGACACCTTGCGGATGTCGCCGAGGTCGAGGATCAGCGTCCCCGACTTGACGCTCTCGGCCAGGCGCTTGCCCTCGAACGCCTCGTCGATCGTGCCGGCCAGCTTGAGGCACACCAGGTCGCCGTCGGCGAAGCGATCGATCTGCAGCTTCGGCGGCGGCGGCGAGATGGCGGTGGCGGTGGGGAGGGCGGCTGGTTCCATGGGAGACCTCGGGGGTGCTACGCGAGCTCGCCGAACAGATGGAGCGAGCGCGCGAGGGTCCGGACCTCGCGCAGGTTGAGATCGAGCTCGAGCACCGCGGTGACCTCGGTGTGGCGGCCGCGCGCGACGTCGAAGAAGATCGCGAGCGCGTTGTGGTGGCAGACGCTCATGCCCAGGCCGGCGCCGCCGTGGCTGGTGTCCATCTCGCCGCCGGCCAGGCCGCGGGCCAGCCCGTCGACGACGTGCTTGCGTTGCAGCCCGCCGAAGCGGTCGCGCACCTGCACGACGACGCGGGTGCCGTCGGTCGCGCAGCGCAGCCGGGCGGCGTCGTCGGGCGCCAGGTGCACCACCGCCTTGCGGTCGCCGGCGTAGCGGGGGACGCCACGCTCGTCGACCGGCGCGTCGTACATCGCGTTCATCAAGAGCTCGTGGACCAGCTCGCTGGCCATCTCGGCGAGGCGCTTGGGCACCTGCAGCGCGGTCACGAAGTCCTGCACCCGGGCGACGACGCGGTCGCGCTCGTCGCTGGTGGTGACGCGCTCGTCGAAGCCGGTGTGACCCCAGTCGAGGTACGCGCTGAGCGGCGCTGGGCCGGCGGCCTCGTCGCGCGCGCGCCGGAGCAGCATCATCAGCTCCCACGGCCGCGGCGCGCTCTCGAAGTCCTTGCGGCCGAGGACGTGCATGACCTGCGGGCACTCGGCCATGTAGCGGAGCGCGCGCTTGAGCGGCTCGGCGGTCCACAGCACGCCGCGCGCGCCGGGGTTGGCGCGCAGCGCCGCCACCACCGCGTCGCCGTCGAAAGCGTCGGCGCACACGAGGCGCGCGCCGGCCGCCGCGGCGGGCAGCGCCGCGGGATCCTCGATCAGGCTCGCCTCGATGCCCGATGACAGGAAGTGGCGCAAGACCCGGCGCCCGACCAGCTTGTTGCGTTCAAGTACGATGGCTCGCATCGACACCTGGCGCCGGGAGGACCAGCACCGTTACCAAAGGCTAGCAGACTTGAATAGCCGCCTCAACGAAACGGTCATGATACGGTGAACGCGATGCGGACGTCGATGCGTAGGCAGCTTGCGGCCATGTCGGTGGCGGTCGCCCTGTGTGGGGCGTCGACGATGGCGCGCGCGGGCGACGGCGAGCTCGTCGACACCGTCGCGACCACCCGGCCGCGCGCCGAGCTGTCGGCGTACCTGGTGAAATCGGCCGAGGCGGCGGCGCAGAAGCGCGCCTTCGCCAAGGCGATCGCGCTGTACCAGGCGCTGGTCGTGGCCCGCGGCCCGGCGAGCCCCGAGGCCGAGCGGCTGGCCACGCTGTGGACGCTGGCCGGCCAGGCCGAGGAGGCGGCGCGGGTGTACCTGGCGTTCGCCGGCGCGACCACCGACGCCGCCGCCGCGACCAAGGCCAAGGCCGAGGCCGCGCGCCTGACCGCGCGCCCCGATCCGTTCGCCAAGCAGCTCGAGCTGCCGACGATGGCCGCCGAGGCCAAGCAGGCGTTCAAGCAGGGCCGCGCGGCGTTCGCCAAGAAGCAGTACGGCGACGCGCTGGTCAGCTACCAGATGGGCTACGCGCTGGCGCCCGACCTGCCCGGCTTCCTCCGGGAGCTCGGCGCCACCTACGACAAGCTCGGCGCGACCGACAAGAAGCTCGAGTTCTACCGCGCCTACCTGCTCAAGCGGCCGTTCGGCAAGAACGCCGACGCCGTCCGCGCCGAGCTGGGCAAGGACCCCAAGACGCTGGGCTCGCTGGCGATGACGACCAGCCTGCCGTGCGACGAGATCTGGCTCAACCGCCAGCGGGTGCCGACGATGCCGGGCAAGCCGTTCACGGTCGCCCCCGGCAACTACAAGGCGATGTGCCTGTCGCGGAAGTACGAGATCGCGATCTTCGAGTACGCGACCGTCGCCGCCGGCAAGGGCGAGGTCATCCGCTTCGACTGGGCCATCGTCGTCAACCAGCTCGAGAACCCGTTCGGGCGGATCGCGATCGAGAACCCCCGCGCGGCCGGCGAGCTGCTCGACCTCGGCGTCAGCTCGCCCGAGGTCGGGGTGATGGTGGCCGGCGACGGCCGGGCGCTGCGGATGGTGCTCAAGGACGACAGCGGCAGCCGGACCGAAGAGCGGTCGGTGCGCATCAAGCCGGGCGAGCGCTACGTCGTGAAATGGTGATGTGGTAGCGTGGGGGCGTGAGTGAAAGGCCGTCGACCGACGGGAAGCTGCTGGGCGGCACCCCGACCGAGCCGGTGCCGTTCGGCAAGTACGCGCTGTCGGGGCTGATCGCGCGCGGCGGCATGGCCGAGGTCTACCGGGCGCGCCCCAAGGACACGCCCACCGCGAAGCTGCTGGCGATCAAGGTCATGCGGCCGCAGCTGGCCCGCGAGGCGCGGTTCGTCGACATGTTCCACCGCGAGGGCCAGCTGGCGCTCCTGCTGCGCAACCGCTGCATCGTCGAGACGATGGAGATCGGCAAGATCGAGGGCCGGCACTACATCGCGATGGAGTACATCGGCGGCCGCGACCTGACCCAGGTGCTGCGCCGCTGCCAGGAGACCAACCAACGCATCCCGGTGCCGCACGCGGTCTACATCGCGGCGCGCATCGCCGAGGGCCTGCACTTCGCGCACACGCTGGTCGACAACGACGGCCGCCCGCTCAACATCGTCAACCGCGACGTCTCGCCGTCGAACGTCCGGCTGTCGTACGACGGCGACGTCAAGCTGCTCGACTTCGGCATCGCCCAGGCGCTGATGAAGTTCACCAGCGAGATCGGCGTGCTCAAGGGCAAGTTCAGCTACATGTCCCCGGAGCAGATCCGCGGCATGCCGCTCGACGCGCGCACCGACGTCTTCTCGGCGGGGATCATCCTCCACGAGATGCTGACGACCGAGAAGCTGTTCCGCGGCGACACCGAGTTCGCGCTGATGGAGAAGGTGCGCAAGGCCGAGGTGCCGCCGCCGTCGAACTTCAACCGCCGGGTCACGCCCGAGCTCGACGCGATCGTCCAGCGCGCGCTGGCCCGCGACGTGGCCGATCGCTTCCAGAGCGCCGCGGCGCTGGCCGCCGAGCTCGACGCGCTGATCGCCGGCTACCGCTTCGACCCGAAGGAGCTGCGGCAGCTGATGCGGCAGCTGTTCCGCAAGGAGTACGCGAAGGAGATCGAGGACACCGCGCCGATCGAGCCGCGGGTCGGCACCGATCCGTCGCGGCCGGGGCTGGTGCCGGGCGTGGCGTCGCCGACCCAGCCGACCTCGCCGTCGTCGCGGCAGATCCCGCCGAGCGACTCGCCGCCGCCGCCGCGCCAGCGCCTGACCGGGCCCAAGGCCGCGGTGGCGCCACCGCCGACCCAGCCGCCGCCGGTGGCGACCGCGCCGCCGCCGCCGCTGCCGATCGCGCCGCCGCCCGAGCCGGCCCCCGAGGAAGACAAGCCCAAGGGCTTCTGGGGCTCGCTGTTCAAGAAGAAGCGCTGAGACCTCGAGCGGGGCTTCCGCGCGCGCCCGCCCCGGCGAGCGCCCCGATGCGCGTCAGTAGGTGACGCCGAAGGCGCCGACCAGCTTGGTGCGCTTCTTGTCGGCGAAGACCGCGATCGGGTAGGCGGTGCCATCGTCGTTGCGGACGAACGCCGCGGACACGCCGACCTTCAGCCCGGCGGCGTCGGCCTTGGCCACGGTGACCGGCGTCGCGGTGCTCGAGCGCTTCTCGAAGCCCTGCTTGGCGCAGTAGCTGCGGTAGATCAGCTTGCCGGTGTCGAAGTTGATCGCCTCGACGCGGTTGGTCTCCTTCCACACCTTGCACACCGGCTCCTTCCAGGTCTCCTTCTTGAAGGTGATCGCGAAGGCCTCGCCCTCCTCCTTCATCGTCGCGATCGTGCCGCTCGAGCTCCCCGACGTGCCGTTGGCGTACAGCACCACCGGCTTGGGCAAGCCGACGCCGTCGTTGCCGCGGTTGGTGTCGAACTCGATCTTCTCCGAGGCCAGCGCGTGCCAGATCGCCGTGCGCACGCCCCAGCGCCGGGCGAAGCCGAGCGCGTAGCGGCCCCAGAAGGTCTGGGCGGCCGGGTTGCGCACGAAGCAGATCGCGGCGGCGCTGGCGAGCTGGCTGCCGACCGGGTCCTTGAACGCGTCGCGCAGGTCGTCCTGGGTGCGCGGCGCGCGGGCGGTGAGGTAGGTGGCCAGGTGGGTGCGCAGCGTCGCGTCGCAGCCGTCGAGCAGCTTCTTGTTGTGGGCGCGCTCGTCGTCGACCAGCTTGAAGGTCCACGCCAGCAGCGCGCCGTGCTTGGCCTGGTCGTCGGCGAACGCGGCGGTCGCGGCGGCGGGCAGCGCGTCGATCACCTTCGCGACCCCGCTGTCCTTGGCGGCCTCGGCGGCGAACTTCTCGGCCTGGGCCTTGACCGCCTGCTGGACCCGCACGAAGCGCAGCTTGGCGTTCAACCGATCGCGCGGATCGATCGTGGCGACGGCCAGCTCCTGATCGAAGCGCGCCCGATCGAGGCCGAGCGCGTCGGCCTTGCAGATCGCCCAGCGGCCGATCGAGCCGTGGTAGCTGTCGACGCACTGCTCGACGAACGCGAGCTTGAGGTGCTCGGACGGCGCGGCGGTGGTGTCGAGCATCTCGGCGTACGACATGAAGTCCATGCCGTACGACGTGACCAGCAGGTCCTTGGCCACCAGCGCCTGGGTGCGGGCGTCGACGTCGGCGAACCGGGTGTCCTTGGGCGCGCGCGTGGGCGCCTCGATCCGGGCGCGACCGGGCGTCTGCGCGGCGATCAGATCGGCGACGTCGGCGGCGCCGAGGCCGTAGAACGCGAGGAACCCCTTCCACAGCGGCGTCAGCTTGGCCTGGAGGTCGGGGTTGCCCGGGAACTTGCACAGCGCGTTGGCGAGGAACAGCGCGGTGTCGAGGTCGACCTGGGCCAGCGGCACGCCGTCCCACTGCTTGGCCACCTGGTTGGCGACGAAGTCGGGATCGGCGCCGCCGCCGAGATCCTTGGGCGCGACCGCGGGACAGAACGCCGCCTGCTTGCCGGCCATCGAGGCCTTGATCCAGCCCTCGCGGTCCTGGTTCTTGTCGGGTAGCTCGGCGCGGGCGGTGGCGCCGACGGTGACGGCGCAGCCGAGGACGATGGTGGCGATCGAGTGCTTGAGGCGAGGCACGGGGCTCCTGGTCGAGGTGGTCGAGCCCGCGATGGTGCCCGATCTCGACGCGGCGGCCGCGGCGTCACCTCATGCATTTCCGGCCGCCCCGTGCGGCGGGATGCCGCGCCGGCCTCACGGCATCGCGGCGGGCCAGTCCATCTGGCGATCGAGGGACCACAGATCCTGCTCCTCGAACTTGTTGCCGTCGGGGCCGAGCACGCGCAGCGAGCTGGCGATGACCTCGGCGGTCGCGGCCTGCGCGGGGATCTCGAGGTGATCGATCTCGAAGCTGCACCAGCTCTTCGGCTTGCACGCGTACTTGCGGCCCTGCATCGACCAGAAGTCGAAGTCCTTCTCGAACGGCGTGCCGACCTTGACCTTGACCCGCTGCCCGGCCGTGTCGGCGTAGCGCATCATGATCCCGTAGCCGGCGACGGTCTTGTCGGAGAAGTTGTAGGCCTTGACCGCGATGCTGCCCCGCTCGCCGGGGGTGACCTTCTGGACGGTGAACGCCAGCGGCGCGCCGGTGGCCGGCTTGGGCGGCGGCGCGCCACCGCTGGAGCCGCTGCCGGAGCACGCGACGGTGGGGAGCGACAGGGCGAGGGCGAAGGCGGCGAGCAGGCGAGACATCGGGATCCTTTCGAGCGGCGACCCAGTGTCGCCGGCGACGGACGCTAGTACACGGCGCGTGCCAGCGGGTGGCGCCGCGGATCTCGGCGGGTTGCGCGGTGGTCGAGGGAGGCCGCTGCCAGATCTGGCAGCGGCGCTGCCGGATGCGGCAGCTGGCTCACGCGAGGTAGCGGTAGAGCGAGCGCACGCCGATGTCGAGCTCGCGCGCGGCGGCCTCGCGATCGCCGCCGTGGCGCGCGACCGCCGCCTCGACGTACGCGCGGACGAACGCGTCGCGCGCCTCGGCCAGCGTGCGGGTGGGATCGCCGAGCCCGGCCGCTGACGACGCGGGCGCGGCGGCGGCGAGCTGCAGATCGGGCGCGGTGATCGTGGCGCCGTCGGCGAGGATCGCGGCGCGGCGCATCGCGGCCTTGAGCTCGCGGACGTTGCCGGGCCACGGGTGCGCGCGCAGCGCGGCCTGCGCGGCGGGCGCCAGCGCGTGGGGCGCCAGGCCGAGCTGGTGCTCGAGCTGCTGCAAGAACACCCGCGCCAGCAAGAGCACGTCGTCGCCGCGCTCGCGCAGCGGCGGCACGTCGATGCGCACCTCCTGGATGCGGTAGAGCAGGTCCTCGCGGAAGCGGCCGGCGGCGACCTCGGCCGCGAGATCGCGGTGGGTCGCGGCGAACAGCCGGAAGTCGACCGGCCGCGCCTCGGTCTCGCCGAGCCGCCGCACCTCGCGCTGCTCGAGCACGCGCAAGAGCGCGGCCTGCATCGCCAGCGGCATGTCGCCGATCTCGTCGAGGAACAGCGCGCCGCCGGCGGCGGCCTCGATCAGCCCGGCGCGATCGGTGGCGGCGCCGGTGAACGCGCCCTTCTTGTAGCCGAACAGCTCGGCGTCGAGCAGCGACGCCGACACCGCGGCGCAGTTGATCGCGACCAGCGGCTTGCCGGCGCGGCGGCTGCGCGCGTGCAGCGCCCGGGCCACGACCTCCTTGCCGGCGCCCGACGGCCCGTGCACCAGCACCGACAGATCGGTGGGGCCGACCCGCGCGATCAGCCGGCGCACGGCGTCGATCGCCGGCGACTCGCCGAGGACGTCGTCGGGGCCGGCGGCCGGCGCCTCGGCGCGGCGGCGCACCTGCGCGAGGAACGGCAGCGCCAGCGCGGCGACCACCTTGAGGTCGGCGTGGACGCGCTCGGGCAGGAGCAGCGGCCGGGCGCGCCCGCCGATGAAGATCGCGCCCAGCGTGCGGCCGCCGAGGCGCAGCGGCAGGCACACCACCGCGCGCAGCCCCAGCCGCACCACCGACCGCACCTCGCGGTACGGCCCGGCGGCGACGTCGTCGGCGCGCACCGCGGCGCCGCTGCCGAGCACCTCGTCGACGATCGTGTCGCTGAGCAGCTGGTCGGCGTCGTCGAGCGTGCGGCCGCTGGCGTCGCGGGCCACGGCGACCGTGAAGCCGCCGCGCTCGGCGAGGATGACCGCGCCCAGATCGGCGCCGGCCACCGCGATCACGCCATCGACGATCGTGGTCAGCGCCTCGGCGGGGCCGTCGGCGCTCGCCAGCCGCTCGGCCAGCTGATCGAGGGCGAGGGTCTCGCCGGCGGCGATCAGCCCGAGCGAGTAGCCGTCGAGCTGGACGACCTGGCCGGCGGCGAGCGTGACGCGCTGGCCGCTGGCGAGCAGGTGGACGTCGACCGCGTCGCCGACCCGGTGGACCGTGGCCCAGTGCGCCGGCAGCGACGCGACGCACACGTCGGCCGCGGCCGCCGAGCCGACGCTGGTGATCTGCTTGACCAGCGGCGCGCGAATCGCTACTCCACGGCCCGAGGCGACGATCAGCTCGTACCCCGGCCGCGTGGACCGCTCCGCTTCCATACGCCTGGGTTCATACCAGGTTCGCGAACGCCTCGGCGAAGGCGGCAGCGGTCAGGTCTATCGGGCCGACGGGCCCGCCGGCGTGGTGGCGATCAAGGTGCTGGCCCCGGCGGCCGACCTCGACCCGGCGGCGCGGGCCCGGTTCGGCCGCGAGGCGGCGGCGCTGGCGGCGCTGCGCCACCCGGCGCTGGTGCGGCTGCTCGATCACGGCATCGACGACGAGCTCGGGCCGTACCTGGTGCTGCCGCTGGTGGCGGGGCCGACGCTGCGCGCGCTGGTCGCCGGCGCGGCGCTGCCGCCCGAGGCCGCGGTGCTGCTGGCCGCGCCGATCGCCGACGCCACCGCCGCGCTGCACCGCGCCGGCTACGTCCACCGCGACCTCAAGCCCGACAACGCGCTGATCGGCGCCGACGGTCAGGTCACGGTGATCGACCTCGGGCTGGCGTGGCACGGCGGGATGACGCGGCTGACCGAGACCGGCACGACGGTGGGCTCGGTCGGGTACATGGCGCCCGAGCAGCTCGAGGGCGGCGCGGTCGACGGCGCCGCCGACGTGTGGGCGCTGGGCGTGATGTTGTACGAGTGGATCGCGGGGCGCCGGCCGTTCGCGCGGGCGCGCGCCGGCGAGGAGGCGGCGGCGACGCTGGTGGGCAGCTACCCGGCGCTGGCCGATCGCCGCGTCGATCCGCCGCTGGCCGATCTGATCGCGCGCTGCCTGCAGCTGCCGACGGCGGCGCGCCCGACCGCGGCCGAGCTGGCGGCGGCGCTCGACGGCTGGCTGCGCGCGGCGGGCATCGCCGACGCGGCGGTGGAGCGCGCGGCGCTGGCGGCCGACGTGGCGGGGTACGCGGCCCGGGTGGCGCCGCGGCGGGCGGCGCAGGCGCGCGACGTCGCGCGGGCGGCGCTGGCGGCGGGCGAGCCGTTCGCGGCGCTGGCGGCGTGCGATCGCGGGCTGGCCTACGCGCCCGACGACGCCGACCTGCTGGCGGTGGTGCGCGAGGCCGAGCAGGCGTCGCGGCCGGCGGCGGTCGCGGCCAGCGCGCCGATCGCGGGCGGCGCGCCGATCCCGGCGCCGTGGCGGCGCCGACGCTGGGCGATCGCGGGCGCGCTCGCGCTGGCCGGGCTGGTCGCGCTGGCGGTGGTGTTCGCGGGCGACGACCCGCCGGCCAGCGACTGGCGCGCGACGCCGTCGGCCGCGTCGACGCCCGCCGCGCCGTCGGGGTGGACCACCCGCCCCGCCACGCGGGTCGAGGTCGGCAGCGCCGAGGACGTGGCGCTGGCCCGCGGGATCGTCGGGCTGTTCGGCAAGGTCGCCGACGCCGCGGTCGCGCAGAACGCGACGCCGACGACGGCGCGCGGCTGGTTCGAGCGCTCGCGCCGCGAGCCGCCGACCGACGCCGTGTTCAGCCTGCGCCGCGCGCTCGAGCTCGAGCCCGCCTGGCCCGAGGCCGCCCACGATCTGTGCCTGCGGCTGTTGCAGCTGCACGCCACCGACGCCGGCGCCGCGTGCGATCGCGCGCTGGCGCTGGCGCCCACCGACGTCGAGACCCGCGGCATGCGCGGCGCGGCGCGGCTGATCGCCGGCGACTACCCGGGCGCGATCGCCGATCTGACGCAGGTGATCCGCGCCGACGACGGGCCGGTGTGGCGCGTCGGACGCGGCAAGGCGTACCGCAAGCTCGGCAAGGCCGCCGAGGCCCGCGCCGACTTCCGCCGCGCCTGCGCGCAGGGCGATCGCGACGCCTGCGGGCTGGCCGACGCGCCGGCGCCGTAGCGCGCGGTCAGCGGTGCTCGGCGTAGACGCGCAGGCCGAAGGCGCCGGCGGGCGTCGCGCGCAGCTCGTCGACCAGCGCGCGGAACGACGGCGGCTGGTTGGCGGGCGACGGCATGTACGCGGTCGCGTAGGCGTCGGGCATCAGCACCGGCGCGGCCAGCGCGGCGAACGTGAGGTCGGCGGCGGTGAAGCGATCGCCGCACAGGTAGCGGCGGCCGTCGGCGAGCAGCGCCCCGACCTTGGCGAAGGCCGCGTCGACGACGACCCGCGAGCGCGCGGCGCCGGCGGCGTCGATGCGCAGGCCGCGCTTGATCAGGCGGACCACCACCGGCCGCGCCAGCCGGCCGCTGCGCGCCTGCCAGCCGGGCACGCCGCCGCGGTCGAGCAGCTCGGCGAACCCGCGCTTCGACGGGAGCAGGTGGAAGTAGCCGAGGCGCCGGGCCGCCGGGCCGAGGTGGAGGTCGAAGTCGTCCTCGAGCTCGGCGGCGGCGGGCAGGTCGGCCGGCGCCAGCGGCGCGGCGCGGCCGTGGGCGTCGCACCAGCGCAGGATGTCGGTGGAGTCGGCGACGACGGCGCCGTCGGCGGTGATCAGCGCGGGGACCGTGCGGCCGGCGCCGGCGCGGCGCAGCGCGAGGTACGAGTAGATCGGCAGGTGGCCGTCCTCGACGAAGTCGACGCCGGCGCGCTCGAGCGCCCAGCGCGCCTTCTCGCAGTAGTGGGAGAACGGGATCGTGACCAGGCGCGCGGGCATGCCCCGACCATACGCGGGACCGGCGCTCGCGGATCGGCCGTTGTAGACTGCCGGCGTGCGCCCGGGAACGATCGTCGCCGCGTCGCTGGTGTGGCTCGCCGCCTGCGGCCGCGATCGCGACGACCCCGGCGCGGCGGTGCCGCCGACGATCCGCCGGATCGCGCCCGACGCCGGCTCCCCGGCGACGCCATCGGCGTCGCCGCCCGAGGATCCCGGCACGGTCGCCGGCCCCGGGCCCGCCGGCGGTGCCGACGTGATGGCGGCGTCGGACCCGAGCCTGATCACCTGCCCCGACCCGCTGGCCGGCGTCTGGATCGCCAAGACCCACGCCGCCACCACCGGCCGCTGGCACGAGCACCGGCTGAGCATCACCCGGCAGGGCCACGACTACCGCGCGACCCAGACCACGCACATGTGGTTCGGTGGCACCGACGATCCGTTCCCGCCGTCGTGCCCCAGCGGCGGCCAGCGCTGGACCGCGGTCGACATGACCGACGAGGTCGAGCTGCTCGAGGGCATCGTCCACGTCTGGGGCACCGCGATCACCAGCAACGTCACCCGCTGCGGGGACGAGCCGGTGCCCTACAACCTCGACTCGTTCACCGGCGCGCTGCGCCGCAACACCTTCGACGCGCTCAACAACGACGAGCACGACGCCCAGAACCGCCCCTACCGGTTCCGCCGGATCGCCTGTGCGCCGTGACGGCGCCGCCCAGGCGTGGTACGGATCGGACGTGCGCCCGCTTCATCCCGCAACCTTGGTCGCTCTCCTCGGCAGCGCGGTCGTGGCGGCCGGGTTGTTCGTCACCGGCACCTACAGCCTGGCCACCGGCGGCTCCCTGCCCTGGCTGTTCGCCGCGACGCTCGCCGCGCTGGGCGCGGTCACCGGCGCGCTGGTCGTCGGCGCGTTCCGCCGCCACCGTCCGTCGTGGGCCTTCCTGATCGCCGCCTGGGTGGTCGTCGGCTTCTGCGCGTTCTTCGCGCCGCCCAAGGTCTTCGACCTCCCGCGCGTCAAGCCGGTGACGATGGCGTCCGTGGCGCCGGCGCTGGAGAAGCAGAACGCGGCGATCAAGCGCGAGGTCATGGCGGTCTGCTTCGGCGCCGCGCTGCCGTTCGTGCTGATGTGCACCGGCCTCGCGATCGGGCGCCGCGACTTCGAGCGCACGGCTTGATCGATCGCCGCGCGCTGGCGCTGGTGGCGCTCGCCGCGGGGTGCCACGACCGTCGCCCCAGCGGGGCATCGCCGCCGCCGCCGCCGGTCGTCGACGCCGGCGAGTGCACCGCGATCGACTACCAGCACCAGCTCGACGTCGCCGAGGCCTCGGGCGCGGCGTGGCTGGCCGGGCCCCAGCGGCTGCTGGTGGTGTCCGACAGCGGCCACGACGGCGCCTACGTCGAGGTCGACGCCGCCGGCGTGGTGCAGGCCCGCGGCCGGCTGCCGCTCGGCACCTCCGGCGACGACGTCGAGGGGCTCGCGCTCGACGGCGATCGCGTCTGGGGCCTGACGTCGAGCGGCCAGCTGCTGGCGTGGCAGCGCGGCGCTCAGGGCTACACGCTGGTCGACGGCGGGCCGCTCGACGCGACCTGCGCGGCGACCACGGTGAACTGCGGCGCCAACTACGAGGGCCTGTGCCTCGCGCCGAAGCCGCTGACCGACGGCTGCGACGGCTACGCCGCGTCGAAGGAGCACGGCACGCTGGTGTGCCTGCGCCGCGACGGCCGCGGCTGGGCGATGGCCCGCGATCGCGCCTACCCGGTCTCGGACAAGGGCAAGCTTGCCGACTGCGCGATCGCCGCCGACGGCACGGTGTGGACCGGCGACAACGGCTTCGGCCTGGGCGCGGTGCGGCAGTGGGTGCTCGGCGCCGACGGGCCGACGCTCGTGGGCCAGGCACGGCTGGGCCTGGGCTTCCCCGAGGTGCTGGCGTTCGGCCCCGACCACACGCTGTACCGGTTCTCGGACCTCGGGGGCTCGCCCAGCCTGGCCGTGGCGTTCCGCTGCCCCGACCGCCTGCCGAAAGCTGGCCCCGCCGACGGCGCCGAGTAGGATCGGCGCGTGCAATGCCCGTTCTGCGGCAGCGACTCGGCGGTCACCGAGACGCGTGACAGCGCCGAGGGCGTGCGCCGCCGCCGGGTGTGCGCGGCGTGCAAGCGTCGGTTCACGACCTACGAGAAGGTCGGCTCGCCGGGCCTGCGGGTCGAGAAGCGCGACGGCAGCCACGAGCCGTTCGACGGCGACAAGCTGTTCCGCACGCTCGAGCGCGTCGCCCGCCACCGGGCCGGGGCGATCGACGCCGAAGATCTGCGCCGGGTGGTGCGCGACGTCGAGGCCACGCTGGTCGATCGCGCCGCGCGCTCGGTGCGGTGGAGCGAGATCGTCAAGCTGCTGCTGGAGCGGCTGCGGGCGATCGACGCGGTGACCGCCGACCGGCTCGAGGCCAGCTACAAGGACGAGCGCGGCCAGCTGCGGTTCGGCGCCGACGACGAGACCGCCCCGGCCGGCGAGCGCCCGCAGCTCGGGCTGTTCCGAAACGACGAGTAAGGCGCCGTCGCGGCGACCCGGCCGCGCGGTGTTGTAAGGTGCCGGCCATGCGCGAGACGCCGACGGCCGAGAGCCAGCACGTGTTCGTCCCCGAGCTGTTCGCCGGGCAGGTGGCCCTGATCACCGGCGGCGGCAGCGGCATCGGCCTGGCCACCGCGGTGGAGCTGGCGCGGCTGGGGGCGCGGGTCGCGATCTGCGGCCGCACCGCCGACAAGCTGGCCGCCGCGGCCGCGGAGCTGGCGGCGGTCGCGCCGGGCGGCGCCGCCGGCGTCCACACCGCGGTGTGCGACATCCGCGAGATCGACGACGTGGCCAAGCTGGTCGCCGGCGTCGTCGAGCGGTTCGGCGGCGTCGACGTGCTGGTCAACAACGCCGGCGGTCAGTTCCCGGCGCCGGCGCAGCACATCTCGGCCAACGGCTTCGCCGCGGTCGTGAAGAACAACCTGCTCGGCACGTGGAACGTGACCCGCGAGGTCGCCAACCAGGCGATGATCCCGCGCAAGGGCGGGCGCATCGTCAACGTCATCGCCAACATCTACCGCGGCTTCCCCGGCATGGTGCACACCGGCGCGGCGCGGGCCGGCGTCGAGAACATGACGATGTCGCTCGCCGTCGAGTGGTCGCAGTTCGGCATCCTGGTCAACGCGGTGGCGCCGGGCGTGATCATCTCGAGCGGCACCAAGCGCTACCCGCCGGAGATCGTCGCGCGCTCGGTGTCGCGCACGCCGCTCAAGCGGGCCGGCACCGTCGACGAGGTCGCGGCGTCGATCGTGTTCCTGGCGTCGCCGGCGGCGCAGTTCATCACCGGCACGACGCTGCGCATCGACGGCGGCCAGGCCTTGTGGGGCGACACCTGGGAGCTACCGTGACAGCGGCGAGGTAGGCGTCGGTCGCCCAACCGCGCTGTACGAGCGCTGCGCAGCGCCGCCGCGACGGTGGGCCGCACCACAAGAGTTTCACGGCCCCGGCCGGGGCACGCGGCGTGCAGCGCATCGCCGCATGCGCACCCTTCGCCTGTACGTGCTCGGCTGTTCGGTGATCGCGGGCGTCGTCATCGCCATCGCCGCGTGCGGCGGCAGCGGCAGCAGCACACCCTGCGGCAACCTCGGCGAGGTCTGCTGCGACGGCCGCACGTGCGACACCGGCACGTGCAACGGCGGCGGCGCCGGCATCTGCGCGGCGTGCGGCCAGCCCGGCGAGGCGTGCTGCGATCTCGACACCTGCGGCAACGGTGGCTGCTGCGTCAACGACATCTGCACCGGCACGGGCTCGACGTGCCCGACGGTCGGCGGCGCGTGTGCCGCCGGCAGCTGCGGCACCTGCGGCGGCCCCGGCCAGCCGTGCTGCGGCGGCCCCGGCGGCATCTGCACCGCGGGCAGCGTGACCTGCGTCGCCGGCGGCTGCGCGGCGTGCGGCGGCCCCGGCCAGCCGTGCTGCGACAACGGCAACGGCCCCGAGTCGTGCGGCGCCGACCTGGTGTGCGACAACGGCTCGTGCCGGACCTGCGGCGGGCCCGGCGAGCCGTGCTGCCCGGGCAGCATGTGCGACAGCGGCTGCTGCGATCAGGGCGCCGACGTGTGCATCGCCGACGGCACCGCGTGTCGCTCCGGCGGCACCTGCGGCGGCGGCGTGTGCGTCTGCGAGGCCAACACGCTCGACTGCGGCAACGGCTGCCGCGACATCACCGCCAACCCCGATCAGTGCGGCGCCTGCGGCACCACCTGCCGCAGCGACGAGTACTGCACCAACTCGGTCTGCGAGTGCCGCCCCGGCCTGGTGCGGATGGGCACCGACTGCGTCAACCCCGACACCAACCCGGCGGCGTGCGGCCCGACGGCGCAGGTGTGCGGCGGCGCGACCCCGCGGTGCGAGAACGGCGCCTGCGTCGCGCAGTGCAGCGGCGGCTTCGACACCTGCGGCAACCAGTGCGTCAACCCCGACACCGATCCCGAGCACTGCGGCGGCTGCAACCGCGCGTGCGCCCGCGACGAGGTGTGCGTGCAGGGCAACTGCGAGAACTTCGACGCGGCGGTCGGCTGCACCGCCTGCCCGTGCGCGGCGTGCGGTGGCGGCGACAGCTGCTGCACCTACCCCGGCGGCACGACGCCGCAGATCTGCGTCAACAACGGCGGCTGTCCGCTGCCGCTGTGATCGCGCGGCGTCAGAACGTCTGATCGGCGAACGCGAACAGCAGCCACTGCGGCGCCGGGCCGGTGGGGTCGATCACCAGCGCGCCGTCGGCGTCGCCGCCGTTGCGGTGGATGAGGTGGGTGCTGTGGCTGTAGGTGCCGCCCGAGCTCGAGGCGTAGACCGCGATCGGCGCGCCGACCTGGATCGGATCGGCGATGCGCGCGGTGGCGGCGGCGAGCGACAGCGCGTCCCAGCCGGCGCCGCTGTGGACGCCGAGGTCGCGCGGGTAGTCGAGGGTCAGGCCGGGGTGCCAGCCGGGCGCGAACGCCGGCGCCGGCAGCGGCGCGGTGAGGCTGCGCATCCGGATGTCGGGATCGCCGCCGTTGGACAGCACGTTGACGACCATGCGGTAGACCGCGCCGCCGAACTCGACCTGCACGATCACGTGATCGCGGTTGGGCATCGCGCAGCGCTCGGTGCCGGGCGCGACCACCGCGATCACCGTGCCGTCGACCCGACCGAACGCCGCGGTCAGCGTGTCGCCGAAGCTCGACGCGCAGGCCGCGTCCTTGCCGGCGTCGACGCTGGGCGCGTCGAGCGCGGCGTCGGGGGCGCCGGCGCCGGGATCGCCGCAGGCGGCGGCCAGGGTGAACGCGACGAGCCAGGCGGAGGTGCGCACGGCGCGCGTGTACCACGAGGCCGGCGCGGCGGTCACGCGGCGCGCAGGTAGCCCACCACCAGCGCCTGCGTCGCGCGGTCGTCCATGATCGTCGTGTGGGTGGCGTCGACCGTCTCGAAGCGCTCGACGCCGGGCAGGCGCGCCTCGTCGACGGCGACCGTGCCGTCGTGGGCGGCGTCGGGGGCGAAGACCCGCCCGCTGACCCACGACGTCGGGTTGACCAGCGCGCGGCGGCGCGTGCCCGCGATCACCAGGCACGGCGCCGGCGGCGCCGGCCACGCCGCGGGCGCCGCCAGCTCCTGCCCCGCCGGCCCGTAGAACCAGCGGAACAGCGGGTGGCGCGCGAACGCGGCGGCGATCTGGCTGCCCTGGTTGGGCGGCGCCAGCATCACGCCGCGCTGCCAGCGCAGGCGCGGATCGCCGAGGTGGCGCCACAGGATGCCGCCCAGCGAGTGGGTCACCGCCACCAGCGGCCGATCGGGCAGCTCCGCGGCCAGGCGATCGGCGATCGCGGCGGCGGCGGCGGCGATCGTGTCGGTGCGCGACGGGTAGTCGACGGCCCAGGTGGCGAGGCCGGCCGCCTCGAGCGCGCGCGCCAGCCCGGCCATCGAGCCGCGGCGGCGGGCCAGGCCGTGCAGCAGCACGACGGTGGGCGCGTCGCTCACGCGCCCTCGCGCGGGAACATCAGCACCAGCTCGGGCGGCCGCACCAGCGCGACGACACGGACGATCTCGTCGACCAGCGCCGCGCGCTCGCCGGCCAGCCGGCGGGCCTGGCGCCCGACGGTCAGCGCCCGGGCCAGCGCGCCGACGCCGCGGCGCAGCTGCGCGACGCGATCGAGCACGCGCAGCGTCGCGAAGCCGGCGATCGGCAGGTACGCGCCGACCGCCAGCGCGACCAGCGGGCCGAACCGCCACGCCACCACCACCGCGGCGGCGGCGTAGAAGGCGAGCACGATCAGGATGCCGGCCAGCACCTTGGTCGTGGCGATCACGTCCTTGCGCGGCGTGAGCCGCTTGCCCGCGACCCGCGCCAGCAGCACCGCCGGCAGGTGGAGCGGCGCGGCCGGCAGCATGATCGGGATCCACACCAGCAAGAACCCGAGCGTGCGCAGCACCCGCCCGGCGGCGGCGCCGGCGTCGAGGCCGCGCGCCAGCTCGCGATCGCTGACGCCCAGCTCGTCGAGCCGCGCCTGGTACGCCTGGCTGCGCGCGATCACCGCGCGGACCTCGGGCTGATCGCGCACCGCCGGGTAGTGGGCGTTGAAGCGGCGCGCCAGCTCGATCCGCTGATCGAGCTCGATCGCCGGCGGCTGGTACAGGCGGCGGACGGTGTCGAGCGCGCGCACCGTGTCCCAGTCGCTGGCGTTGATGGTCAGGCTGCGCAGCGACGCCTCGAGCCGGGCGGTCAGCGCGCGGGCGGCGTCGGGCGCGTCGGCCTCGGCGGCGGCCGGCGCGGCGATCGTGATCGGCGGGCCGTACTGCACCAGCACGCGGCTGCGGAACCGCTTGGGGTGGACGAAGGTCAGGCCGCACGGGACGACCACCACCGGCGCGCCGCGCCGCGCCGCGCCCAGCGCCAGCCGGGCCGCGCCGGTCTTGAGCCGCGCCAGCTGCGACGCGTCGTGCGACAGCCCCTCTGGGAAGATGCCGATCGTGTCGCCGGCGGCCAGCGCGTCGAACATCGCGGCGAACGCGGCGTCGTTGTCGAGGCCGCCGGTCGCGGCGCCGTGATCGTCCTTGCGCTTGAGCGGCACCGCGCCGAGCGCGCCGAGCAGCGCGCGCATGATCCGGGTCGAGAACAGCGTGTCCTTGGCGGCGAACCGCACCCGCCGCCCGCAGGTGGTGATGATCAGGATCGGATCGATCAGCGAGTTGGGGTGGTTGCCGGCGAAGATCACCGGGCCGGTGGCGGGGACGTGTTCGAGGCCGACCACCTCGACCTGCCGGAAGAACACGCGCATCGCCAGGCCGAGGAACCAGCGCAGGGCCGCGTAGATCACGCGGCGATCGTACACGCCGCGGCCGCGGCGGGGCGGGCGAAGACGGTGCGCGGCCGCGGCGGGCGCGGGCGCGCGGCTGGACCCACCGCGACCGCGGTGATTCAATGGCCCCATGAGCGGCGCCACGATCACCAGCCTGTCGCTGGGACGCGGACACGGCGGCGCCACCGCGGCGCCGGCGGTGCCGCAGCTGATCGTCGCGCTGGCCTGCGATCAGCCACACGCGCCGCCCAGCCGCCACCTGCTCGACGGCATCGACGAGGTGGTGTTCGGCCGCGGCGAGCGCGCGGCGCGGCGCGACGTCGCGGCGCGCCGGCTGGTGCTGCGCCTGCCCGACGCGCGGATGTCGTCGGATCACGGCCGGCTGGTGCGCGCGCGCGGCGCGTGGACGCTCGACGATCCCCGCTCGAAGAACGGCGTCGTGCTCAACGGCGCGCCGACCCGCGCGGCGGTGCTCGGCGACGGCGACGTGCTCGAGCTCGGCCACACCTTCTGCCTGTTCCGGGTGGCGCCGGCGGCCGACGGCGCGCCCGACGTCGACGCCGACGCGCTGGCGGTGTCCGATCCGACGCTGGCGACGTTCAACGGCGAGCTGGCCGCGGCGTTCGCGCGCCTGGCCCGGGTCGCCGCGACCGACGTGCCGGTGCTGATCGCCGGCGACACCGGCACCGGCAAGGAGCTGGTGGCGCGCGCGGTGCACCGCGGCTCGGGGCGCGCCGGGGCGTTCGTCGCGGTCAACTGCGGCGCGCTGCCGGAGTCGCTGGTCGAGGGCGAGCTGTTCGGGGCGCGCAAGGGCGCGTTCTCGGGCGCGACCCACGATCGCCCCGGCCTGGTCCGCGCCGCCGATCACGGCACGCTGTTCCTCGACGAGATCGCCGAGCTGCGGGCGCCGAGCCAGGCCGCGCTGTTGCGGGTGCTGCAGGAGCGCGAGGTGCTGCCGCTCGGCGACACGACCCCGGTGGCGGTCGACGTGCGCGTCGTCGCCGCCACCCACCGCCGCCTCGATCAGCGCGTCGCCGACGGCGCGTTCCGCGACGACCTGTACGCGCGGCTCAACGGCTACGCGATCGAGCTGCCGCCGCTGCGCGCCCGCCGCGAGGACCTCGGCCTGCTCGTGCGCGCGCTGCTGGCGCGGCGGCCCGGCGGCGCCCAGGCCACGCTCAGCCCGGCGGCGGCGCGGCTGCTGTTCGCGTACGCGTGGCCGCACAACGTGCGCGAGCTCGAGAAGACCATCGCGTCGGCGCTGGCGCTGGCGCCCGACCGGCCGATCGGCGTGGACGATCTGCCGCCGGCGGTGCGCCGCGGCGTCGTGGCCCCGCCGGCGCCGCCCGAGGACGACGACGCGCTGCGGGCGCGGCTGGTGGCGCTGCTGGCGGAGCACCAGGGCAACGTCGCCGCGGTGGCGCGGGCGCTGGGCAAGGAGCGCATGCAGATCCACCGCTGGGCCAAGCGCCTCGGCATCGACCTCGCGACGCGGCACCGCTAGCAGCGAGGCCATCTCTGGGTCCGCGCTACACGAGCTGCTCGCGTCAGCGGCGCGCGCGCTCCCAGGCGTCGAGCTCGGCCACGCCGGCGGCGCCGTCGTCCCCCAGCGCCACCAGCCGGCGCCGCGCGTCGGCGGCGATGGTCGCGGCGCGGGCGCGCTGGCCGGCCGCCCAGTACGCCTGGGCCAGCGCGGTGCGGTACAGGCCGCGGGCCAGCTCCTGGCCGTCGGTGACGTCGTAGGTCGCGAGCGCCGCCTCGAGATCGTCGATCGCGCCGCGGGCGTCGCCGGTGTCGACCCGGCACCGCCCGAGGTCGGCGCGGGCGTCGACGGCCTCGATCACGTCGAGGCTGTCGAGCCGGCCGTAGATCGCCAGCGCGGCCGCGAGCTCGACGATCGCCTCGCGCGGGCGGCCCTGCTGCGTCAGGATCGAGCCGATCGAGCGGCGCAGCTCGGCGACCGCGGCGGTGTCGGGGGCGCGGCGCGCGGTGCGGGCCAGCGCGTCGCGGTAGTACGCCAGCGCCTCGGGCAGCTGGCCCTGGTGCTCGCGGAACGCCCCGAGGTTCTCGACCGCGCCGACCGTCGTCGACGCGTCGGGGCCGAACACCCGCTCGAGCGACGGCAGCAGCGCCTCGAGCTCGGCGCGCGCCTGATCGGGCTGGCCCGCCGCCTCGCGCATCGCCGCCAGGTTGGCGCGCAGCTCGAGGAGCTCGCGGCCGTCGGCGGGCTGGGTCTGCGCCAGGCTGGCCTCGGCCTCGCGCATCAGGCCGAGCGCGCCGGCGACGTCGCCGAGGTAGTAGCGGGCCGCGGCCTGGTTCGCGAGCGCGCGCCCGACGTCGGGGTGCGCGTCGCCGCCGTAGTCCTGGCGCAGCGCGGCCACCACCTCGGCGAGCACGCGGTCGGCGTCGGCGGCGCGCCCGGCGTCGACGTACGCCGCGCCCAGGTTGTAGCGCGCGTGCGCGAGGTTGCCGCCGGGGCCGGCCGACGCGACCGCCACGGCGCGCTCGGCGTCGGCCAGCGCCGCGGCGCGCTCGCCGAGCTGCTGCTCGACCTGGCTGCGGAAGATGTACGCGTCGCTCTGCAGGTCGACGTCGCCGGTGCGTTCGGCCACCGCCAGCGCCTGCTCGATCAGCGCGCTGGCGCGCGCGGGCTGCTCGGCGCGGTTGACCGCCAGGTTGATCAGCTTGGTCAACGCGACCCCGCGCGCGAGGTCGTCGTGCGCGCGGTCCGCGCTGGCCACCGCCATCCACAGCATGCGCTCGGCGAGCGCGGCGTCGGCGGTGAGCCCGGCCAGCCGCCCGAGGAACCGCGCGGTCAGCGGCGGGTAGCCGGTGAGCAACGCCCGCAGCGCCGGCAGCACCACCCGCCACGGCCGGGTCGCGAGCCGGCCGACCGCGTCGAGCTGGGCCAGCCGCGGCAGCTCGCGTTGCAGCGCCTCGACGCGGGCCCGCCGCGCCGGCTCGGCGGGCAGCGGCACGACGTCGGTGAGCCGCGCGCGATCGGCGCAGTCGTCGACGCGCCCGAGCGTGGCCAGCAGCGGCTCGCTGCGCTCGACCACCGCGGCGTCGGCGCGCGCGAACAGGGCGGCGACGCCGGCCAGCTCGTCCTGGCGCAGATCGAGGCAGCGCGTGCGCAGCGCGAGCACGTCGGCGGGCTGCTCGCGCCGCTCGTGGGTGGCGCGGCACGAGGCGTCGCGCATCGTCGCGATCCGCCGCGCCTGGGCGCCCAGCGCGCCCGCGGCGCGCCGCCACGCCGCCGGCGCGTAGCCCACGCCGGTGGCCGCGAACGCTCGCGCGCCGGCGGCCTCGACGGTCGGGTTCCACGCGTCGTCGACGATCGCCGCCACCGCGCGGCACGGGTCGGGGCGCGCCGGCGCGCGGCGCGCCAGCACCAGCGCGGCGGCCGCGATCGCCAGCGCCGCCGTCGCCAGCGCCGCCGCGGCGCGCCGCCGGCGCAGCCAGCGCCACGCCCGCGTCGACCAGCGGTAGCGATGCGCGGCGACCAGCCGCCCGGCCTGGTACCGACGCAGGTCTTCGGCCAGCTCGCGACCGTCGCGGTAGCGGGCGGCGGGCGCGCGCGCCATCGCCTTGGCGACGATCGCCGCCAGGTCGTCGGGGATCCGCGGCTCGCGCGCGCCGATCGCGGGCGGCGGTCCGGCGCGCAACGCGGCCAGCGTCGCGTCGGCGTCGCGCTCGCCGTACGGCGGCGCGCCGGTCAGCACCTGGTACAGCGTCGCCCCCAGCGCGTAGACGTCGGTGCGCTCGTCGACGTCGCCGCCCGCCGCTTGCTCGGGCGCCATGTACGCCGGCGTGCCCACCAGACCGCCGACGCCGGTCAGCTCGGCGGTCGCGCCGTCGGCCACCGGCGTCGGCCACGGCGTCGGCTCGTCGGCGGGCGCCGCCAGCAGCTTGCCGAGCCCCCAGTCGATCAGCGCCACCTCGCCGAACTCGCCGACCAGCACGTTCGACGGCTTGAGGTCGCGGTGGATCACCCGCTGGCTGTGGGCGTACGCCACCGCGTCGGCCACCGCGGTCACCACCGGCAGCAGCTCGAGCCGCTGCTCGAAGCGGGTCGCCGCGCGCATGCGATCGCCCAACGTCTGCCCGCCCAGCAGCTTCATCGCGTAGTACGGCGCGCCGGCGGCGTCCTGGCCGACGTCGTGGATCGGCACGATCGCCGGGTGCTCGAGGCGCGCCAGCACCAGCGCCTCGCGCTCGAGCCGCTCGGCGCCCGATCGATCGAGCGGCCGCTTGACCGCCACCTTGCGGTGCAGCTTGCGATCGATCGCCACCGCGATCCGCCCGCCGCCGCCGCGCGCCAGCTCCTCGACCAGCGCGTAGCGCCCCAGCTCGCTCCAGCCGTCGGTCAGCGCCGCCGGGGCCGCGGCGACCGCGATCGGGTCGCGCGACAGCGTCGCGTCGGCGGCCGGCGCGCGCGCGGCCGTCCCGACCACCGTCGACGTCGCGTCGGCGTCGGCGGCCCCCGCCCCCGGGCTGGGTTCGTCCATCGCGACGATCGTGACGCCCCGCCCCCTCGGCCGCAAGCGATCCGTTACCCTGCCGCCATGACGCCTCCCCGCACCACCGTCGCGGAGCCCTGACCGTGGATCTCGAGCTGTCCGGAAAGCGGACACTGGTGGCCGGCGCCAGCCGCGGCATCGGCCGCGCCATCGCGCTGGGCCTGGCCCGCGAGGGCGCGCGGGTGTGCGCGGTCGCGCGCGGCGCCGAGGGGCTGGCCGCGCTGGCCGCCGAGCTGCCCGGCGCGGGCCACGCGACCGTCGTCGCCGACGTGATCTCCGCCGCCGGCGCCAGCGCCGCGGTCGACGGCGCGGTGGCGGCGCTGGGCGGCCTCGACGTCGTCGTCTGCAACGTCGGCAAGTCGTTCGCCCGCACCGTCGCCGACATGGACGACGACGACCTCGCCCGCTCGCTCGACATGAACCTGTGGTCGAGCGCGCGCGTGGCCCGCCGGGCGATCGCGCCGCTGACCGCGGCCGGCGGCGGCGCGATCGTGCTGGTGTCGTCGATCTGGGGCCGCGAGGGCGGCGGCTCGCCGGGCTACAACGTCGCCAAGGCCGGCGTCGTCGCGCTGGGCAAGGCGCTCGCCCACGACCTCGCCGCCAGCAACATCCGCGTCAACACCATCGCCCCGGGCTCGATCCTGTTCCCGGGCGGCGGCTGGGATCGCCGGCAGCAGGCCGATCCCGCCGGCATCGCGGCGTTCGTCGCGCGCGAGCTGCCGTTCGGCCGGTTCGGCACGCCCGACGAGGTCGCCGACGTCGCCGTGTTCCTGGCCTCGGCCCGCGCCCGCTGGATCACCGGCGCCTGCGTCGTCGTCGACGGCGGCCAGTCGCGCGCGTTCTGAGCCGACGCGCCCGCCCTGCTACCATCGCGGCATGGCGGGCGCGCTGCACCTCATCATCGGCCCGGTCGGCGCCGGCAAGTCCACCTTCGCACGCGCGCTGGTGGCGCGGCGCCCGGCGTTGCTGCTCGTGCTCGACGATTGGATGGCGCGGCTGTTCGGCGCCGACCCGCGGCCGACGACCGATCGCGTCGGCTGGTACCTCGAGCGGCGCGACCGTTGCCTGGCGCAGGTGTGGGAGGTCGCGCGCGGCGCGTGCGCGGCGGGCTGCGACGTCGTGCTCGAGCCGGGGCTGGTCCGGCGCGCCGAGCGCGCGGCGCTGTACGAACAGATCGAGGACGCGGGCCTCGCGCTCACGGTGACGCTGATCGACGCACCACGCGACGAGCGGCGCGCGCGCGTGATGCGGCGCAACGAGGAGCGCGGCGCGACCTTCGCGCAGGTGGTGCCGCTCGAGTTCTTCGAGCTGGCCAGCGATCACTGGGAGCCGCCCGACGACGACGAGCGCCACGATCGCGGGATCGCCGCGCCGGCTCAGCCCCGCGCGTAGCAGGCGGCGTCGAACAGCGCGTCGTCGACGCGCTCGACCTTCTGCCGCGCGCGGTGGGTCTCGATCACGCACTCGCGCAACATGCGCAGGTCGCGCATCGCGGCCGACACCAGGCGGATGCCGGTCGTGCGCAGGAGGCCGAGCGGGCCGCCCTGCCCCGGCGGCGCCTGCCGCACCTGATCGAAGCACACCTCGCCGCGGGCCCAGATGACCTCGTCGACTTCGGGCACCTCGAGCTCCAGCACGATCTCGCGCGGCGTCGGCCCGCCGAGGTACGGCCGCTCGAGCCGCGCCCCCTCGGGCGACAGGTCGACGACCAGGCCCGGGCGATCGCGCCCGCCGACCAGCTCGCTGCAGAACGTCTCGACGTCGATGCGCGGCATCAGCCGACGCAGGTCAGCCCAGGAGGTGTGCATCATGTAGGATATTGTCCGACGCCTCGCACCCCGGGCCAAGAAAAGCCCTACCCCGGCGGCAAGTACCCGTCGCGACGGTAGTTTCCGCGATCCGTCGGCCACACCAGGCAGTTCGAAGCCGCCCCCGGCACCTTGTAGATCAGCGTCTGGCGAACGCGGTCCTCGCCGTCCTTGAGCGACACCAGGATCTCCGGCGCGCCGTCGCCGTCGACGTCGCCGATCGTCGGCACGGGCATCGCGCCGCGGCCCGGCAGGTCGAGCGCGTGGCGCTGGTTGCCGGCGGCGTCGAGCACGATCAGCCGTCCGCCGCTCGCCGAGTACGTCGCGAAGACGATCTCGGGCACGCCGTCGCCCGACAGGTCGGCGACCACGACGCCGCCGGTGACCTCGGTGTCGCGCTGCGCGAAGTCGCGGGCCCACATCACCTGGGCGCGCGCGTCGACCGCGTGGATGCGGCCGTCGAAGCCGGCGAACACCAACTCGGGGCCGGGCCGCGTCGGATCCAGATCGGCCACCGCCACCTGGTTGGTCGCGCCGACGAGGTTGTCGCCGAAGTCCCACAGCCCGGCGCGGTAGTCGGCGAAGTGCGGCGGCGCGATCCACGCGTCGGGGCGCGTGCCGTCGGCGCGGGTCACCCACAGCGCCACCCCGTGCTCGCGCTGGTCCTGCGCGGTGTTCTGGACCGAGCCGAGCAAGATGATCTCGCCGGTGCCGTCGCCGTCGAGGTCGGCGATCGCCGGCCCGGTGTTGGTGAAGTGCCCCTGCAGGTCGACGGCCTCGTCGTCGGCGTAGCCCTGCTGCGCGAGGCGGTAGTCGAGCATCATCCGGATGCCGCTGTACTTGGTGCGCCCGTCGAAGATCGCCGCGGCGTCGAACGCGCGCCCGGTGCCGTCGTGGGCCGAGACGTAGGCGTTGTCCTGCGCCGCGACGATGTCGACGCGGCCGTCGCCGTCGACGTCGCCCAGCCCGACGTTCTGATCGTAGCCGCCGGTCACGTAGCAGGCGTCGTCGCAGCCGGCGGCGCCGCCGGTGTTGGGCGGGAAGCCGGCCACCGCGCGGCCGTCGCGCTCGACCGCGATGACGATGTCGCGCTGACCGCCGGCGTCGAGCGGCGTGGTCGTGACCGCGACCAGCTCGAGCGCGCCGTCGCCGTCGATGTCACCGGCGGCGAGGCTGCGCAGCTCGTCGCGCCACGCGAACGGGAAGCCGGGCAGCGCGGCGCCGGTGGCGTCGAACGCGAAGATGCTGTCGCGCGACGCCACCGCGACCTCGAGGCCGGGGCGGCTCGGCAGCAGGTCGGCCACCACCGGCGACGCCCAGATGCGGCCGCCGGTCGTCGCGCGCCACGCCTCGACCGGCGCGCCGCCGACGATCCGCCACACCACCAGCAGCTCGTCGCGCGGCACCACCAGCTCGGCGGTGCCGTCGGCGTCGAGGTCGACCACCGCCGGCGACGCCAGCCAGCCCTCGTGCCAGCGATCGGCGAGCGTGTAGGCCAGCACCGGCGCGGCCACGTCGGGCGAGCCGGTCTCCGCCGGGGCGCAGGCCGGCACCGGCAGCGGCGCCGGCGGGCCGTCGCCGCCGTCATCGCCGCCGCACGCGATCGTCGCCACCGCCAGCGCGGCGACCGGCCTCAGCACGACCGACACACCCCGGACTGCGACGTGCACTCGCCGCTCTGCTCGCACTGCGCCGGCCCGGGGCAGTTGTTGCCGCCGGCGCACGCGGTCGGCGCGCACTGCGTGTCGCACTGGCAGGAGGTCGAGCAGTTGGTGCCGCCGGCGCAGCTGTTGGTGCCACCGCAGGTGACGTCGCACCGGCCGGTGCCGCACTGGATCTCGCCGGTGCAGCTGCCGGGGCCGTCGCAGTTGATCGTGCACGCCTCGCCCGGGGCGCACCGCACGCCGCCCTGGCACGAGCCGCTGCCCGTGCACTCGACGCGGCACGACCAGCCCGGCGGGCACAGCACCGGCGCGCTGCACGCGCCGCCGTTGTCGCAGTTGATCGTGCACGTGCCGGCCGCGCACGAGTCGCACTGCGCCGGGCACGCCGGGGCGTCGATCGCGGCGTCGACGGTGCGCCCGTCGGTCGCGGTGCCGCCGTCGCGCGACACGCACCAGCCGTCGACGCAGACCCGATCGCTCGGGCACCCGGGATCGCAGGCGTACGCGTCGGAGCGCGTGTCGATGCTGCAGCCGGGGCCGGCGAGGATCGCCAGCGCGACGGCGCCGGCGCTGACGACCAGCGCGACGATGGACGTGGGGCGGGTCACCATGTGGCCTCCAGCTGGATCGTGGCCGTGCCGGGGGCGACCACCGGCGCGACCTGCATCGACGAGCGCTCGCGGTTGCGAGTGAGCAAGATCCACGCGCCGGCGGCGACCACCGCGACGCCGCCGCCGATCACCAGGCCGTTGCCGATCGACGCGTAGCTCCGGCCGTCGGACTCCAGCGCCGCGAGGTGCTCGAGGTCGGCGGCGGTGTTGGTCGGCGCGTCGTCGATCTCGCCCTGCTTGGCGGCCGCCAGGCCCCACATCACGAAGCCGCCGAGCAACAGCGCGCCGCCGCCGATGCCGACGATCACCGCGCCCCGCGGCATGCCGCCCACGCGCCCGGCGTCGCCCGACGTCGCGCCGCCGCCGCCACCGCCGCCCCCCGCGCCGCCGTCACCGCCCCCGCCGCCGCTGGCACCACCGGCGCCGAGCATCGTCGCGACGTCGCGCTCGACGGTCGCCAGGCCGGCCTGATCGCCCTCGCCGGTGACGACGAAGCTCTTGCGCTGGCTCGCGCCGCCGCGCTCGCGCACCACCACCTCGACCTGGCGGTCGCGGCGGCTCACGATCACCAGCCGCTGGTAGCCGAGCTGCCCTGCGACCTCGTCGCGGCAGGCGTCGGCCGCGGGATCGCACCCGAGGATGAACGCCGAGTCGGCGAGGCTGGCGTCGGCCACCGTCGCGGCGGGCGCGGCCTGCTTGACCCCGCGCGCCGCGGCGCCCAGCACCGCGGCGTCGACCTTGCCGGTCGCGGCCTCGGCCGGGACGACGATCGTCTTGTCGTCGGCGCGCGCGGTGCCCGCGGCGACGCTGGCGAGCGCGATCATCCATCCAGCGGCGGCACGCATCATTTGAGCTTCTCCAGGCGAGCGCGGATCTGCGCCGCGTCGCGGGCGTTCGGGGCCAGGGCCAGGTACTCGCGGAACGCCCGCGCCGCGCGGGCCTTGTCGCCCTTCTTCTCGTAGGCCAGGCCCAGGCCGCGCTGGGCCGGCGCGTAGCTGCGATCGGCGCGCAGCGCCGCCTGGAAGCTGGCGATCGCGCCGTTGGCGTCACCGCCCATGACCTTCTTCAAGCCGGCCTGGGACAGCGCCGCGGCCTTGTCGGGATCGGGCCCCCGCGGCGCGCTGCCCGCGCCGGGATCGCGCGGCCCGGCGTCGATCGGATCGACGTGCGCCACCGCGACCGCCGCGTCGACGACGATCGCCGCCCCGGCGTCGATCGGATCGGGGGTCATCGCCACCCCCGCGTCGAGCTCGACCGCCGGCCCGCCGACCGCCTCGACCGCCGCGTCGACGGTCACCGCGGCCACCCGGTCGTCGACGCCGCCGGCCCGCGCCGCCGACGACGCGCCGCCGCGGTTGTGCATCAGCACCGCGAACAGCGCGATCAGCGCCGCCGCGCCCACCCCGGCCCCGATCCACAGCCGCCGCGACGCGCCGGCCGGCTGGTTCCACGCGACAGGGTCGTCGTCGCCGGCCGCCGGCGTCACCTGGATCTCGCTGTCCTCGGCGCTGTCGCCCGGCGCGGGCGCCACCTCGCCCGAGGCGGTGATCTCCTCGCCGGTCGGCGGGCGCAGCGGCAGGCCGCGCGGCACCGGCGGCGGCGCTGGCGTCGGCGGCACGTCGACCACGCCACTCGGCACCTCGATCAGCCCGCTCGGATCGTCGATCGCGTCACCACCGGCGCCACCCTCGCCACCCTCGCCTGCATCGCTGGCCGCCGCGGTCGCCGGCGTCGCCGGGTTCGGCCCCGGCAACGTCACGTCGCCGGTCTCGGCCTTGGAACGCGCCGACGGCGCCGACGGCACCGACGCAGTCGCCGCCCCCGCCTCGACCGCCGGCTCGGCCGCGGCGCCCGGCGCCGGCTCGGCAGACGCCGCCGTCGCCGGCTTGCCCACCGACGGCAGCGGCTTCGGATCGGGCCGCTTCAGCGACGGCAGCGGCGCCAGCTTGGCCTTGCCGTGGGCCTTGTGATCGACGGCGAGCTTGGCCGGCGCCGGCACCGGCGTCGCCTCGGGCTCGCGCTCGCGCTCGCGCCCCGGCTCGGGCGTCGCCGGCGAGCGATCGTCGAACGTGGCGGTCAGCGCCTCGAGCGTCCGCGCCGCAGGCACGCCGCCCTGATCGAGCTCGCGCAAGAGCTGGTGGCGCGCCGCGATCTGGCTGGCGAACGTCGAGCGCATGTACGTCGCCATCGCCTCGTAGTCGTTGCGCTCGGCGCCGCGCAAGAGCGCGTTGAGCTCGTCCTGCATCGCCTTCGCCGACGGGTAGCGCGCGTCGCGATCCTTGGTCAGCGCCCGCGCGCAGATCGCGTCGAGCTCGGCCGGCAGCCCCGGCATCAACGACGACGGCGCTGGCACGACGCACGCGCGGATCTTGGCGAACGTGTCGGCGTCGGTGGCGCCGGCGAACAGCCGCCGCAGGGTCAGCGACTCCCACAGCACGACGCCGAGCGCGAAGACGTCCGAGCGGCGATCGGCCGGGTGCTTGTCGAACAGCTCGGGCGCCAGGTAGCCGGCCTTGCCCTTCACCAGGCTGGCGTCGTCGGAGCTGCGCACCTTGGCGACGCCGAAATCGAGCAGCTTGGCCTGGCCGGTGTACAGCACGAAGACGTTGCCCGGCGTCACGTCCTGGTGCACCAGCTCGAGCGGCTCGCCCGACAGCGCGCGCAGCTCGTGGGCCGCGTGCAGGCCGCCGGCGCAGTCGCTGACCACCTGCGCGGTGCGCAGCGGCGACAGCCGGACCCCGCCCTTGGCGCGCTGGGCGCGGATGATCGCCGTCATCGACTCGCCCTCGAGGTACTCCATCGCGATGAAGTACGTGCCGTCCTCCTCGCCGAGGTCGTAGATGTCGACGACGTGCGGGTGGCGCACCTTGGCGGCGATGCGCGCCTCCTCGAGCAGCGCCTCGGCCAGCGCCGGCTTGGCGGCCAGGCGCGAGTGCACGGTCTTCACGACCACCAGCTTCTCGAAGGCCTTCGGCCCGCGCTGGCGCGCCAGGTACACCTCGGCCATGCCCCCCTCGCCGATGCGCGCGATCAGCTCATAGCGCCCGAGGGTCTGACCCGGGTTGCTCATCCCATCGCAGGATAGCAGGGCTCGCCAGGGATCGACACGATCCCCGGCGCCTACCTACCTCACCGCACCCGGATGGCGTCGGCGATGACGACCTTGCCCGCGGCGCCGGCGCGGGTCAGGACGACCTTGTTCCAGCCGGCGCTGAACGCGTACGTGCCGACGGCCACCCACTGCTGACCGTTGCTCTGCTGGCTGACCGCCCGGCGGCCCAGCTCGGCGCCGCTGGCGTTCTGCGCGACGAACGTCGCCGACGCGGTCCGGTTGGTGCCGGCGGTCCACCACGCCTCGATGGTCCGGGTGCCCGCGGCCGGCAGGTAGAAGTTGAACGTCGCGGCCGAGCCGGTGCCGGTGTCGGCGTACCAGTAGCCGCTGCCGTAGTAGCCGGGCGTCGACGACGACGAGGTCCAGCCGGCGATGTCGATGCGGGCCTTGGCGGCGTCGTTGTTGGCGTTGTTCGAGTCGACGACGATGGCCGCGCCCGGCGCCGGCGGGGGCGGCGTGCCACCGCCGCCGGTGTCGCCGCAGTACGAGCGCACCGAGTCGAGGTACGCCGCCCACGGCCAGTTGGGGCCCGGGTCGGTGCGGTTGTACGGCTGCAGCTGGCCGTGGCCGACGATGTGGAAGCGGTCGCGCGGGATGTTGTGGTCGCGGGTGATGTCGCAGGTGAGCTTGGCCGACGCGGTGAGCAGGCCGCTCGACCACGACGCCTGCGAGCCGAAGCCCGCGTGCTCGATGCCGACGGCGAAGTTGTTCACGCCGACGCCGTTCTTGGCGCAGTCGGTGTTGCCGTTGCGCGAGCACTCGTAGGTGGCGCCGACGTGCCACGCCTTCGAGGCCTCGCGCACCAGCTGGGTGATCTGCGAGCCCGACTCGTTGACGACGTAGTGCGCGCTGACGCTGCCGTTGATCAGCGTGCTGACGCAGCCGGCGTACGCGCCCTCGCAGGTGTGGATGACGACGTGGGTGATGCCCGTCGAGCGGCTGCTGAAGTTGGGCGACGGCCGCCACAGCGCCGGGGCGTAGTCGGGGCCGGCGGCGAACAGCGGTCGCGCCACCAGCGCCGCCATCTCCGGGTGCGGCCGCAGCGACGCCACCAGCTCGCCGCCCTCGGCGTGCTCCTCGGCGCCCTCGGCCAGGATGCGGAACACGTCGCCGCGCACGAACTGGCGGCGGCCCTCGTCGTCGGCGATGCCGGCCCACGCGGCCAGCACCGGCTCCCACGCCGCGAGGTCGCCGCCGCTCACGCCCTGGGCCGCCGCCTCGGCGGCGAGCAGCTTGGCGGCGGCGAGGATGTTGGCCTCGGCGCTGGCGGCGAGGTCGTCGGCGCCGTAGCCGGTCAGCGCGGCGCCGCGGGTCAGGTGGTCGGGGGTCAAGCCCATGACGCCGGTGTGCGTCGGGGCGCCGTCGAGCTCGGCCTCGCCGATCACCTGCTGCCAGCGGGTCTGGGCGTAGCCGACCGCCTTCAGCAGGTCGACCGGCACGCCGGTCTCGTCGGCGGCCGCCTGGTAGGTGCGATCGAGCTCGGTGACGACCACCGGGTTGGCGCCGTCCTCGACCACCACGTCGGTGGCACAGGCGGAGGTGGCGAGCGCGATGAGCAGCGAACCAGCGAGGCGCGACATCATGCCTGGCTACTAGAGCAGCCACCATGCCACCCACGTTGTGCGCACATCTGCGACGTCGACGCCGTAACCAGATCCGCTAGTTGCGAAGCGACCGAACGTTGGTTGGGCCACGCGCCGGCTCGACTGCCCACCGCCGTGTGCACGCGGCCCGGGGCTCCGGTCCAGGATCGCAACCTGCGGTGAGCGCGCGGATTCGCTCGGCTCGCCGCGCGCGACGTCGCTCGGCCCGCCGCGTCATCGCCGCGATTCGCGGTCGGTGATCGGTGCGCGCTCGATCGGCCGGGCTACCATCGCGGCATGCCTGCCCAGCTCACGATCGCCGGCGCCGCCGGCGGGGTCACCGGGAGCTGCTACCACCTCGCCTTCGACGGCACCGCGATCGTCATCGACTGCGGCACGTTCCAGGGCGGGCGCGAGGCCGACGCGCTCAACCATCGTTCGTTCCCGTTCGATCCGGCCCGGGTCGACGCGCTGTTCCTGACCCACGG
The DNA here is from genome assembly GCA_016794525.1 of Myxococcales bacterium. GTDB lineage: Bacteria > Myxococcota_A > Polyangia > Haliangiales > Haliangiaceae > UBA2376. Next base: position 176,906 of record JAEUJY010000167.1, read on the forward strand.
CCACCTCGACCACGCCGGCCGGGTGCCGCTGCTGGTCGCGCAGGGCTTCACCGGCCCCGTCCACGGCACGCCGGCCACGCTCGAGATCGGCTCCATGATCATGGAGGACACGGTCAAGATCGCGGCCCACGCCGAGGGCCCGCCGCTGTACGACGCGGCGGCGCTGGGCGCGACGCGCGAGCGGCTGCGGCCGCTGCGCGGCTACCGCGCGCCGATCACCGTCGGCGCGTTCACCGTCGAGGCCTTCGACGCCGGCCACATCCTCGGCTCGAGCCACCTGCGGGTCAGCTGGCGCGACGGCGGCGCCGAGCGCGCGCTCCTGTTCTCGGGCGACATCGGCGTGTGCGGCACGCCGATCATCCGCGATCCCACGCTGGCCTGGGATCCGGCGCTGGCGGTCGACTACGTCATCACCGAGTCGACCTACGGCGATCGCACGCACCCCGATCGGGGCGCGGCCAAGGCCACGTTCCGCGAGGCGGTCGCCCGCGCCATCGGCGACGGCGGCAAGGTGCTCATCCCGGCGTTCGCGATCGGCCGCACCCAGGAGATCCTGTACGAGCTCGAGGGGCTGATCGGCAGCGGCGCGCTGCCGGTCGTGCCGGTCGTGATCGACGGGCCGCTGTCGGCGACCGCGACCCAGCTCTACGCGCGCTACCGCGGCCTCTACGACGAGGAGGCGCTGGCGGCGCTGGCGCGCGACGATCACCCGCTCGAGCTGGACTCGCTCACCGTCGGGCGCGACGGCCGGGCCGCGGCCAAGATCAGCGATCGCGACGGCCCGGCGATCATCATCGCCGGCTCGGGCATGTGCAACGGCGGCCGCATCCGCGGCCACCTGGCGCGCCACCTGCCCGACCCGCGCACCGACGTGCTCCTCGTCGGCTACCAGGGCGCGCGCACGCTGGGCCGCGCGCTCGAGGACGGCGCCCACGAGGTGTGGATCGACGGCCGGTCGATCCCGGTGCGCGGCCGGGTCACGCGGCTGTCGGGCTACTCGGCCCACGCCGATCGCGACGGCCTGGCCGCGTGGTTCGGCGCGGTGCCGCGGCGCGGCGCGGCGACGGCGATCGTCACCCACGGCGAGGACGAGGCGCGCGCCAGCTACGCCGCGCTGCTCGGCGATCGCTTCGGCGCGCCGACGATCGTGCCCGCGCTCGATCAGACCATCGCGCTGCCGTGACCGCCATCCCGTTCTTCGACATGCGCGGCGAGGTCGCCGCGATCCGCCCGGCCATCGACGCCGCGATCGCCCGCGTGCTCGACCACGGCGGCTTCGTCGGCGGCGCCGAGGTCGAGGCCTTCGAGCGCGCGCTGGCCGCGGCCACCGGCGTCGCCCGCGCCGTCGGCACCAGCTCGGGCACCGACGCGCTCCTGACGATCGCGATGGCGCTCGGCTGGGGCCCGGGTGACGAGGTCGTCACGACGCCGCTGTCGTTCTTCGCCACCGTCGGCGCGATCGTCCGGGTCGGCGCGCGGCCGGTGTTCGCCGACGTCGACGCCAGCCTCAACGCCGATCCCCAGGCGGTCGCGGCGGCGGTCGGCCCGCACACCCGCGCCGCGCTGCTGGTGCACCTGTTCGGGCGCCCGGCCGCGTGGCCGGCGCTCGACGTGCCGATCGTCGAGGACGCCGCCCAGGCGATCGGCGCGGCGCCGGTGCGCGGCGTCGCCGCGGCGCTGTCGTTCTTCCCGACCAAGAACCTCGGCGCCTGCGGCGACGGCGGCGCGGTCTTGACCGACGACCCGGCGCTGGCCGATCGGATCGCGCTCTTGCGCAACCACGGCGCGCGGCCCAAGTACCACCACGTCGCGGTCGGCGGGAACTTCCGGCTCGACGCGCTGCAGGCCGCGATCCTCGGCGCCAAGCTGCCGCACCTGCCGGCGTGGACCGCCGCCCGCCGGGCCCGCGCCGATCGCTACCGCGCCGGGCTGGCCGACCTGCCCGAGGTGCGCGTCCCCGTCGACGATCCGCGCCACGTCTACCACCACTTCGTCGTCCGGGCCGAGGCCCGCGATCGCCTGCGCGCGCACCTCGCGGCCGCCGGCATCGGCACCGAGGTCTACTACCCGTCGCCGCTGCACCTGCAGCCGGCGCTGGCGGAGCTCGGCTACCGCGCCGGCGCGTGCCCCGCCGCCGAGGCCGCCTGCGCCGAACTCGTCGCGCTACCGCTCTACCCCAGCCTGCCGCTGGCGGCGGTCGACCGCGTCGTCGAGCAGGTGCGCGCCTGCTACCGCTGACGCACGCGCGCGAGCCCGACCCGCAGCCCGGCCCGGGCCAGCCGCACCGCCGCGCGCAGCCGCTGGGTCAGCGACACCGGCCCGCGCGCCACCTCCGCCACGCCGATCACCTGCGCGTCGTGCACCAGCCCCAGCGCGGGCGCGACCTGGTTGTCGCCGGCGTGGACCCACCAGCCCAGCCCCGGCGCCCGGGCCAGCAGCCGGTGCAGCTCGAGCTGGCCGCCGCGGGTCACGAACGCCGCGACCTCGCCGATCCGCGGCCGGCCGGCCCGCACCCGCACCGCGTCGCCGCGGCGGATCACCGGCTCCATCGACACCCCGCCACACGTCACCGTCAGCCCGCCGTCACCCCCGCCTCGCGCGCGCTCCCGCAGCAGCTCGATCCGCGCGCGCACGCTGGGCGCCAGGTCGAGCCGGGGGATCACGAGCTCTGCGGGTTGCCGCCGGGACAGGTGAAGCGGTTCGACTTGGCGCACGACAGCGCCATGGTCTCGAACACCTCGTCGCTCACGACCGCCGGCCGCTCGTAGGGGCGACGCGACGACGCGGCTTGCTCGGACTTCTTGCGCTCGGTGCTCATGATCGACTCCAGAGGCTAGCAGACATCGGGTCCATGGGCGAGGTCACATCCCGTCGTCCCACAGGAGCTGGAACCCGCCGTCGCGGCTGTTGCTGGTCCAGTCAGCCCAACAGACGTCATCCAGGCCGTCAGCGTTCACGTCGCCGGCCCAGATCGCGTTGACCGGGGAGCCGCCGATGCCCGGGACCGCCCCCAGGAAGCTGGAAGGTCCCGTGATCACATGATCCGGCGCCGGGTTGAAGCTGACCAGCGGGCCGAACCACACCTCCAGCACCGCTGGCCCGGCCACCGCCTGCCGCGACGCGACCACGAGGTCCTCGTTGCCATCGCCGTTGACGTCCGGGTTGGTGCCGTTGGCGTTGTTCACCACCGCCATGCCGCGCGCCTGGTTGTTCGCGCTGCCCAGGAGCGGGGTGATGACCGGCGCGCCCCACGCGCCGACGCCGGTGGTGATGATCGTGGCCACGCCGCCCGTCCCGACGGTGTCGCCATCGACCACGAGGACGATGCCGACGTCGCCGTTGTACCGGTAGTCGCCGAGCACCAGCTCGCGGGCGCCGTCGCCGTTCTGGTCGGCGATCGACGCCGCGGTCGAGCCGAACTCCATGATGGTGTCGACGGTGGTCACGTGGATGCGCACGTCGCGCCCGATCGTGAACGGCTCGCGGGTCACGCCGGCGGCGCCGGGTCGCCCGCCGCTCGACCGCATCACCTTCAGGTCGGCGCCGGCCGCGCTGTCCTCGGCGTAGCCGACCACGAGGTCGTCAGCCGGGTCGGCGATGCCGGTGGTCGGGCCGACGTTGTGCAGGTAGTAGCCGAAGAAGTTGAAGCCAGCCTCCTCGTACATGCGGATCACCGCGGTGCCGCTGCCCGCCGCCGAGGCGTCCGAGATGCGGACCGTGCCGGTGGGCACCGTGCCGCCGTAGAACACCAGCGCCGCGCCCGCGTTGCCGGAGTTGCCGAACACCGCGCTGGTGACCAGGTCGTCGGTGCCGTCGCCGTCGTGATCGGCCGCGGCCAGCTGCCAGCCCAGCGCGCTGCCCGAGAACCAGTTGACCGTCGTCGACGACAGGATCCGGCGCGGCGCGCTGGCCGGCGTCGTGGTCCCGGTCGGGAACGCGGCGCCGCCGTTCCACACGTAGATCGCGCCGCTGGTGCCATCGCCGAACGGTTCGCCGACCACCAGGTCGCTGCGGGTGGTGCTGCTCCAGCGCACCGCGGCCAAGGACGAGCCGAACGCGGCGTCGGCGGTGACGCCGCGCAGCGTGACCGACGGCGTGGTGGCCAGGCCGGTGGCCGAGCCGAAGTACACGTAGACCTCGCCGGCGCCGGCCACGCCGGCCGCGGTCACGAACGGCGCGCTCACCGCGACGTCCTCGAAGTCGTCGTCGTTGAACTTGCCGCGCACCATCGCCAGGCCGAACCCGGCGTCTCCGACGGTGTTGGGCGCGCCGAGCACCGCCGCCTGATCGAAGCGCGGCGTCAGCGGCCCGGCCACCTGCGCCGCCGAGCGGTTGCCCGCGTCGTCGACCGAGGCCACCGCGACCCAGTACGCGGTGCCGGCGCGCAGCGGCCGCACCCGGACGGTCTCGGCGCTGCCAGCCGCGCCCGGCGTGGGGGCAGTCACCGCGGTGCCGGTGGTGTCGAAGTTGGCGTCGGTCAGCGCCGTGGTCGAGAAGCGGATGCGGTAGCTCGCCGCGCCGGCCGGCGCGGTGAAGCCCAGCCGGATCGACTGCCGGGTGTCGGCCACCGCGGTCAGGCCGGTCGGCGCGCCGGGCGGCGTCAGGTCGACGATCAGCGGCAGCGTCGCCGAGCCGGTGCGGGGCACCAGCGTGGCGGTGGCGACGATGCTGTACGCGGTGGCGCGGCCGGCCAGCGTCAGCGTCAGCGACCACGACGTGCCCGTGACGACCGCGGCCTGGGGCGCGCCGCCGTCGACCGAGATCGCGACCGTCGCGCCAACGACCGAGACGGTGCCGGTGAGCGCGAAGGTCAGGTTCGAGCCGACGACCGTGCCGTCCGCGCCGCCGACCGTGCCGTCGGCCGCCGAGCCGGTGAAGTTCACCGCGATGTCGGCCAGGTTGACGACGCAGTTCGCCGACGTGCCGACGTTGCCGGCGCCGTCGGAGGCGCGGCCCACCATCGTGTTGGCCCCCGGCTGGACGGTCACGAACACCTCGCCGCCGGGCGCGGTCACCGGCAGGGTCACCGTCGTGCTGCCGCTGGTGACGTCGATCTCGCGGTTCATCGCCAGCGGCGCGGTCAGGCGCATCCGCACCTGCACGCCCGCGGCGGCCGCGTCCTGGTCCTGGGCCGGGGTGACCGTTCCGCCGCACGCGACGCCCACCGGCTGCGACACCTGGAGCGCGACGTTGGGCGCGAGGTTGTCGAACGCCAGGTTCACGCCGGCGGTGGTCTCGATGCCGTCGGCCGAGGTCACGCGCAGCGTGCACATCTCGCTGGCCTCGCATGGCACGCCGTCGCACACCGTCGCGCGCAGCGCGATCGCGCCGCCCGCGCCGACCACGACGCCGGGGTCGGTGCTGCCGCAGTCCGAGGTGATCATCTGCCCCACGCACTCGGGCGCGCTGGCCGTGATGTCGATCTGCGCGCCGTTGGTGCCGTCGCCGTCGGCGTCGGTGGTCACCGTGCCGGTCGGCGCGCTGACGGTGATCGTGCAGCCGGCCAGCACGACGCGGTAGGCCTGGTCGACCATGCAGGTGTTGCCGGCGTGGTCGGCGGTCGCGAACCGCACCGTGTAGTCGGCCGGCGAGGTCGCCGGATCGAAGGTCGCCGCGGCGGTCGACTGGCCGGTCGCGTCGCGGTCGGTGCCGACCAGCGCGGTCGTGCCGCCGCCCGGCGCGGTGATCGTGAAGCTCGCGGCCTCGCCCTCGCCGTCGCCGCCGTCGCCGCCGCCGCGCAGCGTGACCTGGATGCCGTCGCTGAGGTCGTTGTTGGCGTCGACGCCCGGCGTGATGCTGGTGCCCGGCGTCGGATCGATCATCGCGCACGCCGGCGCGACGGTGTCGACGAACACCGAGGTCACGCCCGAGGAGCGCGAGGTGACGCCGTCGGCGACGCCGCACTCGGCGCGCAGGTTGACCTGGCCCTCGGGCGCGCTGGTGGCCAGGCTGACCGTGCCGGCGTCGCCGATCGTGCCGGCCGCGACCTCCATCTCGGGCACGCCGGGCGCCGACAGGAACAGCTTGACCTGCTCGCCGGGCCGCGCGGTGATGATCGTGTCGCCCTGGAAGCCGGCGGTCGCCGCGTCGGCGTCGGCCTCGGCGTTCCACACGTCGAGCGGCGCGTAGAACGGGTTGCTCGCCGGCGGCGTCGCGAAGCTGAGCGCGCAGTCACCGCCGCCCACCAGCGAGACGGACACCTCGTCGGAGTCGTTGCCGCACTGGCCGGCGTCGGACTCGACCCGCAGCGTCGCGCCGGTGGCGGGGATGGTCACGTCGGCGAACGTGAAGTTGCCGTCGCGATCGGTGCGCCCGGTCAGGGTCGCCACGACGGCGTTCTCGGCGTCGCTGACCGTCAGCGTCACCGAGGCGTCGCTGAACGTCGACTTGACGACGACGTCCTGCTGGATGCCGTCGGTCCCGGGATCGCTGTCGGCGATGATCGGCCCCTGCGGCGACGAGATGAACACCAGGCTCTCGACCTGACACACCGGCCCGTCGCCACAGCCGGCGAGGGCAGAGAACACGGCACAGGTCGCGACGAGCGAACGTCCGAGCATGCGGAGCGAGGTCGAGGTCATGGACGGTCCTTCCCGGTCAGCCAGCATCAAGGCCACGAATCAAGAGATCACGCGCAGCGCGGCCACGCGCCGCTTGCCCGTCGGTTCGGCCGCCTTCGCCCGATGTTGACCGTCGGCGTCGACCCGGTCCCAGGTCGGCGGCAGCGCGGTCTCGGTGGCGGGGATGAGCCCGCGCTCGCGCAGCGAGTCGCGGATCTCGACGGCGTGGCGGCAGGCCTCGAGGGACGGCCCGGCCACCTGGCCGTGCTCGACCAGCGCCATGCCGTGGCAGCGCTGGCAGTACGGCCGCAGGCTGCAGCGGTTGCACTCGGCGAGGCTGGCCCAGGTCAGGCCGCGCACCGACGCCAGCTCGGGCGAGCCCGACCAGATCTCGGCGAACGTCTGCTGGCGCAGATTGCCGCAGGGCATCGGCAGCGCGTTGCACGGCCAGACGTCGCCGTTGGGCGAGATCGACACCGACTGCTGGCCGGCGCGGCACGGCGCGTGGTGCAGCGGGCGCAGCTCCTCGCCCTTGGCCTTCATCGACTCGGGGCCGATGAACGTGCGCTCGAGGTGGCCGGCCATCGTCGTGCGGTAGAACCGCGCCAGCGTCTCGGCCTTCATCCGCAGCTCGAGCGGCGCCTGATCGCCGGTCTCGATCGCGGTGATCTTGGGGTCGAACGTGAACTCGGCGCCCATCTCGGTCGCCAGCGCGGCCATGCCGGCGACGTCGTCGACGTTGGTCTCCATGACCGGCGCCTTGAGCAGCACCGCCATCTTGCGGGCCAGGAGCCGGCGGGCCGCGGCCACGGTGCGCTCCCACGAGCCCGGCATCCGGGTGATCTCCTCGTGCTTGCCCTTGGTGCCGGCGTACAGCGACAGGTCGAACTGGATCGGCCGCAGGGTCGCCAGGAAGTCGGCGCGCTTGTCGGTGATGTGGTGGCCGGTGGTCAGCACCTTCAGCGCGAAGCCCTTGGCGTGGGCCGCGGCCAGGATCTGGTCGGCGTCCTTGCGCATGAAGAACTCGCCGCCCATGAAGGTCAGGAACAGCACGCCCATCGCGGCGATCTCGTCGAGGATGCGGTCGACCTCGGCGAAGCTCAGCTCGTCGTCGTGGGCGTCGTGCTCCTGGTAGCAGTGGACGCACTCGTAGTTGCAGCGATCGGTGACCTGGAAGGTCACGGTCACAGGCCAGCCCTCGCGCTGGGCGCGCGCAGCGAGCAGATCGGCGGCTCCGCGCAGGGGCTTCATGGCGTTGGCCCGACGTGGCCGGGGCGGGTACCAGGATAGACCCGGGGGCCGGCGGCATCAACCCGCGGGCACGCGGGCGACGGGAGCTGCGATCTCGAGCACGGTGCCGACATGGGGGTCCTTTCGAAAGTGCAGGTGGAAGCACGGCGTGGTCGCGGTGATCGCGGCCACCACCTCGAGCACCCGCGCCGCGGTGGTGGGCTCGGCGACGTAGACCAGGACGTGGCGCAGCAGCTCGCGCAGCGCGGCGCCCGGCGGCACCGGGTCGCGGCGGTCGAACGGCGCCTGCACGAGGAAGTGGATCGCGGCCAGCGGCGCGGCGGCGCCGTGGGCCACGCCGGCCGGCCCGAGGTACGGCGGCACCTCGAGCGTGACGCCGGCGTCGGTCGGGCGCAGCACCAGCAGCTCGTCGGCGATCTTGGTGCAGCTCGGGTAGGCGTCGGCCAGCATCGACGAGATCGTCGACTTGCCGGCGCCGCTGACCCCGGTGAACACCAGCGCGCGGCCGGCGTGGGCCACCGCCGAGGCGTGCAGGATCACGGCGCCGTCCCGGGCCAGCGCCACCGACGCCGCGATCCGCACGCAGGCCTCGAGGCTGTTGGCCGACGGGCCCACCTGGAACGCGGCGGTGATCGGCGTCGCCGCGACGTCGACCACGCCCTCGGCGTCGTAGCGCTCGACGCGCAGCCGGCCGTCGTCGGTGGCGCGCCGCTCGAAGGCCGGGTAGCCGGGGCCCGGCTCGCGATCGAACCCGGCGACCCGCGCCACGGTGATCACCAGCCGCGGCGGCTCGGCGGTGGCGAAGCGGGCGTAGATCGGCGCCAGGTCGTCGAGGTCCCCGGGCTGGGACGCGACGACCTCGATCGGCAGGCCGGCGAAGCGAAAGCGAGGCACGTCGAGAGGTTAGTGCAGATCCAGGGGGCTGGCGTTCACGGCCGGCGCGCCACCACCGCCGCGTGGCTCCACAGCGGCACCGGCGTCCGGGCGTCGACCCAGGCCGGGATCGCCAGCGCGTACGGCCACCAGCGCACCGAGCGCAGCCGCACGATCCGCTCGACGACGAAGCCGGCGCCGACCAGCGTCGCGACCAGCGCCGCGGTGTCGGCGGGCTGCCACAGCTCGGGCGGTGGCGGCGCCGCAGCCCGCCACGTCAGCGTCCGCCGCGGGTACAGGTGCGCGGCCAGCGCGCCGCCCGGCCGCAGCACCCGCGCGATCTCGGGCAGCGCGACCGCCGGGTCCAGGTAGCGCAGCGCGCCCTTGCCGGCGATCACCGCGTCGACGCTGGCGCTGGCGATCGGCAGCGCGTGGCCGTCGGCCTGCACCACCGCGAGGCCCCGGGCCCGGGCGTGCGCGAGCATGCGCGCCGCGACGTCGACGCCGACCCGCGTCGGCGCGGCGACCTGCGCGAGCAGCCGCCCGGTGCCGACGCCGATCTCCAGCACCCGCGCCGCGCCGCGGGTCGCGTCGAGCAGCACGCGATCGATCGCGCGGGCGCGCGCGGCGCCGCGGCGGTCGGCGTGGCGCGCGTCGTAGCCGTCGGCCCCGGCGTCGTAGCCCGCGGCCACCGCGCGCCGATCGCGCGGCGCGGTCACGGCTCGACGACGAGGATGTGCCGCGCGACCAGATCGTCGAGGCACACCGCCGCGTCGGCGCGCGCGGTCGCCAGGTCGACCTCGTACTCCTTGCACAGCTCGGCCGCGGCGTCGTCGACCGAGGCCCCGGCGGCCGACAGCTTCCACAGGAGCGTCGCCGCGCCGTTGAGCGTGTGCAGCTTGTTGTCGTCGGGCGTCACCACGAACGCCTGCCCATCGATGACGCGGCCGGCGGTCTGCGGGTTGCGGCGGTAGCGCGCCATGGCGGCTACGCTACACGCCGGCGGCGGGCGCGGCAATCGTCGCCACCAGGCCGCGCAGCACCGCGGCCACGTCGGCCAGCGGCGCCGTCGAGCGCTGCACCTTGGCGAGCAAGAGCGCGCCCTCGACGGCGGCCAGCGTGAACGTCGCCAGCCGCGCCGCCAGCGCCGGCGGCGCGCCGAGCGCGGTCACCCGCGCGGCGATCGACGCCAGCCACGCGTCGTAGCTCGCCGCCACCGTCGCGCGCACCGCCTCGGACGTGCCGGCCGCCTCGAGCGCGACCGTCGCCAGCGGGCAGCCCTCGCGGAAGTCGGTCGCCACCAGCTCGGCCGCCAGCTCGTCGCACACCGCGGTGATCGCGCTCGCGACGTCCGGCGCGCGGGCGATCACCGCCTCGAGCCGGGCCCGCCACGCCGCGCCGGTGTCGGCCAGCGCCGCGCACGCCAGGTCCTCCTTGCCGCCGGGGAAGTGGAAGTACAGCGAGCCGCGCGGCGCGTCGGCGGTCGCGACCACGTCGGCCAGCGCGGTCGCGTGGTAGCCCTGCCGCCGCAACAGCGTCGCGGCGGCCTCGGTCAGGCGCGCGCGGGTGCGCTCGCCCTTGGTCGGGCGCGGCGGGTTCACGCCGGCACCGCCGGCGCCGCGCGCGCGATCGGCGCCGCCCGCCCCACCGGCATCATCGTCGCGCGCAGCCCGCGCCACAGCGCGCCGAACGCGCCCAGCCGCAGGTCGGGCTCCTCCCCGCGCGCCAGCCGGTGCAGCTGCTCCTGGTACCAGAACACCTGCAGCGCGTCGTCGAGCTTGCGGACACGGCTGCGGATCGCGATCACCGGCGCGCCGTCGACGCGGCCGGCGAGCAGATCGGCCGGCAGGCTCGGCGCCACCGTCAGCGGCCGCGCCAGCCCGACGACGTCGACGTCGCCGCCGCCGACCACCGCCTGCATCGTCGCGCGGGTGCGCATGCCGCCGGTCAGCATCAGCGGCAGCGTCGTCACCGCGCGGATCTGGCGCGCGTAGTCGAGGAAGTACGCCTCGCGCTCGCGCGACGTCGCCCGCTCGACCCGCGGCAGCTCGCCGCTGCCCGCCATCGCCGGGCGCTCGTAGTTGCCGCCCGAGATCTCGAGCAGGTCGACGCCGGCCGCTTCGAGCGCGCGCGCCACGTCCATCGCCTCCTCGATCGTGAAGCCGCCGCGCTGGAAGTCGGCCGAGTTGAGCTTGACGCCGATCGGGAACGCGGGCCCCACGGCGGCCCGCACCGCCCGCACGATCGCGAGCAAGAACTGCTGCCGTCGCCCGGCGTCGCCGCCCCACGCGTCGTCGCGCTGGTTGGTGCGCGCCGACAGGAACTGCGAGATCAGGTAGCCGTGCGCCGCGTGGATCTGCACGCCGGCGAAGCCCGCCTCCTGCGCCACCGCCGCCGCGGTCGCGAAGCGATCGATCAGCGCGCGGATCTCGGCGTCGGTCAGCGCCCGCGGTCGCGCGAACGCGCCCGCGAAGCCGCGCACCGCGATCGGCGACGGCGCCACCGGCTGCCGGGTCAGCCGCCGCGGCGCCTGCCGGCCGGCGTGGTTGAGCTGCATCCACAGCCGCGCGCCGTGGCGCTGCGCCGCCGCCGCCCAGCGAGCCAGCGCGTCGAGGTGCTGGCGGTCGGTCACCACCACGTTGCCCGGCTCGCCGCGGCCGTCGGGATCGACGATCACGTGGCCGGTGATCAGCAGGCCGGCGCCGCCCGCGCCCCACCGCTCGTACAGCCGATCCAGCTGCGGGGTGGGCGCGCCGGTCGTCGGGTCGCCCAGCACCTCGCTCATCGCCGACTTGGCGATCCGGTTGGGCAGCGTGGCAGCACTGGGCAGGCGAAGCGGCGAGGCGAGGTCGGTCATGCCCCACTTAATATGTCGCGCGTCATATTCCGCAAGAGAGAATATGCCGTTCGATATATTTTCGTCCCAGGTGGCCGGCGCCGCGGCGGCCCGATACGCTGCGCGCGCATGGACCTGGTGCCGCTGATCCGCGATCCGGCGCTGGTGCGGCGGCACCTGCTGGCGCCCCTCGCCTATCGGCAAGGCCGGGTCGAGTACAAGCGCGACTACATCGCCGCGGCGCTCCACGCCGAGCGCCGGCAGGGCTTCCTCGACGAGGCGGTCGCTGCCCTCCGACCCATCCCGGTCATGCGCCTCAAGGGGATCGCTTACGCCGGCACGCTGTACGACGACCCGGCGCTGCGCCCCATGACCGACATCGACCTGCTGGTGCCCGCGGCGCAGTTCGCCGCCGCCGTCCAGGCCCTCGAACGCCTGGGATATCGGGATGATGGCAAGCGAAACCAGCGCTCGCCGGTCAACCACGCGGTCACGCTGCGCCGCCAGGAGAGCGCGATCGACCTGCACCGCTCGATGGTGCAGGTCGGCCGGATGGCCATCGACTTGCCCGCCGTCTGGCGCGACGCGATCCCGGCCCCGGGAGACACCCTGCGGCCCTGTCCACCCCACGAATACCTTATTCACATCGCGCACCTGGCTCGCCACGAGTTCTCGGCCGCGCTGATCGCCTACGAGGACGCCGCCCGCCTGGCCGCCGCCGCCGGCGACACCCGCCGCCTCGCGCGGCAGTGGCACCTGGGCCGCGCCGAGGCCCTGGTCCGCCGGTACGTCCGCTCGTTCGAACGCCTCGAGATCATTACCCCGCTCCCCTTCCCCGGGACCCGCGAGCTGGTCCTCGGCGAGCCCGTCTCCCGGCCGATTCAGCTGATACGCAAGCTGGCGATCCATGACTCCCCAACCGATCTCCTCGGGTTCGCCTGGGGCGGGCTGCGGACCCGCCTCGGTGTGTGATCCCCTGCACCCCTCGGGGACGATTTCTGCCACCCGCTTTGAACACCGGGCCCCCCCGCGGTATCCAACCCGTACCCTCCCCTCGTTTCCCGAAGCGATATCCCAAGGTTGACGCGACCCGCGGCTCCGCGTAGCATCGACCGACGATCCCCTTCGGGCGCGGGCCGTCCCCACCCAGGAACCACCATGCGAGTTCGCACCATCGTCGCCACCATCGTCGCCACCGCCTTCGCGGGTGGCGGGATGCTGTACGCGCAACCGGGCGCTGACACGAAGCCCGATCCTGGGACCGGTTCCGGAACGCCGACGCCGGCGCCAGCCCCCGACGCGCCCGACGTCTCGCTTCCGACCGAGAAGGACGTGAAGCTGTCTCCGCAGGAGATGGCGGAGAACGCCGACAAGCTCATCACCGACATGGAAGGCATCCACCGGCACACGCTCGAGCTCAAGGCCTCGGCGCAGCAGGCCAAGGACGTCATCAAGCTCAACTGCGTCAACGAGAACCTCCTCGCGGTCAAGCAGCTGCTCAACATCGCGGACGAGGCCAAGACCGAGTTCACCGAGGCCAAGATCCAGGGCGACCGCGGCGAGCAGGTGCACCAGTACGGCCAGATCACGATCGCCTCCGAGAAGGCCAAGGAAGCCGGCAACGAAGCCCAGGCCTGCATCGGTGAGGAGCTGCACTTCGTCGGCAAGAACGACGTGACCGTCGACGGTCCGGCGATCCCGCACGACCCGACCAAGGACGGCGACGTGGCGGCGGGCAGCGGCGAGGATCCCTTCCAGACCCAGCTCGAGGATCCCGCGTACGCCAGCCCGTTCGCGCCGCAGTGACGAGCCACGCCATGACCTCGCGTAAACTCGTCCTCGCGTCGTACGCCCTCGGTGTGGGCGTCGCCACCACCACCCTCCTCGGCCACGCGCACGCGCAAGAGGCCGTCGAGGGCAAGGGGATGGAGGTGTCGCCCGGCACCGTCATCCACCCCAACGTCGGCGCCGAGTTCGGCGTCATCGACAACCTGTTCTACGAGCAGGACTCGGTCGTCACCACCGCGCTGATGCGGCTGACCGCCAACTTCGCGCTGGCCTCCGAGAAGATCACGCCCGACGAGGTCGTGCCCGACGAGGAGCCCGGCAACGAGGCGGCGCCGCAGACCTTCCAGTTCCGCGCCTCGGGCGGCCTGCGCTACGAGGAGTTCTTCTACTACGACAACGCGTCGACGGCGGCGCAGCGCAACCTGGGGATCGACGCCCAGGCCCACCTGCAGGTCTACCCGGCCGGCACGTGGTCGTTCATCGGCGACGATCGCCTGCGCCGCGACGTGCGCCCGCGCAACTTCGAGGACCCGTCGTCGACCGCCCGCGTCGACAACATGCTCGACCTCGGCCTGCGCTACCAGCCGGGCGGCCGCACCATCTCCGGCACGCTGCGCTACCAGAACGCGCTCGACGTGTTCGAGGACTCCGCCGTCGCCAACCGCATGAACCACACGCTGGGCCTGCGCGGTGACTGGCAGTGGCTGCCCTTCACGCGCTTCTACAGCGACGTGTCGCTCGGCTTCTTCGGCCCGATCGGCTCCTCGGGGATGGACCTCACCAAGCAGGGCTCGATGCCGATCCGGGGCATCGTGGGCATCGCCACCACGCTGACCGAGCCGCTCACGCTCAAGGCCCACGCCGGCTGGGGCTACGCGCCGTACGACGCCGGCGAAGGCTACAACGGCCCGCTGTTCGACCTCGAGCTCGGCTACCAGTACGCGCCCGCGGGGCGGGTCGTGGCCGAGTACAACTACGACTACGAGGACTCGATCAACGCCAACTACTACCGGGACCACAAGTTCCAGGCGCGGATCGATCAGCAGCTCATCGACAAGCTGCTGTTGAGCGGAAGCCTCGACTTCCGGCTGCGCGGCTACCGCGGCATCACCGGTCTCGTCGGGTCCATGTCGCCGAGCCGCGACGACGTGGTCTTCGCCGCCACGGCGCGCGCCCAGTACGTCCTGACCGATCGCTACTACCTGACCGGCACGTACGTCGGCAGCATCGACCAGACCGATTTCATCTACCCCACGGTGTCCGGCCCCGACGATCCGAGCTACACGCGCCACGAGCTGATGTTCGGCGCGCGCGCGGCGTTCTGATTCGAGGGTTTTCGCAAGAACCCTTCCCCACAAGACGTGGGGCCACCGTAACGCGAGAGCGTGGCGCGCGGCGGTAGTGATCGAGCGCAGGGATTGTCGTCGTGCGGAGGGTCGGGCGCCAGAAACGCGGGCCCGACCCGTGACGCGTGAGCGCGGCTTCTTCCACAAGGCGCGAGAGGCGGTGTGGGCGCGCGGGGGGAGCGCGCTATGATCGAGTGATGGTTGCGAGCGCGCGACGAGTGGCCACGTACCAGGACGTGCTGGACGCACCGGCGCACCTGGTGGCGGAGCTGGTCAGTGGGGAGCTGGTGCTGTCGCCCCGCCCGCGGATGGGGCACGGCGCGGTGCAGGTCGGGCTGGGGGCGGAGCTCGGTCCACCTTTCGGACGCGGCCGCGGCGGCCCCGGGGGCTGGTACTTCGTCAGCGAACCGGAGCTCCACCTCGGCGACGACGTGGTGGTGCCCGATCTGGCGGGCTGGCGACGCGAGCGCGCGCCCGATCCCAGCGCGGCATTCGCGACGGCGGCCCCCGACTGGCTGTGCGAGGTGCTGTCGCCATCGACCGAGAAGCACGATCGTGGGACCAAGCTCGCGATCTACGCGCGCGCCGCGGTCGCCCACGTCTGGCTGGTGAACCCCGACCAGCGCACGCTCGAGATCTTGCGCCACACGCAGGCGGGCTGGCTCCACCTGGGCACGCACACCGACGACGCGCGGGTGCGCGCGGAGCCGTTCGACGCGATCGAGCTGGACCTGGCCGCCTTGTGGTTCGATCCGCGATGACGGTGCGGCTTGCCGTGATCGGCGCGGGGGCCTGGGGCCAGTCGTGGGTCCGCGTGGCGGCGACGACCGAGCGGGCGCAGCTGGCGTGGGTGTGCGACCAGGCCGCGGCGGCCCGCGAGCGCGCCCACGCGGTGGTGCCGGCGGCGCGCACGACGGCCCACGTCGACGACGTGCTGGCGGCGCCCGACGTCGACGCGGTGATCGTCGCGACGCCGTCGTCGACCCACGCGGCGCTGGCTCAACGCGCGCTGGCGGCCGGCAAGCACGTGCTGGTCGAGAAGCCGCTGGCGCTGTCGGTGGCCGACGCCGAGGCGGTGGCGGCAGCGACCGCGGCGGCCGGCAAGGTGCTGCTGGTCGGCCACCTGATGCTCTACCACCCGGTGGTCGAGCGCCTGCGCGCGCTGATCGACGGCGGCGAGCTGGGCGACCTCTACTACCTCTCGTCGACGCGGGTGAACCTGGGCCGGCTGCGCTCCGACGAGAACGCGCTGTGGAGCCTCGGCCCGCACGACCTGTCGATGATCGACTACCTGGTGCGCGCGCCGATCGCGACGGTGACGGCCCGCGGGGAGAGCTTCCTGCAGCCGGGCATCCACGACGTCGTGTTCGTGACGCTCGGGTTCGAGCCGCACCCGGGCGGACCGACGCTGGCCCACCTCCACGTGTCGTGGCTCAACCCGCGCAAGGAGCGGCGGCTGGTGCTGGTCGGCAGCAAGAAGATGGTCGAGTTCGACGACGTCGCGCCCGACAAGCTGCACATCTACGATCGCGGCTTCGACCGCCCGCCCGACTTCGCGTCGTACGCCGAGTACCTTACGCTGCGCTACGGCGACGTCACGATCCCGCAGGTGCCGATGGTCGAGCCGCTGGCCGCGCAGCTGCGCCACTTCCTCGCGTGCATCCTCGACGGCGTTCCCCCGCGCACCGATGCGGCCAGCGGGCTCCGGGTCGTGCGTGCCCTGGCCGCCGCACAGGCGTCGCTCGACGCGAGCCGGGCGCGATAGCGGGCGG
>JAEUJY010000168.1 GCA_016794525.1 Myxococcales bacterium
CCGCGACGTCTTCGCGCTGCCGGTCGAGCAGCTCACGCCCGCCGCCTTCAAGCGGACGCTGCGCTGATCGCGCGCCCGGCACGGCCCTCGCCCCGGCACAGTCGCCGTCCGCCGTCATCCCGGTGTCGTTGATCGGTCACGGAGCTTCATGGGGCGATCGGGGCGACCTCGTCCGGGTTGTTCGTCGAGCGGTGCCGCCTGGGCTCGGGCGCTCGAGGCGGCGCATGGTGAGCGCCGATGGCAGACACGACCGGCAAGTGGCAGAAGCGCGTCGCGCGGTGGCAGGCGAGCGGCGAGACGGCCGAGGTGTTCAGCGCGGCCGCTCGAGCACCGCGGCGAAGAAGCCGTCGGTGCCGTGGCGATCGGGGTCGACCTGCAAGAACCGGCCGTCGGCGGTGGCCACCTGCGCGGCGCGCGCGTCCCACGCCTCGGCCAGCGGCACGATGCGCAGGCCGCGCTCGCGGGCGACCGCCTCGGCCACCGCCTGGTTCTCGTCGGCGAGGATGGTGCAAGTGGCGTAGACCAGGCGACCGCCCGGCGCCAGCAGCGTGGCGGCGCGGCTGGCGATCGCGTGCTGGCGACGCGCGAAGTCGGCGATGTCGGCCTCGCGCATCCGCCACCGCGCCTCGGGGTTGCGGCGCAGCGCGCCCACGCCCGAGCACGGCGCGTCGACCAGCACGCGGGTGACCTTGTCGCGGCGCCGCTCCAGCGCGTCGGGCCACGCGCCGTCGGCCAGGTGCAAGGTCTCGACGGTGGTGACCCCGGCGCGGCGCGCCCGCTTCTTCAGCTCGCCCAGCTTGCCGTCGTCGACGTCGCAGGCGACGACGCGCCCGCGGTTCCCCATCGCCGCGGCCAGCGCCAGCGTCTTGCCGCCGGCGCCCGCGCACAGATCGACGATCAGCTCGCGCTCGCCGCCGCACAGCTCGGCCAGGAGCTGGCTGCCCTCGTCCTGCGCCTCGAAGTCGCCGGCGGTGAACTCGGGCAGCGCGAACAGGTTGGTGCGCGACTCGACGATCAGCCCGTCGGTCGCGATCGCGCACGGCGTGGTGCGCAGCCCGCGCGCGGCCAGCCGCTCGGCCAGCACCGCGCGCGTGACCTTGAGCCGGTTGGCGCGGATCGTCATCGGCGCGCGACGGCCCAGCGCGCGGGCGATGGCCTCGGCGCGCGCGCCGTGATCGCGGACCAGCGCCGCCGCCAGCCAGTCGGGCAGCGAGCACCCGACGGCGACGCGCTTCACCGGGTCGCGCTCGCCGGCGATCGCGTCGTCGAACCGCGCCAGCTTCGCCCAGTCGATCGAGCGCTCGCTGCGCGCCGCGGTGTCGACCGTCAGCGCGCCCTCGAGCACCAGGTACGCGATCAGCCGCTCCTCATCGCGCGGTGGCCGCGCTGCCGCACCGCGTCGTGCGCTGGCGATCGCTGCGTCGATCCGCCGCGCGTGGCGCACCATGCCGTACAGCGTCTCTGACGCGAAGCGTCGCTCGCTCCCGCCGACCCAGGTTTCCTTGCGAAACGCTTGCGAAAGTCGGTCGCTGACGAAGCCCCAGTCGAGGCGCGTGCGCTGCCACAGCTCGAGCAACAGGCCGCGCAGTCGTCCTCCCGACACCACCGCGGCGGCGAGGCGCTGGTCCTGGATGTGGTCGTCTTCCGACATCGATGGTGCTCTCGATCCCGTCGCGGTTCTTGCGAGGTTTCGCGGTCTCGTATACACCGCGCGCGCGGGTCTTTCCCCCGTTAAACAGGATCACTTCATGAGCAAAGAAACCGAGAAGCCGGCCAAGGCCACCGCCGAGATCCAGAGCCTCAAGGATCGCGGGAACCTGTTCGAGATCGCGACCAAGCAGATCGAGAGAGCGATGAAGCTCATCGACCTCGATCCCAACGTCGCCGAGATCCTCCGTCAGCCCAAGAACGAGATCATCACCAACTTCCCGGTCCGCATGGACGACGGGAAGATCCGGATGTTCAAGGGCTACCGCGTCCAGCACAACAACGTGCTCGGCCCGTACAAGGGCGGCATCCGGTACCACCACGAGGCCAACCTCGACGAGATGAAGGCCCTCGCGGCGTGGATGACGTACAAGAGCGCGCTCCACGAGATCCCGTTCGGCGGCGGCAAGGGCGGCATCAAGATGGATCCGCGCCAGCACTCGCAGGCCGAGCTCGAGCGCATCACGCGCCGGTTCGTGTCGGCGCTCGGCAACAACATCGGGCCGGAGTGGGACATCCCCGCGCCCGACGTCGGCTCCAACGGCCAGACCATGGCGTGGATGATGGACACGTACGTGAACATCGTCGGCCAGAACGAGCGCAACTCGGGCCGCGGCGTGGTCACCGGCAAGCCGATCTCGGCCGGCGGCAGCTACGGCCGCGCCGAGGCCACCGGCGCCGGCGTCGTCCACTGCATCACCGAGTGGGCCAAGGACAAGAACTTCAACCTCGACGGTTGCCACGTCATCATCCAGGGCTTCGGCAACGTCGGCAGCTACACCGCGCGCCTGCTGTCGCAGAAGGGCGCCGTCGTCATCGGCGTCGGCGACGTCGGCGGCTACCTCGCCAACCCCGAGGGCATCAACCCGCACAAGCTCGGCGAGCACGTCGCCAAGGTCGGCTCGGTCGCCGGCTACCGCGGCGCCAACAAGATCACCCGCGAGGAGTTCTTCGCGCTCGAGGCCGACATCTTCGTGCCGGCCGCGCTCGAGCTCGAGCTCGGCGTCGCCGAGGCCAAGAGCCTCAAGGCCAAGGTCGTCGTCGAGGGCGCCAACGGCCCGACGTTCCCCGAGGCCGAGGAGATCCTGCTGGGCAAGGGCTGCGACGTCATCCCCGACATCCTCTGCAACTCGGGCGGCGTGATCGTCAGCTACTACGAGTGGCTGCAGAACAAGCGCAGCGAGCAGTGGGACCACGCCGACGTGCTGGCCCGCCTCGAGAAGCGCATGAAGCAGACCTACGGCCAGGTCCGCAGCTACGTCGCCGCCAAGAAGACCGACTGGCGCACGGCGAGCTACGCGATCGGCCTCGAGCGGCTGAAGACCAGCTACAAGGAGCGCGGCATCTTCCCGTGATCGTCGCGATCGCGTGAACGTGGCGATGGCGGCCCGGGCAACCGGGCCGTCGCCGGTTTCGGGCTCAGGGGAACGTCGCGGCGACCGCCTCGACGCCGATGCCGAGCGAGACCGCGTCGTTGGTGCCGTCGTGATCGAGATCGAGGTCGTTGGTGATCAGCCCGTCGAGCGTGGCGCGCACCTCGGCGGCGGTGGCGGTGCAGTCGTTGTCGGCGTCGAGGAAGCTCAGCAGCGACGCGCCGGTCGAGCCGTTGGCGCAGTTGCACGACGGGCCCGACCGCGGCGCGGGGCAATCGGCGTCGATGACGACCCCGAACCAGGTCCCCAGCGCCGGCACGATCGTCGCGTCGAAGTCGGACCGGGCGATCCCGCCGCCGAGCTTGCCGGTCGCGAGGCCGGTGGCGGTGGTGCCCCAGTCGACGCGGGTCGCGGCCATCGGCACCGCCACCAGCGTCGGGCCGATCCCGACCTGCAGCGTGAACGTCCCCGGCCCGCCGGTCAGGTGCTGCCCGACGATCGCGCCGGGCATCGGCGTGCCCGCCGCGGACCCGGCGGCGCGGCCGATGCTGGCCGTCCCGGTGAGGTGGCGCCGGCAGGTCGTGTCGGCGGGCCCGGTGCACGCCGCCGGCTGCGGATCGGCGCCGACGTGGATCGCCGTCGTGGCGGTCGGGCTCGCCGTCAGCCCGACCGCGAACAGCTCGACCAGCGCGATCGCCTCGCCGCGGTCGATCGCGCGCGCGTCGCTGAGATGGATGTCGAGGGCCGGCGCGATGCCGCGCAACGAGCCCAGGAACGTGCCGAGCTGGTTGTCGATGCCCCCGCTGGTGTCGCCGGCGAGCTGGTCGATGTCGAGGCCGAGGCTCAGGGCCTCGGCCGCCGAGCGCGGCCAGGTGGTGCGGCTGACCACGAAGGTGTGGCGGGCCAGCGGCGGCGCGTCGACCTGGGTGGCGTCGCCGTCGGGGGCGTCGACCGCGGGGGTGTCGACCGCGGGGGCGTCGATCGGGGTGGCGCCGCCGTCGGCGCAGGCGGCGATCGCGAGCAGGGCGCAGGGGGCGAGGTGGCGGCGGGGCATCGCGCGCACTGTAATCCCGGAGCGGCGCGCGTCGGTGGCGCCGACCGTGAAGGGCGTTTTTTTGCCACCCGGGCGCGGGGCTCGTAGCGTCGGTGGGTGGAACCCGAGCGCCGCTGGAGCTACCTCGTGCCGATGGCGACCGCCGTCGGGGCGGCTGCGGCGCTGGCGGCGTCGACTCACGCGGCGCCGGTCGCGATCGATCGCCGGGTGCCGATCGTCGGCGCGCTGACCCGGCTGGCGCGCGCGCTCGGCGGCGCCCACGCCGAGCGCGGGCTGGCGATCGTCGCGGTGGCCGCGGCGGTGACGGTGGTCGCGCAGCTCGTCGCGCAGGCTCGCCCGGGGTGGGCCGGGCGGCTGGCCGGCGTGGTCGCGGCCGGCGCGATGGTGTCGAGCCCGGCGCTGCGCCCGCTGGCGGCGGCGCTGTCGGCGGCGACGATCAGCCTGGTCGCGCTGGCGGTGAGCGTGCTGACGATCGATCGCGTCGCGCGCGGCGGCGGCGCGGCGGCCGGGCGCGGCTTCGCGGTCGCCGCGGTGGTGGCGGCGCTGCTCGATCCGCGCGCGTGGCCGCTGTTCGCGGTCGGCGCGGCGCTGATCGTCTACCGCGCGCGACGGGGCGCGCCGTGGGCGCGCGGCGCGCTGGCGGTCGCGGCGATCACCGCCGTGGTCGCGATCGTGCCGACGTTGTTCGCCGGCGGGCCGCGCGCACCGGCGTGGCCGCACGCCGCGATCGATCTGGCGGTCGTCGTCGACGACCTCGGCCCGCTGGCGCTCGCGCTGGCGCTGGCCGGCGCGTTCACCGCGCTCGCCACCCGCGGCGATCGCTGGCTGGCCGGCACGCTCGGCGCCGCGCTGGCGGCCGGCGTGCCGGTGGCGGCGCCGCTGGCGCCGGGGCTGGTGGTCGCGGTGGCCGTCGCGGCCGGGCTGGCGGTGGCCAGCTTCCTCGGCCGGGCGCCGGCGGTGCGCCACCAGGTCGTCGCCGCCGCGTCGGTGCTGGCGCTCCTGGCCAGCGCGACGTGGCTGGGGTGAGGGCGGGGCTGACGCGTCGATCTCGCGACGGGGATCTGGCGCGGCGGGCGATTCTGGGTAGGCTGCCCACGCGATGGAAGTCGTCCATGGCTATCGCGACCTGCCGCGGCCGCTGGTGCGTCCGGCGATCGCGATCGGCAACTTCGACGGCGTCCACGTCGGCCACGCCGCGCTGATCGCCGCGGCCCGGGCCGCGACCGACGGCGACGTCGGCGTGCTGACGTTCGAGCCGCACCCGGCGCAGGTGCTGGCGCCGCAGGCCGCGCCGGCGCGGCTGACCACGCCGGCCCGCAAGCTCGAGCTGCTCGCCGCCGCCGGCGTCGACGTCGCGATCGTCGCGCCGTTCACCCGCGAGCTGGCGGCCCACACCGCGGCGGCGTTCGTCGACGAGATCCTCGCCGGCGCGCTGGGCGCCCGCCACGTCGTCGTCGGCGCCGACTTCTGCTACGGCCGCGGCCGCGCCGGCACGGTCGCGACTTTGACCGCCGACGGCGCGCGCGCCGGCTTCGCGACGATCGTCGTGCCGCCGGTGGTGGTCGGCGATCGGCCGGCGTCGTCGACCCGGGCCCGCGCGGCGCTGGCCGCCGGCGATCTCGACGGCGCGCGCGCGGTGCTCGGCCACGGCTACGACGTCGACGGCGTCGTCGTGCGCGGCGCCGGCCGCGGCAAGGGCCTCGGCATCCCGACCGCCAACGTCGCGCCCGACGGCGCGATCCTGGCGTCGCCCGGCATCTACGCGGTGACGCTGGCCCGGCTCGATCGCGGCGGCGCGCCGCTGGCGGCGGTGGCCAGCCTGGGCACCAACCCGACCTTCGTCGAGGGTGGCGGGCTCGTGCTCGAGGTCCACGTGCTCGACTTCGACGCCGATCTCTACGGCGAGCGGGTGCGGGTCGAGTTCGCGGCGCGGCTGCGCGACGAGGCCCGCTACGACTCGGTCGCCGCGCTGCTCGCGCAGATCGATCGCGACATCGCGGACGCGCGAGCCCGGCTCAGCGGCTCGCGGTGAGGCGACGCGTCCGAGCGCAGCCTCGCTGACGCGCGGCTGTTCGTGGCGGAAATCGATGCGACGATCAGGGCGTTCTGTTATGTGAGCGATGACCGTCAAGGAGCGAGCCATGACCAGGACCCGGTTCGAAGGCGCGATGACCGCGCTCGTCACCCCGATGCGCGACGGCGCCGTCGACTACGACGCCCTGACCCAGCTGGTCGACTGGCAGATCGCCAGCGGCATCGACGCGATCGTCGCGGTCGGCACCACCGGCGAGTCGGCCACGCTCGACGTCGACGAGCACATCGCCGTGGTCGGCCACTGCGTCAAGGCCGCGCGCGGCCGGGTGCCGATCATCGCCGGCGCCGGCGGCAACGCCACCAGCGAGGCGCTCGACCTGTCGAAGCGGTCGCAGGACGTCGGCGCCGACGCGCTGCTCCACGTGACGCCGTACTACAACCGGCCCAACCAGGAGGGCCTGTTCCGCCACTACGAGGCGCTGGCCCGCGCGGTGCCGCTGCCGATCATCCTGTACAACGTGCCGACCCGCACCGGCTGCGACATGCTGCCGGACACGATTGTCCGGCTGGCCGCGTTCGACAACATCGTCGGCGTCAAGGAGGCCACCGGCAACATGGTGCGCGCCGCCGAGCTGGTGCAGCGCATCGGCGACCGGATGGCGATCATCTCCGGCGACGACGGCACCGCGTTCCCGCTGTACGCGCTGGGCGGCAAGGGCGTCATCTCGGTGGTGTCCAACGTCGACCCGGCGCGGATGGCCCAGATGTGGGACGCCGCGGTCGCCGGCGACTGGGCCGCGGCGCGCAGCCACCACTTCGCGCTGCGGGCGCTGATGGAGCTCTTGTTCGTCGAGCCCAGCCCGGCGCCGACCAAGGCGTGCCTCGCGATGATGGGCAAGATCGCCGACGAGCTGCGCTCGCCGATCTTCCCGGTGACCGACGGCCTGCGCCAGCGCCTGCGCGCGGAGCTCGGGCGCCTGGGGCACGTGGCGTCGTGACCACCGCGGTCACCGTGCTCGGCCCCAGCGGCCGGATGGGCAAGGCGATCCTGGCGGCGGCGGTCGGCCGCACCGACGTGCGCATCGCCGCGGCGCTCGATCGCTCCGACGCCCCCGACGTCGGCAAGGAGGTCGCGCCCGGCGTGGTGACCACGTCGTTGATCGACGCGGCGCTGGCGGCGGCGCCGGTCTACATCGACTTCACCACCCCCAACGCCACCGCGGCGATCGCCAGCCAGGCGCGGCAGCGTCGCATCGCGGCGGTGGTCGGCACCACCGGCCTGACCCAGGCCGGCGAGCGCGCGCTCGACGAGCTGGCCGAGGTGGCGGCGGTGGTGGGCGCGCCCAACTTCTCGGTCGGCGTCAACCTGCTGCTCGGGCTGTGCGCGCTGGCGGCCAAGACCCTCGGCACCGCGTGGGACGCCGAGATCGTCGAGCTGCACCACAAGGCCAAGCGCGACGCGCCGTCGGGCACCGCGCTGGGGCTGGCGCGCGCGATCGCCGCGGCCCGCGGCCAGGATCTCGAGCAGGTCGGTCGCTACGCGCGATCGGGTGACGTGGGCCCACGGCCGGCCGGCGAGATCGGCGCGGTCGCGGTGCGCGGCGGCGACGTCGTCGGCGAGCACACCGCGTACTTCTTCGGCGCGGGCGAGCGCATCGAGCTGTCGCACCGCGCGACCGATCGCGCGATCTTCGCCCACGGCGCGCTGCGCGCGGCGGTGTGGGCCGCCGGCCAGAAGCCCGGCCGCTACGACATGATCGACGTCCTCGGGATGCGGTAGCAGGTCGACGAGAAGCGCCGGCGGCGCTTCGAGGTCAACCTGCCCCGTGCCCGTGCCCGTGCCCGTGCCCGTGCCCGAACCCGTTCCGATTCCGCGATCGTCGCTAGTGCGGCGGCCGGTGCTGGCAGCGATGCTGGCGCTGGCGGCGCTGGCGGCGTGCAAGGGGGCGTCGCGCCGCGCCGCCCCGCCGCCACCGACCCTCGACGCGGCGCCGGCGATCGACGCGCGCCCGGCGCCCGGCGGCTGGTTCCCCGACGACGCCTCGATCAAGGCGCACGTCGACGAGCTGGCGAGCCCGGCGCTGCGCGGGCGCGGCGACGGCACCGCCGACGAGGCGGCGGCGGCGACCCGGGTGGCGGCGTGGCTGCGCGAGGCCGGCGCCGAGCCGGCCGGCGACGACGGCTACCTGACCCGCTTCGAGTACCCGGGCGGCAAGAGCCAGAACGTCGTCGGCGTGATCCGCGGCGCCGACCCGCAGGCCGGCCACGTCGTCGTCGGCGCGCACTACGATCACCTCGGCCAGGACGAGCGCGGCATCTACCTCGGCGCCGACGACAACGCCTCGGGCACCGCCGGGCTGGTGGCGATCGCCGCCGCCTTGGCCCACGACGGCCAGCGCCCGCGGCGCACGGTCGTCGTGGTGGCGTTCGGCGCCGAGGAGGCCGGCCTCCACGGCTCGGCGGCGTACGTCGCCCGTCCGGCGCTGCCGCTGGCCGAGGCCGCGGCGATGATCAACCTCGACATGATCGGTCGCCCCGAGTTCCTGGCGGCCAAGGACTACGCGATGGCGCGCGCGTTCGTGGCCAAGGACGCGATCGGCGCGTTGACCTCGCCGGGGGCGACCGCGCTGGCCGACCTGGCGCACCAGGCCGGCGCCGCGGTGGGCCGGCCGGTCGTGGCCGCCAGCGACTTCGGCCCCCTCGAGGATCAGATCCGGCCGCTGGTCGAGCAGCGGGGCGATCAGGCCAGCTTCGCCGCCGCCGGCGTGCCGTACCTGTGGTTCTCGACCAGCATGCACGACGACTACCACCTGCCGTCGGACACCCCCGACAAGGTCGACCCCGGGACCATCGCCGCCGTCGGCCGGATGGTGGTGGCGGTGATCGCCGGCATGCCCGACCGCGCCGCCTTGCGGCCCGCCGCCGACGCGCGGTAACGTCGGGGCCTTGCGTCGCTTCGCCTTCGTGCTCGGCTCGCTCGCGGTGGCAGTCACCGCCTCGCCCGCGTGGGCGGGGCCCGACTCGGACGTGGCCAGCGCGTTCGACCCCGGCGACGGCTTCGACCTCCACCTGACGTTCGACTACCAGCTCGACGTCCACCGCGCGGCGATCCGCCGCGAGGCCGCCGGCCGCCCCGGCACCGCGCCGACCGATCCGGTGCCGGTCGTCGACGACCTGGTGTTCTCGAGCACCAAGCACACCGTCGTGCCCAAGCTCGAGCTCGGGCTGTTCCACGACGTCTCGGCCAGCTTCGCGGTGCCGCTGGTGCTGGCGTGGGACCGCTCGCTCGAGCTCGACCAGCGCGACACGCCGTGCACGTTCGACGTCCCCGGCGCCAGCTGCGTCAGCCGGATGTCGTCGTCGACGCTGGCCGACGGCCTGCTGCCGACGGTCGGCTACGACGGCCAGAACGGCGGCGCCGGGTTCACCGGCACCGACCCGACGGTGTTCCGCGGGCCGACCCGGGCCGGCGTCGATCAGGTGCACCTCGGCATCACCTGGGCGCCGATGAACCAGCTGCGCGACGACACCAAGCCGACCTGGAAGCTGGGCGCCGAGCTGCGGCTGGCGGTCGGCAAGGTGATGGCGATGGATCGCCTCGATCCGTCGGCGTCGACCGGCGTCGGCCGCGGCTTCCACGAGCTCAAGCTGTCGACGACGGTCGCCAAGCGGATGGGCTGGGCCGAGCCGTTCGTCGATCTGTGGTGGCAGGTGCCGATCGCCATCAAGGACGGCTCGCCGTTCGAGAGCCCCGGCTTCGGCGCGCGCTCGACCGACCCCAGCCAGCGCGCCGGCGCCCGCTTCGGCTTCGAGGCCTACGCGGTCGATCAGGGCGACGACGGCGCGCGGCTGTCGCTCGAGCTGTCGGCGCACCTCGACGGCCACTTCGAGGGCCGCGAGTACACCGAGATGTGGGAGGTGTTCGCGCTGGCCGGCGACGCCAGCGGCACCGGCCCGCTGGTGCTCGACGCCGATCCCACCGACGGCGCGGCCCAGCCGCTCGATCACCCCGGCATCACCACCGTCGAGAACTACCTCGATCTCGGCGCGCGGGTCGCCGGCCGGATCGCGGTCGGGCAGCGGTTCCGGATCGCCGCGTTCTTCGAGATGCTGGCGCAGACCGAGCACGTGCTGACGTTCACCGACGCTGGCGTCGACCTGCCGCAGTGCAGCGGCGGCGCGCGCCCCGGCTGCGAGACCTTCAACGACGATCTGGTCACGCCGATGTCGGTCGAGGTCAACCCGCTGCACAAGCCGCTGATCGATCTGATCGGCCACCGCTACCACGCCGACGACTCGCTCGACTACGCGGTCGGCGTGAACGTCCAGCTGCTGTTCTGAGACCTTGGAGGGTCTTTCGCAAAGACCCTCCCCCACAAGACGTGGGGCCCCCACCCGAAACGCGAGATCCCGCTCGCGGATTCGAGTGCCGATCAACCCTTGGACCGTGGCTCGTCGAACGTCCCCCAACCGGTGGTGGGCGGCGGGTCAGAGGTCGGTGAGGCGGCGGTAGATGGCGTGCAGGTCGGCGGCGGCGAGGCGGGTGACGCCGCCGTCCTCGAGCGCGGCGGCGGTGAGCCGGCGCTTGTCGTCCTGCAGCTTGCAGATGGCGTCCTCGACGGTGCCGCGCGCGACCAGCTTGTAGACGTGGACCGGGCGGGTCTGGCCGATGCGGTGCGCGCGATCGGCGGCCTGGGCCTCGGCGGCGGGGTTCCACCACGGGTCGTAGTGGATGACGGTGTCGGCGCGGGTCAGGTTGAGGCCGACGCCGCCGGCCTTGAGGCTGACCAGCAAGATCGGCGCGGCGCCGGCCTGGAACTTCCGCACGACGCTGGCGCGGTCGCGGGTCGCGCCGGTGAACGTCATCGTCGCGAGGCCGGCGTCGCGGCACGCGCGCTCGATCAGCGCCAGCATCGACGTGAACTGCGAGAACACCAGCGTCGTGCGGCCGGCGTCGACCAGCTCGGCCAGCCGGGCCAGCAGGTGGTCGAGCTTGGCCGAGCCGGTGGCGGTGCGCGCCGCCGGCAACGGCAAGAGGCGCGGGTCGCAGCAGCACTGCCGCAGCTTGAGCAGCGCGTCGAGCATCGCCATCGAGGTGGCGGGCGCGTCGGCGCGCTCGAGCGCGCGCCGGACCTCGGCGTCGGTGCTGATGCGCAGGCTCTCGTAGAGATCGCGCTGGCCGACGTCGAGGTCGACCCGCTCGACGATCTCGGTGCGCGGCGGCAGCTCGAGCGCCACCTCGGGCTTGGTCCGGCGCAACAGGAACGGGCGCACTCGCGCGCGCAGATCGGCCAGCACCTCCGGCACCGCGAACTTCTCGATCGGCTTGCGCACCGCCGCGTCGAAGCCGGCGCGGCGCCCGAGCAGCCCCGGCACCACCAGATCGACCTGGGCCCACAGCTCGCCGAGGTGGTTCTCGATCGGCGTGCCGGTGACCGCGAAGCGGCTGCGCGCCGCCAGCGCCACCGCCGCGGCGCGCAGCTGGGTGTCGGGGTTCTTGAGCGCCTGCGCCTCGTCGAAGATGACCGTCGCCCACGCGATCGTGCGCAACAGCGGCAGGTCACGCACCAGCGTCTGGTACGAGGTGATCACGACGGTGGCGGGCGCCAGCGCGGCGGCGTCGTCGGGGCGATCGGCGCCCAGGTGGCGCGCGACCCGCAGCCGCGGCGCGAACCGCGCCGCCTCGTCGAGCCAGTTGTCGACGACGCTGCGCGGCGCGACCACCAGCGCCGGCGCCCGCGCCGTCAGCGCCAGCCCGTCGAGGAACGCCAGCACCTGGACCGTCTTGCCCAGGCCCATGTCGTCGGCGAGCAGCCCGCCGAGGCCGGCGTCGTGGAGCGCCCGCAGCCACGCCAGCCCGAGCGCCTGGTACGGCCGCAGCGCGCCGACGAAGCCGGCGGCCGGCGTGGCCGGGCTCAGCGCCAGCAGCGCCTCGAGCTGGGCCCGCGCCGCGGCGGTCACGCCGTCGGGCCGATCGTCGAGGGTCGCGGCGACCGGCGCCGGCAGCAACAGCCGCGCGTCGGCGTCGATCCCGCGCAGCGCCAGCTCGAGCAGCGGCGCGAACCACCGCGCCAGCCGATCGGGCGGCAGGTACACCAGCTCGCCCTCGGGCAGCCGCAGGTTGAGGCCGGCGCCGCCGTTGATCGGCTCGCCCGGCGTCACCGTGAGCTGGCCGCTGCGGATCGCCGCCAGCAGGATCGGCACCAGCGGCACGGTGCGGCCGTCGACGCACACCCCGAGCTCGAGCTCGAACCACAGCGGCCGGTCGCCCATCGGCCGCAGCGCCTCGACCCACGTCGCCTCGGCCGCGGGCGCCTCGAGCGGGAAGCTGTCGTCGAGCGCGCAGCGCCAGCCCTCGGCGCGCAGCGTCGGGATCAGCACGTGCGCGATCGCGCGGGCGCTGGCCAGGAGCGCCACGCTCGACGGCGCGACCACGCCGTGGGGCAGCGTCGTCGCGACCAGCGCGTCGAGCCGCGCCCGGGCTCGGCCCTCGGCCAGCAGATCGCGGGTCGCCGGGCGATCGGGATCCCACGCGGCCAGCGGGTAGCGCGCGTCGCCGTAGCCGGCCTCGGCCACCAGCGCCAGCACGTTGCGCAGCCCGGGCTCGAGGCCGACCGTCAGCCGCGGCACCAGCGGCTCGCTCGGCGCGGGCGCGTCGAGGTCGGGCGCCGGCGCGTCGGGCCACAGCGGCCGCAGGCTGCGCGCGACCGTCGCGCGCATCGCCGCCGGCACCGGCGGGCTGGCCAGCAGCCGCGCCACCAGCTCGGGCAGCACGCCCAGCTCGAGCGGCCCGAGCTGCGCGGCGTCGGGATCGACGTACAGCGCCCGCGCCGCCGGCACGATCACCCGCGGCGCGGCGACGCCGAGCTGGAAGCTGTCGGCGGGTGCGGCGCACGGCTGCCAGGCCAGCGCCTCCTGCGCCGGCGGCCCCCACGCCAGCGCCGGGCCGTCGACGCCGCGCCAGAACAGCCGCCCGGTCGCGGCCAGCTCCTCGAACACGTCGGCCGGCACGCGATCGATCCGCAAGCGCGTCACCTGCGGCGTGGCCCGCGCGATCGCGCGCAGGAGCGCGATGCGGCGCAGATCGTCGACGTCGACCCAGCGCGGCGCGCCGCGCTGCGGATCGGCCAGCGCCGCCAGCGGCAGCCCGGCGCTGAGGCCGCCGCCGCGCAGCCGGGCCGCCGGCACGATCGTCAGGCCGACGTCGCGGTCGCGCACGTCGAGGACGTAGGCCACCAGCTGGTTGGTCGCGGGCGCCGGCGCGTCGGGCTGGTGCCGGCCCAGCTCGGCCAGCCACTCGCCGACGCGGGCCTGGCGCTCGACGGCGATCGCCGCGTCGGCGCCGGCGCGCTGATCGGCCAGCGCCACCAGCGCGGTCGCCGCGGCGTGGCCGCAGTCGCCGCCGCCGGCGCACGAGCACTCGCCGCGCAACAGCTCACCCTCGGCGCGGTAGCGCACCGTGACCACCTCGCCGGCGACCCGCGCCACCACCGGCCACGGCGGCGGCTTGACCAGGTGCACCCGGCCGGCGGCGACCGCCGCGAGGCCGTCCGCGAGCGCCGCGGCGCCGAAGCAGCGCTCGACCGTGCGCTGCGCGCTCTCGGGGATCGCCGGGCCCATGGCCGCAGCACCCTAGCAGGCCCGCGCGCGGCCCGGTCAGCGCAGGGTGATCGGCCAGCTGCGGTAGTCCTGCGGCGCGGCACACCGGCGCCGCGGCTCGGCGCGCACCAGCCGCGCGGTGTCCGGATCCAGCGCGGGGCGGGGCGGCTCGACGGCCTCCGGCGTGGCGTAGCGCCAGCGACCGTCGACGAACTGCGCCTGCACCCGCACTGGCAGCTGGACGTCGCCGTCGACGAAGACGTAGGTCCAGTCCGACGTGCGGGCCCCGCGAGGCGCGATCAGCGTCGCCTGGTACGCCAGGCCGAAGGCGTCGTCGCCGCGCTGGGCGCGCAGCCACGCCTGCGCCTGCGCGCAGCCATCGTCGGCCGGGGGCGGTGCGTCGCCCAGCGCGGTGGACATCGACACCAGCGCGTCGCCGCTGCGCCCGACGCGGAACTCGAGCGCGACGGCGCCGCGGTCGAAGCGGGCCCAGACGCGGTAGCGGTGGCCGTGCTGCCAGGCCCGCTCGACCCGCTGCAGCGCCCCGAGCATCTCGGTCGCGAGGTCGTAGCCAGGCCCCGCCGCCGGGACGCGTGCCAACAGCCGGGCGCGGCGCTGGTGGTGCCAGTCGTCGAGCGCCGCCAGCACCACCGGCGGCAGCGCCACCGGGGCGATCGCGCGATCGGGCGCGCCGCGATCCGGCGCGCTGACCACCGGCGCCCGCGGCCCGGCGCACGGCGACGGCGCCGGCTCGACGAGCCCGGCCGCCGTGGCCGACAGCAGCGCGATCCCGAGCGAGCCGAGCGTGCGTCGCCGGATCTCCCAGCCGTGCGGCGCGGGCGCCGCGAACGAGGCCACCATCCCTCCACGCTACGCCCGATCCGGTCGGGCCACCATCGCAAACGCCGGCGGGGCGCTCAGCGCTTGTTCTTCTTGCCGCTCTTGCCGCCCTTGGTGGGCTTGGCGTCGTCGGCGTCGCCCTTGGCCGCGTCGTCGGCGTCGGCCGCGTCGCCGGCGGCCTTCGCGTCGTCGGTCTTGGCGGCGGCGGCGTCGGCCTTGGCCAGCGCGATCAGCGAGGCGGTGCGCCCGCCGACCCGGCCGCCCAGCTCCTCCTCGAGCGGGTGCGGCTTGCCGCGCTTCCACACCAGCGTCGCGATGTAGGCGGCGGCGGCGAACGCGGCGATCGAGCTCCACTGCGCGAAGGTCAGCCCGACGTAGCGCTGGTCGCTCTGGTTGAGGCGCCAGAACTCGAGCACGAACCGCACCGGCGCGTAGAGCAGGCCGATGATCACCGCGAGCAGGCCGGCCGGGTAGCGCTTGTGCTTGCGGAACGCCATCCACAGGATCAGCGCGTTCACCGGGATCAGGTACGCCAGCTCGTACATCGCCATGTTGTGGCAGCGGATGACCGCGCCGGTGTGGTGGCCGTGGGCCTGGATCTCCTCGAGGACGCCGCGCGCCGCCAGCTCGACCCGCGGGTAGTCGACGCCCAGCGACGAGTCGGTGGCGCGGCCGATGTGGTCGTGGACCAGCGTGCAGCCGATGCGCCCGATCGAGAACCCGAGCAGGAGCCCGGTCGCGGTCGCGTCGGCCCACATGCCCGGCGTCAGGCGCTTCCACCAGACGTAGAACCACCAGCCCATCGCGCCGCCGAGGAAGCCGCCGTACGACGAGATGCCGTCCCACAGCTTGAGCAGGATCAGCGGATCCTTGGCCAGCTTCTCGTGCTCGTAGGCCAGCACGTCGAACAGGTGGGCGCCGAGGAAGCCGGTCACCACCACCCAGCCGGTCAGGCCGCGCAGGTCGTCCTCGTCGACGCCGCGCTTGAGCGCGTAGCGCCGCATGACCTCGGCGCCGATCAGGACGCCGGTCGCGACGATGATGCCGAACGGCTGGATCGGGAGACCCAGCAGGTCCTTGGCGCCGAGCTCGACGAACGGCAGGCCAGAGGAGTGACTGCTGGCCGCGAACAGCGCGACCAGCGACGCAAGCACGGAGGCGTACACGCGCGCAGCCTACCTCATGTCGCCCGCGCTTGCCGCCCGGGCCGGCCGGGCGTTACCGTCCGCCCCATGCCCGAGGTTCTCGTCGGAGGCCACGTCATCGCCCGCCAGCTCAAGGCCGAGGGCACCACCTGCATCTTCACGTTGTGCGGCGGCCACATCGCGCCGATCTACGACGGCTGCCTGCGCGAGGGGATCGACATCATCGACACCCGCCACGAGCAGGCCGCGGTCCACGCCGCCGACGGCTGGTCGCGCCTGACCCGCGGCTGCGGCGTGGCCGTGATCACGGCCGGCCCCGGCGTCACCGACGGCGTGACCGGCGTCGCCAACGCGTACCAGGCGTCGATCCCGCTGTTGGTGCTGGGCGGCGCGTCGGAGCTGCGGTTCAAGGGCAAGGGCGCGCTGCAGGAGATGGAGCAGACGTCGCTGCTCGCGCCGATCACCAAGGCCAGCTTCACCGCCACCGATCCCAAGCGGCTGGCCGAGTACATCCGCACCGGCTTCCGCATCGCCACCTCGGGGGTGCCCGGGCCGGTCTTCATCGAGCTGCCGTTCGACGTGCTGACCAGCCAGGTCACCGACCCGGCGTTCCCGCCGCCGCCGCGGCCGTGGCCGGCCCAGCCCGGCGACCCGCTCGGCATCGCCGGCGCCGCGCAGCTGATCGCCGCCGCCGAGAAGCCGATGATCTTCGCCGGCAGCCAGGTGTACTGGGACGCCGCGTGGGCCGAGCTGGTGGCGCTGGCCGAGCACGCGCAGATCCCGGTGTTCACCAACGCGATGGGCCGCGGCTGCATCGACAGCCGCCACCCGCTGGCGTTCTCGCAGGCGCGCAAGAACGCGTTCCGCGGCACCGACCTGGCGATCATCCTGGGCACGCCGCTCGACTTCCGCGTCGGCTACGGCGCCGGCATCAACGCCAAGGCCAAGATCGTCCAGATCGAGCGCGACCCGACCAAGGTGGCGCAGAACCGCGACGCCGACGTGGCGATCCTCGGCGACGCCCGGAGCGTGCTGGCGCAGCTGACCGCGGCGACCGCCGCCGCCACCGGCAAGACCGCCGGCTGGATCGAGGAGCTGCGCGGCGCCGAGACCAAGGCCACCGCCAAGCTGCTCGACCACGCCGCGTCCGACGCGCGGCCGATCAACCACTACCGCCTGGCCAAGGCCATCGGCGAGGTGATCGACGACGACACCATCCTGATCGGCGACGGCGGCGACTGCGTCGCGCTCGGCGCCAAGCTGCTCCACCGCAACAAGCCGGGCACGTGGATGGACCCGGGGCCGCTGGGCTGCCTCGGCATCGGCGCGCCGTTCGCGCTCGCCGCCAAGAAGCTCCACCCCGACAAGAAGGTGGTCGTGCTGTCGGGCGACGGCAGCTTCGGCCTCAACGGCTTCGACTTCGAGACCGCGGTGCGGTGGAACCTGCCGATGTGCGTGATCGTCGCCAACGACGCCGCGTGGGGGCAGATCCGCGGGCCGCAGGTGATGATCTTCGGCGCGGCGCGCTCGCCGGCGACCAAGCTGGCGCCGACCCGCTACGACCTCGTCGTCGAGGCGTTCGGCGGCAAGGGCTACCACGTCGAGGATCCCGCCGAGCTGGTGCCCACCCTGCGCGCGGCGCTGGCCCACCCCGGCGTCACCTGCGTCAACGTCAGCGTCGATCCCGACTTCGTCGTGAAGAGCGGCGCCGCGAAGCTGACGGTCTGATCATGGTCTGGGAACCCTTCGCGCTCGCGCTCCTGTTCGGGCTGTTGATCTCGGCCGGCATCTACTTCGTCGTGATGTGGCCGCAGGTCGCGCCCGACGACGACGCGCTCGACGCGGCCGACGCATCGGCCGCGCTGGCGGTCGCGGCGCCCGCCGTGGCCGAGGCCGCGGCCCCGGCCGGCGAGCCGCCCGTCGCCGAGGCGTCGCCGGCCGAGCCGCCGGCGGTCGCCGAGGACGCGCCGGCGCCCGCCGCGGGCGACGACCCGCCGGCCGCGGGCTGATCGCCGCGCTACACTCGACCGATGGCAGGTCGCCTGGCCCTCGCCGTGGTCGCCGCGCTGGTCGCGGCGCCGCCGCTGGTGGCCGCGCGCCCGGGGCGGATCGTCGCCGTCGAGCACGCCGAGGCGACGCCGACGCTCGGCCGCGCCGACGCGCTGGTGACGGTCGACCTGTACTTCGTCCCCGGCGCCGAGCCCAGCCACGCCGCCTACCGCGCGGTGCGCGAGCTGGCGCAGCGCCACCCGGCGCGCGTGCGGGCGCGGTTCTGGCCGCGGGCGGTGGGCGCGCGGCAGGGCGCGCCGGCGCTGGCGCTGGCCGCGCACCGCGTCGGGAAGTTCTTCGCGTACATGGACGCGCTGGCCGCCGCGTCGCCGCCGCTCGGGCCGGCCGGGAGCCTGGCGCTCGCCGTCGAGCTGGGCCTCGATCGCGACGTCGCCGCGCGCGCCTCCCGCGATCCGGCGCTGGCCGCGGCGCTGGCCGCCGCCGATCACCGCGCGTTCCGCGTGCCGGCGATGCAGGCCGTCGAGATCGTCCTCAACGGCCAGCCGATGGCGCGGGGCGGCGTCGCCGCCAACCAGCTCGAGCAGGCGTACCAGGTGGCGCTGGCCGAGGCGCGGCTGGCCGCGGTGCAGGGGCTGACCGGCGGGCCGCTGCGCCGCTGGGGCCGGCTGCACACCTACTGCGCCGACGAGGACGCCGACGGCGACGGCGACGGCGGGCCGTCCGCCGACGCGCGGCCGCGCTACGCGTGGTCGCTGGCCCGCCTGCTCGACGAGGGCACCGCCTGCGCGGCGGCGCCGCCGCAGCCGGCGCGGATCGACGATCCGCTCCTCGCCGACGGCGAGCCCCCGCCGCCGCGGCTGCTGGCCGCGCCGCTGCCCACGGCGGGCGCGCCGGCGCTGGGCCCGCCGGGCGCGACGGTGCCGATCGTCGTCGCGTGCAACCCGCGCGGCGACGCGTGCCGCGCGCAGCTGTCCTCGCTGGCGGCGCTGGTCGACGTCTACGAGGGCGAGGTGCGGCTGAGCTGGACCCCGTTCGTCGACCTCGGCTTCGAGGCGGCGGCCGACGACGTCGCGCTGGCCGGCGCCGCGCTGTGCGCCGCCGAGCTGGGCGACGGCTGGCCGTTCGCCAGCGATCCGCCCGGCGTGCGCCGCGAGCCGCCGGGGCTGGCCGATCTGGCCCGCGAGGCCCACGTCGACGCCGCCGAGGTCGGCGCCTGCGTCGCCGGCAGCGGCGACCGGGTGCGGACGCTGATCGCCGCCGCCGAGCGCGCCGGCGTGGCGGCCGGGCCGACGGTGATCATCGGCGGTCGGGCCTACGTCGGCGGCTTCGTCGACGCGCGCGCCGCGGCGCTGGTCGTCGAGCAGGCCCTGGCGCCGGGCCTGCTCGAGCAGCTCGCGTACTAGCCGAGCGCCAGCGAGGCTATCTCTGGGTCTACGCCGGACGCGCTGCTTGCCGCCCAGGTGGTTTGACCGCCCGGGGAACCCCGTGCGACGATCGCCGCGATGGAGTTGACCTTCGCGGCCGCCACCGACGTGGGGCGCCAGCGGACCCACAACGAGGACAACTTCCTCATCGACAAGAAGCTGCGGCTGTTCTTGGTGGCCGACGGCATGGGCGGCCACGCCGCCGGCGAGGTGGCGTCGTCGATCGCGGTCCACGAGATCCGCGACGCGGTCTACGCCAACCGCGACCTGATCGATCGCTACCGCGCCGAGGGCCCGGCGTCGGCCGCGGTCGAGATCCTGCAGATGCTCGAGCACGCGGTGCAGGCGGCGTGCTCGACGGTGTTCAGCCGGGCCCAGGCCGACGCCGACAAGCGCGGCATGGGCACCACCGCGTCGGTCATGCTGATCGCCGGCGCGCCCGATCACCTGCGCGGCTTCATCGCCCACGTCGGCGACAGCCGGGTCTACCTGGCGCGCCAGGGCCAGTCGCACCAGCTGACCGAGGACCACTCGCTGATGAACGAGCTGGTCCGCCGCGGCAAGCTCAAGCGCGATCAGGTCGAGAGCTCGCCGTACAAGCAGTACAAGAACGCGGTCACCCGCGCGGTCGGCGTCTACGCCTCGGTCGAGGTCGACACCTTCGACTTCGACATCCTGCCCGGCGATCGCTTCCTCTTGTGCTCCGACGGGCTCTACGCCTACCTCGACGAAGAGAAGCTGCCGGCGATCCTGGGCGAGGGCGACATCAAGGAGGTGCCCAAGCAGCTCATCGAGATCGCCAACGGCGGCGGCGGCCACGACAACATCACCGGCGTGGTCTTGCGGGTGGGCGAGGGCGGCACCTCGACCGCGGCGGCGCCGCGCACCGGCGAGGCGTCGCTCAAGCTCGACGCGCTCAAGGGCATGCAGATGTTCCGCTACCTCTCGTACCGCGAGCTGGTGCGGGTCACCAACATCACCGCGCTGACCGACGCCGCCGCCAACGCGGTGGTGTTCTCGGCCGGCGACGCCGGCGAGACGATGTACGTCGTCGCCAGCGGCCGGGTGCGGCTGACCAAGGACGACGTCCACGTCGCCGATCTCACCAAGGGCCAGCACTTCGGCGAGATGGCGCTGATCGATCGCTCGACCCGGTCGCTGACCGCCACCGCCACCGAGGCCACCCGGCTGGTGACGATCCGGCGCAAGGACTTCTACGAGATCATCAAGAAGGAGCCCGAGCTGGCGACCAAGCTCCTGTGGAGCTTCGTCCAGGTGCTCGGCGCGCGCCTGCGCAAGACCACCAACGATCTGTCCGACGCGCTGCACGGCGACAAGCACGGCGTCGAGACCACCGCCGAGAACCTGTTCCAGGACTGAGCGCGTCGTCGGCCGGGCCGCGGCTCACTCGTCGGGGTAGTGCCGCGACCGGCAGGTCGGGCAGATGCCGTGCGAGAAGCGCGCGCCGGTGCGGGCGGCGACGAACGTGTCGAGGCGCTCCCAGGCGCCGTCCTCGTCGCGCACCGACTGGCAGTGCATGCACGCGGTCAAGAGGCCGCTCAGCGGGGTGCCGGCCTTGAGCAGGCCCTCGAGCTCGGTGACCCGGGCCGCCTTGAAGCGCATCGCGCGCTCCAGGTCGAGCTCGATCCACTTGCGCTCGGTGATGTCGCGGACGGTGCCGCACATCCGGCGCAGCGCGCCGGCCTCGTCGAGGGCGAGCGCGGCGTCGACCTCGATCCAGCGCAGCCGGCCGTCGCCGCGCCGGATGCGCACCTCGA
This sequence comes from Myxococcales bacterium, assembly GCA_016794525.1. Taxonomy (GTDB): domain Bacteria; phylum Myxococcota_A; class Polyangia; order Haliangiales; family Haliangiaceae; genus UBA2376. The sequence goes on from JAEUJY010000168.1 coordinate 20,965, forward strand.
AGTGCATGTCGCCGGCACGGCGCCCGAGCTCGAGCGCGCGATCGGCGACCTCGCGGTCCTCGGGGACCACCGCGGCGCGGAAGTCGTGCAGCGTCCACGCGCCGCCGCCGTCGCCGAAGATCTCCTTGTGGCGATCGGTGCGCCACGCCTGGTACGTCGACAGGTCGAGCTCCCACAGCCCGACCGCGCCCGACGTCGACGCCTCGCGCAGCCGACGCTCGCTGATCGACAGCGCCGCCTCGAGGTCCTTGAACGCCTGGACGTCGCTGACGGTGCCGATCAGGCGGTGCGGCGCGCCGTCGCTGGTCCGCAGCACGAGCTTGCCGCGGCTGCGCACCCACCGCCACGCCCCGTCCTCGCAGCGGACCCGGTAGGTGAGGTCGAAGCGCGCGAGCTGCCCGGCGGTCACCGCCGCGTAGGCCTGCTCGAGCCGGGCGGCGTCGTCGGGGTGGATCCGGCGGCGCCAGTCGTCGAGGCCGGCCTCGGTGTCGACCGCCGGCAGGCCGACCAGCGCGTTCATCCGCGCGCTGTGCAGCGTGCGGCCGGTGATGAAGTCGCGGGCGAAGAAGCCGTCGTGGCTGGCGTCCATGACCTCGGCCAGCTGGCGGCGGCTGTCGGTCAGCTCGCGGATCAGCCCCATCACCGACGTGCGATCGACGATCGTGACGACGAGGGTGTCGACCGCGCCGTCGGCGCCCAGGATCGGCTCGGCGTCGAGCTCGAGCCAGGTCGTGGCGCCGTCGGGCGGCCGCACGACGACCAGCTGGCCGCGCACCGGGGCGCGCTGGACGCGGGCCAGGCGCGGCGCGAGCTCCTCGATCGGCACGACGACGTCGTCGAGGTTGGTGAGCCGCCAGCCGCGCGGCGCCTCGCTCCAGCACGGCGTCGCCGTCAGGTACGGGCCGAGCAGGCGCTCCGCCGCCGGGTTCGCGATCGCGAGCTTGCCGTGGCGATCCTCGACGACGACGCCCGCGGTGATCGACGACCGGAGCGCGGTCAACTCGAGCGAGCGGACCTCCGCGGGTCCGACGGCGACGTCCATGCGACGATCGTCGCACACGCCGGGCACGCTGGGCGAGCGACGCGCGCCCGGTCCGTGCGGCGGCCCGTCGCGCGGGACCGGTCCCACCGCCGCCGCACGGGCGCGCCGAGCGCCGGCGAGCCTATTCGCTGGGGCTCCGCGGTCCGAGCTGCTAGGGTGCGCGCATGTTGCCCGGACCGCTCGCGAAGCTCGTGCCCTCGCTCGATGGCGACAAGAACCTGGTGCGCGAGGCGTGGAACCTGATGGCGGGCTTGCCCGGTGGCAAGGCGCTGTTCTCGAAGCTGATCGGTCGGATGGCGCCGTACACCGGCTCGATCGGCGCCCGCATCACCGCGCTGCGCCCGGGGTTCTGCCAGGCGCAGCTCGAGGATCGCAAGGAGGTGCGCAACCACCTGCAGTGCGTGCACGCGGTCGCGCTGGTCAACCTGGCCGAGCTGGCCGGCAACGCCGGGCTGGCCTACGCGCTGCCCGACGACGCCCGCTTCATCGTCGCCGGCCTGTCGATCGAGTACATCAAGAAGGCCCGCGGCACGATCACCGCCACCAGCGAGAGCCCGATCCCGCCGTCGAGCGCGCGGGCCGAGTTCGACGTGCCGGTGACGCTCACCGACGCCAGCGGCGAGGTGGTGGCGCGCGCGACGCTGCGCACGCTGGTCGGGCCCAAGCGCCCGCCCGCCCGCGCCGACGTCAACTGAGACCTTGGAGGGCGTTCGCGAAGCCCCTCCGCCCGCCGCGCCTACTCGGCGCTGGCGACCGGCTCGTCGATGTCGTCGAGCGTGATCTTGCGCAGCGCGGGCGACGGCGGTGTCGGCGACGCGGCCGCGACCGGCGGGTTCGGCAGGAACAGCATCGCCGGCGGATCGCCGCACTGCTTGCCGTTGGCGTCGATCGGCTGCAGCTGGTACGCGCCCTCGACGTTGCCGACCTCGGCGACGAACTCGTCGCGGGTCACCAGCGCCGGCAGGCGCAGCGGCTGGCCGTCGCGGTACAGCCGCGACCACAGCTTGCCCTCGTTGGGCTGGAAGTAGACCTGGAACGCGACCGTCGGGCCGAGGCGGTAGGTCCGCCCGCGCTGATCGGTCAACCACATCCGCCGGGGCCGTCCCGGTCGTGATCCCTTGGGCCAAGGCATGACCCGACCATAGCTCGGATCGTCGCACCGATCCAGCAGGCCCACATCGAATCTGCCGATTCACAAGGTCGAGCAGGACAGCGAGCCGCGTTCTTGGCCAGAAACCAGCCCGATTCACCGCCAGGCGGTGAATCGGACATCGGTCGGTCCAGGATCTCGCACCCGGCCGACCGCCCCGGAGTCCTTCAATTCCGGACGGCGGTCATGACCTCGAGGCCGGCGCAGGCGAGCTGGCCGGCGTCGAGCGCGGCCTTGGCTTCGTCGGTCGTGCACGCCGTGCCGGTGATGCTGTCCTTGGTGTTGATCCGGGTCTCGATCGTGAGCGAGCCGTCGTCGGCGACGATCGCGGTCGACACCGTCGCGCCGAGGCTGCACGCGGTGGCGTCGCCGGAGGCTACGTAGATCTGCGCCTCGTAGCCGCCGGGGATCGCCTTGGCGTAGGACAGATCGAACAGCGAGGTCGTCTCGCAGGTGCCGGGCGCCGTGCACGGCGCCCACTGGAAGTACTCCTGCCCGAACAGCGTCTCGCGCGTGAACTGGATGTACGGCGGATCGGTGACCGCCGCGCCGGGCGTGCAGCCGGTGGTGTTCTCGGTGTGGCTGGTCACGCGCCACAGCCCGGTCAGGTCGGGGCCGTCCGAGGTCTCGGTGCAGGCGGCAACCAGGGCGAGGCAGGCGAGGGTGGTCAAGCGCATGGATCCTCCGGAACGGCGTCGCCACCGTACCACGCCCTCGCAAACCACACCGTGACGGTCATGTGGCGGGCCGGCATCGTGTAATGTCGCGCCGCGCGATGCTCGGCTACGTCCTGGATGACGTGTTCATCCACCACCTCGCACCATCGGGTCACCCCGAGCGCCCGGCGCGCGTCGCCGCGGTGCGCGACGCCCTGGCCGCGGCCAACCTGGCGACCCAGGGCCGGCAGGTGCCGATCCGGGCGGCGACCGACGAGGAGCTCGGGCGCGTCCACGGCGCGGGCTACCTGGCGACGCTGAGCCGCACGGTGCCAGGCGCGAGCGGCTGGCTCGACGGCGACACGTACTACTCGCCGGGCACGTGGGACGCCGCGCTGGCGGCGGCGGGCTCGGTGACCGAGCTGGCGACGCAGGTGCTCGCCGGCGCGCTCGGGCGCGGGCTCGCGGTCGTGCGGCCGCCCGGCCACCACGCCGAGCGCGATCGCGCGATGGGCTTCTGCCTGATCAACAACGTCGCGGTCGCGGCGGCGGCGGCGCGCGCGGCCGGCGCGGCGCGGGTGGCGATCCTCGACTGGGACGTCCACCACGGCAACGGCACGCAGCAGATCTTCTGGGACGACCCCACCGTGCTCTACCAGTCGATCCACCAGTTCCCGTTCTATCCCGGCACCGGCGCCCCCGACGAGATCGGCGGGCCCGGCGCGCTGGGCGCGACCGTCAACGTCGGGCTGCCCGCCGGCTCCGGCGATCGCGACTACCTGGCCGCGTTCGACGAGGTGCTGGCGCCGTCGCTCGAGCGGTTCCGCCCCGATCTGATCCTGGTGTCGGCGGGCTTCGACGCTCACCGCGCCGATCCGCTGGCCAGCATGCAGGTGTCGCGCTACGGCTTCGCGCGGCTGGCGGCGCGGGTGCGGCGGCTGGCCGATCGGCTGTGCGCCGGGCGCTGGGTGGCGGCCCTCGAGGGCGGCTACGATCTGGCCGGGCTCGCCGAGGGCGCCGGCGCGACGCTCGAGGCGCTGACCGCGCCCGCCGATCAGCTGGCCAGCGCCACCGAGGTCGCGCTCGCCGACGCCAGCCCCGGCGCGCAGCGCGCGATCGGCGAGACGCTGCGCGCGCTCACCGGCGGCGGCGCCGGCGTCGCGCTCGGGGCGGCGGGGGCGGCGCGATGACCTACGCCCAGGCCCAGCCGGCGGCGCCGGTGCAGTTCGGTTCGCGCTACTGGCTCCTGCGGCCGCTGGCCACCGGCGGCATGGCCGAGATCTACCTCGCGCGGCAGAACGCGATGGCCGGCTTCGACAAGGAGGTCGTGATCAAGCGCCTCAAGCCGGAGCTGGCCAGCGATCCGCGGATCGTCGAGATGTTCCTCGACGAGGCCCGCATCGGCGCGGTGCTGAACCACCCGAACATCGTCCACGTCTACGACGTCGACGAGGAGGGCGGCATCCCGTACATCGCGATGGAGTACATCGTCGGCGAGGAGCTCAACGAGCTGTGCCGGCGCGGGCTCGGCCTCGGGCGGTTCCTGCCGCTCGAGCACGCCGTCGAGCTGATCCGGCAGGCCGCGGCCGGCATGGGCTACTTCCACGCCAAGCGCGGCAGCGAGGGCACCGCGTTCGCGGGGCAGGGGCTCGACATCGTCCACTGCGACATCTCGCCGACCAACCTGCTGGTCACCGAGGACGGCTTCCTCAAGCTGATCGACTTCGGCATCGCCCGCTCGAAGGATCAGCGGCCGCGCGAGGAGGGCATGATCCCCGGCAAGCTGTCGTACATGTCGCCCGAGCAGGCGACCCGCGGCGTCGTCGACTACCGCTCCGACATCTTCTCGCTGGGCGTCGTGCTGTACGAGATCACCGTCGGCCGCCGCCTGTTCAAGGGGCCGGCCCACGAGGTCGTGCGCCGCCTGACCGAGGGCGAGATCGAGGCGCCGACCTTCGTCAAGCGAGACTTCCCCGGGCAGCTCGAGGGCATCATCATGCGCGCGCTCGAGCGCCACCCCGAGAGCCGCTACCCCAGCGCCTACGACCTGGCCGACGATCTCGAGGGCTTCCTGCGCGAGGCGCGGCTGCACTCGGGGCCGGTGCGCATCGCGCGATACCTCGACGAGCTGGCCGAGGCCGCCGGCGGCCAGCGCCGCCCCGAGCTGATCGCCGAGTCGGACCTGGCGAAGATCGACGAGGAGCTCGACTTCGACGGCAAGATGTTCGACGGCTACCAGGCCGCGCCCGATCAGCCCAAGAGCGAGTGGGACGAGTACCAGGAGGCCGACGCCGAGGTGGCCGCCGCGCTCGGCCTCGAGCTCGAGCAGCTGCGCCTGATGCGCACGCCGGTCCCGCACCGCGGCGACGACGGCGAGCTGTCGCTGCCGCTGCCGGCGCCGCGCGACTCGGTGCCCGAGCCCGCGACCTGGGCGCCCGCGCCCGAGCCCGGCGACATCACCGCGCGCCGCGAGCGGCAGGTCGCCCCGACGCCGATGCCGCCGGTCGCGGTGGCGCCGGCGCCCGTCCCTGCGCCGATCGCGCCACCGCCGGTCGCGCCGCCGGCGCCGCTGGCCGTGCCCGCCCCCGCGCCGATCGCGGCCGCGCCGCCGCCCCGCAGCCTGACCCCGGTGCTGGTGCTCGGCATCTCGGCCGGCATCGCGCTCGGCATCCTGGTCAGCCGCCTGCTGTGAGCCCGCCGACCGCGTTGCGCGCGGCGCGGCGGCGGCGCGTCTGGTAGGTTGACGGCGTGCAGCTCCGGGTCGCGCTCGTGCTGGTCGGCCTCGCGGCCTGCGGCGGCGACAAGGCGCCGACCACCGAGCGGCGCGAGGCGCCGACCCGGCGCGTGATCGAGCCGCCCCACGGCGACGTCCGCGCGCTGCCGCCCCACGCGATCACCGCCGACGGCGTCGGCCCGTTCAAGCTCAGCATGGCGATGACCGAGAGCGCGGCGTCGCTGCCGCCGGGCACCCGGATGTCGCTCTTGCAGATCCCCGGCGTCGTCGATCACAGCGTGCTGCGCGACGCCGGCCTGATCATCGGCGGCGAGCGCAGCGGCGCGACCTCGTACATCGCGGTGATCCGCGTGGCGATCGCGCGCACCGGCGACGGCATCGGCGTCGGCACCGACCGCGCCGCGCTCGAGCGCGCGCTCGGCCCGGCGGTCGGCGATCCCCAGACCGTGCGCGATCCCGGCCTGTGGGTCGGGGCTGGCCTGCCCGGCGCGCGCTTCGTGCTGTACGCCGATCGGGTCGGCGCGCTGTTGCTGTCGGCGCCGCCCGCGCGGGGCCCGGCCCCCGACGACGGCTGCGTGCGCCCCGACCTGGCCGGCGTGGTCGGGCTGCCCCCGACCGCCCGCGGCGCCTGCCTCGACGGCGCCCAGGCGATCGCCGCCGCGGGGGAGCAGGTGGTGGCGCTGGCCACCGCCGACGGCAAGGTGAGGCGGGTCGCCGCGGCCGACGTGCCCGGGCTGCGGTGGGCGGCGCCGATCCGCGGCCCGGCCGGCGTCGACGAGGTGGTCGCGGTCGCCGAGCAGGTCACCGCCGACGGCCGCACCGCGGTGGTCCAGGTGCTGGCGCTCGACGGCGGTCGGCTGGTGCGGCTGGGCGAGGTCGACGCCTTCCGGCTGTCCGAGACCAGCGCCGGCTGGATCGGCGCCCGCCTGGCCGATCTCGAGGTGCGGCTCGAGATCACCCGGGTCGGCGATGAGCTGACCATCGGTGGCCTGCTGATCCACGGTGGGACCACCGCGGTGATCGACGCCGCGCCGCTGTCGCCGGTGCCGCTGCGGCTGAACCGGCGGCCGCCCGACCGCGGCCGGCTGGACGCCGGGGTGGCCACCGAGGCCGACGCCGGGGTGCCCGCGGACGGTCCGACCCGCTGACCGCGATCGCTCCCCTCGACGAGCGGGTTTGCCGCCCGACCGAGACGCGAGACGCCCGCGGCGGAGGTCCGTTGCTCGCCTTTGATCTACGCCCCCTCAGACCTTTGCGATCCGTCCGCGCTTTCTGCACAATATCCAAGTTGTCAGCGCTGCCTCCGGATCGATTCGACCGCGCACTCCGCCCGCGCGGCGGTAGCGCGCGCGCTGCTCGGCGCCCATGAAGTTCCTCTGCGACCGCTGCAAGACGCGCTACGCGATCGCCGACGACCGAGTTCGCGGCAAGATCCTCAAGATCCGCTGCAAGAACTGCTCGGCGGTCATCACCGTGCGTGAGGGCATGGACGACGGCGGCGCCGAGCCGACGCGCTCGCCCGCGCCCACCATGCCCGCGCCGCCGGCGATGCCGGCCGCGGCGCCGCCGGCCGCCCTCGACGACGAGTGGTACGTCTCCAAGGACGGCAACCAGGAGGGCCCGTTCACGCTGACCGAGGCCCAGGCCTGGGTGGCGGCGCGCGCCAGCGACGACGATCTGCACTGCTGGAACGAGGGCTTCGACGACTGGCTGCCGGTCGAGAAGGTCAGCCACTTCCGCGGCCTGCGCGGCGCGCCGCGCACCCGCGCCCAGACCCGCCCGCCGACCGTCCCCGAGCCTGAGCCGCAGCCGCTGTTCGCCGCGACGCTGGCGGCGATGGAGGCCGAGGCCGCCGCCGACGCGGCCGCCGAGGCGCCGCCGCCGTCGGTCCCCACCAGCGCCGCCGCGGCGATGGCGCAGCTGCCGCCGCCCCGCTCGCCCGCGCCGTCGGCGTGGCGCGTCCCGACGCCCGCGGTCGGCGTGCCCGCGGCGCCTGCGGCGTCCCCGCCGCCGCGCTCCGCTACCCCCGCGGCCGGCGTGCCGTCGATCCCGCGCGCCGGCGCGCCCGCGCTGCCCAAGCTCGGCACCCCCGCGGCCGGCGTGCCCGCGCTGCCCAAGCTCGGGACGCCCGCGGTCGGCGTGCCGGCGGTGCCGCCCGCCGAGCCGCCGCCGAAGCCCGCCTTGCCGGGCCCGTTCGGACCGAAGGCCGCGTCGGCGATCGCGACGCCGCCGCCGG
>JAEUJY010000170.1 GCA_016794525.1 Myxococcales bacterium
GCCGGCGGCGGCGTCATCGGCGGGACCATCGGCGGGATGGGCGTCGGCAGCGCGGCGGCGGGCGGCGCGGCCGGCGGCGGCGCGGCCATCGGCGGCGGCGCGGCCATCGGCGGCGGGGCCGCCATCGGCGGCGGCGCCATCATCGGCGCGGGCGGCGGCGGCGCCATCGTCGCGGGCACCGCCGGCGGCGCGCCCATCGAGCCGCCCATCGGCGGCGGCAGCGTCCCGCCCGGTGCCGGGCGCGGCGGCCGGGTGCGCGGCTCGCCCGAGGCGGTCGGCGCGGCCAGGGGGCCCGGCTCGCGCGGCGGCGGCATGCCGCGATCCATCGGCGACGGCGCCGGCGGCATGCCGCGGTCCATCGGCGAGGGCGGCATCCCGCGATCCATCGGCGACGGCGGCGGCGGGCGGTCGATCGGCGCGGCGACCGGGCGCTCGGCGGTCGGCCGCGGCGGGCTCTGGTGCGACAGCGCGGCGCGCAACAGCTCGTTGGACGCCCCGCCGCCCGGCGGCTCGCGCGGCGGCGGCTCGCGCGGCGGCGGCATCGGCGCCGGCGGCGGCGGGGTCGGCTGCTGGATGTCGCTGTCGCCGCCCCCCTCGCCCGGGCTCTCCTCGACGCCCATGATGAAGTCGCCGATGTAGATCTTGTCGGCCTCCTTCACCACCAGCGGCGTCGTGATCTTGCGGCCGTTGACGTAGGTGCCGTTGGTGCTCTTGAGGTCGACGATGATGAACTTGCCGTCCTTGAGCAGGACGCGGGCGTGCCGCTTCGACACGTTGCCCTTGGGCAAGACGATGTCGTTGCCCTGCACGCGGCCGATCGTGATCTCGGGCTTGTTGAACACCAGGCGGCGCTGCTCACCGCCTTTTTCCGTCAGGACGATCGCGAACATGGACTCTCCCGAGCGGACGTGGCTGGCGTGGAAAGCGCGCGAAGCCACCCCCGAGCCCGAAAAGCGTACATAGTTTCGCGGCGATCCGTCAAGTTACCGACGGGCGGGAAAGACCCCAGCGGTCACAGACCGGGCGTCGACGTCTCGGTCGACGCCGGCGCCGCGGGCTTGCTCTTTTCCCGAAAGCGATCGCCCCACAGCGCCCAGACCCCGCCCGCGCCGATGCCCAGGACCGCGATCACGATCACGATGTCGGGCCAGCGGCGGCGCACCATGCAAGCGAGAGTGTACCACGCGGGTCCGGCGAGGCATGATGCGGGGGTGCGCCCCACCCTGCTCCGAGCCTCGCTCCCCGCGCTCGCCGCGCTCGCGCTGGTGGCCGCGACGCCGCCGGCCCTCGCCGGCAAGCCCAAGCGCTACCACATCGAGCTGATCGAGGTCACCGCGACCGCGGGGCTGCCGGCCGAGACCGCCGACGCGCTCCCGGTGTGCACCGCCGAGTGGACCAAGGTCCTCGCGGCGCACCCGCAGATGGCCACGCTCGACGGCGCGCCCGACGCCAAGGTCGACGTCAATAAGTTCAAGAAGTGGCTGGCCAAGAAGAAGATCGCCGGCGCCTACCGGATGAACGTCGAGATCACCTCGTACGAGGAGTCGCTCGACGACAAGGACGCGGCGGTCAACCAGGAGAAGCGCCTGACGGTGCGCCTGAGCCTGCGCACCTTCGGCGAGACCTTCCCCGATCGCATCATGGGCTTCGCCGCCGAGGGCTCCGCCACGATCAAGGTCGACGTCGGCAAGAAGCTGCGTCCGGCCGACCGCACGTTCGCGATCAAGTCGGCGTGCGAGGGCGCGGTCGGCGACGCCATGACCGCGTCGCTGACCAAGCTGGCGCTGCCGCCCCCGCCGCCGGCCCCCAAGCCAAAAAAACGCTAGCGGGTCCGTCCGGCGATCCGCGACCCGACTGTCCCGACGCCGCCGCGCCCGGCCCGGCGCCGCCGCACCCCGGCGTCGCGCTCGGCCTGTGGGCCCCGGTCGATCGCGCGGCGCTGGCCCGCGCGCTCGACGAGATCGCCGCGCTCGGCGCGACCGACGTCGCGCTGGTGATGGCGTGGCGGCAGCACGACGTCACCTCGACCGCGGTGGCGCGCGCCGCCGACAGCGCCTCCGACGAGGACGTCGCCGCGGCGCTCGACCTGGCCGCCGCCCGCGGGCTGGCGGCGACGCTGTTCCCGATCGTGATCCTCGACGTCGTCGCCCCCGGCCAGTGGCGCGGCACGCTGGCGCCGACCGACGTCGACGCGTGGTGGCAGAGCTACGAGCGGTACATCACCCACGCCGCCACGCTGGCCGCCGCGCACCGCGCCGCCGGGCTGGTCGTCGGCTCCGAGCTCGGCTCGACCGAGCACTGGCGCGAGCGCTGGTACCACCTGATCAGCCGGGTGCGCCGCACGTTCAAGGGCCGCCTGCTGTACAGCGCCAACTGGGATCACTGGCAGGAGGTGTCGTTCTGGGATCGCCTCGACGGCCTCGGCGTCACCGGCTACTTCGAGCTGACCCAGCGCGACGACGCCGACGTCGCGACGCTGACGACCGCGTGGCGCGCCGCGCGCCGCGACCTGGCCGCCGCCGCCGCCGCGCGCAAGCTGCCGCTGTGGCTGACCGAGGTCGGCTACGTCTCGCGCGACGGCGCCACCCGCGCGCCGTGGGACTACCTGCGCGGCACCGCGATCGATCTCGAGGAGCAGCGCCGCGCGTTCGCCGCCCTCGCCGCCGCGTGGGCCGGCGAGCCCGCGCTGGCCGGGCTGTTCGTCTGGGAGTGGAGCGGCGCCGGCGGTCCCGCCGACGGCGGCTACACGCCGCGCGGCAAGCCCGCCGCGTGCGAGCTGCGCGCCTGGTTCACCGCGCGGCCGTAGCCGCGACCTCACACGAAGCGGTTCGACGGCACCGGCCCGCCCGCCCACCACCGCTCGCGCGGTCCGGGTTCCGGACGTCCGACCGCGCGCGCCAGCGCCACCGCGGCCGCGCGCTCCTCGGCCGGCTCGCGATCCTCCGCCACCAGCATCAGCGCCAGCGCCGCCACCTCGTCGGCGGCCCACGGCCCGAGCGACTGGTAGAGCAGCCCGACGACGTCGGGCGCGAGCGGGCCGTCGTCGGTCCAGCAGCCGGCGTGGGCGTAGAACAGCTGGTCGGCCCGGCGCTCGCGCAGCCGCTCGATCGTCGGGCCGTCGAGCGCGTCGAGGCGGTGCGCGACCACCAGCCCGGGCGCCGGCGCGCCGACCATCGGCCACGGCGCGAGCGGCACGCCCAGCCGCGCCGCGGCGGCCGCCGCGACCAGCTCGTGGCCGGGGCCGGGCGGCGCGTAGACGCACGGCGGGTGCCAGCCCCACGCGGCCAGCACCGCCGCGAGGTGGGCCAGCCCGTCGGCGCACAGCGACGGCGCGTCCTGCAGCCACGCGTAGCGGCCGCGCATCGGATCGTCGAGGCCGTGCGGCGAGCGGTGCAGCACCAGCCCGCCGTGGATCACGTAGTGCCAGCCGCGCAGGTCGCGGCCGTCGAGCGGCGTCGCCGCCGCCACCCGATCGGCGCGGGCCAGCAGCCGGGCGATCCGCTCGGCCATCACCGCCTGCTCGGGCGCCGGCGCGATCCACGGCCCGCGCGATCGCGCGACGCCGAGGTCGCCGCTCATCGCCGCGTTCCACGCGTAGAGGTACCGGCACAGGAAGCTCGCCTCGATCAGCGCCGGCTCCATCTCGAGCGCCGCGCGCGCGCAGCCGTGGCGCAGGTCGCGCTCGAGGGCCGCGCACAGCTCGGTCACGACCGCCTCCGAGCCCGGCGCGCGGGCGTGGGCCTGGGCCAGCACGGTCGCGGCGATCGCCGGCTGCCCCGCCTCGATCAGGTGGTAGCCGAGATCGTAGAGGCCGTCGACGTCGTCGGGCTCGACCGAGGCGTGGGCCACCCGGGTCGCCAGCTCGCCGTCGCCGAGCGCGACGACGATCCGCGCCAGCACGCCGAGCGCCGCCGCCAGGTCCGCCGGCGCCAGCTCGACCGGGTAGCGCAGCGCCCAGCGGAAGCCGGTGAACGCCGCCGCCGGATCGCCCGCGGCCAGCTGCGCCAGCGCGGCGGCCTCGAGCGCGGCGTACTCCTCGGGGCTCATCGCGGTCGCCGGGTCATGCCGTCGCCGTCACGCCTCGGGCGGCAGGCCGGCGAAGGCCAGCGTCGCCGCGCGCAGCGCCGCGCGCACCGCGGGATCCTTGGCCGACGCGCTGGGCGGCGTCGGCACGCCCTCGTTGTAGTACGTGCCGCTCGGCTCGGAAATGGCCTCGGCGGTGGCCAGCTTGACGATCGTCGCCGCGCCCTGGCTGACGCCGGCGCCGCGCATGCCGGCGAAGCCGTCGCGCAGGAGCTTGGTCGAGATCACGCCGGGGTGCAGCGCGTACGCGGCCAGCACCTTGGGATCGTGCGCCGCCGCGAGGTCGAGCGCGTGCATCAGGTTGGCCAGCTTCGACTGCGCGTACGCCGCGTAGCCGGTGTAGGCCCCGGCCAGCGACAGATCGTCGAGGTGGATCCGGCCGCGGGTGTGCGCCACCGACGACACGACGATGACCCGCGCCGGCGCCGAGGCGATCAGCCGCTCGCGCAACAGCTCGGTCAGGAGCACGTGGCCGACGTGGTTCACCGCCAGCGTCGCCTCGAGCCCGTCGGCCACCAGCACCCGCTCGTTGGCGTAGATGCCGGCGTTGCACACCAGCACGTCGAGCCGATCGACCGCCGCCAGCACGTCGGCGGCGCCGCGGCGCACCGTCGAGAACGAGCCGAGGTCGAACGACACGCCATGGACGTCGGCGCCGGGCACCGCCGCGGTCAGCTCGGCCAGCGCGGCCTCGACCTTGGGGCGGTTGCGACCGTGGATCACCACCCGCAGCCCGGCCTTGGCCAGGGCCAGCGCGGTCGCCTTGCCGATGCCATCGGTGGAGCCGGTGACGAGCGCGGTGCGCGGACTAGCCATGGCGCCGTTTGTACCACCGCCGGCCGCGGTGCGGGCGTGGGTCACCGCCGGGCGATCGGCGGCGGCAGGCGCAGCGGCCGCGGTGGCCGTGGCATCGCCGGCGCCGGCGCGGTGCGCGCCAGCGCGGCCTCGTCGGCCACCAGCCCGGTCCACTGCTCGACCTTGGCCAGCGCCGCCGCGCGATCGCCCGCGGTGAGGTCGCCGACGCCGGCGCCGTGGGGCGCGCCCGGCGCCACCACCCGCAGCACCTCGGGGCGCGCGCCGGGGTCGAACATGCCGCCCGACCACGGATCCCACTCGCCGTACAGGAAGACGACGCGCTCGCCGGCGCTGGTCACCCACGCGGCGACGTCGTCCATCGCGGCGCGCGCGTACGGCGGCCGCGTCACGCCCGGCGGGTACGCGCCGTCGTAGGCCTCCGGCGGGAACGCCAGCAGCCCGGTCAGGTGCTCGTCCATCGTGCCGGGATAGCCGAGCTCGACCTCGGCCTGGTAGTAGTACGCCTCGAACTCGGCGAGGTTGGCGTCGTCGGAGCCGCCGACCTCGGACACCGCCTGCAGGAACGCGAACAGCGTGTCGTCGCTGGCGGTCACGGGCGGGATGCTCGCGCAGCTGTCGGCGCCGACGTACTGCCAGAACGCCCACTCCAGGCTGACCACCGCCGACTCGACCGCCGCCGGCAGCGCGATCCGGCTGTAGCTGCGCCCCTCCTGGGTCGCCTCGGCGCTGGCCCGCAGCTGCAGCGCGGCGCGCCGGTTGGTCAGCATCTCGGCCTGGATCGCGCGCAGGCTGGCCTTGCAGTCGGCCGGGCCGATGCCCTCGAGGTACGGCTCGTAGCGGTAGTCGGGGGCGGCGAACGAGATCGGGGCGACGTACGCCAGCGTCACGTCGACGTCGTCGGGCCAGAACCGCCGGTGGTAGATCGACGTCATCCCGCCCTTCGACGCGCCGGTCTCGAGGAAGGGCCCGCCGTACAGCCGGTGCATCACCGTGGCGATCAGGTGGTGATCGGCGGCGGCCTGCTCGATCGTCAGGAACGCCCAGTCGGCGAGCGCCGCCGGCCGCGAGGTGCGGAAGAACCGGTGCTCGATGACGAGCTGGTTGGCGTGGTAGAGGCGCGTCACCTCGCCCGGGTAGTCGTAGTACCAGTTGCCGTAGCCGGTGTGCAGCAGCACCATCGGCGCCGTCGGGTCGCGGTGGATCAGCGTCGCGTACTGCCGGAACGTGCCGCGCTCGGGGTGGGCGTGGTCGATCGGCTGGGTGAACCAGACCTCGAAGAAGCGGTAGCCGGCGTGCGACGTGGGCCGCTCGAAGACGTCGGCGATCTCGGGCTGCGCCTGCAGCCGCGCGAGGATGTCGTCGGGGTTGGGCGCGTCGATCGGCGCCGCGCCGTCGTCGCCGCCGCACGCCGCGCCCACGGTGAGCGCGGCGAGCACCAGCGCGGTCAGGGAGGTGCGTCGCATGCCCGGAGCATCGCACGCCCCCGCCCCGGCCCGGCCGGCGCTCGGTCGCGCGGTGGCCTGCGTCACGGCCGACGACGGCTTGCGCCGGCGCACGATTCTCGGTACGTGTCCCCCCCATGGCCCTGTCCGTCGGCATCGTCGGCCTGCCCAACGTCGGCAAGAGCACCGTGTTCAACGCCCTCACCGCCGGCAAGGCGGAGGCGGCGAACTATCCGTTCTGCACCATCGATCCCAACGTCGGGATCGTGCCGGTGCCGGACCCCCGGCTGCAGCGGATCCAGAAGCACATCCCCTGCCAGAAGATCATCCCGGCCGTCGTCGAGATCGTCGACATCGCCGGCCTGGTCAAGGGCGCCTCCGAGGGCGAGGGGCTCGGCAACAAGTTCCTCGCCAACATCCGCGAGACCAGCGCGATCCTGATGATGGTCCGCTGCTTCGACGACCCCAACGTGATCCACGTGGCCGGCTCGGTCGATCCGATGCGCGACATCGACATCATCGACCTCGAGCTGGTGCTCGCCGACGGCGACACCGCCGACAAGCGGGTCAAGAAGGCGGCCAACCAGTCCAAGAGCGGCAACAAGGACGCCAAGGCCGAGCTGGCGCTCGCCGAGAAGGTCCAGGCCCACCTCGCCGCCGGCCACGCCGCGCGCTCGCTCGAGCTCAGCGACGACGAGCGCAAGATCGTCGCGACCTGGGGCCTGATGACCGCCAAGCCGGTGCTGTACTGCTGCAACGTCGGCGAGGAGGACCTGCCCAACGGCAACGCCTGGAGCGATCAGGTGCGCGCGCGCGCCGAGCGCGAGGGCGCCGGCGTGGTCATCCTGTGCGGGAAGATCGAGGCCGAGCTCGCCGGCATGTCCGACGAGGAGAAGACCGAGCTGCTGGCGTCGTACGGGCTCAAGGAGCCGGCGCTCGCGACGCTCGCCCACGAGTGCTACCGCCTGCTCGGCCTGCAGTCGTACTTCACCGCCGGCGAGAAGGAGATCCGCGCCTGGACGATCCGCAAGGGCGCGCTCGCCCCCGAGGCCGCCGGCGTGATCCACACCGACTTCGAGAAGGGCTTCATCCGCGCCAACGTGTACACGCTGGCCGATCTCGAGCAGCACGGCAGCGAGGCCGCCCTCAAGGCGGTCGGCAAGCTGCGCCAGGAAGGCAAGACGTACGTCGTCCAGGACGGCGACATCATGCACTTCCTGTTCAACGTCTAGCGCGATGGCGGCGCGTCGCCGCTGACGGACGTCAGGCTTGACGGTGACGATCCCCGCCGGGCGCACCGCGCCGGCGTCGCAAGTGTGCGCGATCGCAGGCCACGCCCCGGCCTCGCGGTTGCAAAGGTGCGGTCGCCATGAAGCTGAACCGCGGGCTGTTGTGGATCACGCTGGGCGTCGCGCTCGGCGCGTGCGCGGGTGGCGACCCCATCCTGGAGACGATCGACCAGCCGTCGTTCGTCAACACCGACTTCGAACAAGGACTCACGGGGTGGACCGTGACCACCGGCGTGCGCGGGCTCGTGACCTTCCCGGTCGTGAGCGAGGCCGACCTGCACATCACCGCCGGCGGCGTGGTCCGCACCAACGTCAAGACCGGGAGCGGGCCCTACGCGCTGGTGCCGCCGGGCCTGGCCGCTGGCGACGCGCTCAAGCTGCCGCGCTACGGCAACAGCGCCGTGGTGGTGAACGAGCTGGGCTCGGGCGACGCCACCGCGAACATCCTGTCGCAGACCACCGTGGTCGGCGCCGGCGACGTCGACCCGTTCGACGGCAAGTACCACACCCGCATCGTCGTCGCGCCGATCCTCGACGTGCCGACCCACGCCTCCAACGCCCAGCCGTTCTACTTCGTGACGGTCAAGGACCTGACCAAGGGCACCACGCTCGACAGCCGCTTCGCCTACGCCGGGCAGCCGGGCGTGCCGTGGCGGACGTCGGTCGGCACCGCCACCGTGCAGTACGTCGACTGGACGCTGATCGACATCGCGGCCGAGCCCGGCGTGGTCGACGTCGGCGACAGCCTCGAGGTCCGGGTGATCGCCGGGCGGTGTCAGCCGACCGGCCACTTCGGCCACGTGCTCGTCGACACGATCGGCCCGTTCGTGCCCGGCATCAACGTCGCGGCGCGGGCGCCGGCGACGATCGGCCCCGGCCGACCGATCCAGTACCAGCACCGCATCAACAACGGCGGCAACGCCACCGCCACCCACCCGTCGATCGAGGTGACGCTGCCGGCCAACACGACGTTCACCAGCGTCGACACCGCCGGCGTGACGTGCACGACGCCCGCGGTGGGCAGCGCCGGCGTCGTCACCTGCACCACCCCCGACATCCCGGCCGGCACCGACTTCACGCTGGCGCTCACGGTCGCGACCAACCCGGCGCTGACGGTCGGCGCCACGATCAACCACGGCACCTACCGCGTGAAGTCCGATCAGGAGTCGTACCTGGTCGGCCCGCTGGTGGTCACGACGATCGTCGCCGGCGACCGCGACGGCGACGGCCTGACCGACGCCGAGGAGGCCACGCTGGGCACCGACCCCGACGACGACGACAGCGACGACGACGGCGTCGCCGACAAGGCCGAGCGCAGCTACGCCGCCGACACCGACGGCGACGGCCTGATCAACGCGCTCGATCCCGACAGCGACAACGACGGCCTGTTCGACGGCACCGAGCAGGGCGTCGTGACGCCGCAGCTGGGGACCGACGTCACCGCGGGCCACTACCGCCCCGACGCCGACGCCACCACCCGCACCGATCCGCTGGTCCGCGACACCGACGCCGGCGGCCTGCGCGACGGCCTCGAGGACAGCGACCACGACGGCCGGGTCGACGCCGGCGAGCGCGACCCGCGGGTGGGCGCCGACGACGCGCCGCCGCCCGGCGACCGCGACGGCGACGGCCTGGGCGACGCCGAGGAGGGCTTCCTGGGCACCGACCCCGACGATCCCGACACCGACGATGACGGCGTCGTCGATGGCGCCGAGCCCAACTTCGCCTGCGACGGCGACCACGACGGCGCGATCAACGCGCTGGATCCCGACAGCGACAACGACGGCCTGTTCGACGGCACCGAGCGCGGCGTGACCGCGGCGGGCCCCGGCACCGACGTCGCCCGGGGGCGGTTCGTCGCCGACGGCGATCCGGCCAGCCAGACCAACATGCTCTTGCCCGACACCGATCGCGGCGGCGCGACCGACGGCAGCGAGGACACCGACAAGGACGGCGCGGTCGACGCCGCCGAGCGCGACCCGCGGGTGGCCGCGGACGACAGCACGACACCGTCGGACCGCGACGGCGACGGCCTGACCGACGCCGAGGAGGCGCTGCTTGGCTCCGACCCCGACGACGCCGACAGCGACGACGACGGCGTGATCGACGGCGCCGAGGCCGACTACGCGGCCGACAGCGACGGCGACGGCCAGCGCAACCTGCTCGATCCCGACAGCGACGACGACGGCCTGTTCGACGGCACCGAGGCCGGGATCACCGCGCCCCACGCCGACACCGCGCTGGCCGCCGGCCACTTCGTGCCCGACGCCGACCCGACCACCCGCACCAGCCCGATCATCGCCGACACCGACCACGGCGGCATGGGCGACGGCGCGGAGGACCCGGACCACGACGGCCAGCACGACGCCGGCGAGACCGACCCTCGCGATCCCAGCGACGATCTGCCGCCGGACGCCGACGGCGACGGCGTGCCCGACGCCTCGGACGACTGCCCGCTGGTCGCCGACCCGGCGCAGGCCGACACCGACGGCGACCACGCCGGCGACGCCTGCGACGCCGACGACGACGGCGACGGCGTGCCCGACGCCAGCGACGACTGCCCGCTGACCGCCGACCCGGCGCAGGTCGACACCGACGACGATGGAGCGGGCGACGCGTGCGACCCCGACGATGACGACGACGGCGTGCCCGACGCCGGCGACGACTGCCCCCGGGTCTACGACCCGGCCCAGGCCGACACCGACGACGACACGATCGGCGACGCCTGCGACGTCGATGATGACGACGACGGCGTGCTCGACGCCGGCGACGACTGTCCGCGCGTCTACGACCCGGCGCAGGTCGACACCGACGCCGACGGCGCCGGCGACGCCTGCGACCTCGATGACGACGGCGACGGCGTGCCCGACACCAGCGACCGCTGCCGGCTGAACTTCGACCCGGCGCAGCTCGACACCGACGCCGACGGTCTCGGCGACGCCTGCGACCCCGACGACGACGGCGACGGCGTCCTCGACGCCACGGACGGCTGCCCGCTGACCGCCGACCCGGCCCAGCTCGACACCGACGGCGACCACGCCGGCGACGCCTGCGACCCCGACGACGACGGCGACGGCGTCCTCGACGCCGCCGACGGCTGCCCGCTGACCGCCGACCCGACCCAGCTCGACACCGACGGCGACCACGCCGGCGACGCCTGCGACCCCGACGACGACGGCGACGGCGTCCTCGACGCCGCCGATGACTGCCCGCTCACCGCCGACCCGCCCCAAGATCGGACGAGCGGCGTGGAGGGAAAGAGGGTG
>JAEUJY010000025.1 GCA_016794525.1 Myxococcales bacterium
CGACCGCGGCCGCGCCGGCCCCGACCGCGGCGGGCGCCGCGGCGGTCGCGACGGTGGCGGTCGACGCCGCGCCGACGCTCGCGGTGCTCGCGGCGCCCGTGCTGGCGGTGGTCGCGGCCTGCGCAGCGATCGCGGCGCCGGTGACCGCGGCGCCGGCGGCGGTCGCCGCCAGCAGCCGGGCCCGCCCGCGCGCCAGCCGGTCGTCGGTGGGCGCGAGGCCGTCGCGGGCGTCGTCGAGGAGCGCGCGGGCGCGCGGGGACAGGTCGCTCATGGCGTCACCTCCCGCAGCTCGGTGGCGGCCAGCCGGGCCAGCGCTTGCTCGAAGCGGGCGCGGGCCAGCCGCAGCCGCGAGTAGACGGTGTTGAGCGGCACGCCGATCATCTCGGCCACCACCGGCGCGCTCAGCTGCTCGAGTTCCATCAGCGCGAACACCTCGCGCTTGTCCGGTTCCATCGCTTCGAGGATCTCCATCACGGTGCGCGCGGCTTCCCGCCGCGCCAGGGTCTCCGACGGCGCCGGCCCGCGGTCCGCGACCTCGACCACCGTCGCCAGCGGCCCGGTGCCGAGCGGCCGCCGCCGGCGGTAGTCCGCCGCCACGCGGCGCGCGATGCCGTACAGCCAGGTGGTGATCGCCGAGCGGCCCTCGAAGTCGGCCAGGCGGCGGTGGACCACCAGGAACACGTCCTGGACCGCGTCGTCGAGGTTGGCCTCGTGCACGCCCAGCGCCCGCAGCGACCGGAACACCATCGCGGCGTGCAGGTCGTACAGCTCGGCCACCGACAGCACCGGCGGGCCGGGTGCCGGATCGGGATCCAGCCGCGTGGCAGGCATCATCTCGGCGTGGGTGGGGGGCGCCATCGCGATCCGTCACCGAAAACGCTACCACCCCGCGCCCCGCCCGCACCGCCAATCATCACGGCACGATGGCCTCGACGGCCAGCCCCAGCCGCAAGGCCGCCGCGGACGAGCGATCGCCGCCGACGCCCTCGAGCAGCGGCCGGTCGAGGGCCGCGATCGCCTCGACCGAGGCCGCGAGCGCGAGGTGCTGGCCGATCGGCCGGGTCCAGCGGACCAGCGCCGACACCCCGCTCCACCGCCGATCGGGCTGGCCGTCGCTGGCGACCGTGCCGACCAGCGCGCCGCCGCACGCCCACACCTCCCAGACGCCGGCGCAGCCGCGGACGTCGTACTCGCGCAGCGTGGCACCGGCCGCCGCGTCGTCGCCGGGCCAGTCGGGCCGCCACCAGATCGAGCCGAGCTCGAGCCGGGCCCGCGCGTACGACACCGCCACCGTCCCGCCGAGCCCGTAGCGGAACTCGCCGAGCGAGCCCTTGTCCGACCAGCCGTCGAGCCGCAGGTGGGCGCGCACCAGCGCCGGCCGCGGCGTCGCGATCACCGGGGCGCCGCGGCCCAGCACCGCCGACGGCGGCGTGACCGCGGGCGGCGTCGGCGGCGCGGCCGGCTCGTCGCCCACCGCCGAGGCCAGCACGAACGCCACCGCCTCGACCACCGCGGTGCAGTCGGCGCCGCGCACGTCGCGCTCGCGGGCGCCGCTGGCGGTGGCGATGCGCAGGTGCGCGCGGACGTCGGCCTCGAGCGGCGCCCGCACCACCTCGACGATCGCGCTGACGTGATCGGCGGCGGTGAGCGGCCGACCCAGGTGGGACGCGATCCGCGCGCGCAGCACGTCGACCGAACCGCAGCCGGGGTCGGCGTGCCAGGCCAGCGTCGCCGGCTCGTCGGCGCGCGCCGCGGACGCCACCGCGCACAGCGCCGCGAGCACGACCAGCGAACGCACCATCAGGTGCGCAGGATATCAAGCCGCGCGGGCCAGCGTGGCCACCGCGCCGAAATGCGCCGTGGCCGCGAGCACAGTCAGCAGGTGGAACACCTCGTGGTAGCCGAACGTCCGCGGCCACGGATCGGGCCACCGCCGCGCGTAGATCGCGGCGCCGATCGTGTACAGCGCGCCGCCGCCGAGGATGATCGCCAGGAGCGGCCCGCCGGTCGCGCGCAAGACCGCCGGCAGCGCGATCACCATCGCCCAGCCCAGCGCGACGTACAGCCCCGCGGTGACCCAGCGGGGCGCGCCGGGCCACAGCATCGCCCGCGCGACGCCGAGCGCCGCCCCGCCCCACACCACCGCCAGGAGCGCGTGGCCCGGCCCCGGCGCCATCGCCAGCACGCACACCGGCGTGTAGGTGCCGGCGATGAACACGAAGATCGCCGCGTGATCGGCGCGCTGCCACCACGCCCGGGCGCGCCGGCCCCACGTGCCGCGGTGGTAGCTGGCCGACACGCCCAGCATCGTCGCCAGGCTGCCGACGTAGATCGCCAGCGACCACCGCCAGCCGATGATCGCCAAGAGCGCCGCGCCCGCGGCGAGCGCGACGAAGAACCCCGCCAGGTGGAGGACGCCGCGCAGGCGGGGTGCGTCGTGCTCGGGCATACCTGCATCATCGGCCGCCGCTGCGTCGGATCGATGGCGGGCGCGCCACGGTGCGGCCACGTTCCGCCCCGACGGGTCACCGCCCCGTCACGATCGGACCACACCCGGTTCCCCGTCCCGTGCCCGTGCCCGTGCCCGTGCCCGTGCCCGTCTCCGGTTCCGGCTCCGACTCCGGCTCCGGCTCCGACTCCGGCTCCGGCTCCGGTTCCGACTCCGACTCCGGCTCCGGCTCCGGTTCCGGCTCCGGCTCCGGCTCCGACTCCGGCTCCGTGCCCAGGGTGGCGGCGGGGGACTCCGACCCATGCGAACCACGAGCCGTTGATGGGGAGGCAGGATCCTCTCCCCCGTCTCCGTTCACATCGGCCGCGTGCCGAACGCCGGCTCGCTGCGCTTGTCCTTGCCGGCGGTCGGATCGGGCGGCGGCGGCGACGACAGCAGCACCAGCACCGTGCGCAGGCGCGAGAACGACACCGCCGGCGTCACCTCGATCTCCTGGAACATCGAGTAGTCCTTGTTGGACACCTTCGACACCCGGCCGACCAGGATGCCGGCGGGGAACGCGGTGTCGTCGGACGACTTCGAGCCCGAGGTGTAGATCTCGTCGCCGACCTTGAGCGCGTCGGCGGCGTCGGGGCTCGAGCCGCGCTCGAGCCAGTCGATCTTGCACGCGTAGCGATCGCTGGCGCCGACGCCGTGCAGCTGGCCGAGGCCGCCGGTGCGCTTGACCATGATCGCCACGCTCATGCGGGTGTCGGTCAGGAGCAGCACGTCGGCGTGGCGGCCGTAGACGGTGAGGATCTTGCCGACCAGGCCCTGCGACGTGATCACCGGCATGCCGGCCTCGACCTCGCCGTCGCCGCGATCGATGCGCAGCCGCACCACCCGGAACGCCGGCGACAGCGCGGTGGCCACGACCCGGGCGCCGATGGTGTCGGCCGGGGTCTGCTTGCGCAGGAGCGCCAGCTCCTCGAGCGACTCGAGGTCGAACGCGCGCCGGGTCATCGCCGACAGCTCGCGCCGCAGCCGCTCGTTCTCCGCGCGCAGCTCGCGGTTCTCGTCCTCGACGTCGGTCAGCGCGACGTAGCCGTTCCACACCGACGCCACCCGGCGCACCACCCAGGCGACGCCCGACTGCAGCGGCGCCGAGACCCGCAGCACCGCGTGATCGACCGCGCCCAGCTCGCTGGGCCGGCGCAGGCTGGCGCGCAGCACCAGGGCCGGCACCAGCAAGAACACCGCGGCCAGGCCCCAGTCGATCAACCGCCGGCGCAGGGTCTGGGCCATCGGCGCCTACTTGAGGGCGATCTCGCGGAGCAGCGACAGCTCGTCGAGGACGCGGCCGGTGCCCAGCACGACGGCCAGCTGCGGGTTCTCGCACACCATGACCGGCAGGCCGGTCTCCTCGCGCAACAGCACGTCGAGGTTCTTGAGCTGGGCCGAGCCGCCCGACAGGACGATGCCCTTGTCGACGATGTCGGCCGACAGCTCGGGCGGCGTGCGCTCGAGCACCGAGCGCACCGCGTCGACGATCGAGTTGACCGGCTCCTGCAGCGCCTCGCGGATCTCGTCGGAGTTGACCACCAGCGTCTTGGGCACGCCGGCGACGAGGTCGCGGCCCTTGACCTCGACCGTCAGCGGCTCCTCGAGCGGGTAGGCCGAGCCGATCTCCTTCTTGATCACCTCGGCGGTGCGCTCGCCGATCAAGAGGTTGTACTTGCGCTTGATGTACTGGACGATCGCCTCGTCCATCTTGTCGCCGGCGACGCGGATCGACTTCCAGAGCACGATGCCGGCCAGCGCGATCACCGCCACCTCGGTGGTGCCGCCGCCGATGTCGACGATCATGTTGCCCGAGGGCTCGGTGATCGGCAGGCCGGCGCCGATCGCGGCGGCCATCGGCTCCTCGATCAGGTAGACCTCGCGGGCGCTGGCGGCCAGCGCGCTGTCGCGGACGGCGCGCTTCTCGACCTCGGTGATGCCCGACGGCACGCACACGATGACCCGGGGCCGGACCAGCGTCCGGCGCTGGTGGGCCTTCTGGATGAAGTAACGGAGCATCGCCTCGGTGACCTCGAAGTCGGCGATGACGCCGTCCTTCATCGGCCGGATGGCGACGATGTTGCCGGGGGTGCGCCCCAGCATCTCCTTGGCCTCTTTGCCGACCGCCAGCACCTTCTTGGGGCCCAGCGAGTTGGCCTGCACGGCGACCACCGACGGCTCGTTGGCGACGATCCCGCGGCCGCGGACGAAGGTGAGCGTGGTGGCGGTCCCGAGATCGATCGCGAGATCGTTCGAGAACATGCCGTAGACCCAGTCGAAGAGCATTCGGGACCTAGCGCGCGGGCGCGGGTGTGGCGCCGGGGGCTCCGGCGGGCAGCATCACGAACGCGTCATCGATCGTCGACATTCCATTATTCGTCCGCGATTGCATCGGGTTGGCGGTGCGATCGGGGTCGCGAAGCGGCGGAGCATTACCACGGTGACCGCGCGGGTTGCAAGCACCGGCGACCACCCTGCCCCGGAGGCGTGCGGCGGCGTACCGAAGTCGCACCGATCGCCCGTTCGGCCAGGTGGTCGACAGGCCGGCCTGGCGCGTGGCGTTTGTAGACGAATGTGGCTAGACTGCGCCGCCTTCGAAGGACTGCCGCATGTTCGATAATCTACGCAAGTCGGGCTCGTCGATGATCATCTGGATCCTGTTCGGGATCCTGATCGCCGGGTTCGTGATCAGCTTCGGCCCCCAGTCGGTGGGCTCGAGCCAGGGGTGCCAGTCGAGCGGGCGCATGACCGTGCTCAAGATCGGCGGGCGAACGCTCGACGACGCGTCGTGGCGCTTCGCCTACGGCCTGGCCCGCGGCGGCGAGGGCGAGCGCGCCCGCGAGATCGCCGCGCTCGACCAGCTGGTGCGGCGCGAGCTGCTCGCCAGCGAGGCCGATCGCCGCGGCCTGCGGGTCGCCGACGGCCTCATCGATCACGTCATCACCGCCGGCGAGGTGCACTACGGCGGCCGGGTGATCCCGGCCAAGGGCGCCTTCTACGACGAGGAGGGCAAGGGCGTCTTCAACTACCAGCAGTTCAAGCGCTTCGTGTTCCAGCGCATGAACATGTCGGTCGCCGGCTACAAGCGCCAGCAGACCCGCGAGATCCTCGCGACGACGATGGAGCGCATCCTGCGCGGCTCGGTCGCGGTGTCGATCGAGGAGGCGCGCGCCCGCTACATCGCCGAGAACACCACCGTCGCGTTCGACGCGGTGCGGTTCGAGCCGACGGAGTACGCCGACGCGCTGCGCATCACCGACGCCGATCTCGACCGCTACGTGGCGGCCCACGAGGCCGAGGTCAAGGCGACCTACGTCGAGGCGTCGTGGAAGGGCAAGAAGCAGGTGCGGGTGCGCCGGGTGTTCGTCGCGGCGACCCCGCCGCCGCCGACCGGCGCCGCGCCGACGATCGATCCCGCCCGCGCCAAGCTCGACGCCGCCCGCGCCGAGATCGCCGCCGGCAAGAAGACCTTCGCCCAGGTGGCGAGCGCGCTCGACGCCGACGAGGGCTTCCGCAACAAGGGCGGCGACTGGGGCTGGTACGACGAGGCGGCGATGACCCTGCCCGAGCCCGCGCTCAACGACGCGGTCAAGGCGCTGACCGAGCCCAACGCGGTGTCGCCGGTGGTCGTCGCCGGCGCCGGGTTCTACCTGCTGCAGGTCAGCGATCGCCGCGCGGGCGATCTGACGTTCGATCAGGTGAAGCGCGATCTGGCCGAGAAGCTGGCGCGGCCGGCGTGGGGCCAGGAGGCCGCGCGCCGCGCGGCGCTGCTCGCGCTCGAGACCGCCAAGGCCGCGAACAAGAGCCTGAAGGATCTGTACCCGTCGGAGCAGACCGGCGCGATCACCTCGACCTCGGTCGACGTGCCGACCGCCTGGATGCAGGCCGGCGGCAGCGGCGGCAGCGCGGCGCCCGCGGGCAGCGCGGCGCCTGCCGCGGGCAGCGCGGCGCCTGCCGCGGGCGCGCCGGCGGTCCCCGCCGCGCAGCCGGCGCCTCCGGCCCCGGTCGCCCCGGCCGCGGTCGAGGCGCTGCCGGCGATCGGCCCGGTCGCGCTCAAGGTCGACAGCTTCCCGGCGCTGGCGCGGTTCGGCAACCGCACGATGGTCGGCGAGTCGGCCGAGCTGGCCAAGGCGGTGTTCGAGGACCTGACCGACGGCGCGCTCGGCGAGAAGGTCTACGAGGTCAAGACCGGCGCGATCGGCGCCGCGCCCGTGTACGTGATCGTGCAGGTCAGCCACAAGCAGCTGGCCGACGAGAAGGAGTTCCAGAAGGACGCCTCGAAGTACGTCGGCGAGCTGGCCGCGCAGCGCGGCGAGGAGTACCTGCGCGACTGGCTGAAGATGCGCTGCAAGGCGCTGGTGGCCAAGAACGAGGTGCAGCCGCGCCGCGAGCTGCTGACGGTCGACACCGGCGAGGGGAAGCTCGCGCTGGTGCCGTGGGATCCCTGCGCGCGGCTGTGACCTAGGAGGGGCTTTCGCAAAGCCCAGGTGGAGGCAGGGGGGGCGCCGCGTTCCATACAGCTCGAGGCCGGACGGGGAACGCACCCCACCCGAAACGCGAGAGCGTTCAGCGCGGGTGACGGGCGGACGCGAACGCCCCCCCGAAACGCGAGAGCGTTCAGCGCGGCCTACGGGCGGCCACCCGCGGGCGGATGGAACGGCCCGCCCGAAAACGCGAGAGCGTGAACTCGCACGGCGGGGGTGAACACGGGGACGGGATCGGGATCGGGGACGGGATCGGGAACCGGATCGGGATCGGGATCCGGATCGGCATCCGGAACCGATCGGAGCCGGCGATGGATCGGCGGCGGGCGGTGGCCCCGGGCGGGTGACCGGGCGGCGGCAGTGCGGTAACGTCGCGACACGTGACCGCGTCACTCCGTCCGCTGCCCGATCGGGAGCGGGGACAGATCGAACTCGCCGCCGGGGCCGGGGAGCCCTTGGCGATCGGCCCGCTGGCGATCGATCGCCTGGCGCTGGCCGCGGGCGACGCGATCGAGGACGGCGAGCTGAGTCGCTGGCAGCGCCGGCGCACGCGGCTGGCCGCGGTGCGGGCCCACGTCGACGCGACAGCGCTGGCCGAGGCGCTGGCGGCGCGGCGGCCGGCGCTGGCGGCGATCGGCGTCACCGAGCTGACGGTCACCACGGACGACGTCGTCGCGGTCACGGCGCGCGTCGCCGACGGGCTGGCCTCGGCCGACGTCAGCTTCCAGATCGGGCTGTGCGCCAGCGGCCGGATGCTGCGCGCGATCGTCGGCGCGATCCGCGTCCACGGCCACCTGCCGACGCCGGCGCCGCTGGTGGTGCAGCGGCTGATCGACGCGGTGCTGGGCGACGACCGCGGCGACGCCGATCCGATCCGCCGCGCCGGGCTGTGCGAGTGGGTGATCGACGTGGCCGGGCTCGCCACCTGGCGGCTGTTGCCGCCGGCCGGGTGGCGCCTGCCGGCCCTCGACCAGGTGCGCGTGGTCGGCCTGACGATCGCCGGCGGCGCGGTGACGATCGAGCTGGGCGCCGAGGGCGATCCGCCGACGCCGCCGCCGGCGGTGCAGGCGTGGACCGTGGCGCACGCGGCGATGGCGTCGGCCGACGAGCTGCTGCGGCAGGGGCTGCTCGAGGACGCGATGCGCGGCTACCGCGCGCTGCTGGCGGCCGCCGGCCCCGAGCAGCCGGCGCTGCTCGAGCGGATCCTGGCCATCACGTCGGCGCGCCCGACCTGGTTCGTCGATGGCCGCGAGCTGGCGCGGCAGGCGCTGGGCCGGTGGCCGGAGTTCGCCGCGGCCCACGCCGCGCTGGCGTCGATCGCGCTCGCCGAGGGCGACACCCGCGAGGCCGCGGCGCGGCTGGCGACGGTGGCGCAGCTCGGATCGCGCCAGGGCGATCGCGCCGGCGCCACCGCGGCGGCGCTGGCGGCGGCGCGCCTCTATCGCGTGATCGAGCCGGCGGCGGCGACCGCGCTGTACCAGCGCGCGCTGACGCTGTCGCCGGGCCTGGTCGAGGCCGAGGACGCGCTGATCGAGCGGCTCACCGACGAGCGCCGCTGGCGCGAGCTGGTGGCGCTGCACGACGCCCGCGGCGCCCGCCGCCAGGACGAGGCCCGCGCCGCGGCGTGGGCCGAGGCCGCGCGGCTGGCCGCCGACGAGCTGGGCGATCTCGACGCCGCGCGCGGGCTGGTCGGCCGCGCGCTGGCGGCGGCGCCGATCGCCGCGGCGCACCTCGCCGCGGGGCGGG
>JAEUJY010000063.1 GCA_016794525.1 Myxococcales bacterium
CGCCATGAAGCTCGCGCTGCTCGCCGCCCTGGCCCTGGTCGTCGGCTGCGGCCCTGACGGCAAGCGCGTCACGGTCATCCACGTCGCGGACGAGACCACCGGGCCGGTGACGCCGACGGTGCCGGGCGCGGAGGAGCTGACCTTCGCCGCCGACGACGGCGTCACGATCCACGGCAGCTACTGGGCGCCCGATCGCGCCACGACCGCGTGCGTGGTGTTCGCGCACCAGCTCAGCTCGACCCGCGCCGAGTACGTGCCGGTGATCGCGCGGCTCGCGGGCCAGGCCCACCTGTACGCGATCGATCTGCGCGGCCACGGCGCCTCGACGCAGGGGCCCGACGGCGCGCTGTCGTGGAAGGGCTTCACCGCCGAGGACTGGCTGAAGGTCGAGGACGATCTGCTCGGCGCGTTCGAGGCGGTGCGCGGCAAGGGCGCGAGCGGCCAGTGCGTGATCGTCGGCGCGTCGATCGGCAGCTCGGCGGCGCTGCGCCTGGCCGGCCGCGCCGCGAAGCGCGTCGCCGGCGTCGTGCTGCTGTCGCCCGGGCTCGCCTACCGCGGCCTGGCGACGCCCGACGCGGCCCGCGCCACCCGCGCGCCGGTGCTGATCGTCCACAGCCAGGAGTCGGGCGCGGTCGACGCCGCCACCGCGCTGGCCGACATCCTGCGCGGCGTGCCGACCCCGGTCGACGTCATCGCCGACCCCGGCAGCGCCCACGGCATGAAGATCGTCGCCGGCGATCCCGCCATCCTCGATCGGGTCGTCGCGTTCATCGCGGCGCGGCTGGGCGCGTAAGCGCAGGCGTGGCGAAACGCCAGGCGGCCGTGGCGTTCTGCCATGGCGGCCGCGCCGCTCCGGCCCCGGGTCCGGGCGCTTGGCGATGGCGTGCCGTGTGCAATACGCGGCTGCGTGAAGCACGTCGCCTCGCTGATCGCGCTGTCGGCCCTGATCGCCTGTGGCGGCAGCGCCAAGCCGCCCGCGTCGCTCGGGACCGCGACCTCGGCGCCACCCGCCGAGGAGGAGGTCGCCGAACCCGCACCCCCGCCCGAGCCGGACCCGCCGCCGCCGCCGCAGTGGACGGCCAGCGCCGCCCTGACGCCGGTCAAGGGCGCCAAGGTCAAGCCGTTCACGGTCGAGCTCGTCCAGACCGACGGCGAGGCGACCACCGCCAGCGTCGAGGCGATCGCCGGGCTCAAGCTCGGCGGCTACCAGCTGGTCGTCCACGAAGGCGACGCCTGCGGCAAGAACGCCGCCGGCGCCGGACCGATCTGGGCGGACGCCGGCGCCGGCATCGCGCTGACCGCCACCCGCGGCGTCGCGCCGTCGCTGGCGGCGGCGACCACCGACCTGGCGCTCGACGGCGAGCGCACGATCATCGGCCGGACGCTGGTGCTGCACGCGGACCAGCGCGGTCGGCCGGGCAAGGCGCTGGCGTGCGGGCCGATCATCTCGGGCACGGCGCCCGACCCCGACGCGGCCGCCGTCAACATCGGGGAGTGACCCCGCGGGGTTGATGCTACGGTGCGATCGACGATGTCCCGCACCGCGATCGGCGCGATCGGCGCGACGCTCCTGGTCTTCGTCGCGCTGGTCGCGGTGGGGCTGCGGACCGCCGAGCGTGATCGCGGCGAGATCCGGGCCCGGCTGGCGGCGAGCAAGCAGGCGTCGCTCCGCGACGCGGCCAGCGAGCTGGCCAACGACGTCGAGAAGATCGGCGAGGATCTCGAGCTGGCGGCGGCGCTGATGACCCAGACCGCCGATCCCGACGACCGCGCCCGCGAGCTGCACGCGATCACGGCGATCACCCGCGAGTACGCGGCGCTCGAGCTGCGCGACGGCGGCGGCGCGACGCTGGCGCGGGTGGTGGCGCCCGACGCGCCGCCCGACATCCTGGCCCACGCGACGGCGGCGCTCGACGAGACCTCGCGGCTCGCGGTCGAGCGACCGGGGGTGTTCCGCACCTCGGGGCCGCTCGGCGCCGACGACACCGATCTCGCGTGGTACCGCGTGTTCGCGCGACGCAGCCCGACCAACGACGACCTGGTCGTGGCGGTGGTCGTCGACATGCGTCCGCTGCTGGCGCGGATGCGCCTGCTGCAGTCGCCGACCGCGCGGTTGCTGGTGGTCGGCGCGCGCGGCCGCCCGGCGCCGTCGAGCGATCCGCAGCTCGCCGAGGCGGTGCGCGGGCTCGACGCGGGCCCGCCGGCGCCGGCGCTGGCGGCGCTGATGGCGGCGATCCACGCGCGCCGGGCCGGCCACTTCGCCGTCGACGCGCGCGAGGCGGCGCGGGTGGGGCTGGTGCGCGAGCCGGCGGTCGCGGTCACCGCGCCGGTGCTGATCGAAGACGGCGAGCCGTGGGCGCTGGCGCTGGTGGTGTCGACCGCCGAGCTGCGCGCGCAGGAGGCGGTCGTGGTGCGGCGCCTGCTGCGGCTCGGCGCGATCGCCGCGGTCGCGGTGGTGGGCCTCGCCGCGTACTTCGTCGCCAACGCCCGGCGCGCCGCGGCGCTGCGCGAGCGGCTGCGCCAGGCCGATCGGATGGCGCACCTCACCGAGAAGGCCGACAAGATCCTCGATCACATCCCGACCGGCGTGGTGGCGCTGACCGCGGCCGGCACGGTGTCGGCCGCCAATCGCTGGCTGCGCGATCGCGTCGGCGCGGAGCTGCTGGGGCGCGGCGTGGCCGCGCTGGTCGAGGGGCCCCCGGGCGCGGGCGACGAGCTGGCGCGGATCCACCGCGACGCGATCGCCGCCGGCGCGGTGCGATCGCGGCACCGCATCGAGCTCGTGCTCGGCGGCGTCACCCGCCGGGTGAGCGTGCACGCCGTGCCGCTGGCCCGGCCGCTGGCCGACGTCCACAGCCTGATCGTGATCGAGGATCACGAGCCGATGCGGGCGATCGAGGATCAGGTGCTGCACTCCGAGAAGCTGGTGACCGCCGGCCAGCTCGCGGCCGGGATCGCGCACGAGATCGGCACGCCGCTCAACGTCGTGCGCGCCCGCGCCGAGCTGGTCACCGCCCGGCTCGGCCGCGAGCACGCGCAGGCCCGCGACCTCGGCATCATCGTCGACCAGATCGACCACGTCACGCGGCTGCTGACCCAGCTGCTCGACTACGTGCGCGCCGCGCCGCAGGAGCTGACGGCGGTGCCGCCCCAGGCGGCGCTCGAGGCGGTGGCCGCGCTGGTCGAGGTCGAGGCGGCCAAGCGCTCGATCCACGTCAACGTCGAGTGCGATCCCGCGCTGCAGGCGCTCGCCGCCGACCCGGGCCAGCTGCGGCAGGTCCTGGTGAACCTGACGATCAACGCGCTCGACGCGTGCCCGCCAGGCGCGGCGATCACGCTGCGCGCCCGCGCCGCGGCGGACGGTCGGGCCGTCATCGAGGTCGAGGACGACGGCGAGGGCATCGCGCCCGACATCCGGGCGCAGGTGTTCGATCCGTTCTTCACGACCAAGAAGCGTGGCCGCGGCACCGGCCTGGGGCTGTGGGTGGTGGCGCAGCTGGCGCGCACCCACGACGCCACGATCGAGCTGTGCGACGGCGCCGGCGGCGGCACCGTCGCCCGGCTGCGCTGGCCGGTGCGTCGGGAGGCGGCGTGAGCGGGCGGGCGCTGGTCGTCGACGACCACATCGAGATGGCGCGGGTCGTGGCCGAGTTCCTGACCGACCTCGGCTGGCGCTGCACGACCGTCGACAGCGGCGGGGCGGCGATCGCCGCGCTGGGCGCCGACGCCTTCGACGTCGTGATCACCGACCTGCGGATGGCCGACATCGACGGGCTCGACGTGCTGGCGGCGGCGCACCGGGTCGACCCCGATCTGCCGGTGCTGGTGATGACGGCGTTCGGCGCGATCGACAGCGCGATCGAGGTCATGGCGCGCGGCGCCCGGCACTACCTGACCAAGCCGGTGCGGCTCGAGGAGCTGCGCCTGCACGTCGATCGCGCGCTCGGCGAGCGCCGCCTGCGGCTGGACCACGCCGCGCTGCGCCGGGCCGTCGACGGCGGCGTCGGGGCGCTGGTCGGCCGGACCGCGCCGATGGTGGCGCTGCGGGCGCTGATCGAGCGGGTCGCGCCGTCCGGCGCGCCGGTCTTGATCCGCGGCGAGAGCGGCACCGGCAAGGAGCTGGTCGCGCGGGCGATCCACGCCGGCGGGCCGCGGCGCGACGGGCCGTTCGTCGCGGTCAACTGCAGCGCGCTGCCCGAGGCGCTGCTCGAGAGCGAGCTGTTCGGCCACGCCCGGGGCGCGTTCACCGGCGCCGCCGGGGCCCGCGCCGGGCTGTTCGTCGAGGCCGCCGGCGGGACCTTGCTGCTCGACGAGATCGGCGACATGGCGCCCGGGGTCCAGGCCAAGCTGCTGCGGGTCGTGCAGCTCGGCGAGGTGCGCGCGGTCGGCTCGGACGAGAGCCGCGCGATCGACGTCCGACTGATCGCGGCGACCCACCAGGACCTCGAGGCGCGGATCGCGGCGGGGCAGTTCCGCGCCGATCTGTTCTACCGGCTCAACGTCGTGCCGGTGCTGGTGCCGGCGCTGCGCGAGCGCGGCGACGACATCCCGCTGCTGGCGGCGGAGTTCTTCGCGCGGTCGCGGGCCCGCAACCCGCACTCGCCGGCGCAGCGCCTGGCGCCCGAGGTCGCCCACGCGCTGATGCAGGACCCGTGGCCGGGCAACGTCCGCGAGCTCGAGAACCTGATCGAGCGGCTGGTCGTGATCGCCGCGCAGCCGACGATCGGGGTCGGCGACCTGGCGGCGTGCCGGCCGTCGATCGCGCGCCCGGCCGGGCTGTTCACCACCACCGAGCCGCTGCGGACGCTGCGCGAGCTGGAGGACGAGTACGTCGCGCACGTGCTGGCCCGCTGCGACGGCAACAAGACCCGCGCCGCGGAGGCGCTCGGCATCGACGTGTCGACGCTGCACCGCCGCCTGCGCCGCGACGGCTGAGCGCCACGCGGCGCCGGTCTCGCAACGTGCCAGCCCGGGGCTGGCGTTCTGCCACGCTCGCCGCGCCCGCCGTGGACGTTCCGTGGGGTTGCCGCTGGCACTCGCCGTGCACTCGCGCCGGGGGTGTCCGAGCGCCGCTTCCCGCATGGCCCCGAGGTGATGGGCATCGTCATCGAGGGCCTGCTGGTCGTGGTCCTGCTCTTGTCCTTCGGAATCATCCGCTGTTGAGGCCCCCCATGATCACCTCCGCTCGTACCTGGATCGCGTGCGCGCTCGCCGTCAGCGCCGCGACCGCTTGCAGCAAGTCGAAGACGGCCGCGCCGACCACGCCGCCGACCGTGGCCGCGCCGACCGCGCCCGATCGCGGCGGCGGTGGCCGCGAGGCGCCGGCCAGCGTCGAGGCCCAGCCCGACGTCAGGCCGAGCGAGCGCGCTGGCTTCGGCCCGGTCTACTTCGCGTTCGACTCGGCGCTGCTCGACGCCGCCGGCCGAGACGAGCTGGCGGCGGCCGCCGATCACCTCGGCCGCGCCCGCGCGCGCATCCGCGTCGAAGGCCACACCGACGATCAGGGCACCACCGAGTACAACCTCGCGCTCGGGCAGCAGCGCGCCGACGCCGTCGCCGCGTACCTGCGCGGCCTCGGCGTGGCCGCCGAACGGATCGACACGATCACCTACGGCGAGGAGCGCCCCGCCGCGGCCGGCGTCGACGAGGACGCGCGCACGCGCAACCGCCGCGCCGAGCTGGTGGTCGCCCCCTGACGCTTTGGTGAGCGCCCCGGGCGTGGACGCCGGCGCGACGCGGTCGACGGGATTCTTCCTGCGCCGCGACGGTGCGAAGCGCCCGGGGTGACCCACCGCCATCCCGGCGCGCCGCGGTCGGCGGCGGCTCAGGCCGCGACCGGCGCGGTCGACGGCAGCGCCCGCGCGTGGCGCAGGGACAGCCCGACGCGATCGCCGGCGGCGAGCCCGAGCGCGGCGAGCTGGCGACGCTCGACCGCGGCGTAGATCGGCCCGTCGACCTCGGCCACCGCGACCTCGACCCGGGCGGTCGCGCCCAGCGGCGTCACCCGCACCACCGTGCCGACCAGATCGGCCGGCCCCGGCGCGCGGACCAGCTCGAGATCGTGGGGCCGCACGTAGGCGCGGTCGCCGCCGACGCCGGGCGGCAGGTAGGTCACCGGCCCGAGGAAGCGAACGACGAAGTCCGACGCCGGGTGATCGAAGATCTCGCCGGGCCGGCCGACCTGCTCGATCCGCCCGCGGTTCATGATCACGACGCGGTCGGCGACCTCGAAGGCCTCCTCCTGATCGTGGGTGACGAACACCGTCGTGACGTGCAGCTCGTCGTGCAGGCGGCGCAGCCAGCGCCGCAGCTCGGTGCGCACCTGGGCGTCGAGCGCGCCGAACGGCTCGTCGAGCAAGAGCAGACGCGGCGCCGCCGCCAGCGCCCGGGCCAGCGCCACCCGCTGGCGCTGCCCGCCCGACAGCTGGGCCGGCATCCGCCGCTCGAGGCCCTCGAGCTGGATCAGCCCGATCAGCTCGCGCACGCGGGCATCGATCTCGCGCTTGGGCCGCTTCCGCACCCGCAGCGCGAACGCGATGTTCTCGTAGACCGTCAGGTGGCGGAACAGCGCGTAGTGCTGGAACACCAGCCCGACGTTGCGGGCGCGCGCGGTCTGGCCGACCAGATCGGCGCCGTCGTCGCGCACCGCGCCGACGTCGGGCGCCTCGAGCCCGGCCAGGATGCGCAAGAGCGTGGTCTTGCCCGAGCCCGACGGGCCGAGCAGCGCGACCAGCTCGCCGCCGGGGATCTCGAGGCTGACGTCGTCGAGCGCGACGAACCCGCCGAAGCGCTTGCCGACCGAGGTGATGGTGAGCGTCATGGGGAAGCCTCCGTGGGGACCAGCCGCGCGGCCGGCGCGTCGGGATCGAGGGGCGCGGCGTCGAGGGGCGCGGCGTCGACGACCCGGGCCCGGTGCTCGACCAGGCGCTTGGCCGCCAGCGTGACGAACGCCAGCACCAGCAACAGCGACGCGACCGCGAACGCCGCCGCGTAGTTGTATTCGTTGTAGAGGATCTCGACGTGCAGCGGCACGGTGTTGGTGCGGCCGCGGATGTGCCCCGACACCACCGACACCGCGCCGAACTCGCCCATCGCGCGGGCGTTGCACAGGATGACGCCGTACAGGAGGCCCCAGCGGATCTTGGGCAGCGTCACCCACCAGAACATCTGCCAGCCGCTGGCGCCGAGCACCCGGGCGGCCTCCTCCTCCTCGGCGCCTTGCGCCTCCATGACCGGGATCAGCTCGCGCGCGACGAACGGGAACGTGACGAACACCGTGGCCAGCACGATGCCGGGCAGGCCGAAGATGATCGTCAGGCCGGGCCAGTGCTCGCGCAGGGTCGGGCCGAGCAGCCCGTGGGCGCCGAACAGCAGCACGAACACCATGCCGGAGATCACCGGCGACACCGCGAACGGCAGATCGATCAGCGTCAGCAGCAAGGCCCGGCCGCGGAAGCGGAAGTGCGCGATGGCCCAGGCCGCGGCCACGCCGAACACCAGGTTGAGCGGCACCGCGATCGCCGCGACCTTGAGCGTGAGCGCGATCGCGTCGCGCGCCGCGGGATCGGTCACCGCCCGGCGGTAGACGCCCAGCCCCTGCGACAGCGCCTGATCGATCACCACCGCGATCGGCACGACGACGAACAGCCCGAGGAAGCCGAGCGCGACGGCGATCAGCAGGCGCCGCACCCACGGCGGCTCGGTGGGGGCGCTGGGCGGACGCGCGGCGGCGCCGCCGACCAACCGCGAGGGGGCCGCGCCGGCCACGGCTACGCCGCCGCTCCCCGCCGCCGGCTCCACGCCTGCAGCAGGTTGATGCCGAACAGCAGCGCGAACGACACCACCAGCATCACCAGCGCCAGCGCGGTCGCGCCGGCGTAGTCGTAGTTCTCGAGCCGCGTCATGATCAAGAGCGGCGTGATCTCGGTCGACATCGGACGGTTGCCGGCGATGAACACCACCGAGCCGTACTCGCCGATGCCGCGGGCCAGCGCCAGCGCGAAGCCGGTGAGCGCGGCCGGCGCGATCGCCGGCAAGACGACCCGGGTCACGGTCTGCCAGCGGCTGGCGCCGAGCATCGTCGCGGCCTCCTCGAGCTCGGGCTCGAGCTGCTGCAACAGCGGCTGCACCGAGCGGACCACGAACGGCAGGCCGGTGAAGATCAGCGCGATCGTGATGCCGTAGCGAGTGTAGACGACGCGGACGCCGTGGTCGGCGAGGAGGCTGCCGATCCAGCCGCGCGGCGCCAGCGCCGCGGTGATCGCCAGGCCCGACACCGCGGTCGGCAGCGCGAACGGGATGTCGACCAGCGCGTCGACGACGCTCTTGCCCCAGAAGCGGTAGCGCACCAGCACCCAGGCCACGACGGTGCCGAGCAGCAGGTTCACCAGCGCCGCCGCCAGCGCGGTGCCGAACGTCAGCTGGTACGAGGCCAGCGCGCGCTTCGAGGTGGCCAGCGCCCAGAACCGGGCCCAGCCGAGGTCGGTGCTCTTCCACACCAGCGTCGCCAGCGGCACCAGCACGATCAGCGACAGCCAGGTGAGGGTCCAGCCCAGGGCCAGGCCGAAGCCGGGCAGGGCGCCAGGTCCGCGGCGCGCCATCTCAGGTGCCGGCGGTGTAGATGCGATCGAACACGCCGCCCTCGGCGAAGTGCCGCGGCTGGGCCTGCCGCCAGCCGCCGAACACCTGATCGATCGTGAACAGCCGCAGCGCGGGGAAGCGGCCGGCCGGCGCCGCGGCGGGATCGCGCGGCCGGAAGTAGTGCTGGGCCGCCAGCTGCTGGCCGGCCGGCGAGTACAGGAACTGCAAGTACGCGGTCGCGACCTCGCGGGTGCCGCGGCGGTCGACGGTCTGATCGACCACCGCGACCGGCGGCTCGGCGAGGATCGACACCGACGGCACGACGATCTCGAGCCGGCCCGGGCCTAGCTTCTCGACCGCGAGCAGCGCCTCGTTCTCCCAGGCCAGGAGCACGTCGCCGATCTCGCGCTCGACGAACGTGGTGGTCGCGCCGCGGGCGCCGGAGTCGAGCACCGGCACGTTGCCGTACAGCTGGCCGACGAAGGCCTCGGCCGCCGCGGCGTCGCCGTGGTTGCGCTCGAGCGCGTAGCCCCACGCCGCCAGGTAGTTCCAGCGGGCGCCGCCGGAGGTCTTGGGGTTGGGCGTGATCACCTGCACGCCGGGCCGGATCAGGTCGTCCCAGTCCTTGATGGCCTTGGGGTTGCCCTTGCGCACCAGGAACACGATCGTCGACGTGTACGGCGCGCTGCCCGCGGCCAGCCGGCCCTGCCAGTCGGCGGCGATCAGCCCGCTGGCGGCGATCGCGTCGACGTCGTAGGCCAGCGCCAGCGTGACCACGTCGGCGTCGAGGCCGTCGATGACCGCGCGCGCCTGCTTGCCCGACCCGCCGTGGGACTGCTCGATCGTCACCGCCTGGCCGGTCTTGGCCTTCCACTCGGCGGCGAACGCGCGGTCGACGTCGGCGTACAGCTCGCGGGTCGGGTCGTACGAGACGTTCAGCAGCGTCACCGACTTGCCGGTGCCGCCGCCGCGGTCGTCGCCGGTACAGGCCGCGCCGGCGAGCCCGACAGCGAGGGTCGTCAGCAGCAGGCGGCGCGCGAGCAGCGGGGGCATGTCCATCTGTATCCGTTATAGCGGACGGTCTGTCAAGGTGGATGCGTGTCCGCGATGGCGGATGGTGCCGGGCTGCCCGGTGGTGGGGCGCTCCGCGCTACGCTGCCCGCGTGGCGAAGGTCGCGGGCGGCCGCGCCCCGCTTGGCGCCGCCGACCCGCAACCGCCGCGGGCGGCGGCCGATACCTGCGCGAGGCCGCTGGCCCGAACGACGACACCTTCCACCTGGGGCTGCCATGGGATTCGACATGTACTGGTCGCTGCACCGCGCCACCGCGCTGTCGGAGCGCGAACGCCGCGACGCCGCGGCGCACGTCTTGCGATGGCGCAACGTCCTCGACGGCTACGACCTCTGCCTGCCGGCGGAGGCGCCGCGCGACGGCGATCTGGTGGCGTGGGGCTCGCTGCGGCCGTCGCACGGCGATCCGCGCCGCAGCGACCACGGCGGGTACCTGCTGGCGGTGATGGAGCGGGTGTTCGACGCGATGACCGAGCTGCGCGGCTTGTTCGCCGACGCGGAGCTGGCGTTCGCCGACGACTTCGGCACCTACGGCTGGGCCGGGGATGGCTGGGAGCCGCAGGTCCGGACCGCGCGGCAGGTGGGCCAACCCGCGCACCGCGACGGCTGGGTCGCCGCGAGCGCGCTCGCGCCGTGGCCGGCGCCGATCTCGCCAGCGGCGGCGGCGCTGCTGGCGGGCGATCCGACCGCCGCGGCGGTGTCGGCCAGCGTCGCGGCGAGCCATGGCGTGTCGGGGCTGGCGCCGATCGCCGGCTGGGCCGAGGCGCTGGCGGCGCGCCTGGCGCTGGACGGCTGGGCGCCGCGCCCGTGGACCGCCGACGTGCTCGACGCCATCGCGGCGCTCGGGGCGCGCTCGACGTGGCGCGCCGTCGCGCTGGCGGTCGACGCGGGCGTCCCCGGCGCGGCCGCGGCGCTCGCGCGCCTGGTCGATCGCGACGCGTGCGCGGCGCTGACCAAGCGTGGCGCGCCGAGCTGGGCGGTGTTCGCCGATCTGGTCGGCCACACCGCGGTCGCCTCGTCGGCGGGCGCCGCGGTCGGCGACGCCGTGCGCCACGCGATCCGCAGCCTGGTCGACGCCGGCGGCCACCTGCAGGGCGTCGGGCGCTACGACGACGACGAGGCCGGGGCGCCGATCTCGCCGGCGGCGCGCGCGGCGATCGCGGCGTTCGCGACGGCGGCCGCGCCGCTCGGGTTGCCGCTCGACGAGGCGACCCAGCCGTTGCTCGCGCCGGGCGGCGCCGAGGAGATCGACGAGCTCGACGACGCGTTCGCCGCGGTGATCGGCGCCGTGGCGGCGCGGCTGGCGCCGGCGCTGACCGGAGCGCTTGGCGCGCTCGACCGCGCGGCTTGGCGGGCCCTGGCGGTGGCCGCGGCCCTCGAGCCGCGCGAGACGGCGGCGGCTGAGGCGCCGGTCGCGCCCGCGCCGGTCGCGGCCCCGGCCGCGCCGCCGGTGGCCGCGCCGCCGTCGGGGATCGCCGCGGCGCTCACCCGGCTCGACGCCGTCGTGCGCGACGCGACCACGCCGCCGCCCGCGCCCGCCGACGAGGCGCTGGTCGACGCGCTGCTGTCGATGCTGGCCGCGCCCGACGACGTGCCGCCGGCCGCGCGCCTGGCCGAGCTCGGGCTGGCGGCCGACTACCGCCGCGACGGGCGGTCCGAGCGCTGCGCGCGCCTCGCGCGGCGGCTCGCCGAGCTCGACGCCGCCGTCGTCGTGGCCCGCGTGCTCGCGCGCGCCGAGCAGCTGATCGACGTCTACGAGATCGGCCCGGTGTTCACGCCGCGGCTCGACTGCGTCGTCGGCGATCCGGCGTTGATGGAGCGGGTGCTGGCGGTGTGGCACGAGGCGTTCGCGGCGCGGTGGCGTGGGGCGTTCGGCCTGGTGCGGCTGATCGCGCCGCTGGCCGGCACCGCGCCGGTCTTCACGCGCCTCCTCGACGTCGTCGCCGCGCCGGACCGCGATCGCGCCGGCGACGACGCGTGCTTCGATCTGCTGGCGTACGCCGTGGCCCGCAAGGACGACGCGGTGGCGGCGCTGGCGGCGCGGCTCCACGCGGACCGCGGCAACCCGCGGGCGGTGTGGCGCCACCTGGCGTACCGCGGCCTGCGCGAGCTCGGCTCGCCGGACGCGGTCGCCACCGCGATCCTCGAGTTCACCGCGCCCGAGCGCGTCCGCGAGGCCGCGGTGATGGTGCCGCTGATCGCGCGCGACGCGACGCTGGGGGCGGCGATCCTCGAGCGGCTCGTCGACCTGCCCGAGGTCGCGATCGAGGTCACGCGCGCGATCGGTCGCCACGCCGGCTTCGAGGCGCTCGGGCGCCGCCTGCTGGCGCACCCGGCGTGGCAGGTCCGGCTCGCCGCGGCGCGCGCGATCAGCGACGGCGACACGCGGCGCGCGTACCTGGCGGCGGCGTGGCGGTCGATCGACGCGGCGCGGGTCGCGGTGCCAAGCGACGAGCGCGCGCGCGATCACGAGGGCGGCCCGATCGGGGCGCCGGTCGAGCTGCCGCCGCTGCCGGCGCTGGTCGAGGGGCTGACGTCGACCTGCGCGGATCACCGCCACGCCGCGCTGCGCGGCGTCGACGACCGCCGCGATCCGGCCGACGCCGCGGCGCTGGTGTGGGGCGACGAGCTCGATCGCGCGCTGCAGCGCCGCGGCCATCGCCGGGCGGCGCCGCGGTGGCACGCCTGGCGCGAGGTCGCGCCGGCGCTGGCGGCCGGGCGGTCGGCGCGCCTCGCGTGGGCGCGCGCGGCCGCGGGCCCGCTGCCCGACGGGCTGGCGCGGGTGCGCGACCTCGGGGCCGACGCCGTGGCCGCGGGCTGGCCGCCGCCCTACCTGGTGCTCACCGACGACGAGCGCGCGTCGCTGACCGCGGTCGAGGCGCCGCTGGTGGCGCGCGGGGCGGCGCTGCTGTGGGGGCCGGCCTGAGCCGCGGCGTCACCGCGCCGGCAGCCGCGGCAGCGCGCCGAACCCGCGCTGATCGTGGGCCGGGATGACGATCAGCTCCGGGAAGCGGGCGGCGAGCGCGGCGACGTGGCGGATGCCGGCGCGCACGGCGGCGGCGTCGACGTCGGCCTGGCGGCGCATCAGCCACGGCCGCTCCTGACGCTGGGTGATGCCCTCGCGCTGCCAGACCAGATCGCCGACGAACGCCAGCCGCCGGCCGTCGGGCAGCGCGACGAAGACGATCACCGAGCCCGGCGTGTGGCCGGGCGCGGGCACGACGACGATCGCGCCGTCGCCGTAGACGTCGTGGCTGCGCGGGAAGCCGAGGTACGGGCCGCCCTCGAAGTCGTAGACCGCGAGCCGGGCCGGCGCGATCGTCCGCGCGACCGCGGTGATCCAGCCGCCGTCGTCGATGAACGCGCGCTCGGCGGCCGGCACCAGCACCGGCACGCCCGGCAGATCGGCGACGCCGCTGACGTGATCCCAGTGGGCGTGGGTCACGAGGACGCCGGCCAGGCGCGCCGGGTCGCGACCGGCGGCGATCAGCTGGTCGGCCGCCGCCGTCGTGCGCGTGTAGTCGGTGACGATCCGGAACCGCCACGGCATCAGCGCCAGCTGGCGCGCGAGGTCGCGGCCGAAGCCGGTGTCGATCAGCAGGTCGCCGCGCGGGTGGACGATCAGCGCGGCGGCCATCGCGAAGTCGCGGCGATCGCCGAAGCCACCGCCGCGGTACGCGAACGCCGCGGTGCGGTGGTTGACGCCGGTCGGCAGCTGGTAGACCGCCAGCGTCGGTGGCGGCGCCGCCGGCGGCAGGTCGCCGACGTACGGCGCCGCGGGCGGCAGC
This sequence comes from Myxococcales bacterium, assembly GCA_016794525.1. Lineage (GTDB taxonomy): Bacteria > Myxococcota_A > Polyangia > Haliangiales > Haliangiaceae > UBA2376. The sequence goes on from JAEUJY010000063.1 coordinate 13,439, forward strand.
GGCGCGCCGCAGAACGACAGCAGCAGCGCGCCGGCCGCGGCGTTGCCGACCAGCGCGGCGCCGCCGAACCAGCGGCCGTGGCGCGCGAAGACGTAGCCGGCGAGCGCCGGAGCGCCGAGCGCGAGCAGCTGCAGCGCCGGGATCGGGACCGCCGTGCCGCGGCTGGCGATCTGGACCGCCGCGAACGCCACCACCAGCGGCGCCACCAGCGCCGCGCCGCGCAGGCTCCACCGGCGCGCGGGGCTCACTCGATCATCGCCACCGCGCGGGCGTCGGCCTCGGCCTCCTCGGCCAGGCGGCGCAGCACGTCGACGAAGCTGATGATGCCGACCAGCACGCCGGCGCCGTCGACGATCGGCACGGCGCCGATGCGGCGCTCGACGATCACCCGCGCCACCGCGCCGAGGTCGTCGTCGGGGCCAGCGGTGATCGGGGCGGTGGTCATCAGCGCGGTCACCGGCGCGTCGACCGCCGGCGTCGGCTTGGGATCGTGGCCGCCCACCATCGGGCCGCGCAGATCGCGGTCGCTGAGGATGCCGACCAGCTTGCCGCCGGCGTCGACCACCGGCAGGTGGCGCAGGTGGCGCGCGACCATCAGCTCGCCAGCCGCGGCGGCGGTGGCGGTGCTGGCGATCGTGATCGGCGCCGGGGTCATGATGTGCGCGACGCGGGTCATGGCCTGATCACTGTCGGCCGGTCCGGCGATCGGCGCAAGCGCCAAGGCCCGCGACCCACGACCGCAGCCCGCTGGGCGCGGTTCAGCCGACGGCCTCAGGCGCCGACGGTGACGATGATCTTGCCGCGGGCTCGGCCGCGCTCGAGCTCGGCGAAGGCCTCGGCGGCCTTGGTCAGCGGGTAGGTCTGGTGGATCACCGCGCGCAGGCTGCCGTCGTCGACCCAGCGCGCCAGCTCGGCCAGCTCGTCGCCGTCGGGGCGCATGAACAGGTGGCGGTAGCGGACCCCCAGCCGGGCCGCGGCGCGCCGCCGCTTGCCGGTCACCACCCACAAGAGCGGCCGCAGCACCGCCGGCAGGTGGGCCTTGGCGAACGCGGCGTCGGGCATGCCGCTCACGCCGACCACCACCCCGCCCGGCTTGCACAGCGCCAGCGACGCCAGCTCCGACGCGCCGCCGATCGTCTCGAACACCATGTCGAAGTCGCGCGCGCGATCGGCGACCTGGTCGCGCGTGTAGTCGATCGCCAGATCGGCGCCGAGCGACGTCACCAGCTCGGTGTTCTTGGCGCTGGTCGTGGTGGCGACCCACGCCCCGAGGCGGTGGGCGATCTGGATCGCCAGCGTGCCGACGCCGCCGGCGCCAGCGTGGATCAGCACCCGCTGTCCGGGCTGCACCTCGGCGACGTCGCGCAGCGCCTGCAGCGCGGTCAGCCCGGCCAGCGGGACCGCCGCGGCCTCCTCCCACGTGCCGCGGCGCGGCCGCCGCGCGATCACCGCCTGGTCGGCGGCGACGTATTCGGCCAGCGCGCCCATGCGGTCCTTCTCGAGCCGCGCGAACACCTCGTCGCCGGCCTTCCAGCCGGTGACCTCGGCGCCGACCTCGTCGATCACCCCGGCGACGTCGCAGCCGAGGATCGCCGGCAGCGCCGGCTTGAGCACCGGCTTGGCCTTGCCCTGGCGCAGCTTCCAGTCGATCGGGTTGAGGCTGGCGGCGCGGACCCGGATGCGCACGTCGCGGGGCCCGACCGTGGGCAGTGGCCGGTCGCACAGCCGCATCACCTCGGGGCCCCCGTAGCGGTCCATCACGAACGCTTGCACGCGCGCAGCCTAGCGCGCGCCGGCCCGGTCGCGGTCGCCCTGCTACGATCTTCGCGTGGACCGCGACGACTTCCGCGAGGCGCTGCTGGCCGTGATGGAGCAGAAGCACCACTGGGCGTGGGCGGCGTTCACCAGCGGGCGCGTGGCCCGCGACCGTCTCCACCTGCACTTCGAGCAGGAGTACGCGACCTACGTGCGCGACTTCCCGGTGCTGCTCGGGCGCGCCTATATACAGTGTCCGGTGGCGGCGGCGCGGCGCGAGCTGGCCGCCAACCTGTACGAGGAGGAGACCGGCGGGCTGGCGGCCGGGCGGCCCCACCCCGAGCTGTTCCTCGAGTACCCGCGCGGCCTGGGCATGGACCTGGCGCGGTTCGAGGCGATCGCGCTGTTGCCGGCGGCGCAGGCGTGGCGCGGGCTGCTCGACGCCCACACCCAGGCCCACGGCTGGGCGGTGGCGGCGGCGGTGACGACGATCTTCCTCGAGGGCACCCCCTACGAGCGGGGCGAGCTGGACCCCGGCGCCCTGCGGCGGCCCGAGCCGCCGCTGACCGAGCACCCGCTGGTGCGCCACTACCAGCTGCCGGTCGAGGCGCTGGCGCTGACCAAGGCTCACCGCCAGGTCGAGGGCAGCCACCGCGCGTCGGCGTGGCGGATCTTGCTCGACCACGTCGCGGCCGGCGAGCGGGCGGCGGTGGTGGCGGCGATGCAGGCTCAGCTCGCCGCCTGGCGGGCCTACCGCGACGACGTGGCCGCGGCCTGCGGCGTCGCGCCCGAGTGACCAACCGCCGCCCGCGGGCTACGCTGTCCGGCGATGCATCCCCTGCACGACATCGTAGTGCCGTCGTCGATCGAAGACTTCGTCCCGGTGGTCATCGAGATCCCCAAGGGCTCCAAGCTCAAGTACGAGATCGACAAGGCCACCGGCATGTTGATGCTCGACCGCGTGCTGTACTCGTCGGTGCACTACCCGGCCAACTACGGCTTCATCCCGCAGTCGCACGCCGACGACGGCGATCCGCTCGACGTGCTGGTGCTGATGCAGGAGCCGGTGGTGCCGCTGACGATCGTGCGGGCCCGCGCGATCGGCGGCCTGCGCATGCGCGACGACAAGGGCGGCGACGACAAGATCATCGCGGTGGCCGTCGACGATCCTGCGTTCAACCACTACACCGACGCCCGGCAGCTGCCGCCGCACCTGGTGGTCGAGCTCGATCGCTTCTTCCGCGACTACAAGATCCTCGAGGGCAAGACCTCGGAGGTCGACCGGCCCTACGACCGCGCCGAGGCGCTAAAGATCATGCAGGCCGCGCTCGACGCGTACCGCGGCAAGTCGGCCTGGAAGAAGGGCTAGCGTTCGCCGTCACGCCCCGGGTGGGTGGCGGTACAGCACGTAGCGGTAGACGCCGACCAGCCACATCGCGCCGGTCGCGTCGTCGACCTTGCTGGTGACCTGCTCGTCGAGGACGTGGGCGCAGCTGCCGCCGAGCCGCGCGACCTCCTGGGCCAGCCGGGCCTCGGCCCGCGCGGTCAGGCTGCGGTAGCAGCGGCCCCACAGCTCGTCGCGGTTGGCCAGCGACATCTGGGCGTGTTCGCTGGTGGCGATCAGCTCGTGCTCGCCCTCGATCTGTTCGGACAGCGGGGGGAGGTCCCGGCGCCAGTAGACCACCTTGGTCATGGTGACAACCTAGGGCCGGCGCCGACGGTCGCCATGCGGCGCGTGGCCGCGCGGCCCGGCCCCGCGGCGGGCGGTTCGGCGACGAACCTCCTGCGATTGGTGCGCTGGTCGAACACCGTGGTCCACGCCGGCGGCTACCGGTCCGCGGCGACCCGCGCCACGATGGTCCGCATGTCCGAGCCAACCTCTCCCGGGCTGACCCGCCGCGACGTGCTCTCGCTCGGCGTCGCCACCGCAACCGCCGCGGTCGGGGCCGCGGCCGTCCCCGCGTGTGACGCCGACGGCGATCGGCGCGCGCGCCCCGCGACCCGGATGCCGGTGGCGTTCGTGCCGCACGGCGGCGGCCCGTGGCCGTTCGTCGACACCGGCATCGGCTCGCGCGCCGAGCAAGATCAGCTGGCCGGGTACCTGCGCGGGCTGGCCGCGCTTCCGCCGACGCCGCCGAAGGCGCTGGTGGTGATCTCGGCGCACTGGGAGGAGCCGGTGGTGACGGTGATGACCTCGTCGCGGCCGCCGATGCTCTACGACTACTACGGCTTCCCGCCGGCATCGTACGAGATCACCTGGCCGGCGCCGGGCGAGCCCGCGGTCGCCGCGCGGGTGCGCGCGCTGCTCGAGGGCGCCGGCGTCGCGACCGCCGAGGACGCGGCGCGCGGCTTCGACCACGGCGCGTTCGTGCCGCTCAAGCTGGCGTACCCCGACGCGGCGGTGCCGACCGTGCAGGTCAGCCTCAAGCGCGGCCTCGACCCCGCCGAGCACCTGGCGATCGGGCGCGCGCTGGCGCCGTTGCGCGACGAGGGCGTGTTCCTCGTCGGCAGCGGCATGACCTATCACAACATGCGCGGCTTCGGCGATCCGCGGGCCCGGCCCGCGGCCGCCGCGTTCGACGCTTGGCTGCAGGCCACGGGCACCGCGCCGGCCGCCGAGCGCGACGCCGCGCTGGCCGCGTGGGCCCAGGCGCCGGCCGCGCGCGCCGTGCACCCGCGCGAGGAGCACCTGCTGCCGATGATGGTGATCGCGGGCGCCGCCGGCGCCGATCGCGGGCGGGTCGCGTACGCGGGCACGATCCTCGGGCTCCAGCTGTCGGCGTACCACTTCGGCTGATCGATCGCGCGGCGCGCGTGCGTGACGGCGCCGTCGCGGCGCGCCGACCTTGCGGCGGCGATCGCATCGCAGCGAGCCGCGCTCGGCGATCGCGACGATCGCGAGCGCGAAGCGTTGCCGATGCCACACCGCGCGGTCACGCGCGGCGGCGAACGTGCCCCGGCAACCAAGGAGCACGCGATGCGAGTTCGATCGACGATCCTGATGGCGATGCTGGCGACGCAGGTCGTCGCCTGTGGCGACAGCGAGCACGAGGGCCCGGTCGGCCCGGCCGGCCCGGCGGGCCCGCCCGGCGCCGACGGCACCGACGGCACGAACGGCACCGACGGTACCAACGGTACCAACGGCACCAACGGCACCAACGGTCACGACGGCGCCGCCTGTCCGCTCGGCGGTCGCTCGACCGCGGCGATCGAGGGCGTCCCCGGCGCCGCGCCGCTGTCGGCGGTGGTCGCGCTCGGCTACTGCGACGCGGCCGGCACCGGCGCGGCCAACGTCGCCGACTACGTGAAGGAGCTGGTGCGGCGCACCGGCCAGGGCACGCTGCCCGCCGACTTCGGCTTCCCGCTGGCGGCGGCGTCGACCGACACCGTCCGCGCCATCAAGGGCCTGGTGCCCGAGGTGGTGGTGAAGTGGATGGATCCGCTGACCTGGGACAACATGGCGGGCGCGACGGTGACGCCGCGCTTCGGCGCCAACGCCGACTACATCGCGTACCTCGGCGACGGCTGGGAGGCGGGCGGCACGCCGCACTGGCAGGGCAGCGACGCGTCGGCGTGGCTGTGGGTCAACCACGAGTACATCTCGGGCGCGCGGCCCAAGGCCACCGCCGCGCCGACCGGCCAGCACCTGTCGTTCGCGCGGTTCCTGTCGTACTGGGGCGCGATCACCGCCGCGCCCACCGCGGCCACCTGGACCGCGCAGGATCTGACCGCGTACGTCGACGAGTACAAGAAGCAGGTCGGCGGCTCGTGGATGCACGTCGTCCGCGACCCGGCCACCGGCGCGTGGGCGCTCGATCGCGCGCAGCCGGCGCGGCGCTACGACGCCACCGACGCGACGCTGGTGAAGGTGACCGGCCTCGACGTCAGCGCCGATCACGACGATCTCGGCGCGGCGCTGCCCGAGGACGTCGTCGTCGGCATGCAGGGCAACTGCTCGGGCGCGGTCACGCCGTGGGGCACGATCCTGAGCGGCGAGGAGAACGTCGGCACCAGCTACGGCGACATCGAGACCGCGTGGAGCTCGAGCCAGAAGTTCGTGACCGGCCAGGGCTTCGACCCCGGCGCGCCGATCGCCTTCACGACCGCGCCGTCGACGTCGGGTGACTTCGTCAGCCCCGACGCCAACGCGTCGCACCCGCGCGACGCCTACGGCTTCATGGTCGAGGTCGATCCCGGCGTCGCCGCCGACGAGTACTACGGCAAGACCACCGCCGGCGTCGGCCACCGCAAGGTCGGCGCGCTGGGCCGCGCGGCGTGGGAGAACGCGACGTTCGCGCTGGGCGCCGACTGGAAGCTGGTGCCGGGCCAGCCGGTCGTGCTGTACGCCGGCAACGACCGCCGCGGCGGCCACATCTTCAAGTTCGTGTCGAGCCAGCCCTACACCGCGGGCATGACCAAGGCGCAGATGCGGGCGCTGCTCGACACCGGCAAGGTCTACGTCGCGCACTTCGCGGGCCTCGACCACGCCCACGGCCGCCGGCTGGTCGGCGGCGCGGTGCCCAGCGAGCAGGCGCCGGGGCAGGGGCGGTGGATCGAGCTGTCGCTGACCTCGACCGACGTCGCGCCCAACGCGGCCGCGATGGGCGAGGCGACCCGCACGGTCGGCGCGGCGCTGGCCGACAACCAGTGGAACGGCATCGGCGGCTTCACCTCCACCGCCGACGTGCGCAAGGCGATGTTCACCGCGGCGCTGAAGATCGGCGCCATGGAGCTGAACCGCCCCGAGGACATCGAGTGGAACCCGCGCGACGCGTCGGGGACGCCGCGGCTGTACGTCGCGTTCACCAACCACGACCGCCAGGTCGCGCTCGACGGCAGCGGCAAGCTGTATCCGCCGGCGACCCACTCGTCGACGTCGCCCAACCGCGGCGACAAGGTCGGCGGCATCTTCGCGATCCAGGAGGCCAGCCCGGCGACCCCGGCGACCTCGGCGACGTTCAGCTACTGGCAGGTGTTCGCGGGGAGCGACGCCGGCGGCCTGTGGGACGCCGCGGATCCCGACAACCTGTTGATCGACCGCCAGCGCGGCGTGTGGTTCGGCACCGACGGCAACTTCGGCACCAGCCTCAAGCGCTCGGCCGACGCGGTCTACTACCTCGACCTCGACCCGGCGCACCGGTCGACGCCGACGCCGACGTTCGGCAAGGCGTTCCGCGTCGCCGCGGTGCCGTCGGACGCCGAGGCCACCGGCCCCGCGTTCTCGGCCGGCATGGGCACGCTGTTCTTGAGCGTGCAGCACCCCGGCGAAGATCACCAGTCGGCCTGGCCGGCGCGGTGAGGCGGCGATGCGCACCGGCCTGCTCGTCCTCCTGATCGGCGTCGCGACCGCGGCCTGCGCCGAGCGCGACGCGCCGCTGGCGATCGACGCCGGGTTCGACCCGCTGGCGACCGCGCGGGCCCGCGCCGGCGTCGTCGCCAACCCCGACGCGGCGATCCCGCCGATGTGTTACACGCGCACCGACGGCACGTCGAACCCGTGCTGGGTGTGCCACACCGACGGGCGCGGCCGGACCCGCTTCGACGACGGCGACCTGCAGGAGCGCTACGGGTTCGCCGACAGCGCGCGCACCAACCCGTGGCGCAACCTGTTCGTCGACCGCCGCCCGGCGATCGCGGCGATCGACGACGCGGCGATCCTCGACTACGTCCGCCGCGACAACTACCGCCCGCTGGTCGCCGCGATGGCGGCGCTGCCCGGCAGCTACGGCGGCTTTCGGCCCGATCTCGACCTGGCGCGCGGCTTCGACGCGGCGGGGCTGGCGCGCGACGGCAGCGGCTGGCGCGCGGTGCGCTACCAGCCGTTCCCGGGCGCGTTCGTGCCGACCAACGGCTCCGCCGGCGATCTGTTCATCCGCCTGCCGGCGGCGTTCCGCCGCGGCGCCGACGGCGTCGACGATCCGGCGATCTACCGGCTCAACCTCGCGCTGGTCGAGGCCGCGGTGACCGCGCCCACAGCGACCGCGGCGGTGGATCGCGCGGTCGAGGCCGTCGACGAGCGCGCGCTGGGCGTCGACCTCGACGGCGACGGCGCGATCACCGGCGGCGTGGCGCGGATCCGCCGGCTGCCGGCGCGCTACGCCGGCGCGGCGGCCGGCGAGCCGGTGCTGGCGCAGCAGTACCCGCGCGGCACCGAGCTGCTGCACTCGGTGCGCTACCTCGATCCCGATCAGCCGACGCTGATGGCGGCGCGGATGAAGGAGCTGCGCTACGCGCGCAAGGTCGAGCAGCTCGACGACTGGGGCGCGGCCCGCGCCTACGCCGAGGTCGCCGACGAGAAGAGCGAGGGCCGCACGCCGCGCTACCAGGGCGACGCGACCGTCGGCTTCCTCAACGGCTTCGGCTGGCAGTACCAGGGCTTCATCGAGGACGCCGACGGCCGGCTGCGGCTGCAGACCGACGAGGAGCACCGCGCTTGCCTGGGCTGCCACGGCGCGCTGGGCGTGACCGTCGATCACTCGTTCGCGTTCCCGCGCAAGGTGCCGGGCGGCGACGGCTGGCGGCCCCAGGATCTCCGCGGCCTCCGCGATCGGCCGCAGCTCGGCCACGCCCGGCCCGAGCTGGCCACCTACTTCGCGCGGGTCGGCGGCGGCGACGAGACCCGCGCCAACGACGAGCTGCTCGCGCGGTTCTTCCCCGACGGCCAGCTCGACGAGGCGGCGCTGGCCTCGGCGGCGGTCGGTGGGCCGCGCGACCTGGCGTGGCTCCTGGCGCCGAGCCGGGCGCGGGCGCTGGCGCTCGACAAGACGTACCTGGCGGTGGTGCGCGAGCAGAGCTTCACCCGGGGGCGCGACGCGGTGCTGCGGCCGGCGACGCGGGTCCACGCCCGCGTCGACGACGAGGACACCGGCCTGGGCGCGAGCGGGCGGACCTACCGCGACGCGCGCCTGCTGCTCGCGTGGTGAGCGCCGCGGGGGCAGCCGCGAGCGCGCTCGCGCTCGCTCAGCGGTTGGCGACGCCGCGGGTGTCGGGCGTCGTCGTGCGGTAGGCGCCGGTGCCGTCGGGCACGCGGGCCCACGAGCCGCCGGCCGGCGCGTCGCCGCTGTCCCAGTCGACGCCGGTGCACGGCGCGGCCACGCCGGCCCAGTAGATCCACACCGCGTCGCCCGCACCCAGGCCGAAGCCGTTGGCGGCGTCGGACACCTCCTGCACGTGACGCGCGCCGGGCGCCAGCACGGTGGCGGGTAGCGGGATCGCGCCGGCCAGATCGGCCGCCTCATCGGTGAAGCGGAACTGCGCGAGCTCGATCGGCGCGCCGCTGACGTTCATCAGCTCGAACCAGTCGTCGGGGACGCCGGCGGCCGCGACCTCGTTGACGGTCAGCGGGCACGGCCCGCCCGGCGGCGCATCGACGGCGGCGGCGTCGACGGGGAGCGGCGACGCGTCGGGGCCAGAGCTGGCCGCGCTGCACGCGGCGGTGGCGACCAGCGAGGCGGCGATGGCGATGGTTCTCATGGGGCGTCCTCGAAGCTGCCGTGGACCCGGAGCAGCACCCGGGTGGCGTCGGTGGCGGTGGCGGCGCCGGGGATCACCGCCGCGTCGGCGTCGGCCTGGTCGCGCTCGACCGCGAGCTCGACGCGCGCGCCGGGGGCCAGCGCCCACCACGCGGCGCCGCGGCCGGTCCAGCGCGCGAGCGCGGCGGCGCCGCCGTCGACGCGCAGCCGATCGGCGCGCGCGGTCACGCCGGCCGTCGCGACGATCGGCGCGTCGAGCCACGCGGTCGCGGCCAGCGCGCGGGCGTCGGGCTGCGCGTCGACGCCCCAGCCGCGCACCAGCTCGACGCCGGCGGCGGCGCGCGCGTGGTGCCAGGTCACCGCGGCGCCGAGCCGGTGGCTGCGCGCCGCGCCGGGGCCGACCGAGCCGTCGCGGCCGTAGGCGGTCAGCGCCAGCTCGCCGACCGCCGGCGCGCGCCACGCGACGCGCGCCACCGCCGACGTGGTCTTGCCGCGGTTGCGCTCGACGTCGCGCGCGCCCTCGCCGTTGCCGACGACGACGACGACGCGCAGCCACCGGCCCGCCGCCAGGACCAGCTCGGCGCCCAGATCGCTGGGGGCGACCAGCGCCGCGTCCTCGGTGAGCGGGCGGCCGAGCGCGCGCTCGGGGTGGTCGGCGAGGGCGGCGGTCCACGGATCGGGCACCAGCCCGAGGCGCGCGGTCAGCGTCAGCGTCGCGCCGGCCGCCCAGCGCGCGCCCAGCGCGGCGTGGCGCAGCCGCGTCACCAGCGAGTCGCCGTCGATGCCCATCGCGCTGCTCGGGCCCGCCGAGCGGATCGCCTCGAGCGTGAGCGTGCCGACGCCGTGCGCGCCGGCGGTGAGGTCGCCGCCGACCTCGGCGCGCTCGAGGTCGAAGCGGGTCGCGGTGGTGCCGCCGGCCGACTCGGCGATCGCCGCGGCGCTCACCGCCGCGCGGCCGCGGGCGGCCAGCGTCGGCTCGGCGCGGCTCGGCCCGGCGGCCAGCGCGAGCGGCGCGACCAGCGCCAGCGCCAGCGCGGCCTTCACGGCGCACCGCCGAGCAGCGGGTCGCCGGCCAGCGCGTCGACGAACGCGGCGTGGTCGGCGCCCAGCCGGGCGGCGTCATCGACGGCGTCGCGCTGCCAGGCGGCCGCCAGCGCGTCGGCCTGGCCCCGCAGCCGGGGCGCGATCGCCGCGGCCGCCGGCGCGCCCTCGACGGTCGGCGCGCGGCCGTGGGCCCGGGCCAGCGAGCGGCCGGCGACCGCCGCCAGCTCCTCGAGCCCGGCGGCGTC
>JAEUJY010000078.1 GCA_016794525.1 Myxococcales bacterium
CCCGGCGCGCGGCGTGGGTCGGGCTGCCCGGCGCGCCGTGGGCCGCGACGTGGCGGGCCACCTGCCGCGCGATCGCGCCGTCGAAGCCGGCCCGGCCGTCGGCGATCGCGGCCAGCCGCGCGACCAGCTCGCCCACCGCCCGCGCGCGCGCGGTCGTCGCCCGACCGGCGGCGCGGACGTCGCCGGCCAGCGCCGCGACCTGCGCGCCCCAGCCGTCCGGATACCGGACACCCAGGCGCCCGCCGGCGACGCGCCCGTCGATCGGCCGCGGCGGGTCTTCGCAGGTCGCCAGCGCCAGCGCGATCGCGCGATCGTACAGCGGCGCCCACACGGTCAGCGCGGCGTGCATCGCGTCGAGGCGGGGCTGCCGCCGCGGCTGGTCCAGGCCGTCGACGGTGACGCCGAGGTCCTGGCGGCGCACCGTCGCGCGCGGCGGCGGCGGCGCGGTCGCCGGGCGCGGGTAGAAGCGCAGCTCGCCCAGCCACGGCGTCAGCTGGTCGACCAGCGCGCGCGCGCGATCGAGCTCGCCGTGCTCGACCAGCCACGCCACCACCGGCAGCGCGCCGGCCTCGGGCACGTCGATCGCGTAGGCGCCAGCGGCCAGCCGCGCCACCCCCGGGCCGCCGTCGAGGTGGGCGAGGTTGAGCGCCAGCCGGGTCGGCGCGACGCCCAGCTCGGCGGCGAGCGCGACCTCGAACGCCGCCAGCGGCCCGCCGGCGACGTAGCCGCCGGTCGCGAACCCGCCGGTCACGACCTCGAGCGTGACCCACGCCGGCGCCGCGGTCGGCGTGCGCGACCCGACGTCGATGGTCCCGGCGACCATGCCGGCGATCACCCGCTCCCACTCGACGATCCGCCCGCGCGCCCGCGCCTGCACGTCGGGATCGGCGTGCGTGGCCGCGGTGTGTCGCGCGTGCATCAGCTGGCCCCACGCGTAGCCGATGTTCACTTCCATGCGTCCCTCGACCTGGAGGCACGACTCGCACGTGCGCCATTCCGGTAACAGCCGGATACTCTGCTGCTGAGTTACTCCAGGATGACCGCGCGTCGGCCGACGACCGACCGCGCTCGCGTCATCGCTACCACGCCGCCGCGCCTGCGGGCGAGCCGAAATCCACGCCGCCCCGTTCGCCGGCTCAGCTGACGACGCGGTTGCGGCCGCTGCGCTTGGCCTCGTACAGGTTGGCGTCGGCGCGCCTGACCAGATCCTCGGGGCGGCCGGGGTCGGCGTGATCGATCTCGGCGACGCCGAGGCTGATCGTCGCCGGGATGGCCAGCGCCTCGTGGACGAACGGCGCGCTCGCGACCAGCGCGCGCAGCTCCTCGGCGAACGCCGCCGCGCCGACCCGATCGGTGGCCGGCAGCACCGCCGCGAACTCCTCGCCGCCGTAGCGGGCCAAGAGGTCGGTGGCGCGGACGCGCGGCTTGAGCCGGCGGCACAGCTCCTTGAGCGCGGCGTCGCCGGCGAGGTGGCCGTGGGTGTCGTTGATCTTCTTGAAGTGGTCGATGTCGATCATCACCAGCGCCAGCGGCGTGCGGTTGCGCACCGCCGCGGCCAGCTCGCGCTCGAGGAACTCGAGGAAGTGGCGCTTGTTGTGGACCCCGGTGAGTCCGTCGATGATCGACATCCGGTAGATCTCTTCGTGGTACTGGGCCTCGATGTTGTCGCCCGAGAGGAACTTGCAGATCGCGGTGCCGAAGCGCACCAGGTCGCCGTCGCGCAGCGGGTGACGCTGGACCTTCGCGTCGTTGACGTGGACGCCGTTGGTCGAGCCCAGGTCCTCGACCTGCCAGCCGGCGTCGTCGCGGAAGATCCGCGCGTGCTTGCGCGACAGGCCGTCGCCCTCGAGCGGCACGTCGAGCTCGGGCAGCCGACCGACGACGTGCTCGCCCTGGGTCAGGCTGAAGCGACGGCCCATGCCGGGGCCCGGCGGGTAGATGGCCAGGAGCACGGCGTCGCCGGTGGCGGCCGGCTTGGGGATCGCCGGAGCCATCTGCAGGAACAGCGTCTTCTCTTTCTCACCGGCCATGCGTCTCGATCAGGATACGCCAAGTCCCGGCCGACCTCGCCGCGACGCGAGGAATCGGTGGGGTAGCGACGCCTGGCTGGGCGATCGGGGCCGTTGTGCGGCCCACGACCACGTCGGGTCACACCGGCTTCTGCTGCTCGCGCTCGATGCTCTCGAACAGGGCCCGGAAGTTCCCGGCACCAAAGCCGCGATCGCCCTTGCGCTGGATGATCTCGTAGAAGAAGGGCCCCGCCGCCGGGTCGCCGTACAGGCCGGCCGACTCCTTGAGGAAGATCTGCAACATGTAGGCGTGATGGTGGTCACCATCGACCAGGATCTCGAGGTCGCGGAGGACCTGGTGGTCCTCGTCGATCTGGCCGATGCCGGTCTTGTCGAGCCGCGCCGGCAGCATGTCGTAGTAGCTGCCCGGGGTCGGCATGAAGGTCACGCCGCTCTTGCGCAGGCCGCGGACGCCCTCGACGATGTCGGCGATCGTCAGCGCCGCGTGCTGCACGCCGTCGCCGCGCAGCTCCTCGTTGAAGATGTTGATCTGCGACGCCTTGAAGAACGGCCGCGCCGGCTCGTTGTTGGCGAACTTGACCTGGCTCTTCGGGTCCCACATGACGATCGACTTGAGCCCCGAGCCCGACTGGCGCCCGGGATCGACGTCGCTGGTGTGGAACGCGACCTGCCACAGCTGCTCGAGGCCGAGCACGTGCTCCATCCACAGGAGCGCCGGCTTCATCGTCTGGAAGTTCGACGTGACGTGGTCGATGTGGCCGAAGCCGTAGCGGTTGTGCGCCCCGGCGGCCACCGCCTCGGCGCCGGGGTACAAGGGCGCGTAGCCGCGGCGCTCGCAGAACCGGAACGTCGTGTCGCCGAACGGCGTGGTGATCGAGAACTGGCGCAGCGTGCCGCCGTCGCTGGTGAAGGTCTGGATCTCGTCGATCGGCGTGCCGCCCCGGGCCTCGAGCTCGCGGAACGTGTGCTCGACGTCCTCGACCTCGAACACCAGCGTGCCGACGCCGTCGGGGTGCTTGCCCAGGAACCGCGCGGCGCGCGACGGCGGCCCGGCGGCGCCGGCGATCGGCGAGCTGACCACCACCGCGACGTCACCGGCGGTGAACGCCGCCGAGCGCTGGCGGCCGCGGGCCTCGAGGTCCGGCGTCGAGCGCCAGGTCTCGGCGAAGTCGAGGCGATCGACGTAGAACCGCCGGCTGCGCTCGAGATCGTGGACGTAGTAGTGCAGGCCGGCGAGGCGGGTGATGCCGAGCGGGGCGAGCTTGCTCATGGCGTCAGGGCGTATCACGGGGAGCGCCCGGCGGTCGATCCTGGTTGGCGGTCGGCCGCGCCGGTGCTACCTAAGACGCGTCGTGCGCATCGCCTCCTCGCCGCTCCGGAAGACCTGACGACGGTCCTGATCGACCGCCTCGTCCCGTCCGTCTTTCGTCTCGAGCCGCGCGCGCCTGCCGCCGTCGATGCCCCCGTGGGCCGGCGGCGCCGCGCGCTGGAGGAAGTGTCATGAGCCATCCCACCGTCATCGTCGAGATCCGCGCCGCCGAAGGGGGCGCCGACGCCAAGCTCCTGGTCGCGGAGCAGTTCGCCATCTACCAGCGGCTCGCCGCCCGGAGGCGACTTTGACCTCGAGCTGTGCGACGCGCGCCCGGGCCTGATCGTGTTCCGCGCGCTCGGCCCCGACGCCGGGCTGTTCCACGACGAGGCCGGCGGCCACCGCTGGCAGCGGGTGCCGCCGACCGAGAAGCGCGGGCGCGTGCACTCGAGCACGATCACCGTCGCGGTGTTGCCCGAGCCGGCGACCACCGCGCTCGAGCTGCCGGCCGCCGACCTCGAGTGGACCGCGTGCCGGGCCACCGGCGCCGGCGGCCAGCACCTGCAGAAGACCGACAGCGCGGTGCAGCTGCGGCACCTGCCGACCGGCCTGATCGTCAAGAGCCAGGGTCAGCGCTCGCAACACCAGAACCGCGCCGTCGCGCTGGCGACGCTGCGCGCCCGGCTGGCCGCGGTCGCGGCGGCGGCCGCCGCCCGGGATCGCGACGACGCCCGCCGGCGCCAGGTCGGCAGCGGCATGCGCGGCGACAAGCGCCGCACCGTGCGGGCCCAGGACGGCACGGTGCTCGATCACCTGACCGGGCGCAGCTGGCGGCTGCGCGACTACGAGCGCGGCGAGTGGTAAGCGCGGGCGCGGCGGCGCGTCAGCCCTCGAGGATCGCGTCGAGCCACCGGTTGCGGAACTTGCGCTCGGGATCGTAGCGATCGGCCAGCGCGGCGAAGTCGTCGAGCCGCGCGTACTGCTGGCGCAGGTAAGCGCGATCGAAGCGCGCCTCCTTGCCCCAGTGCGGCCGGCCGCCGTGGGCCCGCGCGAAGTCGTCCATGCGCTCGAGCTGCGCCGGCCATCCGGCGGGGTCGATGTTGTAGAGCGACAGCCAGATCGTGTCGCGCTGGTAGCCCGGCGACAGCCACAGGTCGTCGGCGGCGCTCCACCGCAGCTCCTGGATGAAGTTGTAGGTGTGGCCGCCGCCCAGCAGGAGCGCGCGGTACGCGGGCAGGAGCCGCGCGGCGTCGGCCGCCGGGAACGCCCACTCGCCCTCGCGGTGCACCGGCGGCACCGGCGTCAAGAAGCCGATCGTGCTCGGCACGACGCGATCGAGCGGGCGGCTGGCCTCGCGGGTGAGGAAGCGGTTGATGCCGGGGATCCAGCGGCGGCCCGAGGCGCGGCCGGCCGCGACCAGCGCGCGGTACATCGCCACCGACACGACGCGATCCTTGACGAACCGCCGCAGCCGCGAGTCGTCGGCCGGGCGATCGGTGCGGCGGCGGTCGTAGACGATGACGTCGTCCGACGGCGGCAGCCACCACAGCTTGTAGTGATCGCTGGCGGCCAGCGCCGCGTCGAGGCCGGCCAGCGCGTCGGCGAACGACGCCCGGGTGGTGAGGTCGTGGAGCTGGAACGCCGGCACCACGTCGAACGTGACCGCGGTGGTGACGCCGAGCGCGCCGAGGCCGACCACCGCGCCGGCGAAGTCGGCGTCGCCGCGGGCCAGCGTCACCACCTGGCCGCGGCCGTCGACCAGCTCGAGCCGCGCCACCTGGGCGCTGATGCAGCGGAAGCGCGCGCCGCTGCCGTGGGTGCCGGTGGCGATGACGCCGGCCACCGCCTGCTGATCGATCGAGCCGAGGCTGGTGAGCGCGAGGCCGTGGCGTGCGAGGTACGCGTTGACCTCGTGGAGGCGCATGCCGCCCTCGACGGTCACCTGCATGCGCGCGCGATCGAGCGCCAGCGGCCGGCGCATGCGATCGAGCGACACCAGCGTGTCGTCGGTGACGATCGCCGGCGACCACGAGTGCGCGGCGCCGACCGCGCGCAGCGTGCGGGCCGCGCGCACGATCGCCTGCACCTCGGCGCGATCGCGCGGGCGCGCGATCTGCCGCGGCCGGAACCGCAGGTTCTTGCCGAAGTTGGTGACGGTCGGCACGCAGCGAGTGTACGCCGGCGTCAGGGCGGCCGGCCGCGGCGGCGTGTATCCTCGGGGCGATGGCCACCTTCGTCCACGGCTGGGGCCTGACCGCGCTGTCGCTGGTCGTGATCACGCTGGTGTTCGCGGGCGCCTGGCTGCACGTCGCCGGCGAGCTGCGCTGGGTGCGGGTGCTGACCGAGCAGCTGGGGCTCGAGCTGGTCGACGCGCCCGAGGCCAAGCGCGGCGGTGGGCTCGACGCGGCGGCGGTGCGCGAGGAGGCCCACGCGGTGTGGATCGCGACCGACGCGGCGTGGGCGGCGCGCCAGGTGCGGTCGTGGCAGATGCGCGCGCTGCGGCTCGAGCCGGCGCTGGCGTTCTGGATCGATCTGCTGCGCCAGCTGGGCCTGCTGGGCACCGTCGTCGGCCTGGGCCTGTCGCTGACGATCGCCCGCGACGCCGACGCGCTGCTCGGGCCGCTGGCGCTGGCGGTGTGGACCACGGTGGCCGGGCTCGGCTACTCGATCGTGCTGTCGAGCCTGTACGGCATGCGCCTGACCGCGTGGGTCGACGCCTGCGCCAAGAACCTCGAGGCGTGGGACGCGCGGCGCCGCGCGGCGGTGCGGCCGTGAGGCGCTGGGTGCCGCCGCCACCGTCGCTCACGTCGCTGCTCGACGTGCTGTTCATCCTGGTGTTCGCGGCGCTGGTGCAGCTGGCCGCGCGCCAGGCGCCGGCCGCGGCCGAGGCCGCGCCGCCGCCGCCGGCCCCGCCGCCCGCGCCGCTCGCCGGCGCGGCGCTGCGCCAGGCCGCGATCGACGCGACCACCGCACAGCTGGCTGGCGCGCCGCTCCTGGTCGCGCGGATCGCCGCCGACGGCACGCTGGCCGCGCTCGAGCGCGACGGCGATCGCCGGGCGCTGCCGGTGCCGCTGCTGACGGCGGACGCCGATCCCGACGTCGGCGTCGCGTACGTCGGCGATCGCGCGGCGGCGCAGCGGGTGTGCGCGCTGGTCGCCGCCGGGTTCGGGCTGGCGACGCTGCGCGACGCCGTCGTGGTGATCGCGCCCGACGCGCCGCGGGCCGCGCTGCCGGTGGCGCTGGTCGCCGGCCTCGAGCGCGACGCCGAGCGCTGCCACCCCGAGCAGCACGCGCTGGCGCTGATCCTGTACCCGGAGGCGACGCCGTGACCACGCCGCGCGAGGTCGAGTCGGCGGTGGCCAAGGTGCTGGCGCGGCAGCGCCGCCGGCGCCGGCTGTTCGTCGCGGCGGTGATCGCGGTGTTGATCATCGCGCTGCTGGCGATCCGCTGCGGCGGCGGGTTCGGCCTCGGCGGCGGCGACGGGCTGGGCGGCGGCCGCGGCGGCGCGGGCACTGGCACCGGCTCGGGGTCGGCCAGCGCGCCGGCGCGCTGTCAGCTGCGCGTCGACGCGACCGGCGTCACCGTCGACGGCAAGCCCGCCACGCCCGCGGCGGCGGTGGCCGCGTGCCGCGGCGGCGCCGACGTCGTCGTCACCGGCGACGCGCGCCAGGGCACCTGGGACGAGCTGGCCCGGGCGCTGGCCGCCGCCGGCGTGGCCACCGCGGTGCGCGGCGCCGGCGCGCCGGTCGGCGTCGACGCCGGGCCGTAGCCGGTCACTCGATCCGCAGGTCGATCGCGATGGCGGCCGCGGTGGCGGTGTCGTCGTCGCCGGCCGTGAGCTCGAGCGTCATGGTCGCGGTCGCGGTGTAGGCCGCGAGGTCGACCCGGGCGTCGATCGTGCCGCGGCCGCCCATCGTCAGCCGGCCGGCACCGACGTCCACGTCGGTCGGAGGTACGTCGATCGTGGCCCGGGCCACCGCGGTGGTGTCGGTGCGCGACACCAGCGTCCACGTGGCCTGCCCCGGGAGCGGCGCCGCGCCGAGGCCGGCGCTGATCCCCATCGGCACGGTCCAGCGTGCGCCGACGCCGATCGCGGCCACCGGGACGATCGGCAGCATGTGCTCGGCCTGGGTCTGCTCGAGGACGACGCGGCCCGCGTTGGTGGTCGGCGTGGGCGCGTGCTTCCCACGCGCGCCGAGGTGCCACGCCCCCGACGCGCCGGCTGGGACCGGCACCTGGGTGGGGCCCAGCGTCAGCGTGACGACCGCGTCGTCGCCCGCGCGCGCAAAGGCGTAGTCCCACGTCAGGTCGATGTCGACGGGCTTCGCGCCAGCCGGCGTGGTGCGCGCGTGGTAGGTCGCGTGGCGCGTGGTGCCGTCGGCGATCTGGTAGCGCAGCGCGCGCCGCGGGCCGGTGCCCGGGTCGAGCACGACGACGCCGTCGGGCTCGGCGACCGGCGCGTCCGCGGCCGCCGTCGGGGTGTTCGACGGCGCGCGCGGTGCCGCCTCGGGCCCGCCGCAGCCCGCCAGCGCGAGCGCCACGAGGGGCGCGAGCGCGGCCCGGCTCACGCCACCGCGTCCGGCTGGCGATCGGGGTGCGCGGCCTGGAACGCCGCGTCGTCGGCGCACGCGGCGTCGATGATGCGCAGCCGCGGGTACGGGTCGAGCGACACGCCGAACCGCCGTGCCGAGTACAGCTGCGGGATCAGGCAGCAGTCGGCCAGCGTCGGCGCGTCGCCGACCGAGTAGCGGCCGTGGGTCTCGGCGATCGCCGCCTCGTACGCGGCCAGGCCGCTGGCGATGAAGCCCTGGACCCACGCCTGATCGTCGCCGCCCAGCGCCTTGACCTTGCGCGTCGTCGTCAGGTTCTGCAGCGGCTGGATGCCGGCGTTGATCAGCTCGGCCAGCGCCCGCACCTTGGCCCGGGTCGCCATCGCGGCGTGGGACGCGCCGATCGGCAACAGCGGGTGCTGCGGCCAGCGCTCGTCGAGGTACTCGAGGATCGGCAGCGACTGCGTCAGCACCACCGGTGAGCCGACGTCCTCGATCACCTCGAGCGTCGGCACCTGCGCCATCGGGTTGAGCGCCCGGTAGGCCTCGGTGTGCTGGGCGCCGCCGTCCTTGATGATGTTGACGACGCGGTACTCGTAGGCCAGGCCCTTGAGCGCCAGGCCGATGCGCACCCGGTAGCTGGCCGACGACCGCCAGTAGTTGTGCAGGACCAGGTTCACGACGCGCGCTCCGGCGCGACGACGACCTGCTCGATCGTCCCGAACGGGCTGGTGCCGTCGGCGAGCACCGCCTCGATCGCGATGCGATCGCCGACCTTCATGAACGGCGTCTTCGGCGCGCCGGTGTCGATCGTCTCGATCATGCGGATCTCGGCGAGGCACGAGATGCCGCGCGCGCGATCGGCGTTGGACACCGTGCCGCTGCCGAGGATCGTGCCGGCGGTGTAGCGGCGGGTCTTGGTCAGGTGCGCGATCAGATCGTGAAACGAGAAGTGCATCTCGGGGCCGCTGTCGCAGTCGCCGATGACCTGGCCGTTGTAGGTCGAGCGCACCCGCGCCTGCAGCCGGCCGTCGGCCCACGCCGGGCCCAGCTCGTCGGGGGTGACCGCGAACGGCGAGAACGCGGTGGCCGGCTTGGACTGGAAGAAGCCGAAGCCCTTGGCCAGCTCGTCGGGGATCAGGTTGCGCAGCGTGACGTCGTTGGCGAGCATCACCAGCCGGACGTAGGGCGCGGCGTCGGCGGCGGCCACGCCGCGCGGCGTGTCGCCCAGGATCACGACGACCTCGGACTCGTAGTCGAGGCCCCACGCCGGATCCGGCAGCTCGATCGGATCGCGCGGGCCGAGCAGGTCGCCCGAGCCGCCCTGGTACACCAGCGGATCGGTGGTCAAGGTCGCCGGCGGCTCGGCCTTGCGCGCCTTGCGCACGAGGATGACGTGGTTGAGGTACGCCGAGCCGTCGACCCACTCGTAGGCCCGGGGCAGCGGCGCCGCCAGCCGGGCCGGATCGATCGGCAGGCCGTCGAGCGTACCGGCCGCCAGCTCGGCGGCGACCGCGCGCAGCGCCGGGGCGGCGGCGTCCCAGTCGTCGAGCGCGCGCTGCATCGAGGTCCACGGCGCCGGCGCCGGTGCGCCGACCGCGCCGTCGGCGCGCACCACCAGCAGGCGGCCATCGCGAGTGCCATCACGCAACGTGGCGAGCTTCATCGCGGCGGAACGTACGCCGATCGATTCCGCGTGCCAACCGCGTAAGCCGATCGCGACCGCCGCGTTTCCACGGCGCCACCCGGCGACGCGCCCGCGTCGCTGCCCCGCCCCCTGCCCGCCTCCCAGGAGCTCCCCATGTCGATCTCGCCGCGCGGCCGCGCCGCCGCCCTGCTCGTGATCTGCCTGCTCGCCGCCGCGTGCGGCGCCCGCCCCCAGTACGCCTCGGCGCGGATGGCGCCGGCCGCGGCCGACGCGCCGCCGCCGCCGCCGCTCGAGCGATCGCTGTTCGCCCGCGATCCCAACGGCGCGCTCACCGAGGACGCGCTGCAGCAGATCCTGGCGGCGCCGATCGAGCTCGACCTGCCGGCGCGCGTCGGCGTCGTGCCGATCGTCACCGCCACCGACTGGCGCGGCCCCAACCCCGACTACCTGCGGGTGCCGGCCGGCGTCGCGCCGTTCATGCAGCGGCTGCGCGGCAGCGAGCCGTTCACGCTGGTCACCGAGATCATGCCGATCCCGTCGGGCGCGCTGGGCATGGAGGCGCTGCGCGAGATCGCCGCGCGCTACCGCCTGCGCTACGTGGTGCTGTACCGCGAGGTCATCGCCACCAAGAGCACGGTCGGCCCGATCGCCTGGGGCTACGCGACGGTCGTCGGCGCGGCGTTCCTGCCCGGCCAGGATCACACCGCGTACGGCTACCTCGAGGCCAGCCTGTTCGACGTCAAGACCGGCCTCTTGCTGTTCACGACGCGGCGCTCGGTGCTCGGCCAGCGCCGCTCGAACCTGTGGCACCAGGCGGACAAGCTCGCGGCGCTGGCCTCGACGCTCGCGGTGCGCTCGGCGCCGGCGCTGGCCGACGACGTCAAGAGCGACCTGTTCCGCTTCGCCGACGCCGCGCGCGTCGAGAACCAGCGCCACGGCCAGGTCGCCGGCACGCCCACCCTGCCCGCCCCCGCCGCGGCCGCCGTCGCGACCGGCGAGTGAGCCGCGCCGCGCGGCCGCTCAGAACGTGCCCGCGACCGCCAGGCCGGCCTGCCGCGGGCTGATCGTCGGGGTCACGGTGACGCGGCGCTGCGCGGCGTTCGTGCGGCGGGCCGCGCCCGGCGCGGAGACGATGTCGTCGACGGTGCCGACGACGATCGCGGCGACGCCGAGGCCCATGAGCAGGTCGCCCGCCGACACGTCGGGCCGCTCGCAGTCGTCGCACGCGCTGTCGGCGATCAGCAGGGCGGCGCCGCCCAGCACCGCGGCCGTCCCGGCGAGGCGCGTCGCCAGGCCGCGGGTCATCACGCGCCCCGCGTACCAGTGCCCGACCGTCGGGCCCAGCCCGACCGCGGCCACGCCGGCCCCGAGCAGCACCTCCGGCACGGGCCCCGTCGAGGCGGCGCTGTCGAGCGCGTTCCAGCCGAGCCCGACCAGGCCGACGCCGGCGAGCGTGACGCCGACCGACAGGCCGAGCGCGGTGTTGGGGCTGACCTCGGCCGCGTCGGTGGGGGCCGGCGCCGCGACGGGCGCCGCGGGCGGGGACGACTGGGCCAGGGCGGTCGCGGGCAGGAGCAGCGAGGCGGCGAAGACGAGGCGCTTCATGATGGCTCGACCATCAGCACGGGGCGCGCCAGCGCCGGGCGCCACGGCGATCCGCGGACTTGCCGACGCCGCCCAGGCAACCGCTGGCATCGAACGATCGCCGTTGTCGACGGGCTGACGCCGCGCGTTGAGACCTCGACACCGCCGCTGGCGACGAGCGGCGCTCAGCGCTCGAGCGGCAGGCCGAGCAGCGCGCGGCGCGCCAGGTCGAGGAAGTCGGTGGCGGTGACGATGCCCACCAGCGCGCCGTGCTCGTCGACCACGGCGACCGAGT
Source organism: Myxococcales bacterium (assembly GCA_016794525.1). GTDB lineage: Bacteria > Myxococcota_A > Polyangia > Haliangiales > Haliangiaceae > UBA2376. Next base: position 11,417 of record JAEUJY010000078.1, read on the forward strand.
TGATCGTGAGCTCGAGCATCAACGCCGCGGCCTGGTGGGCCGGCGTGTCGGGCCCGACCTTGACCACGTCGGGGCTCATGATCTCGGACACCCGCGGGGCGCGGCGCTCGACCGCGGTCGCGGCACGGAGCAGGTCGCGATCCGACAGCACGCCGACCAGGCGGCCGTGATCGTCGACGACCGGCAGGTGACGCACGGCGGCCGACTCCATCTCGGCGTGGGCCTCGGTCACCAGCTCGCTGGCGCGGATGGTGACGAGCGCGGTGGACATCAGGTCGGCGACCTTCAGCTGGTAGGGCTTCACGCCCCGATGATGGGCCCACGCGGGCGCCGGCGCGAGCCCGGAAGCGCGCGGTCGGAGGTCGCAAGCGATCGGCGGGCCTGGCCCGCGCGGCGCGCGGTCCGACGCGATACGATGGTCGGTGATGCTCGATCGCGTGCTCACCCGCCCCGCCGCCTTGCTCGCCCTGGTCGTCGCCTGCGGCGGCGGCGCCCGCTCGACCACCCCGACGGCGGCGCCCCCGTCGAGCGGCGACGCCTGCGCGGCTGGCGTGCGCCTGCCTCGCGCCCCCACCGCCGCCGCCACCTGGGACGACGTGCGCGCCGCGCTCGGCGACGCCGCCGAGGGATGCACCCCCGACGCGGGCTGCGGCCCCGAGCTCGCGGTGAGCGTCGTGCCCGAGGGCGGCGCGATCATCGTGAAGAGCGCCGACGGCTACCACGTGGCCACCGGGCTGTGGGAGGCGTACAGCGCGCCGCCGCAGGTCACGACGGTCGCGCTCGGCGACCTGACCCACGTCGCGGTCCGCTGGGAGGAGCTGGGCCGCGAGGAGGTGTGCGACGAGGACGTGCCGGAAGGCAGCGAGGCCTGCGGCTCCGCCACCGTGGTGATATCGACCAGCGGCTTCGACGCGGTGGTCGATCCCGCGGCGGGGGCGCTGGTGTGGCAGGCGACGTGCTCGGTCGAAGGCGACCTGACCTTCCAGGCTCCGACGGTGACCGCCAGCGACGACGGCTTCGGCTACACGCCGTGCTCGAACGGCGCCGCGCCGGTGCGGTTCGCGATGACCGCGGTGGCGGCCTGCGGCGCGCCGTAGCGACACCTCGCCCCCTTGCGCGAGTTGTATGCGTGCCCACATTCGAGGCATGCCCGCGATCACCCGCGCGCCCGCCGTCGCCGGCACCTTCTATCCGGCCACGCCCGAGGCGTTGCGCGCCCAGGTCGACGCGCTGCTGGCCGCGGCGCCGGTGGCCCCGGCCCTCGCCTGCCCCAAGGCGTTGATCGTGCCGCACGCCGGCTACGTCTACTCGGGGCCGATCGCGGCCAGCGGGTTCGCCCGGCTGGCGCCGTTCGGCGACCGCATCGAGCGGGTCGTGCTGATCGGCCCGGCCCACCGGGTCTTCGTGCACGGGCTCGCCAGCCCGGGCGCCGAGCGCCTGGCCACGCCGCTGGGCGAGGTCGCGGTCGACACCGCGGCCCTGGCCGAGGCCGGGATCGGCGACGACGCCCGGGCCCACGCCCGCGAGCACGCGCTCGAGGTCGAGCTGCCGTTCCTGCAGCGGGTCGCCCCGCGCGCCCAGATCGTCCCGATGATCGGCTCGCGGGCCACCGCCGCCGAGGTCGGCGCGGTGCTCGAGCAGCTGTGGGGCGGGCCCGAGACGGTGATCGTGGTCAGCTCGGACCTGTCGCACTTCCAGCCGTACCGCGCGGCCCGGGCCCACGACGAGCGCACCGCCGATCGCATCCTCGATCGCGAGATCGATCTCGAGGGCGACGACGCCTGCGGCGCGATCGGCATCAACGGCCTGATGTGGGTCGCGCGGCGACGCCGCCTGCGGGTCGAGCTGTGCGACCTGCGCAACTCCGGCGACACCGCCGGCCGGCGCGACGAGGTGGTCGGCTACGGCGCGTTCGCGCTGTACGAGGTGGCGTCGTGATGACCGCGCCCCAGCGGGCCGAGCTCGCCCGCTGGGCGCGCGCGCGGCTGCGCCAGGAGCTGGGCGGCCCCACCGCGACGCCGCCCGAGGGCGCGTGGACCGAGGCGCCCGGCGCGACCTTCGTCAGCCTGCACTGGCCCCACGGCGAGCTGCAGGGGTGCATCGGCACGCTCGAGCCGCGCCGGCCGATCGTCGTCGACGTGGCCGCCAACGCGCTGGCCGCGGGCCTCGACGATCCGCGCGGCATGCGGCTGGCCCTGCCCGACGTCGATCACCTCGAGATCGAGGTGTCGGTGCTGTCGCCGCTGACCCGGATCCCGGTGGCCACCGAGGCCGAGGCGCTGCGCGCGATCCGGCCTGGCGTCGACGGGCTCTTGCTCAAGCACCGCGGCCAGCGCGGCACGCTGTTGCCGTCGGTGTGGGCCCAGCTGCCCGAGCCCGCCGCGTTCCTGGCGATGCTGCGGCGCAAGGCCGGGCTGCCCGCCGACTACTGGAGCCCGGACCTCGAGCTGTGGCGCTACACGACCGAGGTCGCGACCGACCCGGCGCCGGGGGCGCGATGAGCGAGCCGGCGTACCCCGCGCGCTGGTGGCACCTCGCCGACGACGGCAAGCTGCAGTGCGATCTGTGCCCGCGCGACTGCCGGCTCGGCGAAGGCCAGCGCGGCATGTGCTTCGTGCGCCAGCGCCAGGGCGACGCGATGGTGCTGACGACCTACGGCCGCTCGAGCGGCTTCGCGCTCGATCCGATCGAGAAGAAGCCGCTCAACCACTTCTACCCCGGCACCAGCGTGCTGTCGTTCGGCACCGCCGGCTGCAACCTGGCCTGCCGGTTCTGCCAGAACTGGGACATCTCGAAGTCGCGCGACATGGATCGCCTCGCCGATCGCGCCAGCCCCGAGGCGATCGCCGCCGCCGCGGTGCAGGCCGGCGCGCGCTCGGTCGCGTTCACCTACAACGATCCGGTGATCTTCGCGGAGTACGCGCTCGACGCGGCCGCCGCGTGCCGGGCCGCCGGGATCGCGACGGTGGCGGTCACCGCCGGCTACATCCACGCCGCGCCGCGCGCCGAGTTCTTCGCCGGGATGGACGCCGCCAACGTCGACCTCAAGGCGTTCACCGAGGAGTTCTACCACCGGCAGTGCGCGGCGAGCCTGGCGCCGGTGAAGGACACGCTGCGCTACCTGGTCAAGGAGACCCGCGTCTGGACCGAGATCACGACGCTGATCATCCCCGGCCTCAACGACAGCGATCGCGAGTTGACCGAGCTGGCGGAGTGGGTGGCCGGCGAGCTCGGCGTCGACGTGCCGCTGCACTTCTCGGCGTTCCACCCCGACTACAAGCTCGGCGACGTGCCGCCGACGCCGCCGGCGACGCTTACGAAGGCGCGCGGGATCGCCCGCGCCGCCGGGCTCCGCTACGTCTACACCGGCAACGTCCACGACGCCGAGGGCGACGCGACGCTGTGCCCGGGCTGCGGCGCCAAGGTGATCGAGCGCGACTGGTACCAGCTCCTGGCGGTGCGCCTGGATCGCGATCGCTGCGCCGCGTGCGGGACGACGATCGCCGGGCGGTTCGACGATCACGTCGGCGACTTCGGCCGGCGCCGGCTGCGCGTCCACATCGGCTGAGCGGGCGGCGACCGCCACGGGCCTGCGGCGCGCGGTCGCGGGAGTGCCGATCGCTGCCGCGCGGTGGCCCTGGCGCGCGCGGCGATCGTGATAGCGTCGCAGGCGAGGGATGACGGCCGCGAACGATCAGGTGACGTTCGGTGACGTCGAGCGCGCGGCGCGCGATCGCGATCCCCAGCTCGGCGAGCTGATCGTCCGCTACCTGGTCCAGCCCGATCCGGAGCCGGGCGCGCCCGAGGGCCGCGACGACGACGACCCCGACGCGCCGCCGGTGCCCCGCCCGCCCACGGGCGCGATGACGCTGCCGCGGATGCTCCAGCTGCTGCGCGCCGACGCGATGCGCGGCAAGACCGCGACCGAGCGCAAGCTGGCCCGCCGCGAGGTGTGGCAGGCGGCGCTGGGCTCGCCGTGGACGCCGCCGCGGCTGCGGCTCGGCGAGCTGCTGCTCAGCCTCGACGACGCCGGCGACGACGCGGCCCGCGAGGCGCTGGTGACGGTGTTCTCCCGCGGCTGGCTGCACTGGGGCGTGTGGCAGGCGGCCAAGGCGATCTACAAGCGCGCCGAGGCGCGGCACGACGCGCTGCTGATCGGGGCGCTGGCCGCGCGCTTCGATCGCCTGGGGCCTGGCACCGGCACCCACGACGGCGCCGAGCTGCGGGCCGGCACGGTGATGTACATGAAGAAGCGCGCGTGGCGCTGGCTGCGCCACCTGGGCCAGGCGGTCCCCGACGCGTACCCGGCGTTCGCGATCGAGGTGCTGCGCCACTACCGCGACGACGATCGCGCGGCGCCGTCGTGGGTGGCGGCGCAGATCTGGGGGCGCCAGCGGCTGCGCGGCGCCAAGCGCCCGGTCGGCTTCGCGCCGCCGCCGTGGGGCCAGCACGCCTTCCCCGACGCGTGGAAGCTATCGCCGGCGCCGCTGGTGCGGCTGCTGCTCGAGGCGCAGCACCGCCAGGTGGCGCTGTGGGCGATCGCCGGCCTCGAGGCCGATCACGCCGCGGCGCTGTACGCGCTGGCGCCGGCGCAGCTCGCGGCGATCGCGCGGCGCCACACCGACGGGCCCGTCGCGGCGTTCGTGGTCAAGCTGCTCGGCGCGCGGCCGGACCTGCACGCGTCGCAGTACCGCGCGCTGGGCCTGCACGACGCGGTGCTGGGCTGGCTGGCGGCGCGCGACGCCGCGGTGGCGAGCTTCGCGATCGCCTACGCCCGGGCCCACGCGCCGGACCTCGGCGTCGAGCCGCTGGTCGCGCTGGTCACCGGCGGCGGCGCCGACGCGGTGGCGTTCGCGCTCGATCGCCTGGCGGCGCTGCCGGCGGCGACGATCGGCCTGCCGGCGCTGATCCGGCTGGTGGGCGTCACCGCGGCCCGCGCGCTGGCCACCGCCAAGCTGCGCGAGGGCGCGCGCCCGGCCGAGCTGGCGGTCGAGCTGTTCGTCGCGCTGGTGACCGGCGGGTACGATCAGCTGCAGTTCGCGATCGAGTGGTACGCCAGCGCGAACACCGCGATCCCGGCGACGCACTGGATCGCGGCGCTGGCCGAGCCGCGCGGCGATCGCGCGCTGCGCAAGCGCGCCCTCGAGGAGCTGGGTCGGCGCAGCGGCGCCGAGCTGACCGCGCGCTGGCTGCAGACGGCGCTCGAGGATCGCGCGATCAGCGACGTCGTCGCGGGCTGGCTCGAGGCCGGCAAGCTCGCCGGCGACGCGCTCGACGTCGAGTGGGTGAAGGGGCTGGTGATGCGGCCGCGGCTGCGCCCGCTGGCGCTGCGCATGCTCGGCAACCGCGCGCTGGTGGCGCCGGCGCGGATCGGGCTGCCGTGGCTGCTCGAGCTGACCCGCGCGCCCGAGCCCGAGCTGGCGGCGTTCGCGCAGCGGCTCTTGCTCGAGCACTTCACGCCCGAGGACTTCGGGGGCGAGCGTGGCGGCGACCGCGGCGCCGGGCTGGCGCGGCTGTGGGACCTGGCGGCGGGGGCCAAGAGCCCCGAGCCGGTGCGGGCGTTCGCGTCGATCTACCTGCGCGCCCACCACCCCGAGCTGGGCCGGACGCTGGCCGAGGCCAAGGCGGTCGGGCTGACGCCGCGGCTCACCGCCGCCGACTACCCGGCGGCGCGGGTGACGCCGCTGCTCGCCGACGCCCGCGCCGACGTCCGCAAGCTGGCGTGCGCGATCGTCGACGAGGAGCTGGTGCGCTGGGGCGACCGCGCGCTGCTCTACCAGCTGGCGTCCAGCGATCACCGCGAGCCGCGGGCGCTGGGCAACCAGCGCTTGCTCGGCGCGCTGAGCGGCGGCGACGGCGCGGTGCCGGCCGACTGGCTCGACGGCGCGGCGGTGTTCGGCCTGACCGAGAGCCCGCACAAGGCGACCCGCGAGGTCGCGCTGACGGTGATCCGCCGCGCCTACGAGCGGGTCGGCGGCCGCGCGCGGCTGGCGTGGCTGATGGAGTCGAGCGAGCGCGACGTGCGCCTGTTCGCGGTGCGGCTGTTCTGGGATCGCCACCGGCCGCGCGCGATGCCCGCGAACTGGACGCCGGCGCGCGGCGCGTCGATCGCCGCGGTCGCCAGCGCCGAGCCGCTGCCGACCGACGACACCGAGATCGCGGCGCTGCGGCAGTTCGCGCGCACGGTGCTGTTCGGCCTGCCGCCGGGCCGGCTGGGTGAGCGCGAGCCGCTGGCCGGCGCCAAGCCCGAGCGGCCGCTGCCGGCGTCGGTGGCCAAGCGACGCCTCCTCGAGGCGCTGCGCGATCTCGCCGTGGCCGACGTCGCGTTCGCCGCGGTGATGACGCCGGTGATCGCCGAGCTGGCGGCGTCGGTGGCGCGCGGCGAGTGGCAGGCCGCGGTGGCGGCGCTGGCCGCGATCCGCGCCGCGCACCCGGGGCTGGGCACGCTGGGCCTGCCGGCGCCGCGCGAGCGAGCGGCCCACGCGCCGCGGAGGCCGGCGTGACGTTCGGCCCGCAGCTCGAGCGCCTGCTGGCGGTCGCGGCGTCGCCGCGGGTGATCGTCCTGGGCGGGCGGCGCGACGCCGAGCCCGAGCCGCCGAGCGCGCTGCACGTCGTGCCGCGCGGTAAGGGCAAGCCGCGCTCGCTGGCGGTGGGCGCGCCGATCTTGGCGCTGGCGTTCGTCGACGACGAGCTGGTGCTGGCCGGCGGCGGCGACGGCCGGCTGCGGGCGATCGTCGTCGGCGACGGCGAGCCGGTCGTGCGCGCCGAGGTCGACCTCGGCGCGGCGGTGCGCGCGGTGCTGGTCGTCGACGCCGGCGCGGCGCTGGCCACCACCGCCGACGGCGCGCTGCACCGGCTGGCGCTGGCGGTGGTCGACGCCCGACCGACGTTGACCGTGCGCGGCAAGGTCGCGGTGGCCGAGCGCGGGCTCGACGCGGTGGCCGTCGAGAGCGGCGTGGTCGTGGTCGGCGGCGTCGACGGCGCGTGGGTGATCGACGGCGACCGCGCGCGGCCGCTGGCGATCGGCGGCGACGGCGGCGTGCGCGCGCTGGTCGGCCTCGGCGACGGCCGGGTCGTCGCGGGGTGCGGCGACGGCGCGGTGCGCATCGCCTACGTCGTCGGCGAGGCCGAGGCCACGGACCGCAGCGGCGCCAACGCCCACCAGGGCGCGGTGCGGGCGCTGGCGCTGGGGCCGGCGCTGGTCGACGGCGCGGGCCGCGAGCTGCCGCGGCGGCTGTGGTCGCTGGGCGACGACGGCGCGCTCAAGAGCTGGCCGCTCGACTCCAACCGCAAGCCGCGCACGCTCGAGCTGGGCGCCGGCCCGGGGACGGCCATCGCGATCGCGGTCGGCGCGGTCAAGGGCGTCGACGGCTCGACCGCGCAGGTGGTCGCGGTCACCGCCGCGCGCAAGCTGGTGGTGCAGACGCTGGGCGCCGACGGCGAGCCGGTCGGCAACCCGGCGGTCACGGCCGGCGAGCTCGAGCGCCTGGCCGCCGACCTCGAGGATCACAAGCCCAAGAGCCAGGGCGTGCGCGCCGCCGCGGTGACGACGCTGGGCGCGCTGCCCGAGGACGAGGCCCGGGTGTCGCTCGAGCGCGCGCTGGCCCGCGACCCGGCGCCCGAGATCAAGCGGGCCGCGGCCGAGGCGCTGGCGCAGGGCGGCCGTCGCCGGGCGCGGCCGGCGGTGCGCGCGGCGCTGGCTGACGGCACCGCCGCGGTGCGGGCCGCGGCGTTCGCGGCGCTGCTGGCGCTCGAGGCGGCCGAGCCGCTGGCAGCGATCC
>JAEUJY010000113.1 GCA_016794525.1 Myxococcales bacterium
AGCTCAAGCAGTCGCAGGCCGCGCAGGATCGCGCCGCCGCCGCCGCCGCCGCGCAGGCCCAGGCCGCCGACGCGGCCCGCGCCGCGGCCGCCGCGCAGTCGAAGACCGCCAGCGCCGCCGAGCGCGCCCGGGCCGAGGCCGAGGTGCGCCGCCTGGCCGCCGCCGCCGCCGCCGCCGAGGCCGCGCTGGCCGCGCGCAAGGACGACGTCGCCGCGCGCCAGAAGGAGGTCGCGGCGCTCGACGCCGCCCGCACCGCCACCGCCGCCGATCTCGCGCGCCAGCAGGCCGCCGCCGAGGCCGCCCGCGTCGCCCGCGAGCGCGAGGAGGCCCGCCTGGTCGCCGCCAAGCAGGCGCGCGAGGCCGAAGAGGCCACGCTGGCCAAGCTGCGCGCCGAGGCGGCCAAGGTGAAGGCCACGCCGGCGGTCGCGCCGGCGCCGCTCGCGCCCGCGCCGTCGCGCATCACCGCCGTCAGCTTCGCGCCCGACGCCGACGATCACGTCGTGACGATCGCGCTCGACGGCGCCGGCGCCACCGCCGAGTTGGTCCGCGCCGACGGCAAGCGCGCCGAGTTGGTCGTGCGCGGCGCGACCCTGCCCGCCAACCTGACCCGCACGCTCGACGCCAGCCGCTTCGGCGGCCCGATCCGCACGGTCTCGAGCTACACCGACCGCGCCACCGGCGAGGTCCGCGTCGTCGTCGCGCTGGCCAAGGACGCGACGGCCCGCCTCGACACCACCGCCGGCAAGCTGCAGCTGCGGTTCGCCGCCGCCGGCCCGCAGATCTCCAGCCAGCGGGTGCCCAGCCCGGTGGTCGGCGGCTTCGGCGCCACCTCGGTGCCGGTGACCCAGACCTCGGTCGCGCAGCTCGGCAAGCGCCGCTCGTTCCGCGGCCCGACGATCGACCTCGACTTCAAGGACGCCGACATCCACGACCTGCTGCGGGCGCTGGCCCGAGTCGGCAACGTCAGCATGATCGTCCCCGACGAGATCCGCGCGTCGGTGACGGTCCAGCTCAAGCGCGTGCCGTGGGAGCAGGCGCTCGAGGTCATCCTGGCCTCGAAGGGCCTGTGGTACCGCAAGGACGGCACGCTCTACCGCATCGGCGACCGCAAGGTGCTCGACGCCGAGGACGAGGCCGAGGCCGCGCGCCGCAAGGCGCTGGTCGAGATGGAGGCGCCGCGGCCCGACGTGTTCACGCTCAACTACGCCAACGCCGACGACCTGGCGACCAAGCTCGCGCCGCTGCTCTCGCCGAAGGGCAAGATCGAGGTCGACAAGCGCACCAACTCGCTGATCGTCAACGACGTCAAGGCCAACCGCAACGACGTCATCGACCTGGCGCGCCGGCTCGACACCCAGACGCCGCAGATCACCATCGAGGCCCGCGTGGTCGAGGCCCGCAGCAACTTCAAGCGCGAGTTCGGCATCCAGTGGGGCGGTCGCGCCAACGCCAGCGCCGCCGGCGGCAACGCCACCGGCCTGGTGTTCCCGTCGAGCCTCGGCTTCACCGGCGGCGCCGACGACACCACCAACAAGCCGGGCATCGGCCTGGCGACGCCGACCGACTTCGCGGTCAACCTGCCGGTGACCTCCAACGGCGCGCTGGGCATGACGCTCGGCTCGGTGGGCGGCAACGTCAACATCAACCTCCGCCTGTCGGCGATGGAGGACACCGGCACCGCGCGCATCATCTCGGCGCCCAAGGTCACCGTGCTCAACAACGTCGAGGCGGTGATGAAGCAGGGCGTCCGCATCCCGATCTCGCAGGTGTCGGCCCAGGGCACCCAGACCACGTTCGTCGAGGCCAACCTCGAGCTGAAGGTCACGCCCTACGTCTCGCAGCGCGACTGCGCGGTGGTGATGGACGTCTCGGTCATCAAGGCCGAGCCCAACTTCGCCCGCCTCGGCGCCCGCGGCGACCCGACGATCGAGAACCGCGAGGCCTCGAGCCGGATCCTGGTCAACGACGGCGAGACCACGGTGATGGGCGGCATCTACACCCGCAACACCAGCCTCACCTACTCGAAGATCCCGGTGCTCGGCGACCTGCCGGTGCTGGGCTGGCTGTTCAAGAGCCGCAAGGAAGCCGACGACCGCGCCGAGCTGCTGATCTTCATCACGCCGAAGATCACCAACAAGGCCCTGCTGCGCTGCCAGCCGTGATGGTCCGCCCATGCCCGCCGCTCCGGTCTTCCTGATCGGCTTCCCCGCCGCCGGCAAGACCTCGGTCGGCCGGGGCGTCGCCGCGGCGCTGGGCCGGCCGTTCGTCGATCTCGACGACGCGATCGCCGCCGCCGCCGGACAACCGGTGCCGGCGCTGGTCGCCGCCGACGAGCCGGCGTTCCGCGCGCGCGAGGCGGCGGCGCTGGCCGCGCTGGCCGCGCGGGCCGACGCCCCGATCATCGCCACCGGCGGCGGCGCCGCCGCCCACGGCGACAACCTGGCCCGGATGCGCGCCGCCGGCGCGGTGATCGCGCTCGACGTGCCGCTCGACGTCGCGCTGGCTCGCGTCGCGCCCGGTTCGCGGCCGCTGCTGGCGCGCCCCGCCGACGAGATCGCCGCGCTGTACCGCCGCCGCGCGCCGGCCTACCGCCGCGCCCACGCCACGATCGCCACCGCCGGGCTGACGCTGGCGCAGGTGGTCGACGCCACCGTCGCGGCGATCGCGCGCATCGAGGCGCCGGCCTCCCGCCACCCGTGGGTGTGCCTCGGCGAGCGCAGCTACCCGGTGATCGTCGACGCCGGCCCGCTCGACGCGGCGCTCGCGCCGTGGGTCCGCCCCGGCCGCCACGCGCTGGTCGTCGACGGCAACCTGGCGCCGTGGATCGCGCCGGTCGCGACCGCGCTCACCGCCGCGGGCGCCGACCTCCACGTCGAGCAGGTCGCGCCAGGCGAGGCGTCGAAGGCGCTGGCCGAGTACGGCCGGCTGGCCGCGGCGCTGGTCGCGGCCGGGCTCGATCGCGCCAGCACGATCTTCGCGCTGGGCGGCGGCGTGGTCGGCGATCTCGCCGGCTTCGTCGCCGCGACCCTGTACCGCGGCGTCGACGTGGTCCACCTGCCGACGACGCTGGTGGCGATGACCGACTCGGCGATCGGCGGCAAGACCGCGGTCGACCTGCCGGCCGGCAAGAACCTGCTGGGCGCGTTCCACCAGCCGCGCGCCGTGCTGGCTCACCTGCCGACGCTGGCGACGCTGCCCCCGCGCGAGCGCCGCGCCGGCTTTGGCGAGCTGTGGAAGTACGCGCTGCTCGACGGCGAGGCGCTGTGGGCCGCGGTCGCCGCGCTGGCGCCGTGGGCCCAGACCGACGCGCCGCCGCCGCCGGCCGCGGCGCCGGTGATCGCCGCCGCCGCCACCCTCAAGGCCGCGATCGTCAGCGCCGACGAGCGCGAGCGCCGCGGCCAGCGGGTGCTGCTCAACCTCGGCCACACCGTCGGCCACGCCATCGAGGCCGCCGCCGACTGGCAGCTCTTGCACGGCGAGGCGGTCGGCCTGGGGCTGATCGCCGCTGCGCGGATCTCGCACCGGCTGGGCCTCGCCGCCGCCGACCTCGAGCCGCGCGTGACCGCCGGCCTCGCCGCGACCGGCCTGCCGACCGACCTCGCGCCCTGGCTGCGCCCCGAGGTGCTGGCCCGGGTCGCGGTCGACAAGAAGCGCACCGGCGGCCGGCTCGCGTTCGTCGCGTGCGCCGCCCCGGGCGACTGCCAGGTAGTCGATCTGCCTACCACCGCGATCGCCGATCTTTTGCGACCCTGACTCGTCCTTTGCTACGATCTTCGTCGAGGAGTGCCCATGGCCCGCTCAATCGTCTCCGCCGCGCTTCCCCTGCTGGTCCTCGCGGGGGCCTGCGTCGACAACAACGCCGACTCCGGCCTGGTGATCCTCCGCAACGTCGCGCCCGAGCTGGGGTGCAACGTCGACCCCGGCTCGTCGTCGGTGCGCACCTCGGGGATCATCGAGGATGACGCCGTCACCGGCTACGTGTTCACGCCGGTCGTGCGTAACGACCTGGTCACCGTCGAAGGCGAGAACATCACCGCCAAGTCGATCTTCGTCAGCGGCGCGCGGGTGACGATCGACTTCTACGATCCCGACCTGTTCACCGCCGCCGAGCAGACCACCTTCGACACCGACGGGCTGACCAAGTTCGTCGTGCCGAGCTCGGGCGCGATCGATCCCGACGGCGGGCTGCAGACCTTCCACCTCGAGATCGTCCCGACCGAGCTGATCGCCAAGATCGCGCCCAAGCTGGCCGCGATGACGACCGACGCGACGCCGTCGACCGTGCTCGACGTCCGCGTCCAGTTCTTCGGGACCCGCGCCGGCGACGACGTCTCGTCGAACACGTTCCGCTACCCGGTCACGGTGTGCCACGGCTGCCTGACCAACGTGCTGGGCGCGTGCGACATGCTGCCCGACGGCGAGCCCCGCGCCGGCGGCGCCTGCAGCCCCGACCAGGACGGCGTGATCGACTGCTGTCTCGCCGCCGACAGCTCGCTGGTGTGCCCGGCGATCGCGCCGACCCCGACGACCTGACCCCGGCCCGCGAGATCGCGGCGCCCGCGCCCGGCATTCGCCCCGCGGCTGTGAGATAACGTCACCACGCCGACCTGGCGCGTACCCGAGGAGCCCGCTTGTTCGCTGATATCCTCAAGAAGGTGGTCGACAACGTGGATGGTGGCCTCGGCGCCGTCATCATGGGCCTCGACGGCATCCCCGTCGAGACCTACACGCGGCAGCCCGAGCGCGTCGACGTCAACACCGTCGGCATGGAGTTCAGCTTCATCCTGACCCAGGCCAAGAAGGCGGCCGACAGCGCCAAGCTGGGCGCCTTCGAGGAGATGACGGTCAAGGCCGACCAGCTGACGCTGGCGCTGCGCCTGGTGACGCCGCAGTACTTCGTCGCGGTCGCGCTCGGCCCCGAGGGCAACTTCGGCAAGGCGCGCTTCCTGTTGCGGTTGGCGTCGTCCAAGCTCGTCTCGCTGCTATGAGCCGGCGGCGGGCGCGCGCGGCCGACGCGCCGACGCCGCGGCCGATCCCGCCGCGGGTGCTGGTGCTGCACGGGCCGAACCTCAACCTGCTCGGCACCCGCGATCCGCTGATCTACGGCACCACGACGCTGGCCGAGATCGACGCCGAGCTGGCCCGCCGCGCGAGCGACCGCGGCGCGGCGCTCGAGAGCTTCCAGTCCAACCACGAGGGCGCGCTGGTCGACGCGATCCAGGGCGCGCGCGGGCGGGTCGACGTCATCGTCATCAACCCCGGCGCGTACACCCACACCAGCATCGCGATCCGCGACGCGCTGGAGGGCGTGGCGCTGCCCGCGGTCGAGGTCCACCTGTCGAACCTCCACGCCCGCGAGGAGTTCCGCCGCGAGTCGCTGGTCGCGGCGCGGTGCGTCGGACAAATCAGCGGTTTCGGTGCGCAAAGCTACTACCTGGGACTGGACGCAGCCTTGGCGATTGTGGAACGTAGGCGCGCCGAGCGGACCTGACCGCTTCGCGCCGTTGCGCCGCCGACTGCTCGCGGCGCGCCTCCTCCACGACGAGACATCCATGGCTACTGGACGCAAGGGTTCGAAGCAGACGCCGGCGCCGACCAGCGCCCCCGCGACGTCGTCCGACGCCGGTGGCGACGACATCGTCGCCATCGCGCGCGGCCTGGCCGCCGCGGTCTCCGATCACGGCCTGACCGAGCTGATCATCGAGACGCCCGACGCTACCTACACCGTCCGTCGCGGCGGCACGCCGGTGGTCATGCCGACCGCGGTGGCGATGCCGGCCGCGCCGATGGCGCCGCTGCACCACGCGCCGGCGGCCGCGGCCCCGGTCGCCGCGCCGGCCGCCGCGCCGGCGCCCGTCGTCGACGACAAGTCGCACATCGTCAAGTCGCCGTTCGTCGGCACCTTCTACCGTCGGCCCAACCCGGACTCGCCCGAGTACGTGAAGCTGAACGACAAGGTCAAGAAGGGCTCGGTGCTGTGCATCATCGAGGCGATGAAGCTCATGAACGAGATCGAGAGCGACGTCGCCGGCACGGTGCTGGCGGTGCTCGCCGAGGACGGCGCGCCGGTCGAGTACGACCAGCCGCTGTTCAAGATCGCGGTGGCGTGAGCGCGCGATGTTCAAGAAGGTCCTGGTCGCCAACCGTGGCGAGATCGCGCTCCGTATCATCCGCGCCTGTCGCGAGATGGGCATCAAGTCGGTCGCGGTGTACTCGACCGCCGACGCCGACGCCCTGCACGTCAAGTTCGCCGATCAGGCGGTCTGCATCGGGCCGCCGCCGTCGCGCCAGAGCTACCTCAACATCCCGTCGCTGATCAGCGCGGCCGAGGTCACCGGCGCCGACGCCATCCACCCCGGCTACGGCTTCCTGTCCGAGGACGCCGAGTTCGCCGAGGTGTGCCAGAAGTGCAAGCTCACGTGGATCGGCCCGCCGCCGTCGGCGATGCGGCTGATGGGCGACAAGATCAGCGCCCGCGCCGCGATGAGCGCCGCCGGCGTGCCGATCCTGCCCGGCACCGGCACGATCAACACCGAGGACGAGCTGCGCGATCACGCCGCGCGCATCGGCCTGCCGGTGATCCTCAAGGCGGCGGCCGGCGGCGGCGGCCGCGGCATGAAGATCATCCACGACGCCGATCGCCTGGCCAACGACTGGAACACCGGGCGCACCGAGGCGCTGGCCGCGTTCGGCAACCCCGACATGTACATGGAGCGGTACTGCGAGCGGCCGCGCCACATCGAGATCCAGGTCGCCGCCGATCGCCACGGCAACTACGCGCACCTCGGCGAGCGCGAGTGCTCGATCCAGCGCCGCCACCAGAAGGTCATCGAGGAGGCGCCGTCGCTGGCGCTGCCCGACAGCGTGCGCACCGAGCTGACCACCGCCGCGGTCACGGCGATCTCGTCGATCGGCTACTACAACGTCGGCACGCTCGAGTTCCTGCTCGACAAGGACGGGCGGTTCTACTTCATGGAGATGAACACGCGCCTGCAGGTCGAGCACCCGGTCACCGAGCTGGTGACCGGCCTCGACCTGGTGCGCGAGCAGCTCAACATCGCCGCCGGCGAGAAGCTGTCGTTCACCGGCGTGCGCAAGCCGCGCGGCCACGCGATCGAGATGCGCATCAACGCCGAGGACCCCAACAACTTCGCGCCGTGGCCGGGTCGCATCACCGCGTTGCACCTGCCGGGCGGGCTGGGCGTCCGCGTCGACACGCACATCTACCAGGGCTACGTCGTGCCGCCCAACTACGACTCGATGATCGCCAAGATCATCGTCCACGACGTCGATCGCCCGGCGGCGATCCGCCGCGCCCGGCGCTGCCTCGACGAGATGGTCATCGAGGGGCCGCGCACCAACATCCCGTTCCTGCGGCGGCTGATGGATCACCCGGCGTTCCGCGCCGGCGACTTCGACACCGGCTTCGTCGCGCGCTTCCTCGCCGAGTCCAAGGGCGAGCCCAAGCCGGCGTAGCTGCGACGGTTTCGGCGGCGGGCGCGGCGGCGGACCGGGCCGCGCCGGCGGTGCCGTGCGGCGGTGCGGCGCGTGGTCGCGCCGTTGCCACCGTAAAGCTACCGAATCATTGAAGCTCTGGCTTGACCCGGGTGACGTCGCGCACGTACGCTAAGCGCTGTTGCGACCTCTCCCCTTGCCGGGTCTCGGTGGCGCATGTCCGCCCACCGTTCGCGTGCCGCGTAGGCCGCGCGGATCCGGTCCGCCGTGCGTGGTGACCTAGCGCCATGGCCTTCAACAAAGAGAAGGTGATGGAGGGGGCCCGCAAGTTCGTCGAGAAGGGCCAGGTCGACAAGGCGATCAAGGAGTACCTGCGCGTCGTCCGCGAGGATCCGCAGGACGTCCGGGTGTGGCTCAAGGTCGGCGACCTCTACGCGCGCAAGGGCCAGAAGCAAGAGGCCACCGACACGTACCTGAAGGTCGCGCGCTTCTACCAGGACCAGGGCTTCTTCACGAAGGCCGTCGCGGTCTACAAGCAGATCCTCAAGCTCGACACGCGGCTGGTCGAGGTGCACCTCAAGCTCGCCGAGCTGTACCGGCAGCTCGGGCTGATGTCCGACGCCATGCAGCACTTCGAGCAGGTGGCGGCGCACTTCCACCGCGAGGGCAAGACCAAGGAGGCGCTGGCCACGGTCCGGCAGCTGGTCGATCTCGATCCGCAGAACGTCGCGACCCGGATCAAGCTCGCCGAGCTGTACTCGAAGGAGGGGATGACCGAGGAGGCGGTCGCCGAGTTCACCGCGATCTGCGAGCAGCTGCGCCGGCAGAACCGGCTCGACGACTTCATCAAGGTCGCCGAGCGCCTGCTGTGGCACCGCCCCGAGCAGCGCGATCTCAACCGCGAGCTGGCCGGGCTGTACCTGCGCAAGAACGATCCGCGCCGCGCGCTGCAGAAGCTGCAGCTGTGCTTCAAGGCCGATCCGCGCGACGTCGAGACGCTGGCGCTGCTGGCGCAGGCGTTCCAGGCGCTCGACCAGCGCGCCAAGACGGTGTCGGTGCTCAAGGAGCTCGCCCGCGTCTTCGACGAGGGCAAGGAGCGCGGCAAGGCCGAGGACGTCTACCGCAAGATCCTGCAGTTCGCGCCCGGCGATCCCGACGCGGTCGCGTTCCTCGGCGGTCAGGCCGCCGCCGCCGCGCCGCCGCCGGCCGCCGCGCCCACGCCCGCGTCGCCCCCGGCCCCGGCCACCGCCACGCCGGCCGCGCTCTTGGCCGCCCGCGGCAAGCTCAACCTCACCAGCGACGTGCCGGCGCTGCGCGCGCCCAACGACCCGCGCATGACCGGCGCGATGCCGCTGATCGACGAGCGCGCGCTGGCCGCCGAGTTCGAGCTGCCCGAGGACGACGGCTCGGCCTACGCCGCCGACGAGGTCGCCGACGACGATCTGGTCGAGGTCGACGATGGCGTCGGCCTGGGCCGCGCCGGCCGCGCCGCCGCCGACTTCGCGGCCGACTTCGCGATGGACGATCGCAGCGCCCGCGCCGGCTCGGCCGCCGGCGAGGAGCACGCCGACGAGATCGCCAAGATCCTCACCGAGACCGACGTCTACGTGAAGTACGGCCTGCACCAGAAGGCCGTCGATCACCTGCGCAAGGTGTTCGCGATCGATCCCGAGAACGTCGAGGCCCGCGAGCGGCTCAAGGACGTGCTGCTGGCCCAGGGCCGCGAGCGCGAGGCGATCGTCGAGCTGCTGCGGCTGGCCGAGGTCACCGCCGCGTTCGACAGCGAGCGCGCCGAGAGCTACCTGCGCGAGGTGCTCGGGCTCGACGGTGGCAACCGCGCCGCCCACGAGCTGATCGATCGCTTCGGCTTCGACCTCGAGGTCGGCGCCGGCCAGGCCCGCGCGGCGTCGGACTTCTCGCTCGACCCGCGCGAGCTCGGCGGCGGCGCGGTGGCGCCGGTCGACGACGACTTCGCGCTCGAGCACGTCGACTACGGGCCCACCACCCGCGCGCCGATGCGCGCCGACTCGTTCGACGGCATCGATCCCGCGCTGTTCGATCGCGCGCCCAGCGCCCAGCCGATCGGCCGCGCCGGCTCGCC
Organism: Myxococcales bacterium; assembly: GCA_016794525.1. Lineage (GTDB taxonomy): Bacteria > Myxococcota_A > Polyangia > Haliangiales > Haliangiaceae > UBA2376. The sequence goes on from JAEUJY010000113.1 coordinate 9,557, forward strand.
CCGCGTGCGCGGCGGCGAGGTCGACAGCTTCGCGCCCACCGCCAGCGACAGCACCCGCCAGGTCGCGGCGTCCGAGGTGGCGGCGCTGGTCGCGCGCAGCCGCGGCGACGAGCGCGGCGACGTGGCGATGGGGTCGCCGCCGCCGTTCCGGGCGCCGGCGGCTCCCGACACCTGGCGTGGCGAGCCCGAGCGCGCGCCGGCGCCGCGCTCGATGCGCGACGCGATCGACGCCGAGCTGGCCGACGATCTGGCCGACGACATCGACCAGCAGGTCGCGGCCGAGCTGTCCGGCCGCGCGGTGATGCCGGGCACCTTCGAGGCGACCACCGCGACCACGCCGGCCTACGACGACGGCGGCGACGACGAGCTGCCGTTCGATCCCGAGGCGGCGCGGGCGTTCGACATGGTCATGCGGCGTCAGGCCAGCCCCAACGATCAGTCGACGATCGACGGCGACGCGCCGAGCTACGTGCCGCCCGCGACCTACGGCGACACGCCGGGCTATCCGGCGCCCGCGGCCTACGGCGACAGCGGCGACGGCGCGACCCGGCTGGGCATGCCGCCCGGGCTGATGGCGGACGCCGAGCCGGAGCCGTACGAGGGCCACTACGGCGGCACCACCGGCGAGGGCTCGACCTACGACGGCTACGCCGACCCGCCGGCCTACGCGGCCGATCCCGAGGCGCCGGTCTACGAGGAGGTGCCGGCGTACGACGGCACGATCGACGAGCTGGCCGCGGCGCTCGAGGGCCGCCCGCTCGAGGACGTGCTCGAGGAGGCCGACGACTACGCGGCGCAGGGGCTGATCCGCGAGGCGATGGGCTTCCTGCGCGCGCTGGCGTCGCGTCACCCCAACCACCCGCTGGTGACGATGCGGCTGCGCGACCTCGAGGCCGCGGCCGCCGCGCCCGGCGAGGCCAACGGCACCCAGACCGTCGACGTCGACGATCTCGAGGAGCTGGCGCCCGAGGAGCTCGACGCCGAGATCGATCCGTCCGACGACGTCGCGGTCGCGTTCGACGAGGCCCAGCGGGTGATCGCCGGCCGCCACGGCTCGGCGGTGGGCAAGCGCCGCCCGGCGGTCGTGCTGGAGAAGCCGGTCGAGGACTCCGACGCCGACACCCACTTCGACCTCGGCCTCGCCTACAAGGAGATGGGCCTCTACGACGAGGCGGTCAAGGCGTTCGACAAGTGCACGTCGACGCCGCACCGCGAGGTCCAGAGCCGGATGATGATCGGCATGTGCCACCGCGAGCAGGGCAACCTGTCCGAGGCGGTGCACCAGTTCAAGGCCGGCCTCCACGCCACCGCGATCACCGATCGCGAGCGGCAGAGCCTGCTCTACGAGATCGGCACCAGCTACGAGGCGCTCGGCGATCCGCGCGAGGCCGTCTACTACTACGAGATGGTCGTGAAGCGCGATCCCAAGTTCCTCGACGCGGCCGAGCGCATGCACCGGCTGCAGGGCGGGCGCGGCATCGCCGACGCGGCGGCCGCGATCGACAGCCTGCTCGACGACGACTGAGACCTTGGAGGGTCTTTCGCAAAGACCCTCCCCCACAAGACGTGGGGCCCCCACCCGAAACGCGAGAGCGTTCAGCGGGGCAGCGGGAGATCCCCCACCCGAAACGCGAGAGCGTTCAGCGGGGCAGCGGGTGAGTTCGGACGTCGCTACGCGGCGAGCACCTCCTGGGCGCGCAGCACCGCGGCCGGGCGCTTCTTGACGCCGAGGCGCTGGTACAGCCGGAACAGCCGGCTCTTGATCGTGCCGGTGCGGACGCCGAGGTTGGCGGCGATCTCGTCGTTGGACAGCCCCTGCCACAACAGCGACAGCAGCCGCGCGTCGGTGATCGGCAGGCCCAGGCCGCGGGCCAGCTGCTCGGCGACCTGCCGCGCGCCGGAGCCCTGGGCGACGGCCAGCTCGAGGAGCAGCGTGCCGGGGCGGGGCAGGGCCCGGGCGCGGACCCGCAGCGTCAGCTCGCCGTGGACGACCCGCTCGACGGCCTGGCCGTGGCGCTCGACCTGGGGGCGCAGCGGCGCCAGCGCGTCGGCGAGCCAGCCGGGCATCACCGCCAGCGGGCTGTCGAGGAACGCCCGGGCGCTCGCGTTCATGTACATCGCGCGGCCGGTCGCGTCGGCCACCACCAGCGCGAGCTCGGCGTGCTCGAGCACCGACATCAGCAGGTCGATGGTCGCGGTCGGCGCGTCGCTCGAGCGCGACGTCAGGACCGCGCGGTCCAGCGCGGCGAGCGCGATCGGCGTGGGGGGCAGGTGCATCGCCTACCGTAGATCACGTTTCGTGCCGGCCTCCGACCCGTGGCTTCACTGGCAGTTGCGCCGGGGTAGAGGCGTCCGGATCGCGGACAACGTCACCCATGAGAGGTGTGCGCCCCCAGGGGGGCCGTGATTCCCGTCAGCGCCGCTACCAACCGGCGCCGGCCCCGCTACTGACCGCCCAGCACCAGCGCCAGGTTGGTCGCGGTCACCCGGTGCAGCGACGCGGTCAGCGAGGTCGGGCGGAAGCCGTCGAACACCAGCTCGATGCGATCGATCGGCCCGATGTGGAGCCGATCGGCCGTGGCCGACAGCCCGCCGGCGCGGACGTCCTTGAGCGTCATGTCGAGGACGCCGATCGCCGCCGACAGCGCGCCCGGGCCGGGCGGGTGGCACAGCCCGCCGCCCAGCTGCAGGTCGACGATGCCGGGGGCGTCGTCGCCGCCGAACAGCAGCGTGCCGCCGCCGACGTCGACGTGGCGCGGCGCCGCCATCGACAGCTTGATCGCGATGTCCGAGATCGCCAACGAGCGCAGCGTGCGGCGGCTGTCGCGGCCGCCGTCCTTCTTGCCGCCGCCGCCGCCGGGGATGCGGAAGTCGGCCAGGCAGCGCAGCGGCACCCGGTTGAAGATGCCGACCACCATCGCCTCGGGGTCCAGCGCCCACGAGATGATCTCCTTGGTCGCCATCAGCGGCACGCTCCAGCCGACGACGAACCGGCCGTCGTCGATGCCGACGTCGACGAACTGGCCCTCGAGCCACGACAGCCCGGACTCGAGCGCCCGGTAGTCGAAGGCGCCGTCCTTGATCGCCACCTTGACCTGCTGATCGAGCGTGCGGATGCCGACCACCGGCAGGTCGAGCACGACCTTCAGCCGGAACGCCAGCTCGCCGTTGACCGCGTCGAGGAAGCGCAGCCGTTGCTGGCGCAGCGGCGGCGGGGTCTGCGGCGGCGGATCGCTCGACGCCGGCAGGTGGAACGCGCCGAGGTCGGGCAGCTTGAGCCGCATGTCGGCCAGCGACGCGTGGGGGGCGACCAGCTCGACGCCGCCGCCGGCGGCCTGGGCCAGCATGACCCCGTGGGGCAGCTCGACCCGCGCGATCTTGAGCTCGAACCGGCCCTGCTTGTCCCGCACGACGAAGTCGCCCGCCGACGCGGCGTCGGTCGACCACTGGACGCGCTGCAGGCTCGCCCGCAGGGCCTCGAAGACCACCTCGCGGGCCCTGTACTCGATCGCGCCGGCCTCGCCGCGCAGCGCGTCGATGCCCGCGTGGGGAAAGTCGAGCCGACGGGCGTCGGCGTCGATGGTCACACCAAAGCCGTCCACCTTGATGTTGCCGGTCGCGCGCTGCGGAGCCACGGCGCATGGTAGCCCGGCCCACCCATGGGGGCTACGCGGCGGGGGGCTATCCTGTGAGAACGATTGACCGGTCCGGCCGATCGCGCGCCTCCGAGGATCTCCGTCGACAGACGGGGGGGGCATGCGGCATACTCGCCGAACCGTGGAAGGCGTCCTGGGTCAGTATCGTGTCGTCAAGAAGCTGGGTGAGGGCGGGATGGGGGCGGTGTACCTGGCCGAGCACACGCTGCTCGGTCGCCGCGCAGCGGTGAAGGTGCTGCAGCCCAACCTGTCGTCCAACCAGGACATCGTGCAGCGCTTCTTCAACGAAGCGCGCGCGGCCACCGCGATCGCCGACCCCGGCATCGTGCAGATCTTCGACTTCGGCTACCACACCGACGGTAGCGCGTACATCGTCATGGAGTTCCTCGAGGGCGAGCCCCTCGACGCGCGGCTCAAGCGCCACGGCCGGCTGGCGCCCGACGAGGCGCTGCGCATCCTGCGCCAGGTGGCGTCGTCGCTGCACGCCGCCCACGGCCGCGGCATCATCCACCGCGACCTCAAGCCCGAGAACATCTTCCTGGTCGCCGACCGCGAGGTCGCCGGCGGCGAGCGCGCCAAGATCCTCGACTTCGGCATCGCCAAGCTGTCGAACAACGCCGACAGCAAGGTCAAGACGCACACCGCGGCGATCATGGGCACGCCCATGTACATGTCGCCCGAGCAGTGCCGCGGCGCCGGCCACGTCGACCACCGCAGCGATCTGTACTCGCTCGGCTGCGTGCTCTACCACCTGGTCGTCGGTCGGGTGCCGTTCGACGGCGAGGGCATCGGCGAGATCATCGCCGCGCACATGATGTCGGCGCCGCCGGTACCGTCGCAGCAGGTGCCCGGCATCCCGCCTGCCGTCGACACGCTGATCCTGCGGCTGCTGGCCAAGCGCCCCGAGGAGCGCTTCGCGACCGCCGGCGAGCTGGCCGAGGCCTGCGGCGCGCTGCTCGGCGGCGGCACGCTGCCGCCGACGGTGGGCCCGGTGGCGGCCACGGTCATGGCGTCCGGCACGTCGCCCGGGGCGATCACCGGCGCGCCCAGCCTGACCACGCTGTCGGGCTCGGCGACCGCGGCGCCGGTCGCGAGCACCGTCGCGCCGGCCGCGCCCAAGAAGCGCGGCGGCCTCATCGCGGTCGGCGCGATCGCCGCGGTCGGCGCTGCGATCGCGGGGGTCGTGCTGCTCGGTGGTGGTGGTGGCGGCGGCGGTGGCGGCGCGGGCGCTGGGACGGGCACCGCGGCGGCGGTCCCGAACGGCTCGGCGGCCCCGACGCCGCCCCCGACGCCTGCGGTCGACACCGCGGCGATCGCCAAGCTGGTCACCGAGGCGCGCGCCGCCGCCGACGCGGACAAGTGGGCCGACGTCACGCGGCTCGCCGGCGAGGCGCTGGCGCTCGATCCGCAGCACGCCGACGCGCGCGCGCTGGCCGACACCGCCAAGCGCGAGACGCAGAACCAGGCCGCGTTCGCGCAGTTCACCGCCGCGGTCGATCGCAAGGACACCGTCGGCGCGGTCGGCGCGTACGAGCAGATCGCGGCCGCCTCGATCTACAAGGCCCGCGCCAGCGCCGCGTACGACGCGCTGCGCCTGGACTACGTCGCGTCGACCCGCGACCAGGCCAAGAAGCTGGCCAAGGCCAAGAAGTGCGACGACCTCGACTCGCTGGCGAGCGCCGCCGAGCGGGTGTTCCCCGACGCCGGCACCGCGGCGCGCGAGATCGAGTGCAAGGGCGCGCGCACCCACAAGCCGGGCGGCACGACGGTCGCGACCCCGGGCCCGGGCACCGGCAGCGGATCGGGATCGGGAAGTACGCAACCGGAGGTCAAGCCGGCCGATACCCCGGCCAAGGTCCCCGGAGACATCGACGGCGACGGCATCCCAGATGTGAGATGAACGCGCCGCCGCCGATGCCACGGCGCGGCCTGCTCGCACATCCTCTTCAGCTAGCCCGCAACCCAACTGGTGAGAGCCATGCGTATCGTCCTGTCACTCCTCTGCGTCGGCGCGCTCGCGTCGGTGGCCCAGGCCCAGCCGTCCACCTCGGCGGAGACGTTGTTCCGCGAGGGCAAGGCCCTGATGACCCAGGGCAAGATCCCCGAGGCGTGCGCCGCCTTCGAGGGTAGCTACCGCAAGGACCCGGCGACGTCGACGCTGCTCAACGTCGCCGACTGCCGCGAGAAGAACAAGCAGTACGCCACCGCGTGGGCGGCGTTCGTCGAGGTCGAGCGGCGCAGCCGCGGCTCGGGCGACGCCGCGCAGGTCGCGATCAACACGCTGGCCAAGGAGCGCGCGGCCAAGCTCGAGCCGCGCATCTCGTACCTGACCATCAGCGTGCCCGACGAGGCGCGCGTCGAGGGCCTGGTGCTGACCCGCGACGGCGAGCCGATCGACACCGCCGAGTGGAACCGCTCGCTGCCGGCCGACATCGGCGTGCACAAGATCGACGCCAAGGCCCCGGCCTACGAGTCGTGGAGCACGACGGTCACGATCGTCAACGAGCAGGAGAAGGCCGCGATCACGATCCCGCGCTTCAAGCCGCTGCCCAAGCCCAAGACCGACACCCAGGTCGAGGTCATCGACCCGTCGCCGTTCACCGCCAAGCGCAAGCTGGCGATCGGCCTCGGCGGCGTCGGCGTGATCGGCGCCGGCGTCGGAATCTGGCTGTACGTCACCGCCAAGGGCGAGTACGACGACGCCAAGCTCGAGCCCGACGACACCAAGCAGAAGGAGCTGTGGGACTCGGCCAACCAGAAGTACCTGATCGCCCAGATCGCGGGCGGCGTCGCCGTCGCCTCGCTCGGCACCGCGGCGTTCCTGTGGTTCACCGGCAAGCCCGCGCTCGTCGAGCGCCCGCAGCTGGCGATCACCCCGTCGGTCGGCCCCGGCGGCGCCGGCATCGTCGCGGTCGGCTCGTTCTGAACCTTCGAAGGGCTTTCGCAAAGCCCAGGTGGGGCAGGGGGCACGCCGCACGGCATGCACCGCTCACGTCTGGCGGGGACGCACCCCACCCGAAACGCGAGATCCTGCGCGCGGGTTCGTGCATGCGCGCATCGTCGGCCGGTTGCGCGCGGCCTCGCTTGACTGTCGACGGCGGCGCGATAGAGTCGCCTGACCGCTGCGGGATTAACTCAGTGGTAGAGTGTCAGCTTCCCAAGCTGAACGTCGTGGGTTCGAATCCCATATCCCGCTCGACGATTCGCGTGTGGTGAGGGCCGGTGCGCGAAAACTTGACAACGCGCTGGTCGAGGAGAGGCTTGGAGCATGGCAACGAACCAGGCAGCAGCGCCCGCTGAGCGCCGCCTTACATGGGATGCGATCCGTGCGTCGTATCCGGATCGCTGGGTCGCGCTTGCCGACGTCGAGTGGGTTGACGAGGACGGCTTCGAGTTCTCGCAAGCCGAGGTGGTCGCGACGTTTCCCGACCGCAAGGCAGCGTCGCCCACGATGAAGGAGCTGGTCGCGACGGGCCGTGAGGTCGCTTGCCTCTGGACCGGCGAACGACTGCTGCCCAAGGGCGGCTCGGCGCCCCCGTGGCGCCTGCGCCTACCGGCGCCAGCGCGTAGGCACTAGCCACGCGCGCGCACCGCATCGGCGGCCATGACCTGGCGAGCCCTGCGGACCTCGGCGATCCACGGCGAACCCGCGTTGCCCTGGATGTTCAGCGGGGGGACCCATTTCTTGATCACCCCCCACTCGATCACCGCGAGGTCCGCGCAGCGTGCGGGCTTCTCCCAGACCGCCAGCGTTAGGCGGTCGAGCATCCACGACGTGAGCTCCGCGTCAGCGTCGGTGTCGAGCGCGAAGTGCGACGGCTTGTCGGCCGTCGTCAACCCGCCGCGAGGTATCGCTCGGAGGGAGAGCTCGTCGCGGAGCAGCGCCGCGAAGGTTCGCCGAACCGTCGATTGGCCGGTGCGGCCATTGTGGAAGTGCGTGTTGAGGTCTCGGCTCGCCAGGCTCCGCTCCGCCTTGCCGACGTAGAGCGGTCGGTCATCTGGGGGAACTCCGAGTCCCAACAGCCGCCAGGTCTCGAGGGAGCCGAACACCGCGTAGAGCCCGGGGGCGCTTGGGACGCGCCCTTGGGCCTCGACAAGGCGGTACCGGTGCGTTCCAAGCGCAACGCAGGCGGCGCCGACAAGATCAAGGTCCATGTGCCCCAGGGCTCGCTTCATCGACGGCATCCGTGTTCACGATCTCCTCAGCTCGAGGCAGCGCCGAAGAGGATCGCCCCGACCGCGATCAACCCCAGCGGCGTCTCGAACGCGGCGTGCGCCATCGCGTTGCCGAGCCCCTGGTCGGGGTCCCAGCGGTCGCGGTGGATGCGCAAGCGCACCTTTCCGCCCGCCGCGCCGAAGCACTGCGCGTGAACGCGGCTGCCGTCGGCAATGGAGAGCGTATAGTCGGACGCCTGCCCGACCGGCCATCCGGTGTTGGCTCGGAAGAACGGGTCGTTCTCGGGGTGGTAGGTCTCGGGCACGAGCAGGTCGATCTTCTTGCCGGCGACGAGCTCAGCCCAACGGTGACGAACGAGATGGGTCCACAGCATGGGCAGCGCAATGAGCAGCAAGCGGGCCAGGTCGTTGAACGCGTCCTTCCAATGGGTTGGAGCCTCTCGCTGGCCCGCGCTGGCCCGCTTGATTAGCGTCTGGATCCGGTTGATTTCGATCGCCGCGGGCGCCCCGAGCCGGGGCGAGGACCTCCGCGAGAAAAATGAACCCCGAGCTTCGAGGCGGCTTCTCTCACGGCGCGCTCTCCCACACCGAACGCGCCGCCCATGGCCACGGCAGTCGGATGGAGTCGTTGATAGCGTGCAAAGAGTTCCGGGTTGGCGCGGACCTGCTCCCAGCGGTGCGTCGCGGATTCGCGCGGTGCCTTCGTCCGACCTCCTGGTGGCGCATTCCGAGGAGGCGAGTGATCCGGCTCGTTCAGCGAAGCCTCCTTCGTCTTGTGGACGATGAGCGCAACGATCGCTTCCAATGCCCCCTGCGCACCTGGGGAGAGACTGTCAACCCAAGCAAGGAGCTGCGCCGTCTTCGACGCCAGGTCGTTCTCGTGAAGGGCGGCGTCGCCCATCAGCCCGAGGAGTCGCTGGACCCAAGGCGGCAGGTTGTCTTCTGGTGGCGGGCGGGCAACGACATCCAGCCTTGCGACAGGGACGCCGTCTACCTGCGACAGGAGTTGCTCGAGCTCTGCTGCCAGTGTTCGAATGATCTGGTCGTGGCGGTAGACGGCGGAAGCATGCGCATCGAGGGCGACGCGATCACCTGCGATCGCGGTGAAGAGCGGGGAGCCAACCAGTTGCTCCATCAACTTCGCTGTCATGCTCCCCGGGATCGCACCGATACGAAGCGTGGCCGCAAAAACTGATACCAGCTCCGAGCGCAGCTTCGGAGCGGTCGTGCCGTACCTGGTGACCGTGTCGTGGTACAGGTCGACGATCTGGCCGGCCATCTTGCGCGTGTTGAGATACCCTGCCCGTATCGGCCCCGGGAGATCACCAAGGTCAACGCGGAGGATGTCGCGCGGGAACGGTTGGCCGAGTACCAGCGCTCGCGCGAGTTGGTCGACCTCCCGGAGATTGGCCGGCCATTGGTAGCCCTCTAGCGCCGCCCGAGCTGCGCGCGTCCACTCGACTATGATGCTGCGGCGTGCGTGCTTCGCGATGCATCGCTCGATGACCGGAAAGAGATCGCCGGCCCGTGCCGCAAGCGGAGGAAGGACGATCACATCACCTCGTAGCCGGAAGTAGAGATCCTCGCGAAAATCGCCCTTGGCGACGAGGACCTCGAGGTTCCTGTGGGTAGCCGCGATCACCCATGGACCAACGGTCACCGGGCTGTCCGCGCCAATCGGGCGCACCTCGCCGTTGTTCAAGAACCGCAGGAGCCTTACCTGGACTTCTGCCGGCGTATCGCCGATCTCGTCGAGGAACACCGTGCCGTTGGCGTGCTTGACGATGACGCCCTGCCTGTCGCTCACAGCACCCGTGAACGAGTTCTTCTTGTGGCCGAACAGTTCGGACTCGATCAGATGGCTCGGAAGGCCGCCGCAGTTGAGTGGACCGAATCCACTTGCTCCTTCGGTTCGCCCGCGCTGACTAATCGCGTGCAGCGCTGCGGCGAGTACCTCCTTGCCAGCACCGCTCGGGCCGTAGATAAGCAGCGGGAGAGGAAGCTCGGCTGCCTGGTGGCGGTGATGTCCGATCGCGAGTGCCATGTCCGCACCCTTCGCCAGCGAGAGCAGTGTCGCGGCGTCGTGGGTGAATACGCGGTCGAACTCGCGGTACTCGCGTACTCGGCGCTCGAGCCAATCACGAAGCCTGGCGGCATCCGGGATCACGACGTATGACGCCATGCCCGTCCTCGGCGTCGCCCTCTGTTCCGCCCACGTCTCGATTCTGCCTAGCGCGTCGAGTGCGGCGATCTCCCTCAATAGACGGGACAGGTCCTGTGGCGGATCGTTCTCATCGTCCAGGTCATAGAGGATGGTCAATAGCGGCCAGACGTCCTTCCAGCGTTCGGTCGCCACCGCGCGGCGAAACGCCGCGCGAAGATAATGGGACGCCTCACTCAGCGCCGGATGAGGGAACCAGATTCGCGGCTTCACCTCGCCTTGATCGCACACGGGTACGACGAAGCTGCGCGGCTCGTCGGAAGAAGTGATCCCGGGATCTCCGGGATCGCATCCAGGAAACCAGTCCCCTTGCCGGCTAGGTCGCGACGACTTACTGATGCGAGGGTTACGCGCGGCGCCCCCACATCGAAGGCGTCAACAAGATGACCTATGGCGGACAAGCATCATGGATTTTGATTGGAACAAGATCGGTAGCGGCCCCAAATTCAACGCCCTCGTGAGCGCACTGCTCCGCCAAGACGATCACAAGGCTCGCATCTTCAACCGGGAGGGCAAGGACGGCGCGATCGACGCCCTCTCTGGCGATGGAAAGACCGTCTTTCAATCGAAGTATCACCACGGCGGCTCCTCCTCCTTGGCCTTCGCCGACGCCAAGAAGGAGCTCGCCAAGATCGAGAAGCACCGGACCGCGGGCGACAAGTGGTACGCGACCTGGCATCCGGTCGAGCACTGGTGCCTCGTTACCAACGTCCCGTTCGGGACGCAGGACGAGCAACGGTGGAAGGACGAGGTGGAGCCCGAGTTCGCGAAGCTGGGCCTCACAGCCGCCTACAAGACGTCAGCGGACCTCCAGCTTCGCCTCATCCGGCACCGCGACATCGCGGACGCGTTCTTCGGCGATCGCCCCCGCCTGTTCGTCTCCCTTGCCGAACACCGGGAGGCTCTCATCCGCCGCGAGGTGCTCGAGCGCTCCTACGACATCCCGCTCGAAGGTCGCGAGGCCGAGATGGCGACGGTCCGCGACTTCGTCCAGAACTCGGCGCACCATGTTCTCCTTGTCGAGGGCGAAGGCGGCGTCGGGAAGACGCGGCTCCAGTACGAAGCGGCGGCTGCGCTCGCCGACGAAGGCATCGTCGAGACCGTCTATTGCGGGACGGCGCACCTAGCCGCGAGCCCGAGCTGGTACCTGGGCATCGTCCCCGAGTCGACCGCGCTCGTGCTGATCGATGATCCCACCGACGCCGAGTTCATCAAGCGTTTCGTCGGAGAGTTCGGCGATCGGACGAGGCACTGGAAGGCGATCATCACGGTGCGGTCGCAGCGAGACCCGGTCATCGCGCCTCTCAAGGACCCGCGCGACCGGCTGCTCGCTCCTACGCTCGTCCTCACGCCGCTGCCCGAAGCGCCCGCCGTCCGGTTGGCCTCCGAGCTGCTTCGCCCACTTGCCATCGCCGATGACCAGCGCGCGCGGGCCGAGCGGTGGCTGGCGACTGTCTGCGGGCGCTTCCCGATCTGGATGACCGTTGCGGCCAAGCTCCTCGAGTCGCGCGACGACCTGCGCGAGCTTCCAGCCGACGGCTTCAAGATTGCCAAGGAGTACGTGGCCGAGATCGTGCACCACACCCCACCCGAGATCGCCACGCCGGTGCAGGCACTCGAGGCGCTCCGTTGGATCGCCCTCGTGCAACCGCTCAACCGCCTCTCGGACGACGCCCTCGAGCGCTTCGCCTCGGCCGCCGGGCTGTCGTCGGCCGCTCAAGCCGTTGCCATCATTGACGACTTCGCCCGGCGGCGGGCCGTCACGCTCTTCGGCGTCAACAAGCGCATGGTCGAGGTCCGGCCCGACGTCCTCCGCGACCACCTCCTGATCGAATGGCTGACGGCCGATGACGCCGGCGGCGGCCGCCGGCCGTCTCCGGCGGCCCGCACCGTCGCCGACCAACTCGCCGCCGACGCACTCGAGGGGCGGCCGAACCCGTTCATGCAGCAAGTTGTGAGCTCGCTCGCACGACTCGAGTTCACCATCGAGCCGCCGCCGCCGTTCCTCGACCCTCTGGCGAACGCTGCCGTCGCGCTCGCCGAGCGGGCCTCCGACACGCTTGCGCAGCAGCAGGCCCTTGAACTCGCCAGCGCGATCGCGCTCTTCCGGCCAGCTGGATTCGCGCGCGTGTCGACGGTTCTTCGCACGCGCGACGTCCCCGTCGGTTCTTTCCGAACCGTACTGGGCGAGCACGGCGTGCCCCGTGCTCGCGTGCTCGGCGCCGTGCCCTGGGAGCTGTTCCGCGCCGCCCGAGGAGCCATGAGCGGGTCGGAGCGCGTCGCGATCCTCCGGGAACTCATCGAGTTGGTCGACATCGAGGCCGCGGCTCCGGCCCGCCGCGCGAACGATGGGAAGAGCGCCTCGGAGCTCCTGCAGCGTGTCCTTCACGAGCGGCACTCTTACCGGTCCAGCTTCCACAAGGAAGCGGCCGCCCTCGCGAGCGACGTCCTGAACCGCGTCGCCGCCGGTGAGCCGCCTCGCGAGAGCGCGAAGGTCCTCGTGGGCGCGCTCATCGCGCTTGAGCGGCACGATGGCTACACGTCGCCTGACGACCCGAATGCGTTCACGTTCGAGAGCTTCACGATCTCGCCCGACGCCGGTCTCGGGAAGATCGCCGCCTCGATCCGTGAGCGGCTCTGGGCGATCGCCTCGAAGGTAGGTCCGTTCACGCCGGCGAAGCGCTTCGCCTGGCCGCTCCTCGATGCGATGCACGGCGGGCTCAACCGTTCAGGCAACATCGCCGGCTGGCGCCGCCTGCTCCTCGACGACCTCGCGCGCTGCCTGGCGCTCGCAACAGATGCCGCCACGCAGCTCGAGGACCTCCAGGCGGCGAGGGCACTCTGGGACTGGCACGTGGCCTTCGGCGACGACGACTCGGAGGGGCGGCGGCTCGCGACGAACTGCGAAGCCGCCTACCTCAAGCACCCCGTTGTCGCACGCTACGCCGCGGTCTTCGCCAGCGACCGCATCGAATCCGACCGCGTCCTGCAGGAGGCGGCAGAGGCGTGGCCGGCGACGGCGACGGCCCAGGAGTTGGAGGAGTACGTCGAGGGAGCCCTCCTCTACGCACGCACCCACGCGGAGCGCTGGACCGAGAACCGAGTGATCTCCTTCGTCTCCTACCTCGGCGAACGCCACGGCGCCGATTCAGGCGTAAGGGACTTCGTCGCCGCTCATCTCGCGAGGGGCGTGACGAGTCCGCTCTTCCAGGTCGCGCTCCGCCTCGCGAACGCCGCGCTCTGGACCGTGCGTCAGCGCGGCGACGATGCCTCCGTGCGCGCCTCCCTGGACTGGCTCGACGCCGCGGTCCGAGACGACGAGGCGCGGCTACGACTGCTCGAATCGCTCTACCCGGGCGCAGGAAAGCTGGTTGCGCGCGTGTGGTCGGACGCCGACCGGGCCTTCATGGACCGGCACTGGACGTTGATCGAGCGGCTGTCCGTTCAAAGCCGCTTCTTCGTCATGGGCCGCCGGCTCCAGACGGACCCGTCGATGATGGCGCGCATCACGGACGCGGTCGCGCCCCTCGACGCCGCCGCGCGGTCGGAGGCCGTCGTCGCGCTCTGGAGCGGCTACGACGACCTTCTCCCGTACCCGTTCAAGGCGGAAGACATCTCCATGCCCGTCGTCGACTTCCTGCTCGATTTCCTAGTGATGGAACCGGACCTGAGTGCGTCGCACGGCCACGCCTCGTGGGAGATCGAACAGATCCTCAAGGCCGTTCCCCGCAAGCCGGCTTCCTGGCTCGCGGAGGTCATCCGCCGCCGCGTCGAGGTGTTCGGGCCGCACAACAAGCAGGTCGCGGCCGACAAGTTCGGCGAGTACACCTTCATCCTGCCCAGCGACGATGCGCTCATCTGGCGTGTCGTCGAGCGGCTTCCCGACGAGGAGCCGACGGCTGAGGCCGTCGCGGCGATCGCTCGCCTCTTCGAGATCGCCACAACGGACACCACCGTCGACTACTACCTTGGGCAGACGCTTGCGAAGCTCGACCCGCATGGACGAGTCGGCCCCCAGGTGGTCGCGCGCCGGCTCGCCGACGTCCTCGACGTGCCCGACGTCGACGCGATCTGTACGTGGGCCCGGTTGGCGGGCTGGTACCCGATCGGTTCGTGGCCGTGGCGCGTCATCGCGAGCGCCGCGTGCGCGCGCGTCTTCACCGACGCGACCGACGACGAACGGTACACTGTGTTCTCGGCCTTGCACTCGCATCGAATCCAGAGCTGGTCGGGAAGGCCCGGCGAGCTCCATCCGAGATTCCAGTCGGCCGTCGACGATGCGAAGAGATCGCTCGACGCTGAAACGGATCCGTTCCTCCGGCCCTACTGGGAATGGGCGGTGAAGGTCGCGGAGCACCACCGCGAGCGCGAGAAGGGGAAGCTCGAGGAACGCGAGCTGTGACGATCGTTGAGCGGACACCCGTTCGCTCAACCCTGGCCAGCCCGTTCTTGGTGCTCGGGTCGGTGCTGGAGCCGTTCACACCCCAGTTCACACCTTCACCGCGTCGGCCGGGGACGCCCTGTGACACGTGGCGACGTGTATCTCCCAGGAACGAGGCCGGCCTGACGAACGGCACGTTCTACACGCACTTCAAGTCGAAGGAGGCCCTGGTGCGCGAGGCGCTGCTGCGCTCACTCGACCCGCGCCACGAGGACCTCGCGCAACTGCTCCTGAACAGCGACGCCGAGGCCTTGATTCGTGCGTACCTGAGCCCGGAGCACCGCGATGATCCAGGCGCCGGATGCGTGGTCGCCGCCTTGGCCTCCGAGGTGTCCCGGCACCCGCGCGCGACGCGACAGACCTTCTCGACGCATAGCGCGCGCACGCTCGACGCCATCGCGGCCTCGCTGCTGTCCCGCAAGGGGAAGAAGGCCAAGCGCGAGGACGCGGCCGTCTTCATGGGGCTGCTCAGCGGAACGCTGCAGATCGCTCGCGCCACGCCGGACCGGGACGAGTCCGATGCCATCCTCGAAGCTGGCATCCAAGCCGCGATCCGGATGTTGAAGTAGTCGCGACGCGACGCGCTCGGCGGGACGCAGGCGTCGCGATCAGCGCTGGTTGGCGCGCTGCTGCGACTGCTGCTGCTGCTGCTGCGCGGCGGCCTCCTCGTCGGCGATGAAGGCGAGGGCGGAGGCGGCGCCGGCGCCGTCGACGACGGACTGGCCGGGGCCGGACTGGCCGGGGCCCGGCGGCGGCACGCAGACGCAGCCCATCTTGTTGGCGACGAGCACGACGCTGCCGAGGGCGAGGCCCATCGTGCCGCAGTGGTTGGCGCAGACCTGGGCGCCGTCGCTCGGCACCTCGAGGGAGGGCGCGACGGGCTCCTGCACGCGACACGCGCCGAGCCCCAGCGCCACCGTCACCGCCACGGCGATCCGACCGATGCTGTTCATGCGCCGCATCGTGCCGGGACTGGCCCGGCGCGGCAACCGGCGGCGGTCGATGAGTCGGACGTCGCCGGGCGTTCAGGCGCGGCGCAGGTCGAGCTCGCCGACGAGGATCTCGCCGCCGCCGCTGGGGCGGACGGAGTACCAGATGCCGCGGCGCGGGGTCGTGGGCTTGACGCTGAGGCCGCGCAGCCAGCGATCGACGTCGGTGATGTCGCCGGCGGCGGCGGCGGCGGCGAGGCCGTGGGTGATGCCGGTGACCTTGCCGCGGTAGCCCCAGGGATCGATCACGCGATCGCCGATGGCGAAGCGCGGGCGGGCGCGGGCGGCGCGCGGGGCGGGGGCGGGGGCGGGCGGCGCGGCGGGCGCGACGGCGGCGCGATCGACGGGGTGGCCGGCGTAGGCGCGGGCGATGACGGCGAGCGGGACGTCGCGTGCGTGGACGGCGCGGGCGAAGCGCCGGTAGCGGCGCGGATCGCCGTCGAGGATGGCCAGCAGGCGCGCCGAGCCGTCGACGTCGCGGCCGCGCGGGCGGCGGACCGGGCCGCTGTGCCAGCGCCGGTCGCGCGCCTGGCGCCAGACGCAGAACGTGATGTCGTCGCCGAAGGCGTGGTCGCGCAGCGCGCGGCGCAGCGGCGCGGGCAGCGCGTCGACGACGCCCGGCCAGACGCGCTCGCCGTTGCCGGCCGGGCTCATCGGGCTCTCGTGATCGAAGCCGAGGATGACCACACCGGCCCGCATGAACGCGATCTGGACGTGGTTGCCCTCGGACTCGCGCAGCCAGAACGTGCCGCCGCCGCGGGCGACGTCGTGGGTCGGCACGTCGGCGTCGGGATCGATCACGCGATCGAGCCGCGCGAGCGCGACGCACCGTCGCTGGAGGATCGCGGGCGAGGGCAGGGCGCTCGGGTCGCGGGCCGAGATGGGCATCGCGGCGATGGGACCGCACGCCGCGCGGTGACGCAAGCGCCGACGGGTGCCGCGGCAGCGGCGCCGCCGTGGCACGGTGGCGCATGGTCCTGGAGCAGCTGCTGATCCGCCCGCGCGGCGGCGCGGCGATGGTGCCGGTCGGCGGCGCGACCGCGGCGGCGGGGCTCGGCCTGGTCGGCGACCGCAGCGCGGCGCGCCACAGCCCGCGGCAGGTGCTGGTGACCAGCGGCGCGGTGCTGGCGCGGCACGACCTGACCGCCGCCGACGTCCGGGCGAACCTGGTGGTGGCGGGCGACGTCGACGCGCTGCGGTCGGGGACCGTGCTGCGCTTCGGCGCGGTGCGGATCCGGCTGACGCTGCCGTGCGAGGTGTGCCACCGCCTCGAGCGGGTCCGGCCGGGCCTGGCCCGCGCGCTCGCCGGCCGGCGCGGCATGCTCGGGCGGGTGCTCGACGACGGCGCGCTCGCGCCGGGGCTGGTCGGGGGCGTCGTCGGGCCGGCGCTGCCGGCGCTCGCCGACGACTGGCGCGCGCGGGTCGTCGATGTCCTCCGACACCTGCCGCGCGGCCGGGTGGTGACGACGACGCGGCTGGCGGCGATCGCCGGCGTCCAGGTCACGTACTGCCGGGCGCTGCCGGCGGTGCTGCGGCGCGCGCCGCCCGACGTCGCCGTCGATCGGGTGATCCCGGCGGACCTGACGCGGCTGGCGGCGGACCAGCGCCAGCGGCTGGCCGCCGATGGCGTCGACGTCGACGACCTCGCCGCGGCGACGTGGGACGGCGCGGCCTACTACGCGGCGTCCGAGCCGTGAGCCGCTGCGATACACTGCGGCGCATGCGAACCTCGCTGTGCGCGGTGTCCCTGGCGCTCGCGCCGATGCTGCTGGCCGGCTGTCCGCGCGGGCTGGTCGGCGGATCGGCGTCGGGCAGCGCGTCGGTGCAGGTCGGCGCGACGGTGAGCATCCCGGATCCGCCGGCGAGCACGGCGACCCCGATCGACGACCGCGGCCAGGCCGAGGTCAAGCTGGCGGCGTGCGCGCGGGGCGACGTCGCGGCGCAGGTGACGATCGTCAGCGACTTCGTCGACAGCTGCCACGAGATGATCGTGTGCGGCGGGCTGACCAACCAGTTCGGCGTGGCGATCGTCAGCGTCCTGTTGAGCGCGGCGCTGGGCAAGGATCTGGCGATCGGGTCGATCACGTACCAGGGCGACGGCGTCTACAAGGTCGGCGACGTGATGACGATGACGCTGGTGCTGGGGCGCGACACGTCGTGGGGCAAGGTCGGCGACGTGATCCCGTTCGACGTGATGCGCCTCGACAGCTACTTCACCGAGGCGACGGTGACGGCCAGCGCGAGCGTGTCGATCGGGCCCGGCGGGCGCGAGACCAAGCAGCAGCTGACCGTCAGCTTCGCCGGCGTCGGCCCGGGCGTCGAGCTGCTCGGGCTGGGCCCGAACCCGGCGTCGGGGGTGAAGGTCGACTTCCACGAGGTGGCGCGCTCGCTGGGCGGCGCGATCCAGACGGCGAACGTGATCACCGTCGACGACCGCAAGGGCGAGTCGCACATCGGCTACCACCTGACCAGCGCGCCGCAGCGGTTCGGCGAGCTGCTCGGGCACGCGCCGCAGGGCATGACGCTGGCGTCGGTCGACGCGACCCGCGGCACGCAGCGGATCGAGGTCACCGGCTGGGGCATGCAGTTCCAGCCGGGCAGCAGCGGCACGCTCGACGGCACGATCGATCTGACGGTCCACGGCGACTTCGACTACCGCGTGCACCTGGGCTACCCGCACCGCAAGGAGCCCGACGTCACGCTCGCCTGCCCGTGAGCGAACGGCGCCACCCGGGCGCCCGCGCACGCGGTCGCGGGCTGGCCACCGGCTTGCACTACCGGGCGCCATGCAACCATCCAATCGAGTCGTCGCAGTCGTGGTGGGCGGATTGGTCGCGGCGGCGGCCCCGGCCGTGGCCGACGAGGCGGTGGCGCCGACGCCGGTGCCGGTCCAGGCCACCGTGGTGGTGGCCGCCGAGGTCGCCGAACCGGAGCCGGTCGCCGTCGTCGTGGCGCAACAGCCGGCGGAGGTCACCGAGTACAGCCGCTGGGACAGCCGGACGTTCCTCACCGGCGTCGTGGTGTTCGGCGTCGGGTACGGCGCGGCGGCCATCGCCGCCGGCGTCAGCGACCGCAGCGCCGACGAGCGCCTGTACGTCCCGGTGGTCGGCCCGTGGCTCGACCTCGCCGATCGCGGCGACTGCGACGTCGGCAACCAGGCGTGTGACAACGAGACCACCAAGAAGGTGCTCATCGTCGCCGACGGCGTGGTCCAGGCGGTCGGCGTGCTGCTGGTCGTCGACGCGCTGCTGTTCCCGACCCAGGTCCACCGCACCACCGTCGCCGGGAACGACGTCCGGTTGACGCCGGTGGCGATGGGCCGCGGCGGTCGCGGGCTCGCGGTCGCCGGCTCGTTCTGATCCGCGCGCCGACGTGCGTCGCCCGGACGCCCGCCGTGCGCCCCGGCACGCTCGGCGATCGGATCGTCGCGATACCCGACCGTTATCCATGCGGGCCCCGATCGGCGCTGCATGGATGCGCCCCCGGCGCTCGTACCATGCGCACGATGACCGACCGGATCGATGTTGGACCCGGGGCCTGCGCGCGCTGTGACGCGGCGGCCGAGCGCAACCTGTGTGCGGCGTGCGCCGACGACCTCGACGCGCCGCTGGCGATGGTCCCCGAGCAGCTGCTGTCGGCGTGCGTGCGCCCGCTCGACGCGGCGCTGGTGGATCGCTGGGGCCGCGCCCACCGGCTGGCGGCGACGACGCTGATCGGGCGCGTGCCCCAGGCGACCGGCGTGGCGATCCTGACCGGCGTGGTGTCGCGTCGCCACGCCGAGCTGCGCCGCGATCGCGCCGGCGCGTGGTGGGTCCGCGACCTGGGCTCGGCCAACGGCACGTTCGTCGACGAACGGCGGGTCGACGGCGAGGCGCCGCTGGCCCACGGCGCGCGGCTGACGTTCGGCTCGGTGGGCGTGTACTTCGTGTTCGACCGCGGCCGGCTGCGCGACCGGGTCGAGGCGGGCGCGGCCGTCACGGTGCGCCCCGACGCGCAGCGGCCCGCGGTCGCGGCGCCGATCGACGACTTCGACGCCGAGGAGCCGACCTTCGCCGGCATGCCGTCGGTCGCGCTGACGTTCGTCGAGGCGCCCAGCGGCGGCGGCGGCTACCTGGCGGCCGGCGGCAACCAGGTGCGCCTCACCGACACCCAGTTCGCGATGGTGCTGACGATGGCGCAGCGGATGGCCGCCGAGGCGACGGTGGCGCCGGTGGTGCGCGGGTTCGTGCCGTCCGGGCAGCTGATCGCCGATCTGCCGTGGGACGCCCACGATCCCGACGAGGGGCACCTCAAGCAGCTGGTGCGCCGCACCCGCAAGGCGCTCGAGGCGGCCCACCTCGGCGATCTGATCGAGTCGCGGCGCGGGTTCGGCTACCGGCTGCGCGTGATGCCGGCCCCGGGGAGCACCGGGCTGTGACGCGGCGGAAGGGTAGCGCCGGGGTTGCCGGCGCCGGATTTCCGCGACGGACCGACCGCCTCGCGCTACCAAGGTAGACCACCTTGCCGTTCTCGGACCGTCTGGAGCCGCCCGACCGCCGGCGCGCCGCCATCTACGTCGTCGATGACGACCCCGCATTTGCCCGCGCCCTGGTCCGCCAGGTCGAGGCGTTGCGTTACCCGGTGGTCGGCGTCGCGGCCCGCCCCGACGACGCGCTGCGGGAGATCCCGGCGACGCGGCCCGACGTCGTGCTGACCGATCTCGATCTGCGAGCCGATCTGGACGGCATCGGCCTGGCCGGCGAGCTGCGGCGCCGGGGGGACCTGGCGGCGGTGGTGTTTCTGACCGGCGCGGCCAGCATCGACCTCACCCCGCTGCGGGGGGCCGACGGCGTCTTCGCGTACCTGCGCAAGATCGAGCTCACGGCGTCGCTGGCCACGACCCTCGAGCTGGTCGCCACCCAGCAGGCGACCCGGATGCGGCTGCGGGAGATGGATCAGCGCCACCGGTCGCTGTTCGAACAGGCGGCGGTCGGGGTCGCCGAGATCGAACTCGACAGCTGTCGCTTCGTCGAGATCAACCAGCGCGGCGCGGCGCTGCTCCGGCGGACCGTGCCCGACATCTTGCAGTGCCGGGCGGCCGACCTGTTCGCGCCGGCCGCGCTCGCCGAGGCCAAGGCCGTGCTGGCGCAGGGCCGTCACGGCGAGGTCGACCTCGAGGCGTGGTGCGTCGCGGGCGACGGCGCGGCGATCCTGCTCCGCTTCGACGTGTCGCCGTTGCGGCTCCACGACGGGCGCGCCAGCCACGTCGTCGCGATCATCCAGGACATCACCGCGCGCCGTCGCGCCGAGCGCGCGGTCCAGCGCAGCCAGCACCTGCTCGATCAGGCCGAGCGGATCTCGCAGGCCGGCAGCTACGCGCTCGACCTGCAGACCGGCAAGCTGACCTGGAGCCGCGGCATGTTCGCGCTCGAGAGCTGCGAGCCCGACAGCTTCGTGCCCGACCTGACGTCCCGGATGGCGCGGATCCACCCCGACGATCGCGGCGCGATGGAGCACGACGTCGCGCTGCTGGCGAGCGGGGCGATCGCGTCCGCCCATCGGCGGTACCGCGCGTTCACCAACGACGGCGAGCCGCGGTTCTACGACGGCCGCGGCGCGATCGAGCACGACGAGGACGGCGCGCCGCAGCTGATCGGGTCGATCCGCGACGTCACCGCCGAGGTGTTGGCCGCGGCGCAGCTGCGCCACAGCGAGGCCCGCTACCGCGGCGTCTTCGAGCACGCGATCGGCGGCATCGTCCGGGCCGCGCTCGACGGCACGATCGTCGAGGCCAACCCGGCGTTCGTCGCGATCCTCGGCTGCGTCACCGCGGGGCAGGTCGTCGGCACGACGCTGCAGTCCTGGTTCGCCGATCCGGCCGTGGCCGAGCGGCTCGCCCTGGCGGCGTGGCCACCGGGGCACGCGCTCGAGGCCGAGCTACGACGCCAGGACGGGGGGCGCGCGACGGTCGTGATCGACGGGCTCGTCCTCGACGACGTCGACGGGCACAACTTCCTCGGCTTCGTCCGCGACCTCACCGGCGAGCGCGCGCGGGTGGCGCGGGAGCGCGAGGTGGTCGAGGCCAGCCGCGCCAAGACCGCGTTCCTGGCCGGCATGAGCCACGAGCTGCGCACGCCGCTCAACGCGGTGCTCGGGCTGTCGGAGGCGTTGCTCGAGGGCACGTTCGGGCCCCTCGCCGATCCGCAGGTGCGGTCGCTGCAGACCGTCCACGCCAGCGGGCAACACCTGCTGGCGCTGATCAACGACGTCCTCGACATCGCCCGGGTCGAGTCCGGGCAGCTGCTGATCGAGCCGGAGCGGCTGCGGCTGTCCGCGCCGATCGAAGAGAGCCTGGCGCTGATGCACGGCGCGGCGGCCCGGCGCGACCAGCGCATCGTCGCCGACGTCGCGCCCGAGTTGCCGGCGGCCGACATCGACAAGCGCCGGATCAAGCAGGTGCTGCTCAACCTGCTCGGCAACGCCACCAAGTTCAGCCCGCCCGGCGCGACGATCGCGCTGGCGGCGCGGGCCCACCCGAGCGGGGCGACGGTCGTGATCGAGGTGATCGACCACGGCCCGGGCATCCCGGTCGCCGATCGCGAGCGGGTCTTCGAGCCGTTCGTCACGCTCGACGCGTCGGTGTCGCGAGAGTTCGGGGGCGCCGGCCTCGGCCTGACGATCGCCCGGCGGATCGTCGCGCTGCACGGCGGGCGGTTGTGGATCGAGGACACGCCGGGTGGCGGGAGCACGTTCGTCGTCGAGCTGCCGGTGGCGCAGCCGGTCGATCGCCCGGCGACCGCCGGGACGGCACGGCTCGGGGCGCCCGCCGTCGCGGCGGGGGCGCGCCCGGTGGTGCTGCTGGCCGAGGACGACGCCGCCAACGTCATGACCGTGCAGGCGTACCTGGAGCGACGCGGCTTCGACGTGCGGGTGGTCCACGACGGCGCGTCGGCGGTGGTCGCGGCCGGCGAGCCCGACGTCGCGGCGGTCTTGATGGACGTGCGGCTGCCGGTGATCGATGGGCTCGAGGCGACGCGGCGGATCCGGGCCGCGGAGCAGGGCGCGCGCCGCCCGATCATCGCGCTGACGGCGTACGCGATGCCGGCCGACGAGCAGCGGTGCCTCGACGCCGGCGCGTCGACCTACATGTCGAAGCCGGTGCGGCTGGCGGTGCTCGCCGAGCGCCTGGCGCAGCTGATCGACGGAGGCGCCGCGTGACCCGCCGGGTGGTGATCGTCGACGACGATCCCGGCTCGCGGCAGACCGCCGAGGCGATGTTGCTGCCGCTCGGCCTGGAGCTGCGGATCCTGGCCGGCGGCGCGGCGCTGCTCGACGAGCTGGCGTCACCGCCCGCCGACGTGGTCGTGTGCGACGTGATGATGCCGGCGGTCGACGGCTTCGCGGTGTGCCGCGCGGTGCGGGCCCACCCGCAGTGGCGGTACGTGCCGGTGATCCTGCTGACCGCGCTCGGCGACCGCGACGCGATCGTGGCCGGCCTCGAGGCGGGCGCCGACGAGTTCGTGACCAAGCCCGCCGAGGGCGCGGTGCTGCGCGCCCGGGTGCAGGCGATGCTGCGGGTGCGCGACCGCTACCTCGCGCTCGCCGCGGCGACGCCGCCCCCGTCGGACCGCCTCGCCGAGTTGGTGGCGACGTCCGGCCTCACGGCGCGCGAGCGCGAGGTGCTCGATCTGCTGGTGCTCGGGCGCAGCCACGGCGACATCGCCCAGGTGCTGGGCATCAGCGAGCGCACGTCGAAGTTCCACCAGGGCAACCTGCTGGCCAAGCTGGGCGCCGAGTCGCGCCTCGACCTCATGCGGCTGCTCCGGTGAACCCGACGGGGCGGTTCACGCGGCGAGCGCCACCCAGGCCCGGAACGCGGAGGCCAGCGCGGGGTCGAGGCCGCTGCGATCGGTCGCGGCGCGCCCCGCGCTCGAGGCGATGAGGGGGGCGGCGTGGGCCGCGCGCGCGCACGTGACGGTGTGGCTCACGTCGAGCACCCGGAAGATCCGGGCCAGGCGAGGGATCTGCTCGCGGTGGAGCCCGTTGGGGTAGCCCTGCCCATCCCAGCGCTCGTGGTGGGACCGGAGGATCGTCGTCAGCGCCCCGGTGCCGTCGAGCGCCTCGACTACCGAGGCCCCGATCTCGGTGTGACGGAACAGCGTCGCGTGGTCGTCGTGCGACATCGGCGCGACGCCGATGACGAGGTCGTGGGGCACGTCGCTCTCGCCGAGATCGTGGAGCGCGGCGGCGTGGGCCAGCGCGGCGCAGTCATCGCTCGCCAGCCCCAGATGGCGGCTGAAGCCGACGCACCACTCGGTCAGCTGGCTGCGGATCGACACCCGCGCGGGGTGCTGGACCCGCACCAGCGACGTCAGCGCGGCCAGCACCCGTGCGGTGGGCCGCTCGCGGTCCCACGCCCGACGCAGCCGCGCCATCGCCCGCAGGCGGAAGCCGAGGTGGCTCCGGCTGATCGGCTTCTCGAGGTACTCGTCGCAGCCGGCGGCGTACGCCGCGCGGTGCGCGTCGACCGCGTCGAGCGAGCCCATCATCAGGAGCGGGACGCCGTCGAGCGCCGGCACCCCGCGGAGCAGGCGGCACAGGTGGTGACCGGTCGCGCCGGGTTGCTTGGCGTCGACCACGATCGCGTCGGGTCGCGCCGCCAGCAGGGTGGCCACGACGGTCGCCGCGGTGGTGCCGAGTTGGGCCGGCTCGATCACGGCGAGCGCGAAGTCAGGCGCCGCGATCACCGAGCGCAGCACGGCGTGGTCGCCGGCCTCGCCGCCGACGACGATCACCCGGATCGCGGTGCTCACGGGTGGTCCCCGATCGCGAGGCACCGCGAGGTCACGAGCGCCAGCTGGCCGCGGTCGCGCGGCACGACGGCGAACAACAGCCCCTGGCGCCACCAGCCGAGGACGCTGTCGCCGGTGGTCGTGCTGGCCAGCGCCATCCGTGGGTGGACGCCGAGCTCGTGCGCCGCCAGCGGCAAGGCGCGCGCCCAGGCGCTCATCGCGACGAGCCCATCGACGGTGGCGGCGCTGTCCCGGAACGCGACCGGGCGCAGCGCGTCGCCGGTGGGATCGGCGGCGAACACCGCGACCGGGACGTCGGGCAGGTCGAGCGCGGCGAGCTCGCCGGCGGCCGCGGCGGCCTCGTCGGGCACCGCCGACGCGATCACCTCGCCGAGGAGGTCGAGCGGCGCGAAGCTGACCTCGGGGTGGTAGGCGGCGAGCCGCGGCGTCCAGGTCAACGGCGCCGGCCGGGCGCACAGCACGATCAGCGACTCGGCCGAGTGGGCGCGCAGCGCCGCCTCGAGCGCCGCGGTGGACAGCCAGCCCTCCGCGACCAGCGTCTCGCCGAGCAGCCGGCCCTCCCGTCGGCAGCGCTCGTAGACGCTGTCGAGGGCGGCGTCGGGGATCGCGGCGTGGTGCTGCAGCAGGTCGCGCAGCCGACGCTGCAGGCCGTCGGCGGCGACCCAGCAGACCCGGCCGCGGTCGACGAAGATCGCGCCGAACGGCGGTTCGCCGAACGACAGGATGCCCGAGGCGTCGGGCGGGAGCGCCTCGACCCGGGCCAGCGCCGCGATCAGCGTGGTCCACGCGCCGGGCGTCACGACGCCATCCCCCAGGTCTCGAGCTCGCGCCCGAGCGTCGCTTCCAGGGCGGCCAGCGCCGCGCGGCAGGAGAGCTGGATCAGCGTCAGGTTCGCCGAGTGGTCGCACTCGAGCACCAGCGCCAGCCGCGACGACTGGCGGCTGGCCTCGATGACGATCACCCCGTGCGCGAGCACCAGCACGTACTCGACGAAGGGCGCCGGCGCGACGTCGCCGCGTGGCGTCGCGCGTGGGGTGAGGCAGCGCGCCGCGGCCCGGACCAGCGGCTCGTAGTCCGACGCCCGCGCCTCGCCATGGCCGGCGAGGAAGAAGGCCTCCGGCAGCAGCACCAGCGCCGCGCGGAGGAGGCCGGGCACGTCGCCGCACGCGCGGGCGATGGCGTCGCCGGCGATCATCGCGCGCCTCCCACGGGCGCCGGCACCAGCCCGACGAACCGCGGCCGGCCGGCGTCGTCGACGCCGACGTTGTCGAGGGCGCACGCCAGCGCGAGGTCGTGCCGCGCGCAGTGGTGACGGGCCGCGGCCAGCAACGCGGTGGCCGCGGCGGGCGTGAGGTCGCCGGCGTCGGTCCGCTCGCGCAGCGTGGGTTCGTCGGCGACGACCTGCCACAGCCGCCAGCCACTGGCGCCGTCGGCAGCGACCAGCACGCAGCGCCGCGCCGACAGCACGTCGCCGGCGCGGGCGTGGGTCCCGGCCCAGGCGATCAGCGCGCCGCGCGCGCGGTCGAGGTCGCGATAGCGGGCGTCGCGCCACGAGTGGACGCGCCAGCCGCCGGGCAGCTGGAGCTGCCAGCCGTCGGGCGCGGCGGTGACCGTCTGGCGGTGGGGCGGCAGGGCGCCCAGCACGATCCGCCCGTCGACCGGCGGCCACACGCAGCCGACCGGGACGTCGACGCTGGGCGGCGCGGGCGGCGTCGCCACCGGCGTGGGCGTGGGCGTGGCGTCGACGGCGGCGTCGACCGGCTCCTCCTCGGGCGGCGCCGGCTCGACCGCGAGCCCGCGCAACACGCCGAGCACCTCGTCGCGGTCGCCGAGCACGGTCCGCCCGGTCGCCAGTCGACCGGCGGCCTGCTCCGCGCGCACGCGATCGAGCGCCAACCGGATCGCGAAGACGAACGCCTCGCGAACGCCGCCGCCGTCGTGCGCCGTCGACTCGACGATCGCGACCCGCGCCGCGGCGAGCGCCGTGCGCAGCTCGTCCAGCGGTAGCGCCGTCGGATGGTCGCGATGGTTGGCCTGGAACACCACGCCGACGGGCGTGCCCGGGCGCAGCGCCAGCCGGCGCACGAGGTCGTGCAGCCGATCGAGCGTCGTGGCCCAGGCGCGGGCGCGGGTATCGCCGACGAAGACGATGACGTCGGCGCGATCGAGGAACAACGCCCGCCGGCGCACCCAGCGACGCTGGCCGGGCACCGAGGCGATCTCGCAGCGCAGCGGGTTGCCGTCGAAGCGACCGCCGGTGTGCTCGACCCAGTCGAAGAAGACCGTGCGGCCGTCGCGGGCCTCGGGCGTGCAGACCTCGCGGCCGAAGCCGCGCGCCAGCGCGTAGACGCTGGAGGTCTTGCCGGCGCGCGGCGGACCGTCGTAGACGACGCTCAGCACGATCGCGTGATCCTCGGGGTCGACGACGGCCACGGCGCGCTCATCAGGCGACCAGCAGGTCCTTCTCGATCGCGCGCAGCTGGAGCCGCGCCATCGCGAGGTTGGCGCGGCTCTTGTCGAGCACCAGGTAGATGAACAAGGCGTCGTTCGTGCCGAGCGGGCGGATCAGGTGGTACGCCTTGCCCAGCGTGATCAGCATGTCCTCGATCTGATCGTTCAGGTTGAGCGCCTTCATGGTCTTGCGCTTGGCGCGGACCACCTCGGTGTTGCCGGCGGCGGCGATCTCGAGATCGAGCGGGCCGGAGCCGCTCGACGCGAGCGTCATGCCGCTGTTGCTGTCGACGATGCAGGCGCCGGTACATCCCTCGATCTCGAGGAGCTTCGGCATGGTCTCGCGGGCGTTGGCCATCGGGTCGTTACCTTTCGTTGCGTGTGCGGGTGGGGACGCTCCCGGTGTAGCGGTCGCGCGCGCGGCGCGGACCTGTTCGATCGGACAGGGCGGCCTCGCCCGCCGCGCCCTGGCGCGCAGCGGCGTGAGCGGCCTCCGCCGCGCTACCCCGCGCGTACCCGCCGCCGCCCGCGGCGCCCCACCCCAGCTCGGTGCCTAGCCGGCGCCTACCCTGCGCCACCCCGCGGGTCACCCGCCGCGGGTGACGCGGTCGCTAGGATGCGGCCATGTTCGATGTCGAGCCGACGCCATTGCCGCCGCCGCCCGTCGAGCTGACCCGCTACGCGGTGGCGGGCCGCTACGTCCTCGAGGGCCCGCTGGGGGAGGGCGGCATGGGCCGCGTCCACCGGGTGCGGCACCGCCACCTCGGCCGCGCCTTCGCGCTCAAGGTGATCGCGCCGTCGTTCCGCGACGCCGGGGCCCAGCGGGTGCAAGTCGCGCTGTGGCTGGCGCGCACGTCGGCGCCGGGGGCCGAGGTCCACGCCTTCTTGCGGCTGCGCCGGCTGCGCGACCCGGCGTGACGGCTACGGCTCGAGCCGGAGGCCGCCGCGCAACCGGTAGGCGCCACCGTCGGTGCGGCGGCCCTCGAGCTGGTCGTCGGCGTCGAGCTCGGCCAGCGTCAGGCGGGTCCGCCGCACCAGCTGCTTGAGGTTGGTGCGGGTCGCCTGCGTGGCCTCCCACGGGATCACCGCGAGGACCGCGTCGATCGCGACGAAGCCGCGGTCCGCCGTGGCGACGGCGTGCTCGTCGTGCCAGCGCTGGGCCAGCGTCTGCAGCAGCGTGAGCTGGCACGGCGGCACCTGCACGCCGCGCGCGCCGACGCTGAGCCGCCCCCAGCCGCTGCTGGCCTCGACCAGCACCAGCGCGCCGGCGGGACGGCGGTGGAAGTCCTCGACCGCCACCGGCGTGGTGATCTCCTCGGCCTCGCGGCTGGCCGACGCGTCGGGCGGGCGCAGCGCGCGCGCGTCGGCGAGGAAGAACAGCTCCATCGTGCCGATGCGCACCCGCGCGATCGGCGGCAGCGGCGCGGCGGTGACGCGGCGACGATCGAGCCAGGTGCCGGTGCGGCTGCCGAGATCCGTCAGGCGCCAGCCGCTGGCGCCTAGCTCGATCAGCGCGTGGGCGCGCGACACGTCGCCGTGGAGCAGCGCGAGCTGGCAGGCGGTGGGGTCGCGGCCGATCACCGCGCGCCGCGGCAGCCGCCACACCTCGCCCCACCGATCGACCACCGCCGCCGTCGTCGGGTCCGCGGGCGTGCGGCCGCGCAGCTGCGACGGACACATGCCCCACGGCACCGCGAGCGAGGCGCAGCAGCCGTCGCACACGCGGTCGGGGGCGCCGGTGGGGCCGTGGCAGACCGGACAGCGCGCCGCGCGGGTCGGGGGGCCCGGCCGGTGCGGCGTCAGGTCGTCGTGATTCATGCCCGTTGGTTGCACCAAGCCACCGTCGCGGTCGCCGCTGGCGGGTGAGCCGACGGGTAGTTCGCGCCGCCGCCGCGGTGGTGGGTCGGGTCGGCCGCGCCGCGGTGCGCGGGGCGCGACGGCTTCACGCCGACGGGCGGTGGGTCAGCGCGCGGACCGCGGCCTGCAGCTCGATCATCGTGAACGGCTTCTCGAGCAGGCGATCGCGGATGGACTCGACGAACGCGATCTTGTCGTCGGTGGTGACGCCGCCGGTGACGTACAGCGTGCGATCGAGCAGCGCTGGCTGCAGGCGCTGGATGTGCGCCCGGACCGCCGGGCCGCCGCCGGCCGGCATGTTGACGTCGCAGATGATGGCGTCGAACGTCTCGCGCCCGAGCAGGGCCTCGGCTTCGGCGACGGTGCTGGCGGTCGTGACGTGGGCGATCGCGCGCAGCGCGCGGCTGAAGATCTGGCACATCGTCGGCTCGTCGTCGATCGCCAGCAAGCGCGGGGGCGGAGCGTCAGCCATGCGTCCCCGGAGCGTACCGCGCCGCGCGGCGTCCGGGGCGGCGATGACGCGGCCGGTCAGCCCCCCGCGACGTGGACCGCGGTGAGCACGTGGGTCGCCGTCACCGCGAAGCGGCCGACGACGCGGCGGAACGGGCCGGGCGCGGCGATCGCGGCGGCGAAGCTGGCCGTCGCCGGATCGATCGTCAGCTCGACGTCCTCGAAGCCGAGCCAGGTGCCGGCGAGCGGACGCCAGGCCTTGTAGACGCTCTCCTTGGCCGAGAACAGCAGGCGGTCCCAGCACACCGGGCCGGGCGGCGCCGCGGCGAGCCACCGCCGCTCGGTCGCCGACGCGACCGTCGCGAGGACGTCGGCCGGGAGCGGCTGGTCGGGCTCGGCGTCGATGCCGAGCGAGCGCGCCGTCGCCGTCGCCGCCACCGCCGCCGCGACGTAGCCGGCGCAGTGGGTGATGCTGCCGACGACGCCCGCCGGCCAGCGCGGCGCGCGATCGTCGCCGCGGCCGATCGGCGCGGCCGGGCGGCCGAGCGCGGCCAGCGCGGCGCGGGCGCAGCCGCGGCCGGCGGCGAACTCGGCGCGGCGGGCCTCGGCGACCGGGCCGAGCGCGCGCGCCTCGTCGGGGTGCAGCGGCGCGTCGGGCCAGCGCCCGGCGTGCTCGACGACGGCGCAGCTCGCCGGCAGCAGCGCGCGCAGGCTCATCGGGCTCAGCCCGCGGCCAGCGCGGCCAAGAGCGCGTCGAGCGCGGCCAGGTCCGGACCCGCCGGCACGTGGCGATGGGTGGCGGCGCCGGCGGCGGTGAGGGTGGCGGCGCCGGTGCCCTTGGCGCGCGGGCCGCTGCTGGGCTGCGCGGCGAGCAGGCGCCACAGCGTGGCCAGGCGCGGATCGTCGACGGCGACGGTCGCCGCGCGCGGCGGCCCGCCGTCGTAGCGGCCGGTCGAGCTCATCGCCGGGGTCACCGGCGCGTAGCGCAGCGCGACCGTCGCCCCGGCGGCCTCGAGCCGGTAGTGGTTGCCGCAGCCGTCGGCGTAGTCGAGCTGCCACGGTGGCGCGGGCGCGATCATCGCCGCGAGCCTACCGCAGTCACGGCGGCGGCAGGCCGACGGCGAGCGCGGCGCCGATCGTCGCGGCGGTGTAGCTGGTGCCCCACACCGCGTTGACCGCCTCGGCGGTGATCTCGGCGCCGGCGCGCACGCTCGGCATCACCGCGGCGAGATCGAGCAGGTACAGCCGCGGATCGGCGAGGTCGCGCAGCCGCGGGGCGACCGCCGCCACGTCGCGCCCGGCGCGCTGCGCGGCGCGGACGAGGCCGAGGTGGGTGCGCAGCGACGCCGCGTGGACGATGTCGATCACGACCTGCTGGTCGGGCGGCGCCAGCCGCAGGTGCAGGTACGCGGTGGCGTAGGTGTAGACCGACTGCGGGGTGGCCTCGTCGGTGAGCAGCGGGCCGTGGCTGACCAGCGCCGGATCGATCGCGCCGGCGCGCGGCCAGGTCAGGAGCGCCGCGCCGCAGCCGGTCGCGACCGCCTGGCTCTGCGCGATCGGCACCAGGTTGTCGTGCTCGTCGTGGAGCAACAGCGTCGCGGGCGGCAGGCCCGCGCACAGGTCGGTGGCGCGCAGCCCGGCGTAATCGCCAGCGCCCGGCGGTCCGCCGGTGGCCGCGACGATGCGGCGGACGTACGGCGTCATGAAGGCGAGCGCGGCGCCGGTGCGGGTGGTGGCGTGGGCGTACATCCCGGCGAAGTCGGTCGGCGGGTACATCGCCGACACCACCGTGGCCGGCAGCCGGGGATCGGCGTGGGCCGCGGCGTACAACGCCTCGAAGCCGCCCCACGATCCGCCGAAGACGCCGACCCGCGCGCGGTCGATGCCGGGTTGCTCGGCGAGGAACGCCATGCCCGCCGCCATGTCGGCGACGTCGTCGCGCACGTCGCCGCCAGCGTAGAAGCGGCCGTAGATCAAGAGCGTCGCGCAGTCGTTGAGGCGGTGCAGCCGCGACTGATCGATCACCGCGGCCAGCGGCGTCGGGTCGTAGACGATCATGCCGGTGCCGTCGAAGGCCGGGCCGTCGACGTCGAGGTGCTGGCCGGCGGTGAGCGGGTAGGCGGCCCAGCGCGCGTCGAGCGGATCGCCGGTCCAGTCGATGCCGGCGTACGGCATCGTCACCACCACGACCGGCCGCGGCCCCGGCTTGTCCGACGGGATCCACTGCACGTAGGTGGCGCGCCCGTCGGGGCGCCGCACCCGGTAGCGGGTCTCGGTCCAGGTGCGGCTGTCCTCGGTGAACGAGCTGGCGCCCAGCGGCTCGATCGTCGTCGGCGCGGCGTCGAGGCCGGCGTCGGCCCCGGCGTCGCGCGGTCCGACCGGCGCGTCGGCAGCGTCGAGCGGTGATTCGCCACAGCCCACCCCGACGAGCGTGGCCAGAACCGACACGAGCTGGAGGATTCGCCGACGGCGGCCGGGCATCCGTCGGGAGATAGCGAAGCCCGTGCCGGCCGATCAGCCCACGCTCGCGACCTCGAGCCGCGCCAGCACCGCGTCGACCACCTGCGGATCGTCGCCGTGCGGCGCGACCACGTCGGGGCGGAGCGGCGGCTCGTAGGCGACGCCACCGCCCGGTAGCTGCGCCAGCACCGCGGGCGAGCCGTACAGGCCCTTGGGATCGCGGGCGCGGCACTCGGCCAGCGGCGTGGCCACGTGCACCTCGAGGTAGCGGGGCGCCAGCGCCCGCGCCTGATCGCGCCACGCCCGGCGATGCGCGGTGGCCGCGACGACGACCACCAGGCCGCGTCGCGCCAGCAGCGCGGCCAGGCCCGCGAGCGTCTGGTAGAACGCGTCGCGCGCCGCCGGCTCGTGGCCGGGGCGCGGCACCAGCACCTCGCGCAGATCGTCGCTGTCGAGCACCACCGCGGCGACGCGGGCCTCGCGCAGCCGGGCGTCGAGGCGCGCCGCGAGCGTCGACTTGCCGGCCGCGGGCAAGCCGGTGAGCCACACCACCGCGCCGTCGCGGTGTCCGCTCATCGCGCCACCTCGTCGGCCGAGCGCGGCTCGAGCCGCGGCGCGTCCAGCGCGCGCTCGATCCAGGTCAACAGGCGATCGCGCCCGTCGGTCGACAGGTTCGGGTACCAGCGCGGGTTGGCGATGACCAGCGCGCGCCAGGCCAGCCACGGCGCCGCGACCTCGAGCAGCTCGTGGTCGTTGGTGGTCAGCGCGTAGCGCGACCACAGCCGGTGCCACAGCGGGCCCAGCCCGCGGTGCCACGCGCCGGGCGTGTCGAGGGCGAAGAACACGAAGTTGATCGCGAGCGCGGTGACGTCGTCGGCGGCCTCGCCGATCGCGCCGCGGCTGGCGTCGAGCAGCGCCAGCTCGGCGTCGCCGGTGAACAGGATGTTGAACGGGTGGAAGTCGCCGTGGATGCGCGCGGCCCGGGGCTCGCGCCCGCGCAGCCGCCAGCGCCACGCGGCGCAGGACTCCTCGAGGCGTCGCAGCCGCACCGCCGACGCGCCGGGCACGTCGCGCGCGTAGCCGTCGATCATGCCGAAGACGCCCTCGCCGCTGCCGATCAGGTCGCGGACCGCGCGGGTGTAGAGCGCGGTGCGGGCGCCGTCGCGGTGGTGCAGCTGCGCCAGGTAGTCGGCCAGCGCGTCGAGGCGCTGGTGATCGCGCGCGGTGGCGCCGGTCGCGGCGATCCGCCGCAGGTCCTGCGCGTACAGCTCGCCCGGCTGCCAGCCGGTCAGCAGGTAGGTCTCGTCGGCGTCGGCCAGCGAGCGCAGCTCCCCGCCGCGTGTGATCACGCCGACGTCGAGCGCCGGCACGTGGCGCGGCACCAGGCCGTAGGTGTCGAACGCCAGCAGCATCTGCGCGGCCCGGTCGGCGCGGCGGTCGTGGCCGAAGTCGTCGGCGCGCGCGGTGTGGAACACCACGGCCTCCTCGCGCCCGGCGGCGTCGCGCATGACGACCCGCACCGGCACCCCGTAACCACTGCCCTTGGTGGTCGCGTCGTCCCGTTGCTCGTCGTCGCCGAGCCGCGCGCACGACACGATGGTCCGCCCGGGGAACCGGCGCAGCACCAGGTCGCGGATCGCCTGCATGCCCCCACATCAAGCAAGGGCGATGCCGACGTCGGTCGCCGCGGTCAGCGCCTGAACGCGCGTCGTGGATCGACGTCGGGCGGCCGGTCCGGGCCGTCGTCGAGCGGCGTCGGGACGCCATAGGCGCGATCGATCCGGTAACGCAGCCGACGCTCGGCGTCGTACCAGCTGCGCTTGCGCGCGTCGTCCGGGCAGCTCGCGCGCTCGCTCGAGTCGGGGGGCGCGCCCCAGCGCAGCTCGGGGCAGTGGTACGGGTCGAACGACAGCGCGAACAGCCGATCGACGACGGCGTCGAGCCCGAGCGCGACCGACCGGCCCTGCGAGTCGGTGTACGCGAACTGGCACGTCGTCGCCGCCGCCGCCTGCCACCACAGCGCGCGCAGCACCAGCGCCGAGATCGCGGTGGCGGGGAGGCCGTCGGCGAAGGCCCGCAGCTGCCGCACCGCGGCCTTGAGCCGCGCGTCGCGCGACGGCGTCGAGTACACCTCCCAGTCGCCCTCGGTGCCGTAGATGTTGTCGGGGAGCGCGTCGGGGTGGGCGCGCGCGGCGAGGCCGGCCGCCACCGCGGCGTCGACCGCGGCCACGCGATCGGCGACGTCCCCGCAGATCGCCTCGAGCTGTTCGCGGAACTCGACGAACGGATCGACCGCGGCGCCGGCCTGCGCGAGCGCGGTGCGGACCCAGGCGTGGTAGCCGCCGCCGTCGGGCCCGCCCGGGTCGTCGCGGTGCGCGTACTGGCCGACGCCGTCGAAGTCCGGCAGGTCGGCGTTGGCCGCGCGCGTCACGTCGGCGCCGACCAACCGCAGCGGGCGGAACGCCTTGAAGCCGCCGCCCAGCCGCGCGGTGCCGATCGCGAACGCGGCGCCGAACCGCTTCCAGGTGAGGCTGCCGTCGGGGTGGCCGTCGATCAGGTAGACCGCGCCGTCGGGGCGCACCCGCGCGACCACCAGCACGTGGCCGTTGGGGTCGTAGTAGATCGCGCCGGGTCGCACCACACCGGGCGCGATGCGCAGCGGGTAGAAGTCGCTGCCCTCGACGTCCGGCGCCATCCGGTACATGCCCGAGTGCACGTGGCCGACCACGCCGCGCAGCAGCGCCCGCGGGGTCGGGTAGTCGCGCCAGGTCCGGTAGCCGGTGGGCGCGATGCCGACGGCGTAGCGGGGATCGCGGCCGTCGCCGTGGGTGCCGGCGACGAAGCCGAACGGCAGCCGCCGCTTGAAGGCGAAGTACGCGCGCAGCACGTACGGCAGGTCGGCGCAGTCGAGGTGGAGGTCGAGCGCGGCGTCGACCGCCGGCTCGTAGGTGAGGTTGGCCGCCGGATCGCGCAGGCAGGCGTCGAGGCGGTGGCAGCGCCGCGCCTCGACCGCGTCGCCGAGGCGGGCCACGAACTCGGCGTACTCGGCCTCGAGCCGCGCGTCCCACTGGTTGACCGCGGGCCAGGCGGCGTCGGTCGGGCGATCCAGGGGCGAGTCGCGCAGCGCGCCGGCGGCGAAGGTCGCGACCACCACCAGCGCCAACCCGCGCGAGCGCAGCGCCAACCCGCGCGAGTGGTGGGACTGGCGAGCGCGGGGCGCCGGCATGCCCCGCGATGACGCAAGCCCGGGGCCAGCGACGTGGGCGCGCGATGGTCGACGCGCGCGATGGTTGCGCCGCGGGCGCGCCGCGCCGCAGGCTTTGCGGCCGTCGCTCAGAGGTCGACCACGGCGCCGGCGTGGATGAAGTGCTGGACGCGTGGATCGGCGCTGGTCAGCAGCTCGGCCGGCGTGCCCGATGCGACGATCCGCCCGTCGTGGATCATCGCGATCGCGTGGGCGATGCGGAAGGTCGAGGCCATGTCGTGGCTGATCACCAGCGTCGTGACCCCGAGCTGCTGCTGGATCTGCTGGATCAGATCGTCGATCTCGCGGGTGAGCACCGGGTCCTGGCCGGTGGTGGGCTCGTCGTAGATGACGACGTCGGGGCGGGCCGCGACGGCGCGGGCCAGCGCGACGCGCTTGCGCTCGCCCAGCGACAGCGCGCCCGGCAGCCGCCGCCGCAAGGCGCCGAGGTGCAGGCGTTCGCACAGCTCGTCGACCTGGGCCCGTCGCGCGCGCGGTCCGAGCACGCCGCGCTCGACCAGCGGGAACCCGATGTTGTCCTCGACCGACATCCAGTCGAGCAGCGCCGCGTGCTGGAACACCAGCCCCAGCCGCCGCCGCATCCGGGCCAGCGCCACGTCGTCCATCGCGGCGACGTCCTCGCCGAACACCCGCACCTGGCCGCGATCCGGTCGGAGCAGGCCGATCACGTGCTTGACGATGACCGACTTGCCCGAGCCGCTGGCGCCGATCAGCACGGTGATGCGGTGCGGGTGGATCGCGAGGTCGACGCCGCGCAGCACCGGGTTGGCGCCGAAGCGCTTGTGGACGTCGGTCAGCGTGATGATCGCGGGGGCGAGCGCGGGGGCCGCCGCGGCGCCGGACGGCGTCGGTCGCGTCGCGCGCGCCGCGTCGAGGAACGCCGTCACCGCCGGCAAGCGGCAGCGGCGCAGCTCGGCGTAGGTGCCGTCGAACGCGAGCTTGCCGTCGGCCAGGAAGCCGACGCGGTCGGCCAGGCGGCGGGTGCTGGCCAGGTCGTGGCTGATGACGACGGCGGTGGTCTGGTACCGGGTCCGGGCCAGCGCGATCATCGCGTCGACCTGCTCGACCATCAGCGGATCGAGGCCGGTGGTCGGCTCGTCGAGCAACACCACCTCGGGGTCGGCGACCAGCGCGCGCGCGAGCCCGACCCGCTTCTTCATGCCACCCGACAGCGCGGCCGGCAGCAGGTGCTCGCTGCCGGCCAGGCCCAGCACCTGCAGCAACCCGTCGGCCAGGGCGGTGACCTCGCGCCGCGGCAGCGCGGCGTGTTGCGCGAGCGCGAAGCCGACGTTGGCGTCGACCGTCAGCGCGTCGAACAGCGCGTAGTTCTGGAACAGCATGCCCATCCGCTTGCGCAGCGCCAGCAGCTCGACCGGCGAGGCCGTCGCCAGGTCGCGGCCGAACACCCGCACCTGCCCGCGGTCCGGCCGCACCAGCCCCATCATCAGCTTGAGCAGCAGGGTCTTGCCCGACCCGCTGCGGCCGAGGATCACGGTGATCGCGCCGGGCACGATCCGCAGGTCGAGGCCGCAGAACACCGGGTGATCACCGACGCGCAGCCACACGTCGCGCAGCTCGATGATCGGCCGCGCGGGATCGAGCGGCCACCGCGCCACCCCGGGCAGCAAGCGGTTGGGGCGCGGCGCGGGGTCCATCGACGGCACCGGTCAAGGCGTGGGCGTCGGCTCGCCGCGCTCGCGCCTGCGCAGCGACGCGGTGGCCAGGTTCCACAGCACGGTGGCCGCGCTCATGTCGGTCGCGCACAGCCGCGCGACCTCGTGCAGCTCGCCGCGGTGCGCCGGCGCCGCGCGCGCGGCCAGCTGGCGCGCGATCGTGGCCAGCGTGCCCTCGAACCCCTCGGCGCCGGCCCAGTCGCCGCCACGGAGGAGCTCGGGCACGGTGCACGTCGAGAGGTCGGACGGGTTGTGCGTGGCCATGGGGTCTCCGATCGCGGGCATCCCGTCGGTACGCCGTAGCAAACGCCACACCCGCGGCCAGCGCGTCGGCGGGCCACCGCGGGTCGCGATGCCCGCACGTCTTGCGCCGGCGCGACCGCGGACGTGCGCTGGTTGCGGCCGATCGCGCCGCCCCGCGACCCGTCACGGCGGGAGCAACGCGGCCAGCGCCGGCTGGATCCGCGCGCGCTCGGCGGCACAGCGGTCGATCGCCTCGAGGGCCGGCGTCAGCTCGAGCGCCACCCGCGGATCGGCGGCGGCCCGCGGCGCGAAGAACGCCGCGACCTCGGCGCGCGCGGCCGGCGCGCAGCGAGCCGCGGCCGCCGCGGCGATCGCGGGGCGATCGAGCGGGGTCAGGCGCGCGGCGATCAGGTCGTAGCTGGCGGTGAGGTCGGCCCACGCGCCGGCGTCGTCGTCGGTGCCGAGCCCGTCGGTCACCAGCGGCAGCGCGGTCAGCGCGTCGATGCCGCCGGCCAGGAACAGCGCGCGGTTGGCCGCGCGGTCGGCGGCGGCGGTGCGCCCCGCCAGCGCCGCCACGAAGTCGGCGCGGGTGTCGCGATCGGGCGCGGCCAGCGCCGCCGCCACCACCCGCGCGCGCAGCCGGTCGGGCGCCGCGGCCATCGCGATCGCCAGCAGCCGCGCGCGATCGTCGCCGGGGTCGGCGCCGCCGGCCAGCCAGCGATCGACGGCGACCACCGCGGCGCGCCCGAGCGCGGGATCGCGGCCGTCGACGCCGACCAACGTCACCAGCGCGTCGCGGGCGGTGATCGTGGCGTCGTCGTCGCCGGCCCGGGTGCGCAGCCCCAGCCGGCGCGCCGCGGCGCCGAACCGCGCGCGCACGAACCGCTGCCAGCGCGGCCGCGCCGCGGCGTCGACGTGGTCGCCCAGCGCCTCGGCCAGCGTCACCGCGGCGATCGCGTCGTGGGGGTCGCGGGTCGCGAGCAGGGCGTCGATCCATGGCGGCAGCGCCGCCGGCGCGACCTCGCCGGTCCGCACCTGCGCCGCGAGGTCGGCGGCCCGCGCGAAGCGGTCGCGCACGTCGAGCGCCGCCAGCCGCGCCCGCAGCGCGCGATCGAGGTCGTCGGGGTACGCCACCCGCAGGTAGCCGACGCCGCCGGGGTTGCCGATCACCCACGCCGGGCAGCGCGGCAGCACGACGCGGGCCGGCGTGGCGGTCAGCCAGCGGCAGCGCTCCTCGGTCCCGCCCCTGGTGTCCGGAAACCGGACGCACAGCGGCAGGGTCCACGGCGGCGGGCCGCGATCGCTGGCCAGCGTCGCCGTGACCTCGCCGCCGGCGCCGTCGCAGCGCAGCGCCAGCCGCACCGTCGGCACGCCCGGGTGGTCGAGGAAGCTGGCGAACGCCGGCGCGACCTCGGGCTCGGCGACCGCGGCCAGCGCGGCGACGAAGTCGGCGGCCGACGCGTTGCCGCCGGCGTGAGCCGCCAGGTACGCGCGGACCCCGGCGCGGAACCGCTCGGGGCCGAGCTGGCGCTCGAACATCGCCAGCAGCGCGCCGCCCTTCTCGTACGCGATCGCGTCGAAGCTGTCGTCGACGTCGAGGCCGCCGGCGATCGGCCGGCGCAGCGGGCGCGCCGACGGCAGCTGATCGGCCGCCATCGCGCGCTCGATCGCCGCGCGGTCGGTGGTCACGCGATCGTCGCCGGGATCGAGGTCGTGGACCGCGGCGGCGGCCATCCAGGTGGCGAACGACTCGTTGAGCCACAGGTCGTCCCACCAGCGCGGCGTCACCAGATCGCCGAACCACTGGTGGGCCAGCTCGTGGGCCACGACCGCGCGCAGGTCGCGCAGCGCGGACGGCGAGGGGCGCGCCGGGTCGGTCAGCAGGATCGAGTTCGCGAACAGGATCAGGCCGGGGTTCTCCATCGCGCCGAAGAACTGCGGCACCGCGACCAGGTCGAGCTTGGCCAGCGGCAGCGGGCGATCGAAGTAGGCCTCGAGCCACGCGACCAGCGCCGGCGTCGCGGCGGCCGCCGCCGCGGCCTGCGCCGACAGCCCGATCGGCGTCAGCACCCGCGCCGGCACCGCGCCGCGGCCGACCGGGCCGATCGCGACCTGCTCGAAACGGCCGACCACGACCGCGAGCAGGTAGCTGGCCATCGGCGGCGTCGGCGCGAACTCGACGACCTGCTCGCCGCCGCGCACCGCGCGGGTGAGCTCGGGCGCGTTGGCGAAGACGTCGAGCCCGGCCGGCGCGCGCACCGTCAGCTGCCACGGCACCTTGAAGCCGGGCTCGTCGAAGCACGGCACCACGCGTCGGGCGAAGACGCCCTCCATCTGCGCGTAGACGTAGCGCTCGCTGCCCTGGCGCTGCCGGAACAGGCCCATCGGGTCGTCGTCGACGATGCCGCCGCGGTAGCGCAGCACCAGCTTCGCGCCGTCGGGGATGGCCGCCGCGTGGGCCAGGCCGATCCGCTGGTGCGCGACGTCGGGGATCACCGTCAGCGGCGTGCGGCTGGCGCCGAGCTGCAGCTCGGCGGCGTCGATCGTCAGCGCGTCGGCGTGCAGCCACACCACCGGGGTCGGCGCGGCCACCGCCAGCGCGATCGCGACCTCGCCGTCGAACGTCGAGCGCGCCGGATCGATCGCCAGCGTGAGCTGGTACCCGCGCGGGGCGACGCCGGGCGGCGAGCGCAGATCGGCCGGCGGCGTCGGCGTGGGCGGCGCGGCGTCGACGCCGGCGTCGGTGGGGCGCGGCGACGGGGGCCGCTCGCGGGCCGCGGGCCGGGGCCCGCAGGCCAGCCCCAGCGTCAGCGCGATCGCCCAGGCTGCCCGGCGCATCGGTCGAGCTTGCCGCGCCCGCCCGGCGCGCGCCAGCTAGGCGGGCGTGACGATCGCCAGCACCTGCTCGGCGGCGACCTGATCGCCCAGCCCGACCGCGATCGACGCCACCGTGCCGGCGACGGCGGTCTTGACCGGCTGCTCCATCTTCATCGCCTCGAGCACCACCAGCGTCGTGCCGGCGGCGACGACGTCGCCGACCGCCGCGCCCAGCTTGATCACCTTGCCCGGCATCGGCGCGATCAGGCTGCCCGGCTCGACCTCGGTCGCGCGATCGGGCAGCCGCGGCAGCCGCGCGACGTCGGTCGCCCAGCCGGCGCCGGCGACGTGCCAGCCGGCGTGGGTCGCCACCACGGTCGCGCGGTGCGCCAGGTCGCCCTCGCGCCAGGCGATCGTGCTGGCGTCGGCGCTCAGCACCTCCACCTCGCGGGCGGCGCCGTCGAGGGTCAGCGTGAAGCGCCGGCCGCCGCGGTGGCGGTAGCCGGCGGTGACGGTGCGGTCGTCGACGTGCCAGGCGTCCTGCTGGTCGGCGAACCAGACGTTGCGCCAGCCCGGCTCGACGTGAGGCAGCGGGCCGGTGCCGCGGGCCTGCTCGTGCAGCCACAGCGTCGCGGCGGTCACGGCGCGCGCGGGGATCGCCGGATCGCCCACCGCCAGCGCGGCCTGGTGCCGCTCGAGGAAGTGGGTGTCGAGCTCGCCGGCCAGGAACTCGGGCAGCCGCAGGATCGCCGCCAGGTGTGCGCGGTTGGTCGTGACCCCGGCGATCACCGCGTGCTCGAGCGCCCACGCCAGCAGGCCGGCGGCCTCGGTGCGGGTCGGCGCGTGGGCGATCACCTTGGCCAGCATCGGATCGTAGTGGATGCCGATCTCGCTGCCGGACTCGACGCCGGCGTCGACCCGCAGGCCGGGCGCGGTGGGCAGCTCCCAGCGGGCGAGCGTGCCGATCGTCGGCAGGTAGCCGTGGGCGGGATCCTCGGCGTACAGCCGGACCTCGATCGCGTGGCCCTGCTGCGGCGGCGCCCGGTCGTAGCCGAGGTGCTCGCCGCGGGCGATCCGGATCTGCTCGCGCACCAGGTCGAGGCCGGTCGTGGCCTCGGTGACCGGGTGCTCGACCTGCAGGCGGGTGTTGACCTCGAGGAAGTAGTAGCTGCCGTCGGGCGCGACGATGAACTCGACGGTGCCGGCGCTGGTGTAGCCGACGGCGCGGCCGACCGCGACGCCGGCGGCGCCCATCGCGGCGCGCAGCTCGGGCGTCAGCGCCGGCGACGGCGCCTCCTCGATGACCTTCTGGTGGCGGCGCTGGATCGAGCACTCGCGCTCCCACAGGTGCACCAGGTTGCCGTGGTGATCGCCGAGGATCTGGATCTCGACGTGGCGCGGCCGGTCGACGTAGCGCTCGAGGATCAGCGTGTCGTCGCCGAACGCGCTCGCCGCCTCGCGCTGCGCGCTGTCGAGCGCGGCGTCGACCTCGTCGGCCGAGCGCACGACGCGCATGCCCTTGCCGCCGCCGCCGGCCGAGGCCTTGACCAGGAGCGGGAAGCCGATCGCCAGCGCCTGGGCGCGCAGCGTCGCGCGATCCTGATCGTCGCCGTTGTAGCCGGGCACGACCGGCACGCCGGCGGCGATGGCGCGCTCCTTGGCCGCCTTCTTCGAGCCGAGCAGCGAGATCACCATCGCCGACGGGCCGATGAACGTCAGGCCGGCGGAGGTCACCGCCTCGGCGAAGCCGGCGTTCTCCGACAGGAAGCCGTAGCCAGGGTGGATCGCGTCGGCGCCGCTGGCGCGGGCCGCGGCGATGATGCGATCGATCGCCAGGTAGCTGTCGCGCGCCGGCGGCGGGCCCAGCCCGACGGCGACGTCGGCCAGCCGGACGTGGGGCGCGTGGGCGTCGGCGTCGGAGAACACCGCGACCGTGCCCAGGCCCATGTGGCGGCAGGTGCGCAGGACGCGCGCGGCGATCTCGCCGCGGTTGGCGACCAGCACGCGGTGGATCGGACGGGAGATCGGGTGGGGCGAGGGGTGGCTCATCGTCGAGGCTTTCGTCGCGTTCATCAATGACGGAAGACGCCCCACGACGTCGTGCCGTGGACCGGGGCGGTGTAGCTGGCCGAGAGCGCGATCGCGACGACGGTGCGGGTGTCGCGCGGGTCGATGATGCCGTCGTCCCACAGCCGGGCCGTGGCGAAGTACGGGTCCGACTCGCTGTCGATCTGCTTCTCGATCATCGCCTTCATGAAGCCGAGCTTCTGCTCGTCGACGGTCTCGCCGCGCTTGGCGGCCGCCTCGCGCTGGATGATGTCGAGCACGCCGGCCAGCTGCTTGCCGCCCATCACCGCGATCCGGTGCGACGGCCAGGTGAACAGGAAGCGCGGCGCGTAGGCGCGGCCGCTCATCGCGTAGTTGCCGGCGCCGAAGCTGGCGCCGGTCATGATCGTGATCGCCGGGACCTTCGAGTTCGACACCGCGTTGATGAGCTTGGCGCCGTGCTTGATGATCCCCTCCTGCTCGTACTTCTTGCCGACCATGAAGCCGGTGATGTTCTGCAGGAACAGGAGCGGGACGTCGATCTGGTTGCACAGCTCGATGAACTGCGCGCCCTTCTGCGACGACTCCGAGAACAGGATGCCGTTGTTGGCGAGGATGCCGACCGGGTAGCCGTGGACGTGGGCCCAGCCGCACACCAAGGTCGAGCCGAACAGCGGCTTGAACTCGCTGAAGCGCGAGCCGTCGACGATCCGCGCGATCACCTCGCGGGCGTCGTACGGCGTCTTGGCGTCGTCGGGCACGATGCCGAGCAGCTCGTCGGCGTCGTAGCGCGGCGGCTCGACCGGGCGCGGCCGCGGCGCCGCCGCCTTCTTCCAGTCGAGGTGGGCGACGATCTCGCGGCCCAGCCGGATCGCGTCGTACTCGTCGGCGGCCAGGTAGTCGGAGACGCCCGAGACGCGCGAGTGCATCTCGGCGCCGCCCAGCTCCTCGTGGCCCGACTCCTCGCCGGTGGCCATCTTCACCAGCGGCGGGCCGGCCAGGTACACCTGCGCCTGCTCCTTGACCATGACGACGTAGTCGCTCATGCCGGGGATGTAGGCGCCGCCGGCGGTCGAGCTGCCGAAGACCAGGCAGATCGTCGGGATGCGCGCCTCGCTGCGGCGGGTGAGGTCGCGGAAGCCGCGGCCGCCGGGCACGAAGATCTTGGACTGGTTGGGCAGGTCGGCGCCCGCGCTCTCGATCAGCGAGATCGACGGCAGCCGGTTCTGGTCGGCGATCTCGGACAGCCGCCCCGACTTCCAGACGCTGACCTCGCTCATCGCGCCGCCCTTGACCGTCGCCTCGCTGGCGGTGATCAGGCACTCGACGCCGCTGACCACGCCGACGCCGCCGACGACGCTGGCGCCCGGCGCGTGGCCGGGGACGTCCTTGCCGGCCAGCGCGCACAGCTCGAGGAAGTACGAGTCGCGATCGAGCAGGAGCTCGATGCGCTGGCGCGGCAACAGCTTGCCGGCGGCGACGTGGCGGCTGTTGTACTTGTCGCCGCCGCCCACCGTGGCCGTCTGCAGCGCGGCCGCCAGCTTGGCGACCGCGGCCGTGCCGGCCTGGTGGTAGCGGCGGTACTCGTCGCTCTTGCGGTCGACGTGCGAGCGCAGGATCGGATACGGCTGCTCGGACATGGGCGGCCCACTCTACCAGCAAGCCGCGGCGGCTCCCGGCCGCGGGCCGGCTTACATCGGGTTACGGTCGACGAGGCGGGCCGGCGGCAGCGCGTCGGGGTCGAGCGTGCGGAACGCCCACGCGGTCTGGTGACAGCAGCGCGCCACCGCGATCGTCGCGATCACGTTGGCGGTGGCGACCAGGAGCGTGAGCATCACGAACTCGCCGACGTCGTGGATGTTGCGCAGCGCGTAGCGCTGCAGGAACAGCGCTGCCAGCGTGCCGCCCACCACCCACGCCGCGGCCGAGCCTGGCGTCGCCGCGGCCACCGCCGGACGGCGCGCGCGGACGCTGGCGATCGCCGACAGCAGCAGCAGCAGGCCGGCCAGGCCGACCAGCGGGATCAGGTTGGGCAGCGCGGACGCCGCGGCCTCGAGGCGATCGCGCTCCCACGAGTCCAGGTCGCCGCGCGACCAGCGATCGCGCGCGACCCGGTACGCGGCGACCGCCTGGCACGCGGTGGCGGTCATCGTCCACAGCGTCAGCGCGCCGGCGCCGATCAGCCGCAGCCGTGGCCCGGCGCCGTCGCGGGCGGCGGTGAACAGCCCCGACACCTGCGCGATCGCGGTGGCCAGGAGCGCGACCGGCCCGACGGTGACCAGCAGCTTGCCCAGGCCGGGCGACTTGGCGCCGATCGCCATCAGCGTGAAGGTCGCGACGCCGATCGCGATCACCACCCGCGCCACCAGCGCGGTGCCGATGCGCTCGAGGCCGGCGACCAGGCGCACCGGCTCGGCCGGCGCGGGGCTGGTGCCCTGGCCGATCAGGTAGACCGCGGCGCCGAGCGCGGCGACGTAGGCCCACTGGTAGATGAGGTCCAGCACGGCGTTGGCCCAGGCGTGGCCGTGGTCGAACGTCAGCCACCCGGCGACGGTGCGGAACGGGTGGTCGATCGCGGTCGCGACGATCAGCGCCGCCCCGACCGCGATGCCGATCGGCCCGCGGCGCGCCAGCACCGCGGCCATGCAGCCGGCCGAGGCGAGCCACAGCACCGCCGACACCCGCCCGCTCCACAGGTAGTAGTCGCGGAGCCACTTGCCGTCGGGGCGATCGACGTAGGTGACGTAGATGGCCATCAGCGGCCGGGCCAGCGCCATCGCCGCGACCGCGGTCGCGAGGACCATCAACGTCTGGGCGCCGCCGCGCAGCCGGCCGCTCAGCTCGCCCAGGCCGAGCGCGATCAACAGCGTCACGGTCAGCCACAGCGCGAGCGCGCCGAGGTTGAGCGCGTCGAACGCGCCGCGGGTCGCGCTGAAGTCGCGCGTCGACAGCAGGTGGGCCTCGTACAGCGTCGCGGCGGAGTCGCCGACCAGCGCGATGGCGAGGGCGGCGATGATCGCCGGCGGGATCGAGGTGCGCAGGCGGTCGATCATCAGTAGCCCTCGGTCTTGGAGATGATCTCGTTCATGATCTCGCGGGTGCCGCCGCCGATCGGGTACAGCCGGGCGTCGCGGTAGAGGCGCTCGACGGTGGTCTCGCGCATGTAGCCGGCGCCGCCGAAGATCTGCACCGCCGCGTCGCACACCGCGACGACCATGTCGGTCGCGGCGTTCTTGGCCATCGCGCACAGCCCGGGCACGAACTCGCCGCGGATGACCCGGGTCGCGGCCTCGCCGGTGAGCGCGCGCGCGGCGGCGAGCTGCGTCGCCATGTCGGCCAGCTTGTGGCGGATGACCTGGAACCCGGCGATCGGCTTGCCGAACGCGATCCGCTCCTTGGCGTAGCGGCGGGCCTCGCGGTACG
Source organism: Myxococcales bacterium (assembly GCA_016794525.1). Lineage (GTDB taxonomy): Bacteria > Myxococcota_A > Polyangia > Haliangiales > Haliangiaceae > UBA2376. The sequence continues at coordinate 54,517 of JAEUJY010000113.1, forward strand.
CCAGCTCGGCGATCGCGACGCACTGGCCGGCGAGCATCAGCCGCTCGTTGGCGAAGTTGGCGGTGATCATCGGGAACGCGCCGTGCTCGGGGCCGATCCGGTTGGCCACCGGCACCCGGCAGCCGTCGAACGCCAGCTCGGCGGTGTCCGACGCCCACCAGCCGGTCTTCTTGAGCTTCTTCGAGACGTGGAACCCCGGCGTGCCGCGCTCGATCACCAGGAACGAGATGCCGCCGTGGCCGGGGCCGCCGGTGCGCACCGCCGCGAGCACCCAGTCGGCGCGCACGCCCGACGTGATGAACGTCTTGGCGCCGGTGACGACGTAGTGATCGCCGTCGCGCACCGCGCGGGTGGTGAGGCCGGCGACGTCGGAGCCGCCGCCCGGCTCGGTGATCGCCAGCGCGCTCACCTGCGTCCCGGCCAGGACCGGCGCGACGAACTGCTGCTGCTGCGCCGGCGTCCCGAACTTGACGATCGGCGGCGCGGCGATGCCGTGGCTGCCGAGGCCGACCACCGCGCCGACCGAGGTGCCGGCGACCACCAGCTCCTCGGACACCGCCAGCACGTGGCCGAGATCGCCGCCGCTGCCGCCGACCGCGTCGGGGTAGCCGACGCCCATCAGCCCGGCGGCGGCGAGGGTGCCGTACAGCGCGCGCGGGAACTCCTCGGCCTCGTCCCACGCGTGGGCGTGGGGCGCGAGCTCGGCCAGCGCGAACCGCCGCGCCTGGGTCCGCAACGCCGCGTGCTCTTCGGTCTCGAACAGGTAGGCCATCGCGGCGCGATGGTACATCGCCGCCGCGCCGTCGCTACGGCTCGCAGGCGTCGCCAGCGGTGGTGATCGCGCGATCGTAGTGGACCGCGACCGGCGCGCTGAGGTTCCAGTGGTTCACCAGCACCGCGCCGAACACCTCGACGGCGGCCGACGACGCGAGGTCGGCGGCGGGCGCGTACAGGTTGCCGGCGAGCGTCGAGCCGCCCGACAGCGCGAGCGTGCCGGCGCTGGCGACGTAGACCCGCAGCGCGCGCGGGCGGGCCGGATCGCCGAGCGTGACCAGGCCGGGCAGGTTGAGCGCGCCGCCGACGAACAGATCGAGCTCGGCGTCGGGCGCGACCTCGACGGTGAGATCGCCGTCGATCGTGACGTTGCCGGCGATGAACAGCGCGACCCGGCCCTCGGCGCGGACGCGCAGCCCGCCGCCGACGATCTGGACGTCGCCGAGGTAGTAGCGGCCGCAGGGCAGGGTCAGCGTCTGGTCGCCGCTGGCGGCCGCCAGCGCGTCGGGCGTGAGGCCGATCGCGGCGTCGTGGTTGGCGGTGGCGTGCAGCGCGATCACCGCGGCGACGTCGAGGGCGCTGGCCGGGTCGCACGGGCACGGCGGCGGGACCGCGACCGCGCCGGTGGCGCGGGTGCCGGCGGTGATCGCGCCGGTGACGGTGCTGGCGGCGCTGGTGGTCAGCGTGCCGCGCACGTCGAGCGCGGCGACCGCGACGTCGCCGCCGATCCGCGCGCTGCCGCCGACGGTGATCGTCGACGAGCCGCGGCCGAGATCGCCGGCCAGCGCGAGGTCGCCCGCGACGTCGGCGCGCGGCCCGGCGGCCAGGCTGGCCGCGGCGACGCTGCCCCCGACGGTCAGCGCGGCGTTGGTGTCGATGCCGCGGTTCGACGCGAGATCGCCGCCGGCGCCGCCCGGGGCCCACGGCCCGACGCGCGAGTCGAAGCCGTCGAGCGTGACCGCGGCGGCCAGCCCGAGGTCGCCGCACGCGCACACCGCCGCGCGGAACACCGCCTCGGCGACGTCGCCGGTGCAGGTGTCGTCGACCAGCACCGGCGGCCCGCTGCCCTGGCAGTAGGCGTCGCGATCGTCGCCGTCGCCGGTTGCCACGGTGTCGTGGGCGACGCAGCCGGTCGCGCCGCTGGCCGCGCCGCCGGCGATCAGCAGCGCCAGCGCCAGCGCCGGGGCCCGGGCGATCATGGCGTCGACGATAGCGCGGCCAGGCGGCGCTGCGCGGCCGGCGCCAGCGCCGAGCCCGGGTGCGCGTCGAGGAACGCCGTCAGCGCCGCGGCCTCGCCGGCCCGATCGCCGAGCGCGCGGGTCGCCTCGGCGATGCCCCAGCGCGCCTCCTCGCCGAGTTCGCCGCCGGGACGGGCCGCGAGCGCGCGGCGGTAGGTCGCCAGCGCGCCGCGGGCGTCGCCGAGGTGCTCGAGGTGCAGCGTCGCCGACGCGAGCTGCGCGACCACCGCCGCGTCGGTGCCGGCGAAGCGCGCGGCCACCCGGCGGTACAGCGCGTCGGCGTCGCGCCACGCGCGATCCTTGCGCGCCTGGTTCGCGCGGGCGAGCAGATCGGCGGCGGGCGCGTCGTCGGCGGCGGGGGCGCGCGGACGGGGTGAGGGCGGCGCGGTGGGGGCGACGTCGATCGGGGCGACCTCGACGGGCGTGGGCGAGGTGTTGGGCGAGGGCGCGGGCGGCGCGGGCGGCGTCACGGCGGGGGCCGGCGGCGGCGATGCGGGCGGCGCGGCCTGCGGCGCGGGCGCGCTGCTCATCAGCCGGGTCGTGATCACCGCGGCGCCGGCGCCGACCACCGCGGCGGCGACCAGCGCGGCCGCCAGGAGCGGCACCCAGCGCTTGCGCGGCGCGGGCGCGCTGGCCGTCGTCGTCGGCGGCGCGGGCGCGGTGGAAGTCTCGAGCGGCGCCGTCGCCGCGGCGGCGAGGATGTCGGCGACCATGCGCGACGTGCGCGCGGTCGACAGCCGGCGGGCGGGGCCGGGCTCGTCGTCGAGCTTGGGCATCACGCCGGCCAGCGCGTCGACGCCGGGCTCGCGCACCAGCGTGGCGTCGTCGGTCTCGAAGCGGCGGCTCATGGGCGGCCTCCTGCGGGCGGCGCGTCGTGCAGCGCGCGCAGCCGGGTCATGCCGAGGCGCAGGCGGCTGCGCGCGGTCTCGAAGGGGATGGCCAGCTCGTCGGCGATCTCGGGCACCGACAGCCCGAGCACGTGGTGCAGCACCAGCACGTGGCGCTGATCGTCGGGGACGCCGTCGAGCAGGCGGACCGCGGCGCGGCGCTGCGCGTAGGCGTCGGGCGGCCCGTCGGGGTGGGGGACGCTGGTGAGATCGGCGCCGTCGTCGAGCTGCGCGCGGGCGCGGCGCGCCTTGCGCAAGCCGGCGAAGGTGGCGCGCACCGCGACGCGATCGGCCCACGCGGTGAACGTGCCCTCGCCGCGGTGGCTCGGCAGCCCGCGGACGATCGCGACCATCGCCTCCTGCGCCAGGTCGTCGGCGTCGGCGTCGCCGCGCACCAGGTAGCGGACCAGGTTGCGGATGCGCGGCAACAGCTCGGTCACCAGCGCCTCGAGCGCCCGCCGATCGCCGGCCGCGGCGGCGGCGACGCGCGCGTCGACCGCGCTCATCGGCAACCCGGGGACGGAGGTGGCGCGCATCTCATGGGGGATCGAGGCGAGGCCGGGGGCGATCGGGTCAACGCCGCCGCAACTTCGCTGTAACCGTCCGAGATCATGGCGTCACCGCGATCGACAGCGCGACCGTCGGCTCGACCGCCCACAGCCGCCCGACCTCGGCGGCGCCCGCCGGGCCGCGCACCTCGAACGCCGGCACCGTGGCCAGCGCGGCGGCGCCGACGTCGAGCGCGAGCCACGCCGCGCGGCCGAGCCGGCGGTCGATGCGCACGGTCGGCGTGACGGTCGCGCTCCAGGTCGCGCGATCGGCGGTGGCCATCAGCGCGCCGCTGGTCGCGGTGGTGGCGCGCCCGAACCGCGTCGCCGCGACCGCCAGCCCGAGCTGCAACCGCCACGTCGAGCGCGCGAGCAGGGTGCGCGCGCCGGCGAGGCCGAGCGCCTGGCGATCGATCGCGATCGTCGCGAGCGCGGTCGTGCGCGCGGTCGCCGGGAAGTGCGCGACGGTGGCGGCCAGCTGCCAGCGCCCGCGGCGCACGCCCAGCGCCGCGGCCAGGCCGTGGTGGCCCGCCGCGGCGTCGCCGTCGAGCGCGGCGATCCAGCCGATCTCGGCCAGCGGCGCGAACCGCGGGGCGGCGGAAGGCGTGGCGTCCGGCGGCGGCGGCGCCGGTGGCGGTGGCGAGGGCGGGGGCGTCGTCGTCGGCGGCGGCGGCTCGGCGATCACGCCGATCTCGCCGCCCGCGGCCAGGCCGCGCAGCGCGGTGCGCACCACCAGCGCCGCGGCCTCGAGCGCCGCCGAGCGATCCATCGCGCCGGCGCCGCCGTCGATGCGCCGCACCAGCACGCGGCCGGCGGTGGGATCGGCGACGTTGACGATCCAGCCGTCGCCGTCGGCGATGAACCAGACGATCGCGTCGGCGTCGGTGGTGCGCGCGATCGCGCCGGCCGCCGCCAGCTGGCGCGACAGATCGTGGGCCGCCGCGGGCGCCGGGCCGCGGGTCAGCGTCACCGGCAGATCGGCGACCTGGCCTTCGACCCGCGCGATGATCGCGTCGTCGTCGCGGCCGGCCAGCACCACCACGCGCAGCGGCGCGCCGGGCGCCGCGATCGCCGGGCGCGCCAGCGCGAGCGACAGCGCGAGGCAGGCCAGGGCGCGCGCGAGCACGCACCTACTGTACTCGCGCCGCGCGCGATCGCGGCCGTCTGCAACGCGTGTCAGCGCGCGTACAGCGCGCCTACACCGCGACCGAGGGGGACAGTCCCACCCACGCAACCATAGAATCTCCGTCGAGAAAATGCGATCGCGCGTGACCCGATCGCGCGCGGCGCGCCTCTGTCGTCGGTGGAGCCCCGCATGACCTCACCACCGCCTTCTTCGCCACCGCGCCGCACCGTCTCGCGACGCGGCTTCATGGCCGGCCTCGGCCTCACCGCGGTCGCCGCGCCGTTCGTGCGCATGTTGACCGACGTGCCGCGCGCGCGCGCGGCCGCCGGCGCGACCGCCAAGCGGCTGGTCGTGGTGTTCACGCCCAACGGCACGATCCCGGCGCGCTGGCGCCCGACCGGCAGCGGCGCGGCGTTCAGCTTCCCCGCCGGCAGCATCCTCGAGCCGCTGGCCGCGCAGCGCGAGCGGCTGATCGTCGTCGACGGCCTGCAGTTCGTCGGCGCGACCAACCACGAGGGCGGCATGGCGGCGATGCTCACCGGCTCGGGCGACGCCGGCAGCGAGTCGCGCGGCATGTCGGTCGATCAATACGTGGCGGCGGCGATCGGCGGCGCCACCCGGCTGCGCTCGCTCGAGCTCGGCGTCGAGACCTCGGCGTGGGGCGGCAGCGTCCAGACCCGCATGAGCTACAGCGGCCCCGGCCAGTACGCGCCGCCCGACGACAGCCCCAAGAGCGTCTACGCGCGGCTGTACGGCGACGCGGCGCCGGGCGGCGCCGACGCGACGCTGGCGCGGCGGCAGAGCGTGCTCGACGCGCTCAAGGGCGACCTCGGCGATCTGCGCACGCGGCTGGGCGCCGAGGAGGCCCACAAGCTCGATCAGCACCTGACGTCGTTGCGCGAGCTCGAGCGCGGGCTGGGCGGCGGCACCTGCAGCGGCGGCATGACCGTCCCCGACGTGCCGATCCACGACAACGCCAGCTTCCCGGTCATCGGCAAGGCGCAGATGGATCTGCTGGTGGCGGCGCTGGCGTGCGGCGCGACCAACGTCGCGTCGCTGCAGTGGGCCCACACCGTGTCGCCCCACGTGCTGACCTGGGCCGGCGTGTCCGACGCGCACCACGCGCTGTCGCACATGGACGACGGCAACGCCGCCGGCGTCGCGGCGTTCGTCGCCGCCGAGCGCTGGTTCGCCTCGCAGTTCGGCTACCTCGTCGACAAGCTCGCGGCGACGCCCGACCCCGCCGGCGGCACGCTGCTCGACTCGACGCTGGTGGTGTGGGCCAAGGAGATGGGCGACAGCCGCGCCCACGTCTGCACCGACGTGCCGTTCGTGCTGACCGGTGGCGGCGTGTTCACGCCCGGCCGCTACCTGCGCACCGGCGGCGCCAGCCACGCGCGGCTGCTGGTGTCGATCTGTCAGGCGATGGGCCTGTCCACCACCACGTTCGGCAACCCGCAGACCGGCACCGGTCCGCTGGCGGGGCTGTGAGGTCGACGATGCGCACGCTCTCCTTCCTCGCGCTGGCGACCGCGCTGGCCCTGACCGCCTGCGCCGACGACGGCGGCACGCCGTGCCCGCCCGACGTCACCGCCTTCGAGACCGACGTGTGGCGGCCGGTGCTCGAGAACCGCTGCAACATCTGCCACAACGCGACCGGCCTGGCGCGACGCTCGCGGTTCGTGCTGTCGGCGCCGGGCTCGGCCAGCGGCGCGATGGGCGACAACCTCGCCGCCGCCGAGCGGATGGCGCGCACCCTCGAGGACGGCCAGCCGCTGCTGCTGCGCCGGCCGCTGGGCGTCGATCACCCGGGCGGCGCGCTGGTCGTCGAGGGCTCGCCCGAGCACCAGGCGCTGGCGGCGTTCGTCGGCCAGGTGCGCGGCGACGCGGCGGCGTGCGCGGCCTCGGCGCCGGTGTGCGCGCCGGGCGCGCCCGGGCCGCGGCTCCTGCGGCGGCTGTCGCGCACCGAGTACGACAACACGCTGGCCGCGCTGTTCGACGTCGACGCCCGCTACGCGCCGGCGCTGGTGGCCGACGTGGTGATCGCCGGCTTCGACAACAACGCCCGCGCGCTCGAGGTGTCGCCGCTGCTCGCCGAGCAGCTGCGCCAGGCCGCCGAGGAGGTGGCGGCGACGGTCGCGGCGCGGCCGGCGCTGGCGTGCAGCGGCGACGGCGCGACGTGCGCCCGCGCGTGGCTGACGTCGACCGGCGCGCGCGTGCTGCGCCGTCCCCTCACCGACGCCGAGGTCACGCGGTGGCTGGCGGTCTACGCGGTCGGCCAGGCGTCGCCGCTCGAGGGCGCCGCGCCCCACGCCAGCGGCATGGCGCTGATGATCGGCGGGCTCCTGCAGTCGCCGGCGTTCCTGTACCGCAGCGAGATCGGCGAGGCCGCGCCCGACGGCACCTACCCGCTGACCTCGTACGAGATCGCCAGCGAGCTGTCGTACTTCCTGTGGGCGGCGCCGCCCGACGACGAGCTGTGGCAGGCCGCGGCCGCCGATCAGCTGCGCGATCCGGCGGTGATCGCGACCCACGCGCGGCGGATGCTGGCGTCGCCGCGGGCCCGCGCGTCGCTCGATCGCTTCGCCGGCCAGTGGCTCGACGTCGAGCGGCTGGCGACGGTGGCGAAGGATCCGATGACCTACCCCGAGCTGACGCCGGCGGTGCGCGCGGCGATGGCCGAGGAGCTGTACCAGCGGGTCGCGAGCGTGGTGCAGGGTGGCGGCACGCTGCCGGCGCTGCTCACCGGCACGACGACGTTCGTCGATGGCCCGCTCGCGCAGTTCTACGGCCTGCCGGCGCCGACCGCCGTCGACGGCCACGGCTTCGGCGCGGTCGACGCGACCGCGCGCGGCGGGTTGCTCACCAGCGGCGCGGTGCTGGCGGTCCACGCCCGCGCCAACTCGTCGTCGCCGATCCACCGCGGCAAGCTGGTGCGCGAGCGGCTGCTGTGCCAGGCGCTGCCGCCGCCGCCGCCGGGCGTGAACGCCCAGCCGCCGCCGCTCGACCCGACGCTGACCACCCGCGAGCGCTACGCCGCGCACAGCCAGCTGATCACCTGCAGCGGCTGCCACTCGCTCATGGATCCGATCGGCTTCGGCTTCGAGAAGTTCGACGGCATCGGCCGGCCGCGCGCGACCGAGGGCGGTCGCCCGATCGACGACTCCGGCGAGATCCGCGGCAGCGACGGCAGCGACGGCAGCTTCGTCGGCGTCCCCGGCCTCGAGGCGCACCTGGCCGAGCAGCCGGCGGTCGAGGCGTGCTTCTCGACCGAGTGGCTGCGCTGGGCCACCGGCCAGGACGACCACGCGCGCCTCGATTGCCTGAGCGCCGAGCTCGCCGAGGCCGTCGGCACCGGCAGCTACCGCATCGACGAGCTGATCGTCGCGATCACCCAGACCAACCACTTCCGCGTCCGCGCCGCCGCCGCCCCGCCGCCGCCGCCCGGCTCCGGATCCGGATCGGGATCGGGATCGGGATCGGGATCGGGATCGGGATCGGGATCGGGATCGGGATCGGGATCGGGCTCTGGCGACCCCGCCGACTCGCCCGGCGTCACCGCCACCGTCGAGCGCACCGACTCCTGGCCCACCGGCTACTGCGCCAAGCTGCTCGTGCGCAACGTCTCGATGGCGCCGGTCACCTGGCGCGTGACGGTCACCGTCGACGGCACGATCAACAACTACTGGAACGCCCAGGTCACGACCAACGGCAGCCGCGCGACGTTCACCGGCGCGCCGTACAACGCCACCGTGGCCCCGGGCGCGACCGCCGAGGCCGGGTTCTGCGCCGCGCTGTAGCCCAGCGCGGGAAGCGCCTCACGCCCGGCCGCGGGTGCCGTCGAGCACCAGCGTGATCAGGTCCTGCACCGCCGCCGCCGGATCGCCGAGGTCGCGGGTGGTGAGCGCGGCGGCCAGGACCTGCTCGGCGGCGCCCAGCACAGCGTGCGCCACCAGCGGCGTCGGCAGGTCGCGCATCGCGCGGTGGCGGCGGGCCTCCTCGGTCAGCCACCGCGCGCCCTCCTCGAGCCGTCGCGCCCACGCGCGGATCGGCTTGCGCGCGCCGCGGTCGGGGCCGCGCCGCTCTTGCAGGTACAGCCGCACGACGTCGAGGTGCTGGATCAGCACGCCGCCGAGATCGATCGCCAGCCGCTGGTACACGCCGGCCAGCTCGGCCGACGGCTCGGCCAGCCCGTCGCGGCAGCGCGCGAACGCCGCGGCGGTGGCGGTCGCGGCCGGCTCGAACAGCGCCGTCGCCAGCTCCTCGAGATCGCGGAAGTAGTAGTAGAAGGCGCCCTTGGCCACGCCGGCGGCGCCGGTGATGTCCTCGATGCGCACGCCGTCGACGCCGCGCTCGAGGAACAGCCGCACCGCCGCGGCGCACAGCGCGGCGACCCGCTCGCGGCGCGCCTGATCGCGCGCGCCGCCGGGGCGGCCGGGGCGCTCGCGCGGCACCGCCCGGCGCGGCACCCGCGGCGTCCCGATGGCCGGACGTTTTCGGCTAGACGCGGCCATGGATCGATAGTATGACTGATTGGTCAGAATATTGTGAGGCCGTCATGATCGGGATCCCCGTCGCGCTCGCGTGGGCCAACGTCAGCGAGTGGCTGACCCACAAGTACATCCTGCACGGCCTGGGGCGGAAGAAGGGCCGGCCGTTCTCCTGGCACTTCCACGACCACCACCAGGCCACCCGCAAGCACGGCGGCAGCGACCCCGGCTACGAGCGCAGCCTGTGGGGCTGGCACCCGCAGTCCAAGGAGGTGGTCGGGCTGATCGCCGCGGGCCTGGCGTACGCGCCGCTGTTCCCGGTGGCGCCGTTCTTCACCGCGACGATGTGGTGGTCGATGTGGAACTACCACCGCGTCCACAAGCGGGCCCACGTCGACCCGGCGTGGTGCCGCGAGCACCTGCCGTGGCACTACGACCACCACATGGGCCCCGACCAGCACAAGAACTGGTGCGTCACCAAGCCGTGGTTCGACATCGTCATGGGCACGCGCGTCCGCTACGCCGGCACCGCCAAGGAGATCGTCGATCGCGCGCGGCGGTCGGCGGCGGCCCGGGCGGCGACCGCCGCGGCGGTGTAGCCTGGCCGGCATGGATCCCGAGCCCGAGCGATCGTTCCCGCCGATCATCGACGTCGCCGCGGCGCGGGCCTGGCTCGACGCGGTCGAGGTGCGCCAGGGGGCGCTGGCGCTGGGGCGGCCGGCGGGCCCGCCGCTGGCGCGGGTGCCGGAGCTGGCCGGGCTGGCCGGCGTGGCCGCGAAGTTCCTGGCGGTCGGCACGCCCCGCACGATGGGGCTGATCGGGCTGCGCGATCTGGCGCCGGCGGTGGTCGCGACCCAGCGCGCGTACGCGGCGCCGCGGGAGCTGCGCGTGTTCGACGGCGACCCGGTCGCGGCGGCGCGGATCGCCGAGGCGGTCGGCGGCCGGGTGGCGTCGCTGACCGAGGCCTGCGCGTGCGACGTCGTCGTCGCCCGCGGGCCGGTGGCGATCGAGCGCGAGTGGATCCGCGGCGGCACGCTGGTGACCGCGCTCGACGACGGCGTCGTGCTGGCCCCGGCGCTCCTCGCCGCGGCGGTGGTCTACCGCGCCGGTGCGGTCGGGGCGCTGCCGGTCCACGCGACGCTGGGGGCGGTGGCGGCCGGGCTGGTCGACGGGCGCACGCTCGACGAGATCACGATCCTGGTGATCGGCCCCGAGTGATCCCGCTGGCTTCGGCCGCCGGGCCGGGGCCGCGAGAAAAGATCGCGCGCGGTGTCGATCGCGACGCCGCTGGTTCGTCGTCCCTGCGAACCCGGACCTGCACCAACCCGACGCCCGACCGACAGGAGCCTGCGATGCGATTCATGATCATGATGAAGGCCAACCACCAGACCGAGGCCGGCGAGATGCCCTCGCCCGAGCTGCTCGCCGCGATGGGGGCGTTCAACGAGGAGATGGTCAAGGCCGGCGTGCTGCTCGCCGGCGAGGGCCTGCACCCCAGCTCGCGCGGCGCGCGGGTCAAGTTCGCGGGCGGCTCCCACACCGTCGTCGACGGCCCGTTCAGCGAGACCAAGGAGCTGATCGCGGGCTTCTGGATCGTGCAGGTCGCCTCGAAGGCCGAGGCGCTGGAGTGGATCGCGCGCATCCCCGGCGGCCGCGGCGAGATCGATCACCAGGCCGGCGAGTTCGAGGTCGAGCTGCGCCAGGTGTTCGATCCGTCGGACTTCGCCTACGCGCCCGAGGCCGTGGCCCACGAGGAGGCGCTGCGCGCCCAGGTCGAAGCGCAGCGCCGGCCGTGACGCGCGCGCGCCGGATGTGCTGACATCGGCGGATGACCCCGCCGGTGACCGCCGCGATCGACGCCGTCTGGCGCATCGAGGGCGCGCGGGTCATCGCCAGCGTGGCCCGGGTGGTCAAGGACCTGGGGCTCGCCGAGGAGCTGGCCCACGACGCGCTGGTGGCCGCGCTCGAGCGCTGGCCGATCGACGGCATCCCGGCCAACCCGGGCGCGTGGCTGACCGCGACCGCGCGCAACCGCGGGCTCGACCGGCTGCGGCAGGCCGCGATGGTCGGGCGCAAGCAAGACGCGCTGATCCACGAGCTCGACCGCGCGCCCGCGGTCGAGCCCACCGCCGCGCTCGACGACGAGGTCGGCGACGATCTGCTGCGCCTGGTGTTCACCTGCTGCCACCCGGTGCTGCCCGCCGACGCGCGGGTCGCGCTGACCCTGCGGATGGTCGGCGGGCTGACGACGCCCGAGATCGCGCGCGCGTTCCTGGTGCCCGAGCCGACGATGGCGCAGCGGATCGTCCGCGCCAAGCGCGCGCTCGCCGACGCCGGGGTGCCGTTCGAGGTGCCGCGCGGCGAGGCGCTGGCGGCGCGCCTGGCGTCGGTGCTCGAGGTGATCTACCTGGTGTTCAACGAGGGCTACGCCGCCACCGCCGGCGACGCCTGGGTGCGCCCGGCGCTGTGCGAGGACGCCCTGCGGCTGGGGCGGATCGTCGCCGAGCTGACGCCCGACGAGCCCGAGGTGCACGGGCTGGTCGCGCTGATGGAGCTGCAGGCGTCGCGGCTGCGCGCGCGGGTCGGCGCCGACGGCGCGCCGGTGCTGCTGCTCGATCAGAACCGCGGCCAGTGGGACTTCGTCTTGATCGGCCGCGGGCTGGCGGCGCTGGCGCGCGCCGAGGCGCTGGGCCAGGCGCCCGGTCCGTACCAGCTGCAGGCGGCGCTGGCCGCGTGCCACGCCCGCGCCGGCACCGCCGCCGCCACCGACTGGCACCGCATCGTCGCGCTCTACGACGCCCTGCTGGCGCTGACGCCGTCGCCGGTGGTCGCGCTCAACCGCGCGGTGGCGGTGGCGATGGCCGACGGGCCGGCCGCGGGCCTGGCGCTGGTCGACGCGCTGATCGCCGACGGCGCGCTACCGCGCTACCACCTCGTGCCCAGCGTGCGCGGCGATCTGCTGGCGCGGCTGGGCCGCAACGACGAAGCCCGCCGCGAGCTCGAGCGCGCGGCGGGCCTGACCGAGAATCGTCGCGAGCGCGCGCTGTTGCTGGCGCGGGCCGCGGCGATCGGATCGAGTCACGGGTAGTGGCACATCGGATCGCCGGGGACGCACGGCGGCGGCGGCGGCGGCTGCGGGCAGTTCGGATCGCTGGGGTCGCAGCTCGGCGGCGGCGGCACGCACATCGGATCGGCGGGGTCGCAGCCGGGCGGCGGCACGCACATCGGGTCGTTCGGATCGCACGGCGGCGGCGGCGGCTCACCGCACGCGGCGCTGGCCTCCTGATCGCAGGTCATCGGGTCGAGGCCCTGGAGCAGGCAGTCGCGGAAGACCTGGTCGTAGCAAGACGGCCCGCCGCAGGTCGGATCGGTCATCGGATCGCAGCCCGGCACGCAGGTCGGGTCGGTCATCGGATCGCAGCCCGGGGTGCCGCCACCGCAGGTCTGGGTCGCGATCTCGATGCAGATCATCGGGTCGTTGGTCTGCGCGAGGCAGTCGGCGAAGACCCGGTCGAAGCAGTCGCTGCCGGGATCGCAGCTGGGATCGCCGGGCTGACAGCCGGGGTTGCAGCTCGGATCGGTCATCGGATCGCAGCCGGTGCCGCCGCAGATCTGATCGGCGTAGAGCCGGCACTGCTCGGGATCGCCGTTCATCGACAGGCACTCGTCGAACGTGCGCTGGAAGCAGTCGCTGTACGGATCGCAGCTGGGGTCGCCGGGCTGGCAGCCGGGCGTGCAGGTGGGATCGACGTTGGGGTCACAGCCCGGCGTGCCGCCGCAGCTCTCGGTGGCGCGCAGGTCGCACAGCATCGGATCGCCGCCGCTCTCGAGGCACGCGCGCAGCACGTCGTCGTAGCAGGTGGGATCGACCGGCCCGGGGCCGGGGCCCGTCAGGTTGCACTGCGTCAGCACGTTCTGCGCGCAGACGTCCGCGGGCAGCTGGTTCAGGTAGCAGTCGGCGATGACGTCGTGGACGCACTGCGACACCTGATCGGTGCCGGTCGTGTCCGACGAGTCCGAGCCATCGGCGTAGATCGAACAGCCGGCGAGGCCGGCCGAGGCCACCAAGGCCAGGGCGTAGCGGAGTCTGGTTGCAGCGAGCATGGAACCTCCTGGGTGATGGTGGGGAGAGCCGCGACCCCGTCCGAACGGCTCAAGGATTCCTCAAGCACTCGGCTGGAAGCACGCGCCGGTGCGCTCGCCGCAGGTCGCGGTGCAGCTCCACTGGCCCATGACGCAATCGCACGCGCCGATGACGCAGCTGGCGCACATGTTGGGGTTGCTGCCGCAGTCGGTGTCGCAGCCGAGCGGCGCCGGGCTCGGGCAGCCGGACGCGGCGCACACGTTGGCGCAGCAGCTGGGATCGCCGGGGAAGCAGCCCGGCGCGCACACCAGGCCCGGGTAGCACTCCTCGCCGGGGCACGCGGCGGGGTCGGCGAAGCTGCACTCGCTGGCCGGGGCGCAGGTGCACGTCGGGCAGCCGTTGCGGGTGAGCGGCGCCAGGCCGGGCGCGCACGGGGCGCAGTTCGACGTGTCGGGGCAGGCGACGCAGGTGTTGCCGTCGCAGACCTGGCGACCGGCGACGCAGCCGGTGTCGTCCATGCACGCGGCGCAGCCCGGCTGGCAGTAGCTCGCGAGATCGAGCGTGCCGGCGACGCAGGTGGCGATGGTCTGGCAGCAGGTCGGATCGGTCGGCGTCGGCACGACGCACGCGTCGGCGAACAGGCACGCCTGCCGATCGCTGATCCGCCCGGGCACGTCGGCGCACGACAGCAGCGGCGTGCCCTCCTGGAGGACGTCGGCGTCCTCGGTGACGCACGCGGCCAGCGCCAGGGCGGCGAGGGCGGCGCGCCTCATCGCCGCACCTCGACCGCGGCCCCCATCGTCCAGCCGGCGAGCCGCGCGATCTCCACCGAGTTGGCGCGCGCGACCAGGCCCGAGCCGACGCCGACCGCGGCGGCCGCGGTGATCTCGACGCCGGCGATCGGCAGCGAGAACGACAGCTCGACGTCGCCGTGCGCCGCGATCGTGCTGATCGACGTGGCCATCACCGTGGGATCGGTCGCCGACGCGGTCACCGCCTGGCGCGACAGCTCGCCGCGCGCGCCGACGCAGGTGGTCGGTCGGCCGTGGCTGCACGCCAGCGTCACGCCGACGTCGAGCCCGGCCAGCCACGGCGTCGCGTCGCCGAGGCGGTGGACCAGCGACGTGGCCGCCGCGTGGACGCCGACTGTGACGGGCCCGATCGCCGCGCCGGCGCCGCCGCCCCACAGCGGCAGGCCGGCGTAGCTGCGCACCAGCACGCGGCCGGCGGCGGCGCGCGGCCACCGCGCCGCGCGATCGAGCAGCGCGGGGCGATGCTCGGCGAGCGCGGGCCGATCGATCGGCGCGTCGCCCGGCCCGACGATCGGCGGCGATGGCGGCGGGGGGCGCGGCGACGGTGGCGCCGGCGGCGCGGGCGGCGGGGGCGCGGGCGGCGGGATCTCGCCAGCGACCGCGGTGACCATGAGCGCGATCACCCGCGGCGCCAGGCTGGCCGGCACGTCGCGCAGATCGACCTCGCGGCGCCGCGCGGCGCCGGCGGGCTCGGCGGTCAGCGTGGCGGTGCCGTCGGCCGCGCAGCGGACGTCGACGGCCAGCGGCGGCGCGCCCTCCTGGGCCAGCGCGCGCAGCAGCTCGTCGGGCTCGAAGCCGCAGCCGTCGATGGTCAGCGATGGCTGCGCGGCGGCGGTCGCCGGCAGCGCCAGCGCCAGCGCGATCGTCGGCCAGCGCCGCGTCGTCACGGCGCGGTCAGGGCGGTCATCTCGGCGGCGCGCGCCCCGCCGGGGTACTGGTCGAGGTAGGTGCGCGCGGCGGCGCGCGCGTCGACGGTGCGCCCGGCGCGGGCCAGCGCGCGGGCCTGCCGCACCAGCGCCTCCTCCTGGATCGCGCGCGGGCTGCCGATCGCGCGGACCCGCGCGAAGGCGTCGGCGGCGCGCTGCGGTTGCGCGAGGTGATCCTGCGCGAGGCGACCGAGCAGGAACGCCGCGAGGCCGGCGGTGGCGTCGCCGCGGGCGTCGGCCAGGTACGCGTCGAGCGTGTCGGCGGCGCGGGCGTGCTGGCCGGCGGCCACCAGCGCGTCGGCGCGGGCGATGATGTCGACGGGCGGGGCGACCGGCGGCGGGGCGACCGGCGGCGGGGCGACCGGCGGCGGCCGGTCGAGCGGCGTGCGATCGATCGCCGGCGCGGGCGGCGGGGCGCGATCGACCGACGGCGGCGGCCGGTCGAGCGGCGTGCGATCGATCGCCGGCGCAGGCGGCGGGGCGCGATCGACCGACGGCGCGGGCGGCGGCGGGGCGCCGCGATCGACCATCGGCGGGCCGGGTGGCGGCGGCGGCGGCGCGGTCGCGATCGCCGCGGCGACCTCGACGTGCTGGCCGGCGGTGAGGCGGACCACGCGGCCCGGCACGCGCTCGCCGCGCACCAGCACGACGCCGCGCTCGACAGTGACCGACAGCTCGACCGCGCTGCGCTCGACGGCGAACGCCGTGCCGACGACCTCGACGGTGGCCAGGTCGGTCTCGATGATCCACTTGCGCGGGCCGCCGGGGCGCACGTCGAAGCCGACCTTGCCGCGGCGGACCGCGGTGACGAACTTGTCGCCCTCGTTGGCCAGCACCTCGAGGCGCGCCTCGGGCGCCAGCGTCACGCGCGAGCCGTCGGCCATCGCGATCGCGCGCGGCGCGGTGGCGTCGATCTGCGCGCCCGGCGTCAGCGCCACGTCGCCCGCGAGCGCGCCGGCGGCGCGGTGATCGCGCGGCCAGGCCAGCAGCAGCACCGCCGCGGTCGCGACGGCGAGGCCGGTGGCGATCGCGTAGCGCCAGCGCCGCGGCGCCACCCGGCGCTCGGCCTGGGCGTCGCGCACCCGGCGCCACACCTGCGCCAGCTCCGCCTCGTCGAGCGCGGGGGTCAGCTCGGCGTCGATCGGTCGCTCAGCCATGGGCGACCTCCTGGGTGTGCGCGGCCACCGCGGCCTCGGCGCGGCCGAGGTAGCGCTTGACGCTGGCCAGGGAGCAGTCGCAGGCGGTGGCCACCTCGTCGAGAGAATAGCCGATCACGTGGCGCAGCACCCACGGCACCCGCAGCTTGACCGGGATGCCGCGCAGCGCCTCGTCGATCAGCGCGAGCTCGGTCTTGCGATCGGGCGCCACGCCGGCGTCGGCGACGTCGGCCAGCGACTCGTCGTCGGTGGCGGCGGCCCAGAACCGCACCTTGCGCCAGCGCCAGCGCCGATGGACCCGCGACACCGCGATGCGCGCCAGCCAGCCGCGCAGCGCGGCCGGCTCGGCCAGCGCGCCGAGCTTCTGGAACGCGATCAAGAACGTCTCCTGGGTGACGTCGGCGGCCTCGACCGGATCGCGCAGCAGCCGCCGCGCGATGCTGGCGACCTGCGGCGCATGCCGCCGGTAGATCATCTCCTCGGCCCACGCGTCGCGGGTGCGCGCGCGCGCCACCAGCTCGGCGTCGGTGATCGCCACCGCGCCGGTCACGTCGACGACGCGGGACCCGACGGCGGGGGTAGGGCGGAGGGCGGTCACGGACACGGTCATTGGGTAGAGCCGGCAGCGGCCCGGAACGGCTCAGCGATTCGTGTGGGCGCGCACGGCGTGCGGAGCCCGTGATCCTACGCGAGGTTGCGCTGGGTTTCGGCGCGATCCGGATGGCGGGGTGCGTCGTCGGGGCCGGGCCGGACCGCCGGGGCCGCGCGCCGAAAATCGCCGCGCCACCGACGGCCGGGGCTGCCGGCGGCGCGTACAATCGGCGCCCATATGGGGAACCCTTTCGTCCATCTCGATCTGACGACCGGTGACGTGGCGGCTGCCAAGGCGTTCTACGGCGCGATCTTCGACTGGAAGTTCCAGGACTTTCCGGCGATGAACTGGACCGGCATCCTCGTCGGCGACGGCGTCGGCGGCGGCCTCGGCCCCAAGCAGGGACCGGAGCAGCCCACCGCGTGGACCGCGTACGTCGGCGTCGACAGCGTCGACAAGACGGTGGCCAAGGCCGCCGCGGCGGGCGCGACGATCCTCGTGCCGAAGATGGAAGTGCCCGGCATGGGCTGGCTCGCGGTGTTCAACGATCCGCAGGGCGCGACGATCGGCATCTGGGAGTCGGCGCAGCCCGCCCCGGCGCCGCCGAAGAAGGCGGCCCCGGCGAAGAAGCCGGCGGCCAAGGCGCCGGCGAAGAAGGCCGCGGCCAAGGCCCCCGCCAAGAAGGCCGCGCCGGCGAAGAAGGCCGCGCCGGCCAAGAAGGCGCCGGCCAAGAAGGCCGGCAAGAAGAAGTAGCGCGACGGGCCCGGCCGACCGTCAGGCCGGCGCCAGCCACGGCGCCAGGTGGCGCCACGCGCCGTCGAGGATCGTCGGCAGCGACGCGATCAGCTCGTGGCCATCGTCGAGCTCGGTCAGCCGCGCGCTCGGCGTGCGCGCGCACCACTGCCGCGACAGCGCGACGTCGACGACGTCGTCGCGGGTGCCGTGGGCGATCCAGGTCGGCGCGGTCACCGTCGGCCAGCCGACGTCGGTCGCGGCGGCGTCGTCGAGGAAGCCGACGTCGACCCGCGCCGGGCGGCGCTCGGCGTGGTCGAACACCTCGATCGAGCCGTCGCGCCGCCACGCCGCGCCGTCGTCGCCCAGCCGGGCCCGCCAGCGCTCGGCCATGCGAAACGCCGGCGCCAGCAGCACCAGCGCGCGCACCGCGGGCACCCGCTCGGCGACCCGCGCCGCGGTCAAGCCGCCGAGGCTCGAGCCGATCAGCACGACCTGCTCGGCGTCGCCGATCGTCGCGACGACGTGATCGATCATCGCCGACAGCCGCAGGTGCGCCAGCGACGGCACCCGCAGGTTCAGCCGCTCGACGTCGACGCCGTGGCGCGCGAACGCCTCGGCGAACGCCACGCCCTTGGCCGAGCCCGGCCCCGACGCGAACCCGTGCAGGTACAGACAGCGCGCGCGCATGCCGAGGCGTAGCACGCGCGCGCGGCGCGGGCCGCGGGCGCCGCGTGGCGGCTGGTATGCTCGGGCGGTGGATCGCCGCGACGTCGACGCCGCCACCGCCTCGTGGGCCGGGGAGCCCGCGTCGGGGGGGGCCGCGCCGGGCGCGCCCGCCGGCGGCGACGACGCGCGCTACCGCATCCTCGGCGAGCTGGGGCGCGGCGGCATGGCCACCGTCTACGCCGCGCTCGACACCCAGCTCGATCGCAAGGTCGCGCTGAAGATCCTCCACGGCGACCACGGCGTCGCGCACTCCGGGCGGTTGCTCCGCGAGGCGCAAGCGCTCGCGCGGCTGCGCCACCCGTGCGTCGTGACCGTCTTCGACGTCGGCACCCGCGCCGGCCGGGTGTTCGTCGCGATGGAGCTGGTGCCCGGGACCTCGCTGCGCACGTGGCTGCACGCGCAGCCGCGGACGCCGGCCGAGATCACGCGGGTGTGCCTCGACGCCGCCCGCGGCCTGGCCGCGGCCCACGCCGTCGGGCTCATCCACCGCGACTTCAAGCCCGACAACGTCGTCATCGACGACGCCGGCGCGGCGCGGGTGATCGACTTCGGGCTGGCGCGGCTGGCCGAGCTCGACGACGCGTCCGGTCCCGATGCGCCCGCGGCCGACGCGCCGCCGCCCAGCGGCGACGTCGCGCTCGATCGGACGATCACCCGGGACGGCGCGATCGTCGGCACGCTGCCGTACATCGCGCCCGAGGTGTTCCGCGGCGAGCCCGGCACCGCGGCCAGCGATCAGTGGGCGTTCGGGGTGACGCTGTGCGAGGCGCTGACCGGCGCGCGGCCGTTCGCGGCGACCGAGTTCGGCGCGTGGGTCGAGCTGCACCGCGGCCGCCCCGCGCCGACGATCGGCGCCGCGGTGCCGGCCTGGCAGCGGGCGATCATCGCGCGCGCGCTCGCCGACGATCCCGCCGCGCGGTTCCCGTCGATGAACGCGCTGGTCGCCGCCCTCGAGCGCGATCCGGCGCGGCGGCGGCGGCGCTGGTTCCTGGGCGCCGGCGTCGCCGCGGTGGCCGCCGGCGCGACCGCGGCGATCGTGCTGGCGACGACCGGGCCGGCGGCGCCCGCGGCCTGTCCGCTGGCGAGCACCGACGCGCTGTGGCCGCCGGCGCAGCGCGCCGCCGCCGAGCAGGCGATCCTGGCCAGCGGCCACCCGGCCGCGGCCCCGCTGTGGGCGGCGGCCGCGCGCCAGCTGACGCGCTACGCCGACGCGCTGGTGGCGGCCGAGCGCCAGGCCTGCCTCGACGCGCGCGGCGATCGCGATCGGCCGCAGCTCGTGGACGCGCGGGCGATCTGCCTGGCGCGCCGGCGCGCCGAGTTCGAGAGCCTCACGCGCGCGCTGCCCGGCGCCAGCCGCGAGCTGGTCGATCGGCTGAACCCCGCGGTCGACGGCCTGAGCCCGCTGGCCGAGTGCGCGGCCGCCGACTGGCTGCTGGGACCGGTGCCGCGCCCGCCGACCGATCGCGCCGTGGGCGCCGCCCTCGACCGCGAGCTCGCCGACCTGTGGATGCAGCACCGGCTCGGCCGCACCGCGGCGATGCGCGATCGCGCCGACGAGCTGGTGGCGCGCGCCACGGCCTACGGCCACGCGCCGACGCTGGCGCTGGCGCACTACTACCGGGCCACGATCCTCGACACCCTCGACCTGTACACCGACGCCGAGGCGTCGTACCGCCAGGCGGTGCTGGCCGCGCAGACCGGGCGCGACGACGTGATGGTGTCGCGCGCCGCCGCGATCCTGGCGCTGACGATCGGCCGCCACCTGCGCAAGCCGGCCGAGGCCCGGCCGTGGGCCGAGCTGTCGCTCTCCACGGCGCAGCGGCTGGCGCCGGCGCCCCGGCTCGAGGAGCGCGCCAACTTCGCGCTGGGCCTGCTCGACAAGGCCGAGCAGAAGCTCGACGACGCCGAGCGCCACCTCGGGCTGGCGCTGGCGGCGTGCGAGCAGGACGGCAGCGAGCCGTGGCGGTGCGCCGACATGACCAACGCGCTGTCGGGCATCGCGCTGCGCCGCCACGACTACGACCGCGCCGAGCAGCTGGGGCGGCGCGCGCTGGCGCAGTTCGGCGATCGCGGCGAGCTGCTCGACTCGCGGCTGGTGTACCTCGGCAACCTCGCCAGCGTGCAGCACGCCCGCGGCGACTTCGCCGGCGCCGCGGCGATCCGCGCCGACCTGCTGGCCAAGCGCACGCAGCTCCTGGGCGCCGACCACTCGCGCACGATCCAGCTCCGCCTCGACTACGCCGCCACGCTCGAGCGGCTGGGCGCGCTGGCCGACGCCGAGCGCGAGGCGCGCGAGGTGCTCGCGGCGACGACGCGGGTCCTGGCGGCCGCGGACCTGCAGGTGAGCGCGCGGGTGCAGCTGGCGTCGATCCTCGCCGCCGGCCCCGACGTCGCGGCGGCGGCGGCCGAGCTCGCCGCGCTGCGCGCGCTCGACGGCGCGGTGCCGCCGCCGGCGGCCGCGGCGATGGATCTGATCGACGCCCAGATCGCGGTGGCGCGCCGCCAGCCGCGCGTCGCGATCGCGCGCGCCGACGCGTCGATCGCGATCGCGGATCAGGTCGGGCTGCGGGACATGACGCTGGCCGACGCGCTGGCGCTGCGGGCCGAGCTGGCCCGGGCCGCGGGCGATCTGCCGACGGCCCGCGCCGCCGCCGCGCGCGCGGTCGACGTCGCCGCCGAGGTGTGGGGGCCCACCGCCGCGCCGCTGGTGCGCATGCGGGCCCAGCTCGCCGCGCTGTCGCCCGCGCCGCCCGCGCCGCCGCGGTGACGCGCGCGCCCCGCTACCAGCCGCCGAGGCGCGCCAGGAAGTCGTACGGGTAGCCGACGTCGAACGCGCTGGCGTCGTCGAGCCGCTTGACCTGCTCGGCGGTGAGCTTGACGCTGGCCGCGGCGGCGTTGTCCTCGAGCTGCGCCAGGCTGCGCGCGCCGAAGATGACGCTGGTGACGGTCGGCTTGTGCAGGAGCCACGCGAGCGAGATCTGCGACGGGGTCGCGCCCAGCTCGCCGGCCAGCGCGGTCACCGCGTCGAGCACCGCCCAGTGGCGCGGCGTGTCGTAGCGGCCCCAGCGATCCTTCCACTTCTCGAGCCGCGCGCCCGGCGGCGGCGCCGCGTCCTTGCGGTACTTGCCCGACAGGAAGCCGGCGGCCAGCGGCGACCACGGCAGGATGCCCAGGCCCCACTGCTTGCACAGCGGCACGTGCTCGCGCTCGAGGCCGCGCTCGATCAGGCTGTACTGCGCCTGCAGCGTCACGAACCGATCGCGATCGGCGATCTTGGCGCGCCACAGGCTGTCGACCAGGCGGTAGGCCGCGTAGTTCGAGCAGCCGAGGTACAGCACCTTGCCGGCGCGCACCAGATCGTCGAGCGCGCGCAGCGTCTCGTCCTCGTCGACGGCCAGGTCCTGGGCGTGGATCTGGTACAGGTCGATGCGATCGGTGCCCAGCCGGCGCAGCGAGTCCTCGACGCACCGCACGATGCGGTAGCGCGACGCGCCGCTGCGGTTGGGGCCGCCGCCCATCGTGAAGCGGAACTTGGTCGCGAGCACGATCTGATCGCGGGCCGTCGGTCGCGCCGCGAACCACGCGCCGATGACGCGCTCCGACAGGCCGTCCTGGCCGTAGACGTCGGCGGTGTCGACGAAGTTGATGCCCAGCTCGAGGGCGCGGTCGAGGATCGCGTGCGACGTCGCGTCGTCGCAGCCGACCTGGTGCATGAACGACTTGTCGTCGGCCTCGCCGAAGGTCATCGCGCCCAGGCACAGGGTCGAGACCTTCACGCCGGCCGCTCCGAGGTTGCGGTATTCCATGCGCGGACTAGAGCGCACCCCGCCGGTGCTGTCGAGATGACGACGGGTTCGCGCCGGGATCGCGCGCCCGCGGCCTCACCGCGCTGGTATGGTCGATCGCGATGGCGCGCATCCGGGCTGTGATCTTCGACCTCGACGGCACGCTGGTCGACAGCCTGAGCGACATCGGCGCCGCGCTGACGACCGCGCTCACCCAGCACGGGCTGCCGGTGCCGTCGGTCGAGCAGCTCAAGGCGATGATCGGCGAGGGCGCGCGGGTGCTGGTCGAGCGCGCGGTCGGCGAGCGCGGCGACGTCGCGGCGGTGTTCGACAGCTTCCGCGCCGCGTACCGCGCGCGGCCGATCGGCGACACCCGGCTCTACGCCGGCCTGGCCGACGCGCTCGACGCGCTGACCGCGGCCGGCCTGACCTTCGGCATCGTCTCGAACAAGCCGCACGATCTGACCCGCCACCTCGCCGAGCGGCTGTTCGCGGCGTGGCCGTTCGCGTCGGTGTACGGCCAGCGGCCGCAGGTGCCGCTCAAGCCCGACCCGACCGTCGCGCTGTGCTCGGCCGACGAGCTGGGCGTCGCGCCCGAGCGCTGCGCGTTCGTCGGCGACTCGGCGATCGACGTCGCGACCGGCCGCGCCGCCGGCATGCGCACGGTCGGCGTGACCTGGGGCTTCCGGCCGCGTCACGAGCTGGTCACCGCGGGCCCCGACGCGCTGTGCGACGCGCCCGACGAGCTGGCCGCGGCGCTGCTGGTGTGATCGGCGTCAGCGTCGCCGACGGGCCCGTGACCGAACCGTGACGGAGATGTCCCCGACGGTGCGGGCGCCGCACGGTAGATCGGGCAGATGCAGACCGCGGCGAACGCGCAAGCCCGTGGCTGGCGCAGCGTGTACTTCAACGCGCAGGCCATCCCGTACTGGCTGATCCACGTCGGCGCGATCGCCGGCGTCGCCGCGCTCGGTTGGTCGTGGCGTGGCCTGGCGTGGGCGCTGGGCCTGTACGCGGTGCGGCTGTTCTTCGTGACCGGCGGCTACCACCGCTACTTCTCGCACCGCAGCTACAAGACCTCGCGCTGGTTCCAGTTCGTGCTGGCGCTGGGCGCGACCGCGACCGCGCAGAAGGGCGTGCTGTGGTGGGCCGCGCACCACCGCCGCCACCACCGCGGCTCCGACACCACCGCGGATCTGCACTCGCCCTACCACGGCGGCTTCTGGTGGTCGCACATGGGCTGGATCCTGGCCCGCGACTTCGAGGGCACCGACCACGCGGCGATCAAGGACTTCGCGCGCTACCCCGAGCTGCGCTGGCTCGATCGCTACTGGGTCGTGCCGGTGATCGCGGTCGCCGCGCTCAGCTACCTCGTCGGCGGCTGGTTCGGGCTGACCTGGGCCTTCGCGGTCTCGCAGGTGCTGTGCTGGCACGGCACGTTCACGATCAACTCGCTGTCGCACCTGTGGGGCGGCCGGCGGTACGCGTCGGGCGACCACTCGCGCAACAACCCGGTGCTGGCGATCGTCACGCTCGGCGAGGGCTGGCACAACAACCACCACCACTACCAGGTGGCGGCGCGCCAGGGCTTCTTCTGGTGGGAGGTCGACATCACGTTCTACGTGCTGCGGCTGTTCGCGCTGCTCGGCCTGGTGCGCGAGCTCCACGGCGTCCCCGAGCACATCCGCGCCGGCACCCGCCGCGATCGCGAGCGGCCGGCGGCCACCGCCGCGCCCGAGCCGACCGGCGACGTGCCGACGCGGGCGTAGAACGATCGGCCCGGGCGGCGCCAGCGCGCGAGCCCTCGTGATACCGTCGCCGGGCCGCGATCGTCGCGGCCGGCATGACCCAGCGCCAGGACGACACGCCGACGCGGCCGACGCCGATCGCCGCGGCGGATCTCGACGGGTTCCGCAAGGACCCCCGCGACGGCGCGCGCTTCGCGGCGCTGCGCCAGGCGTTGCGGGCCGGCGGCCAGGGGGAGCTGCTGGCCGAGGTGTGCGAGCTGCGCGCGCCGTTCGAGCCCACCCCGGCCAAGGCCGCGGACCTGTGGGCCGAGGCCGGCGAGGCCCGCGCGGTGCTCGGCCACGCCAGCCTCGCCGAGCGCGACCTGCGCGGCGCGTGCGCGCTCGATCCGGCCCACGAGCAGGCCACGCTGCGCCTGGTCGAGATGCTGCTCACCGGCGGTCGCCCGGCCGAGGCCGGCGACATCCTCGAGGCCGAGCTCGACGAGCTGACCAAGCGCGCCGACGCGTCGCCGGCCAAGGCCAAGGCGGATCGCGCCGGCACCGCGCGCCGCGCGGCGCGCCACCGCATCGCCGCCGGCCTGTGGGATCAGCACCTCGGCCGCATCGATCGCGCGCTCGCGCACTGGCAGGCGGCGTGGCGGCTCGAGCCCGAGCGCACCGACGCGCTGGCCGCGGCCCGCGCCCTGTACGCGTCGCTCGGCGACGACGCGATGGTGGCCAAGCTGTACCGCGCCGAGCTCGACGTGCTCGGCGACAAGGCGCCGCCGCTGGGTCGGGCCAAGCTGTGGCTGGCGCTGGCCAAGGTCGAGCTGCGCCGCGGCGACGGCAAGGCCGCGGCGGCGGCGTGCGACAAGGCGGTGCGGCTCGACGGCGAGTCGGCGGCGGCGCGCGAGGCGCTGGCCGAGATCTACGGCTCGCCGGCGTGGGCCGCGACCGCCGACGATCCGTCGACCGGCGCGCGCAAGGCCAGCGAGCTGTACATGGAGCTGGGCCGCTCGACCGCGGCCGCCGGCGACCCGGCCGGCGCGATCGCGTTCCTGCGCCGCGCCGTGGGCGCCGACCCGTACCACGCCGGCGCGGCCAACGCGCTCGAGGCCGCGCTGCGCGGCGCCGAGCGCTGGGACGAGCTCGATCGGCTGCTGGCGCAGCGCGCCGGCCTGGCCGGCTACACCGGCGACGACGGCGAGCGCGCGCGGCTCCTGGCCGAGCGGGTCGCGCTCTACGATCGCGAGCGTCCGGATCGCGGACAGCTGATCGCGGCGCTGACCGAGCTGGCCGCGCTCGAGCCGCCCGCCGGGCCGGCCGCGACCCGGCTGCGCACGCTGCTGCGCGAGGATCAACGGTGGGGCGAGCTGGCGGCGCTGCACGAGCGCGAGCTGGCCGCCTACGCCGACGACCCCAAGGCCCAGGTGCGCGAGCTGCTCGAGCTGGCGCAGCTCACCCGCGATCACCTCAACGACAAGGATCGCGCCGCCGAGCTGCTGCACAACGCGCTGTCGCTCGATCCGCAGAACGACGACGCGCTGGCCCGCTACGTCGAGCACTTCCGCGAGCGCCGCGACTTCCGCGGGCTGTGCGACCTCTACGAGTTCTCGCTCGACAACGCCCGCGAGGCCGGCGCGCCGCTGGGCGAGCTGGTGCGGCGCCTCGAGGAGATCGCCCAGATCTGCGAGCTGCGGCTGGGCGACGTGCCGCGCGCGCTCGACGCGTGGCGGCGGATCGAGGAGCTCGAGCCGGGCAGCCCCAAGGCCAAGGAGGCGGTGCGGCGGCTGTCGTCGCGCGCCAAGATGTGGGAACAGCTGGTGGCGGTGCTCGAGGGCGAGGCGGCGGCGGCGGCCACCGGCGGCGAGCGCGCCGACACGCTGCGCCGGATCGCCAACACCTACCGCGAGCGCCAGGTCGAGCCGCGGCGCGCGATCGCGCTGTACGAGGAGGTCATCGGGCTGCGCCCCGACGACGACGGCGCGCTCAAGGCGCTGGTCGAGATGTACGAGCGCGAGGGCGACGACGCCGGGCTGGCGCGGACGCTGCGCCGGCAGCTCGAGCTCGACGCGCGCCGGCTGGGCGGCGATCCCGCGGCCGGCGGCGCCCGCGAGTGGCCGGTCGGCAAGCGCGTCGAGCGCCTGACCGCGCTGCGCAAGCTGGCGACGATGTGCGAGACCCGGCTGGGCGACGTCGACGGCGTCGTCTACGCGGCGTCGGGCGTCCTCGAGATCCTGCCCGGCGACCGCGACGCGCTCGACCGCATGGCGCGCGCCCTCGAGCAGGCCGGCGACAAGAAGCGGCTGACCCAGACGCTCGAGTACCACGCGGCGGCGGCCACCGGCCCGGCCGAGCGCGCCAAGATCCTGCGCCGGCTGGCGCGGATGGCGACCGACGACGGCGACGACGCGCGCGCGCTCGAGCGCTGGGAGCAGACGCTCAAGGCGGCGCCCACCGACGAGGACGCGCTGGCCGCGGTGGCCGACCTCTACGAGGCGGCGCAGCGCTGGGGCGAGCTGGCGGCGATCCTCGAGCGGCTCGACGCGGTCCGCTACCCGCCGGCGGCGGCGCAGCCCGAGCCGGGGTCGGCGGCGGCCGCGCTGCGCGCCCGCGATCTGGTGCGCTACGCGCTGGTGGTCGACGACAAGCTCGGCGACGGCCAGCGCGCGATCAAGGCGTGGGAGCGGCTGCGCCAGGTGACGCCGCGCGATCGCGCCGCGCTCGAGGCGCTGGCCCGGCTGTACCGCGGGGCCGCGCGCTACCGCGAGCTGGCCGACCTGCTGGCGGTCCACGCCGAGGTCTACGCCGTCGACGATCTGCCCAAGGCCACCGCGGCCGCTCGCGAGCGCGCGGCGGTGCTGGCCGATCGGCTGGGCGCCACCGACGACGCCTGCAAGCAGCTCGAGAAGGTGGTGGCCGAGCTGGCGCCGACCGATCTCGACGCGCACTCGATCCTGCGCCGCCTGTACGAGGCGCGGGGCGACTTCCAGTCGGCGGTGCGGGTCGCCGAGCGCGAGCTGTACCTGCTCGCCGATCCCGCCGCCAAGATCGCCCGCGCGCTCGACATCGGCGTCACCTGCCGCGATCGCATCGGCGACCCGGCGCGCGCGCTGCAGGCCTACGAGCGCGTGCTGGCGATCGACCCGCACCACGACGAGGCGCTGGCCGCCGCCGCCGATCTGCACGAGCGCCTGGGCGACCTCAAGGCCTGCGTGCGGGTGCTCGAGCGGCGGTTGACCCGCGCCGAGGATCGCCGCGCCCGCCGCGCGCTGCACCAGCGCATCGCCGCGATCACCGCCGAGAAGCTGGGCGATCACAAGGGCGGCATGAAGGCGTGGCGGCGGGCCCACGACGAGGCGCCCGACGCGTCGACGCTGGCCGAGCTGCGCCGCGCCGCCGAGGCCTACGGGCTGTGGCGCGAGCTGGCCGAGGTCTACGACGCCGAGCGCAAGCGCCTGACCAGCGGCGGCACGCCGGTCGACGTCGCGGCCTACGTCGCCGTGACCCGCGACCTGGCCGCGGTGAGCGAGCGCCGGCTGTCGGATCGGCCGCGGGCGATGGCGGCGCTGTGCGAGGCGCTGGCGACGGCGCCGCGCGACGGCGACCTGCTCGCCGAGATCGAGCGGCTGGCCGCCGAGGCCGATCAGCGGGTGCTGTGGAAGCAGGCCGCCGACAGCCACGACGTCGCGCTGCGCGCGATCGGCGGCGGCGCGCGCGCCGAGCTCCACGCCAAGAAGGCGCGCATCGTCGACGAGCGGCTCGGCGATCCCAAGGCGGCGGCGGCCGAGCTGCTGGCGGCGTTCTCGTGGGCGCCCGAGCGCGAGGACGTGCGCGCGGCGCTGTACCGGCTGGCGGCCAAGAACCGCACCTGGGCCGACGTGCTGGCGGTCGAGACCGCGCTGGCCGAGCGGGCCAGCGGCGCCGAGCGCCTGACCGCGCTGCGCCGGCGGGCCCAGGTCATCGAGGAGCAGCAGAAGGACCTGCCGCGCGCGTACCGCGGCCACCTGGTCGCGTTCATGCTCGCGCCCGAGGACCCCGACACGCTGGCCAACCTGTGGCGGCTGGCCAAGGCGATCGGCAAGTACCGCGACGCCGATCGCGCGCCCAAGCCCGAGCCGCCGGCGGCGCCGATCGCGATCGATCGCGACGTCGAGCTGCCGCCGCGGCGCGAGCTGCCGACCGAGGAGCTGGTGCTGCCCGAGGTCGAGGACGTCATCGACGATCCGATCGCCGCCGCCGAGGCCAACCTCGAGGTCGGCGACTCGACGCAGCCGATCGACATCGACGAGCTGATGCCGCCGACCCGGGCCGCGCGCCCGACGGCGCCGCCGCCGACGCCGGGCCGGCCGAAGCTGCCGCCGCCGCCGCCGCGGGCCCTGCGGATCGAGCCGCGGCCGGGTGGCGGACCGCCGACGCCGCCGCCGGCGCCGAAGAAGGCCCAGGCCGCGGTGCGCCGCCCGCCGCTGCCGCAGCTGCCCAACCGCGCGTTCGACTCGCCGTGGGAGGAGCTGGCCGCGGCCTACGATCTGCTGCCGGCCGCCGACGCCGACGCCAAGGTGCGCTGGCTGTACCGCGCCGCCGACGCCTGGGAGAACGGCGCCAAGGACGTCACCCGCGCGTTCGACACGCTGGCCCGCGCGCTGGTGCTGTCGCGCAAGGTCGCGGGCGGCGACGCCGAGGCGCGCGCGCGCCTGCACCGGCTGGCCAGCGATCACGGCACGTGGGACCGGCTCGCCGATCTGTACGAGGCGCTGGCCGAGGACACCCACACGCCCGAGGCCGCCGCCGAGCTGCTGATGGAGGTGGCGGCGATCCGCGAGCGCCAGGGCGCCGCGACCCGCGCCGAGGCCCAGTACCGCCGCATCCTCGGCATGCGCCCCGACGACGGCGCCGCCCGCGGCAAGCTCGAGGCGCTGTACCGCGGCGGCCAGCGGTGGATCGAGCTGGCGGCGTCGCTCGAGGAGCGCACCGATCCGCGGCTCGGCACCGCCGCGCCCGAGGCCGAGCGGCCGGCGCTCCTGCGCGAGCTGGCGCAGATCTACGACACCCACCTCGGCCACCCGCACGACGCGATCGACACGCTCGAGCGCCTGCGCCAGCTGGCGCCGACCGACGTCGCGGTGATGCGCGAGCTGGGCGCGCTCTACGCCAAGGTCGGCCGGTGGAGCAAGGTCATCGAGGCCCACGGCAAGATCGTCGAGCTGGCCGAAGGCTCGGCCGACGCGCGCGAGGCGCTGCGCCGGATCGCCGGGGTCTACGAGGCCGAGCTCGAGCTGCCCGAGCGCGCGATCGACATGTACCAGCAGCTGGTCGCGCAGTGGCCCGACGACGTCGACGCGCTGGCCGCGCTCGATCGGCTGTGCCTGGCCGGCGCGCGCTGGAGCGATCTGGCCGACGTGCTGCGCCGGCGCGCGACCCTGGCCGCGACCCCGACCGAGCGCGCCAACCTGCTGTCGCGCCGCGCGACGATCCTGCAGGACTGGCTGGGCGCGCCCGAAGAGGCCGCCGCGGCGCTGCGCCACGCGCGCATGATCGCGCCCGCCGACCCCGCGCTCACCGAGCAGCTGGTCGGCGCGCTGGTCGCCGCCGATCGCCACCGCGAGGCGGCGGCGGTGGTCGAGGGTCGCCTCGAGGCGCTGGGCGCCGACGCCGCGGCCGGCGATCGCGCGGCGCTGCACCTGCGGCTGGCCCAGCTGCGGCAGGACGGCCTCGGCGATCCCGCCGGCGCGCGGGTGGCGGTGGCCGCGGCGCTGGCGCTGGTGCCGTCGCACCCGACCGCGCTGGCGATGCTGGCGCGGCTGGCCGACGCCGACGACGATCCGCGGATCTTCGCCGACGCCAAGCTGCGCGAGGCCGAGGCCGCGACCGACGACGAGGCCCGGGTCGCGGCGCTGTACGACGCCGGCGTCGCGCTGCGCGATCGCGTCGGCGACGCCGACGGCGCGCGGGCCGCGTTCGAGCGGGTGGTCGCGATCCGCGCGTACCACGCCGACGCGGTGTGGGCGCTGGCCGGCCTGATCGAGCAGGGCGGCGACGCCGAGAGCGCGGCCAAGCTGCTCGAGCAGCGGCTGACCGACGCCGCGCTCGCCGCCGACGAGCGCGCCCGGGTGCTGACCCAGCTCGCCGGGCTGGCGCGGGCCGGCGGCATCGAGCTGGTCGCCGAGCGCCGGCTGATCGAGGCGATCGCCGCCGATCCCGGCTGCGTGCCGGCGGTGATCGCGCTGGCCGATCTGTACGCCGACGCGACGCGCTGGGACGACCTCGAGCTGTTCCTGCGCGGCGTCCTGACCGACGGCGTGCCCGGCGCCGCGCCGATGGTCACCGCCGACCTGCACCGCCGCCTGGCCGAGTGCTACGAGCAGCTCGGCCGCGACGACGCCGCCTACGAGACGCTGCTGACCGCCGATCGCCTGCACCGCGGCCACGTGCTGGTCAAGCTGGCGCTCGGCGAGAACCGCTACAAGGCCAAGCGCTGGCGCGAGGCGGCGCTGCACCTGTCGGCGCTGGCCAACCACGACGAGGCGCCGCGCTACGCCACCGAGGTCGCGCAGGGCCTGTACCACGCCGCGCTCGCCGAGATCCGCAGCCTGCGGCCCGAGAAGGCGCCGCCGCTGTACGCCCGCGCGCTCGAGCTGCGCCCCAACTACGGCCCGGCGCTGTCGGCGATGGCCGAGCTGGCGATGGAGGCCAACGATCCGGCCCGCGCCTACGAGCTGTTGACCCGGCAGGCGGTCGCCACCGACGAGCCCGGCGAGCGGCTGCGGCTGTTCGAGGCGCTCGGCGACATGGCGCTGATGATGCTGTCCGACGAGGACAAGGCGCGGGTGTGCTTCGAGGCCGCGGTCGCGGCCGCCAACCCGCTCGACGCCAAGCACGTGCCGCTGCTCGAGAAGCTGCTCGAGCGTCAGGACCTCGCCGGCGATCACGCGGGCGCGGCGCGCACCGCCGAGCTGATGGCGGCGTTCGGCGCCACCGCCGCCGATCGCGCGGCGCGGCTCGATCGCGCGGCCCGCGACTACCTGGTGGCCGGCGATCGCGATCACGCCCGCGAGGTCGCGCTGCGCGCGGTCGCCGCCGATCCCTACAGCCTCGACGCGGTCGAGCTGGCCAGCGAGCTGGCGATCGCCGCCAAGGACATCGACGCCGCCGCCGACATGCTCGGCCGGTTCCTGTCGGGCAAGGACGACGGCGCCGCCGGCGATCGCGGCCGGCGGGCGGCGCTGTGGCTGCGGCTGGGCGAGGCGCGCCGCGAGCGCGGCGACGCCAAGAGCGCCCACGCCGCGCTCGATCGCGCCGTCGCCGTGGCGCCGCAATCCGAGGCCGCGACCGCCGCGCGCCGGCTGCTGGTGCCGCTGCTCGCCGCCGATCCGGCGCGGCGGCCCGAGCTGTGCGAGGTGCGCGGCGCGCTGGCCGCCGCCACCGCCAGCGCCGCCGACGTCGCCGCCTGGGCGGACGAGCTGCGCCGCGCCGAGCGGGTCGACGCCGCGGCCGCCGCGCTCGATCTCGCGGTCGCGCTGGGCGCCACACCCGATCTGCACCAGACCGCGTTCCGCGCGGTGCACCCGACGCGGGCGATGCCGGCCGACGAGTCGTACCGCGGCAGCGTCGACGCCGAGGCCCGCGCCCGCTTCCTGGCCGACCCCGACGAGGCCGCGCTGGCGCCGGTGTTCGCGGCGCTGGCCGAGGCCGCCGGCCAGCTGTGGCCCGATCCCGACGAGGCGCTGGCCAAGGCCGGGGTCCGCGGCGCGCGCCGGGTCGCCGGCGCGTCGTCGCCGCCGGCGATGGCGTTCGTGCGCATCACCGCCGCGCTCGGCTGCGGGCCGGCGTCGCTGTACGTCCGCGACGACGCCGACGCGCCCGACCTGCAGCTGGTGTGCGCCGGCACGCCGATCGTCGTGTTCGGCCCGCGGCTGGGCGACGCGGTCGACGGCGCGCGCCGGTTCGCGCTGGGCCGGATCGCCGAGCTGACCCGTCCCGAGCGCGCGATCGTCGCCGGCCTCGTCGACGCCGAGGTCGCGACGCTGCTGGCCGCGCTGGTGCGCTCGTTCGCGCCGGGCGCCAGCCACCCGGCGGTGGCCCGGCTGGTCGCCGACCCCGACGTCCAGCGCGCGCGCGACGAGGCGCTGCGCGGCGCGCTGCCGGTCAAGCTGCGCCAGCGGTTCGAGCAGCTGTTCGCCGAGCTGCCGCCGGGCCTGATCGACCTGCCGCGCCACCGCGCCGCCGTCGCCCGCATCGCCGAGCGCGCCGCGCTGCTGGTGTCGGGTGACTGCGCCGCCGCGCTGGTCCGCCCGACCGGCGGCGCCGCCGCGGTGGTCCGGACCGTCGCGCACCCCGACTACCTGCCGCTGCGCGCCCGGCTCGGCCTCGCCGTGGTGTGAGGCCGCGGTAGCGCCTCGCGCGGGACCTCGCGCGGCAACACCTCGCGCGCCAGCACCTCCTTCACCAGCTCGACGAACACCCGCGACTTCAGCGGCGGCTCGGCGCTGGCGCCCTGCGCGAACACGACGTACACCGGCACGCCGCCGTCGGCCGCCGCGTGGCAGGACCAGTCGGGCAGCACCTCGACCAGCGCGCCGCGCGCCAGCTCCTCGCGCACGACCCACTCGACGACGCGCAGCACGCCGACGCCGCGGGTCGCGAGCTGCCCGGCGAGCATCGGGCTGGTGGTGTGGACCGTGCCCACCACCTCGAGCCGCTCGCTGCGGGTGCGGGTGTGGCGGTGGTAGAACGGCCACTCGACCGGCCCGGCGCTCTGCGCCACCGTCAGGCAGTCGTGGTCGCGCAGGTCGAGCGGCCGCGCCGGGTGGCCGCGCGCCGCGAGGTACGCCGGGCTCGCCACCAGGCGCACCGGCACCCGCCCGAGCAGCTGCGCGCGCAGCGACGAGTCGGTCTGGCGCCCCAGCCGGATCGCCAGATCGAAGCCGCCCTGCACCAGCGGCACGTTGCGATCCGACAGATCGATCTCGAAGCGCAGCCCGGGGTGGCGGCGGCGCCAGCCGGGCAGGTGCGGCCCGAGCAGGCGCTCGCCGACCGACACCGGCATCGACACCCGCAGCTGGCCGCGCACCTGGCCGCCGCTGAGCCCGGCCACCGCGTCGTGGGCCGCGCGGCGCGCCGCGAGCAGCGCCTCGGCGTGGCCGGCGTACAGCGCGCCGGCCTCGGTCAGGCTGAGCCGCCGCGTCGTGCGGGCCAGCAGCTGCGCGCCGAGGTGGCGCTCGAGCTGCGCCACCGTGCGCGACAGGCTCGACGTGCTCTTGCCCAGCGTGCGCGCCGCGATCGTGAAGCTCTTGGTGCGGACCACCTGCAGGAACACCGCGGCGGCGGCCAGCTCGTCGAGCTCGGCGCGGGCGACCCGCGCGACGTTCTTGCGCATGGCGCAATAGTCTCTTGAATCGAGCCGCCTTTGTAGCGACCTGCGGAACAGTCAGGCTGGTGAGTGCAAGGAGGCTCCCATGGTCGCTGTTCGCGCCTACGTCCCGTCCGCCCCCGCCATCACCCCCGCCGCCCCCGCCGCGCCGGCGCCGCGCGATCTCGAGCTGTCGGCCACCGACGGCGTGCCCCTGGCCGCCACCCACGTCGCGCCGGTCGGCCCGGCCCGCGGCGCGGCGCTGATCGCGCCGGCGATGGGCGTGCCGCAGCGCTACTACGCGGCGTTCGCCGCGTGGCTCGCGGCGCGCGGCTTCCACGCGCTGACCTTCGACTACCGCGGCAGCGGCCGGTCGCGCCGCGGCTCGCTGCGCGCGGTCGACGCCGATCTGATCACGTGGGCCCGCCGCGACGCCACCGCGGCGCTGCGCCACCTGCAGGACCTCGCGCCGGGGCTGCCGCTGACCTGGATCGGCCACAGCCTCGGCGGGCAGCTGGTGCCGTTCGTGCCCGATCACGGCGAGCTGGCGCGGATCATCACGGTCGCCGCCGGCAGCGGCTACTGGCGCGACAACGGCCCGGCCCTGCGCCGCAAGGTGTGGCTGCTCTGGTACCTCGCCGCGCCGCTGGCCACGTCGTTGGTCGGCTACTTCCCGGGCCGCGCGCTCGGCATGGTGGGCGATCTGCCGCGCGGCGTGATCCGGCAATGGCGGCGCTGGTGCCTCGATCCCGGCTACGCGGTCGGCGCCGAGGGCCGCGCGGTCGCCGAGCTGTTCGAGCGCGTGCGCACGCCGATCACCGCGCTGTCGTTCACCGACGACGAGATGATGTCGGCGCGCAGCATCGACGGGTTGCACGGCGCGTTCCGCGGCGCCGCGGTCACCCACGTCCGGCTGGCGCCGGCCGACGTCGGGCGCGCGCGGCTCGGGCACTTCGGCTGGTTCCGCGACGAGCACGCGCCGCTGTGGGACGACGTCGTCGCGCCCCACCTCGCGACCGCGGCGCGCTGAACGGGGCAGGATGCCCCGCGGTCCTGGCGTGCCCCACGCGCGCGGCGCGCCACCTCGCCCGCCGCGCGGCGCTGCGCGATCGCCGCTGGCGCGCCCGATGCAGAGGGGGCAGGGCGGAGGTAATCGCCATGCAGCCCAAGACGTTCGTGTTCACCCTGCTGTCGTTGTCGCTCTCCACCGGCGTCGCCCTGGCCGGTCCCTCGGCGCGTCGCGCCCCCACCCGCGCGCCGCGGCCGCTGGTCCTCGACGAGGCCGTCGTCGTCACCGACGCCAGCGCGCCGGCGCGCCGGCTCGCGGCCGACCTCCAGGCGACCCGTCACCGCGCGACGCTCGATCGCGCCGCCGCGACCCGCGCCGAGGCGGCGATCGGCGGCGACCGCGCCGCGCTCGCGGCGATCGATCGCCAGCTGGTCCAGGCCGACCAGGCCTACCAGCGCGCGGTGGCGCACCACCGGGCGGGCGCGGCCGGCGACGCCGGGCGGCGGCGCGGCGCGCTGGTCCTCGAGCGCGACGCGGTGCGCGCGCGCCTGAACGCGGCCGAGGCCCGCCGGCTCGCGGCCCTCCACGACCGCGGCGCGGCCATGGCCCGGGTCGCGCGCCTCGACCGCCAGGCCGCCGCCGTCATGGACCACGATCTGGCGACCGCGGCGGCGATGTTGTAGCCGCCGCCGTCGTTGACCGCCGCCCGGCGGGCCGCTACCGTCGACCGTCCATGTACCTGGGAGTCGTCACCGGCACCGTCGTCGCCGCGCAGAAAGCCGCCGGCCTCGAAGGCCAGAAGCTGCTGCTGGTGCAGCCGGTCGACGACACCGGGCGCGCCACCGGCGACCTGCAGGTCGCCGTCGACACGGTCCAGGCCGGCGTCGGCGATCACGTCTACCTGGTCGGATCCCGCGAGGCCGCGCTGGCCCTGACCCCGTGGTTCGTCCCGGTCGACGCCGCGATCGTCGGCATCGTCGACGGCCTGCACGCGCCGGCCCGCGCCGCCGACGGCGCGCCCGAGCCGGTCGACGACGACCCCACCGTCGCCAACGACAGCGCGCCGATCGCCGCCGCGCGCAAGCGCCCCCAGGCCACCCGCAAGCCGGAGCCGCGCCGATGAGGCTGTGCCGCGTGCTCGGCAACATCACCGCGTCGGTCAAGCACCCGGCCTACGCCGGCCGCACGCTGCTGATCGTCCAGCCGCTCGACGCCGCCGGCGCCGACCTCGGCGACAGCTTCATCGCCGTCGACGATGCCCAGGCCGGCCCCGGCGATCGCGTGCTGGTGCTGACCGAGGGCAACGGCGTGCGGCAGATCTTGAAGGGCGGCGATCAGGTGCCGATCCGCTCGCTGGTGGTCGGCATCGTCGACGAGGTCGACGCGTCGTGAGCGGCGGCAGCACGTTCGGCGGCCGCCGCGGCCCGGTGGCGGCGTACGCCCGCGAGCTGCACGCCCGCGGTTGGGTCGCCAACCACGACGGCAACGTCAGCGTCCGCGACGGCGCCGGCTTCCTGGCCACGCCCACCGCGACGTCGAAGCGCGTCATCGCCGATCGCGACGTGCTCACGCTCGACGCCGCCGGCAAGGTGGTCGGGCAGGGCAAGGTGTTCGGCGAGATCGGCCTGCACCTCGCGGTCTACCAGCGCCGCCCCGACGTCGGCGCGGTGGTCCACGCGCACCCGCCGCACGCCACCGCGATCGCCTGCGCCGCTGGCGGCGTCGCCGATCACCCGATCGCCCGGCCGTTCATCGCCGAGGCGGTGGTGTCGCTCGGGCCGATCATCCCGCGGGTCGGCTTCGCCGCGCCCGGCGAGGCCGCGGTCCGCGCGCTGGCGCCGTGGTGCGAGCTGGTCGACGCCGCGCTGCTCGGCGGCCACGGCGTCATCGCCTGGGGCGCCGATCTCGAGCAGGCGTACCTCCGCCTCGAGCTGGTCGAGCACCTCGCGCGGATCGCGCTGGCCGCGGTGCCGCTGGGCGGCGTGCGCGCGCTGGCCGATGACGCCGTCGCCCCGCTCCTGGCCGCCCGCGCCAAGGCCGGCCTCGGCCGCGCCGCCGACGCCGCGGTCAAGCTCGCCGCCGATCTGGTCGCGCGTCCGCCCGACAGCCGGGGCGCCAAGCCGGTGGTGGCCTGCGCGCCGGCCCCGCACAGCGCCGTGCCGACGATCGGCCCCGGCGGCGGCCCCGGCGGCGGCCCTAGCGGCGACGAGCTGGCGGCGATCGTGCGCGACGAGATCGTGCGCGCGCTGCGCGGCTGAGCCGCTGCAGGCTGCGGCACGCAGCAGCCGGCGCCCCAGCTGCGGGCGCCCGCCTGCACCCACGCGCAAACGAAGGGATCCACGCGGCCCGGGCGGTGGCATGGGCCGTGCTGCGTGGCGGCGCAGGGGGAACCAATGGTCCAGCTGCGCGTCACCGCGCTCATCGCGCTCGTCGTCACTGCGTGCCTCGATCGATCGCCCGAGGGCGCCCCGGGGCCGGCACCCACCGCGGCAGTCTTCCGCGGCGGTCCCGACGGCAGCAACTGCGCACCCGCGCTGCCGGTGATGTACGACGCGAGCGGCGCGCTGCGGCCGTTCCAGAGCATCCTCGCGCACTACTACCGCATCCTCGAGCTGCGGCGCGCCGAGGTCGACGGCGAGGTCGTGCTCGACGCCGATCTGCCGTCGCCCTACGACGGCAGCGTCGCGCACATCGAGTCGCTGGCGAAGTCGATCGAGATCTTCCAGGACCGCGGCGAGCAGGGCTTCGCGCACCACCGCTACTACGCCGGCCAGTTCGGGTTCGGGCCCGACCTCGGCGAGGCCAGCGGCACGGCGTGCGTGGCGATCGACGACGAGGCGCTGCGCCGGGTCGGCCTGCAGGCCCACACCGCGCTGGCGCAGGCCGGGCAGTGCGGCGTCAACGACGACGGCACGCCGCGGTTCTGGGAGGTCGGGCCGCTGTTCTTGTTCCGCCCCGGCGACGCGTTCGACGCCCGCGTGCTGATCGCCAAGGGCCTCGCGCGGTGGACGACCGAGGAGTACCCCGAGCGCTGCATCGTGCCGCGGCGCGACGCGCTGCCCGACGTCGAGGTGGTCGTCAGCGAGGCCAAGCGCAAGATCCCGTGCGCGATCGGGTTCCGCCCCGACGCGGTCACCGAGGCGGTGGTCGAGCTGATCCCCAGCTCGGCGATGGTCGACGCGACGCCGGTCCTGATGCGCCCGTTCACCGCCGCTGGCTTCGTCCCGCTGCCCAACGGGCTGGCGACGGTGCGCCGGGTGCTGCGCGACGGCTGGCTGCGCGCGATGGCCGCCGTCGACGTGCCGGTGTTCGCGCTGCTCGCGCCCGACGACCCCACCAGCTACTGGGTGGCGGTGGTGGGCCACCCGATCGGCCCGCTGCAGCACCCGAGCGAGCTGTTGCTGCCCGAGGAGCGGGCGTGGGTCGATGGCCTGGTCGGGCGCTACGAGGAGCGCTGCTGCCACGAGGTCTGCACCACGGCGGCGCGGGTCGCCACGACGACCCCGCCGCCGCCACCGCCGCCGCCGAGCTGCCAGGTGGTCTGCGAGCCCGAGGGCGAGTGCCGCACGGCGATGTCCGACGGCATGACGGTGATGGTCGCGGGCGTGACGACGGCCGACTGCGCCGGTGACTGCCCGCACCCTGCCGCGTCGCCGCCGAGCGCGGCGCCGGCGTGCGAATGGACGGCCCCGGAGCTGCCGTGACGGTGGCCGCCGGCCGCGGCGGCACCGCCGACCTGCGGCGCGCGCGTGGCGCGACGATGCTCAAGGTCGCCCACCGGCGCGGCAGCGCCGAGGCGGCGCTCGCCGGCGAGGCGACGGCGCTGGCGGCGTTGCACGGCACCGACGCGGTGGCGCTGCTCGACGTGACGACGACCGGCGCGCGGCCGGCGCTCGTGCTCGAGGCGCTCGACGGCCCCGACCTGCGCGCCGCGGCGGCGGCGTGCGATCGGCGCGCCGGCCTGCGGCTGGTGGCGGCGGCGGCGCGCGCGGTCGACGGCGTCCACCGCGCCGGCTGGGTCCACGGCGACCTGAAGCCCGCGCACGTCGTGCTGGTCGGCGCACCGCCGCGGGCGCGGCTGCTCGACTTCGGCGCGGCGACGCGCCTCGGCGCGGCGATGTCCACGCTGGGCACGCCCGGCTACC
Organism: Myxococcales bacterium; assembly: GCA_016794525.1. Classification (GTDB taxonomy): domain Bacteria; phylum Myxococcota_A; class Polyangia; order Haliangiales; family Haliangiaceae; genus UBA2376. Next base: position 92,627 of record JAEUJY010000113.1, read on the forward strand.
TCGCCCCCGAGCGCCTCGCGCCGACGGTCGCGACGCCGACGATCGACGTCTACGCGCTCGGCGTCATCGCGTTCGAGCTGTGGTGCGGACGGCTGCCGTTCGTCGAGGTCGGTCGCGCCGGCGCGCTCGCGCACCGCGATCGCCGCGTGCCGGCGTTGCCCGACGCCGAGGGCACCGCGCTCGAGCGCGTCGTGCGCGCGGCGCTGGCCAAGGATCCAGCCGCGCGCCCCGCGTCGGCCGCGGCGTTCGCGAGCCAGGTCGAGGCGGCGCTGGCCGAGCCGATGGAGCCGATCCGCCCGCGGCGCCCGCTGGCGCGCGGCACCCGCCCGATCGCCCCGCGCGCGGCGCGGCCCGCCGCGCTGGCGCCACCGCCGCTGATCGGCCGCGCCGACGAGCTGGCGCGGCTGGTCGAGGCCGGTCGCGCCGGCGGGCGCCGCCTGATCACCGTCCTGGCCGACGGCGGCCACGGCAAGTCGGCGCTGGTGATGGCCGCCGCGGCCGCGCTGCGGGCGACCGGCGCGCGGGTCGTGGTGCTCGCCGGCGATCGGCCGCTGGCGGCGCTGCTCGACGCGCTGGGCGCGGTCGACGACGGCCCCGGGGCGGCGGCGCTGCGCGTCGCCGCCGGCTGCCTCGACGTGGACCGGCGCGCGCTGCCAGCCGCGCCCGGCGCGATCCGGGCGGTCGCCGCCGCGGCGCTCGCCGAGCGGCTGCGCGCGCGCGGCGCCGACGTCGTCGTGCTCGACGACGCCCACTCCGCCGAGCCGGTGGTGCTCGACGCCTGCGAGCGCCTGCTGGCGACGCCGAGCTGGGGCGGCGCGGTGCTGGCCGCGGCGCGCCCCAGCCTCGCGCACGGCCGGCCGCGCTGGGGCCATGGCGCGGCGGCGCGCCGCGAGCTCACGCTGGGCCCGCTGCCGCGCGACGACGCGCGCCGGCTGGTGCGCGCGCTCGTGCCCGAGTGCGCGAGCGTCCCGACGGTGGCGATCGATCGCGTGATCGATCGCGTCGGCGCGGTGCCGCTGACGCTGATCGAGCTGGTCGCGCACCTGCGCGCGACCGGGCGGGTGCGCGTCGACGCCGACGGCGTCGCGACGCTGGTGACCGACCGCCTCGCGGTGCCGGCCGACGCGCGGGTGGTCGCGTGGGTCGTCGCCGACGAGCTGGCGCGGCTGCCGCCGGACCTCGCCGCGGTGGCCCGCGCGCTCGCGGTCGCCGGGCCGCTGCCCACCGCCGACCGCCACGCGGTCCTCGACGATCCCGCGCTCGGGCTCGCGCTCGACCCGGCGGTCGCCGAGGCGCGGCTGCGTGCGGCCGGCGTGCTGGTCGGTGCGCCCGAGGCGCCGCGGTTCCGCCACGCGCTGATCCGCGACGCCGTCGCCGCCACCGCGAGCCGGGCGCTGCGCGCCGCGGTGCACGCGGCCGTCGTCGCGCGGGCCGCGACGCTGCCAGCGGCGGTGCGCGCCGCGCACGCCCACGGCGCCGGCCTGGCCGCGGCCGGGCTGTGGCGCGAGGCCGCCGAGGCCGCGCTGGCCCGCCACGACTACCTCGAGGCCGAGCGCTGCGCCACCGCCGCGCTGGACGAGGACGACGATCCGCGGACGCGGCAGGTCCGCGCGCGCGCCCGGGCGCGCCTCGGCCACCACCAGCCAGCGCTCGACGATCTGGCCTGCGCCCGCGCCCGGCGCGACGGCGCGCCCGGCGCGACGGTCGCGCTGTTGCTCGAGGAGGCCACCGCGCTCGACTGGCTGGCGCGGTACCAGGAGGCCGCGGCCCGGGCCGCCGAGGCCGCGGCGCTGTGCCCGGCCGACGCCGACGCGCCGCTGCGCGCCGCCGTGGCGATGGCGCGCGGCCGCGCGGCGTGGCGCGGGCGCGCGTTGCCGGCCGCGGTCGAGGCGCTGCGCGCGGCGCTGGTGGCGTGCGGCGGCGCGCCGCTCGCGCAGCGCTACGAGACGACGATCGCGTGCCACCTGATGCTCGGCTGGATCCTGGCCGCGCTCGGCGACCTCGCCGGCGCCGCCGCGCACCTCGACGACGCCGAGGCGCTGGCGCGGGCGCAGCACGACGGGCTGCACCTGGCCGCGGTGGCGAACAACCGCTACGCGCTGCACGCCGCGCGCGGCGATCGCGCGCCGGCCCGGGCGGCGCTGGCGCGGTTCACCGCGCTCGCGCGCGAGCTCGGCCTCGACGTCACCGAGTACCGCGGGCACTACAACCAGGCGATCGTCGCGTGCTGGTGCGACGACGACGTCGCCGCCGACGCCCACGCGCGCGCGGCGCTGGCGTTCGAGACCGCCGCGCCCCGGCGCTTCCCGCGCCCCCGCGCCGCCGGGTTGCTCGCGGTGCTGGCGATCCGCCGCGGCGATCGCGCGGCCGCCGCCACGTGGCACGCGGCCGCCGTCCGCGCGCTGGCGACCGCCCGCGACGAGCCCGGCGTCGCCGGTGACCGCCTGCTGAGCGAGGCGCTGGCCGCCGCGCTGGCCGACGACCTCGACGAGCCGCGCGCCCGCGCCCTGGCCGCGCGCGCGCGCGCGGCGGGCGATCCCGAGCTCGGGTTCGAGCTGCTCATGCTCGCGGCGCGGGCGGCGCGCGACGCGCCCACCGCGCGACGCCTCGCCCACCTGGCGCGGACCCTGCCGCCGGGGTTGCCCCGGCTGATCACCGACCCGCTACCCACGACGGAGGCTCCATGCGCGAACTCGTGACCGAAGATCTGGGCCGCGCCTTGCCGGCGCCAGCCCACCGCGCGACCCGGACGACGTTCGGGTCGTGGCGGCTCGAGGCGCTGATCGCCCACGGCGGCTGCGGCAGCGTCTTCCGCGGCCGGCACGTCGTCCTCGATCGGCTGGCCGCGATCAAGGTCCTCCACCCCGCGCTGGCCGACGATCCGGCGATGGTCGCGCGCTTCGTCCAGGAGGCGCAGGCGGTCAACCGCATCCGCCACCCCAACATCGTCGACGTGCTCGACGTGGGCAGCGTCGCCGGCCAGCCGTACCTGGTCATGGAGCTGCTCGACGAGCGCAACCTCGAGCAGCGGCTCGACGCCGACGGCCGGCTGCCGCTGCCGGAGTGTCTCGCGATCCTGACGCCGCTGTGCCACGCGCTGGCCGCGGCCCACGCCGCCGGCTTCGTCCACCGCGACGTCAAGGCCCGCAACGTCGGCTTCACCGCCGACGCCACCGCGGCGCTGAAGCTCCTCGACTTCGGCATCGCCAAGCTGCTGGCGCCCGAGGCCGAGCGCGGCGCCAGCGCGACGATGCGCGTCGGGACGCCGCACTGCGTGGCGCCCGAGCAGATCCGCGGCCTCGCGGTCGACGCGCGCACCGACGTCTACGCGCTGGGGGTGCTGCTGTTTCATCTCGCCACCGGCGTGTACCCGTTCGACGCCGACGACTCGTCCGAGGTCGAGCGCATGCACCTCGACGCGCCACCCCCGCGACCGAGCGCGCTGGTCCCCGGGCTGGCGGTGATCGATCCGCTGGTCGCCGCCGCGATGGCCAAGGCCCGCGACGCGCGCCCGCCCTCGGCGGGCGCGTTCCTCGCCGCGCTGACGACGGCGCTCGCGCCGCCGGCCGCGGCGCGGCGGGCGTTCCATCGCCGCGCCCCGATGCGCCGCGGGCCCGCCGCCGGACGCTGGAGCGTCCGATGATCGCGAGCGTCGCCGTCCCCGAGCCTCCGCGTCCGCATGCGCTCGACGATTGCAGCCGGCGTGCCGAGCCCGCGTCGCCGGCCCGCACCGAGGCGATCCGCGGCGGCGCGGCGGCGCTGTCGGTGCAGCGCTTCACGCTGCGGGTCGAGGGCGGCCCGGATCACGGCCGCGCGGCGGTCACCCGCGGCACGTCGATCGTGATCGGCTCCGATCCTGGCGCCGGGCTGGCGCTGACCGACGGCGCGGTGTCGCGCTACCACTGCGAGCTGCGGGTCGGCGACGGCGCCGTCACGGTGCGCGATCTCGGCAGCCGCAACGGCACCACGGTCGACGGCGTCGCCGTGATCGAGGCGGTCCTCCACCCAGGCGCGGTGCTCACCGTCGGGCGCACGCGGATCCGCTTCGAGCCCGACGGCGAGCGGGTGGCGGTGCCGCTGTCGACCGCCGCCGCCTTCGGGCGGATGGCCGGGCAGGCGCCGGCGATGCGCGCGGTGTTCGCGCTGCTCGAGCGCGCGGCGCCCACCGACGCGACGATCTTGCTCCACGGCGAGACCGGCACCGGCAAGGAGGCGGCGGCCGAGTCGATCCACGCCGCCAGCCCGCGCCGCGACGGGCCGCTGATCGTCGTCGACTGTGGCGCGGTGCCGCCGACGCTGCTGGAGGCCGAGCTGTTCGGGCACGCCAAGGGCGCGTTCACCGGCGCGGTCGGCGCGCGCGCCGGCGCGTTCGAGGCGGCGCGCGGCGGCACGGTGTTCCTCGACGAGATCGGCGAGCTCCCGCTCGAGCTACAGCCCAAGCTGCTGCGCGTGCTCGAGCGGCGCGAGGTCAAGCCGGTCGGCGCCGATCGCTACCACGCGGTCGACGTGCGCGTGCTCGCGGCCAGCCACCGCGACCTGCGCGCCGAGGTCAACGCCAAGCGCTTCCGCGCCGACCTCTACTACCGCCTGGCCGTCGTCGAGGTGACGCTGCCGCCGCTGCACGAGCGCGTCGGCGACCTGCCGTTGATCGTGGCGCGCCTGCTGGCCGACGCGCCGGCGGCCGTGCGGGCCGAGCTGATGGCGCCCGCCTTCCTCGAGCACCTCGCGCGCCACCGCTGGCCGGGCAACGTCCGCGAGCTGCGCAACTACCTCGAGCGCTGCGCCGCGCTGGGCGTCGAGCTGGCGCCGCGCCCGGCCGACGCGCCCGACGCCCCGCCCGCCGCGGGCCACGGCATCGACGCCAGCGCGCCCTTGCGCGACGCCCGCGAGCGGTGGACCGCGTACTTCGAGCGCGCCTACCTCGACGATCTGCTGCGCCACCACGGCGACAACCTGACCCAGGCGGCGCGCGCCGCCGGCGTCGACCGCGCGCACCTGTACCGGCTCTTGTGGAAGCACGGCCTCAAGTGATCGTGTCGCGCTAGCGGCGACGGTGTTGCGCGGGAGGCGACACCCGGACGTCTCGCCGGCATCGCCAGGGCCGCCACGGCGTCGGCACGCCGCGTGCGATGGGACCTCCGCACGCCCACCGGGCGTAGAGGAGGATCGTCATGTTCAAGCTGCGCAGCGCCATCGCGTTGTCCCTGATCGTCACCCACGTCGCCGCTTGCGTCGAGACCGCCGACGTCGGCGGCGCCGGCCAGGCCATCACCGCCGCCATCGACACCGAGCCCGCGCCGGGCGGCGACGGCGAGCCGGCGGACCCGCCGCCGCCGGCGGATGCCGACGAGCTGCCGGCGGTGCCCGAGCCCACGACGCTCGCCGCCGAGCCGGTGATGGCGCCGGCCGCCGCGGCCGCGGGCGATCAGAGCTGCTACGCGGTCCAGGTCCAGCACTTCACCTACCCCGACAACCAGGAGAGCTCGCCGCGGTGCACGTGGTGGGAGTGGAACGCGCGCGACGGCTGGTCGCCGCGCGTCGTGCCGTACCCGATCCCCGCGTACAACGCGAACACCCAGCTCGGCGGCATCGCCACCTGGTTCGTGTGGTCGGCCAAGGACGTCTGCACCGACACCCGGCCGGTCGCGCCGTACGGCAACCTCGGGCTGGCCCCGACGGAGAACCGCCTGATCGCGGCGATCGCCGCCGACCGCGCGTGTGGCTTCGCGCGGTACGTCAACACCGGCGCGGCGATCCGGACCGAAGGCCGCTACGACAAGGACTTCTTGTGGCGCGGGCCGGGGACGCCGAACCGCGACTTCCGCTGCTGGAAGATCCCCGATCCGCCGCCGGCGGTGCCCGGCCAGCCGGCGCCCGCGCTGACCGCGGCCCAGCAGGCGTGCCAGCTGGTGCGCGGCGCCAACAACATCGATCCGCCCGGGCCGCCGGCGCCGCCCGCGCCCCCCGCGGGTCCGACGATCCTCAAGGCTGCCCCGGCGACCACCGACGAGACCGCGCCGAGCGGCGACGGCGGGGACGGCGGTGACGGCGGCGACGGCGCCGGCGGCGACGAGCCGATCGCCGCGCCGACCGATGACGAACCTCCAGGCGACGCGCCGCCCGGAGACGAGGCCCCGGCGCCCACGCCGGTGACCGCCGTCGAGATCGACACGCGCATCCCGGTCGACGCCGGCTACACCGTCGAGTACATCACCGACCGCGTCGCGCCGGGCGGCCTCGCCGAGATCGTCCCGGGCGCCACCGGCGAGCTGTTCGGCGCCGAGGTCGTCGCTGCGTTCGGCGGGGCCTACGCGATCGTCCGCACCCGCGACGCCACCGGCGCGATCGTCGTCGACGCGGCCGGCGTGTCGGGCATCGACGAGCTCGCCGGCGTCGACACCTGGGGCCCGATCGTCGAGACCGAGGCGGCCGCGATCAACGCGACCGATCCGCCGTCGGCGAGCGGCTCGAGCGGCTCGAGCGGCGGCTGGCTGGGCGCGTACCGCGGCGCCGCCGGTGATCCCAACGATCCGTTCTTCGGCGTCAACGGCACGCCCCACCCGGGCGGCAGCGATCCGGTCCGCGGCGGCACGCCGTCGACCGCGCACAGCGGCGGCACCCACGCGACCAGCACCAGCCAGCACACCACGCCGGGCGCGCGGCCGACCTCGTACACCGGCTCGACCCCGGTGCCGGGCGGCCAGCCGACCGCGCACGCGACGTACCGCCCGCCGAGCGCGACGCCGTGGACCCGCACCCGCCCGACCGGCCAGGTCGCGACCGACATCGTCCAGCACCTGCAGGCCGAGCACAGCCGCGCCGCCGCCCAGATGCGCGGCGGGCAGGACGTCGTGACCCGCGAGCGGACCGCGCTGCGCAACGCCAACGATCGCGTGACCACCGCCGCGGCCGCGGTCACCACCGCGCGCACCGCCTTCGAGGCCGATCCGACCAACCAGGCCAAGGCCCAGGACGTCGTGCGCGCGACGCTCGACCACGCCAACCAGGTCGGCCAGCGGCAGGTCCGCGAGGCCGCCGTCCAGGCCGCCGAGGCCGCGCAGATCGACGCCGTGCGCAACGAGCACCTGGCCCGGGTCACCCACCAGCTCGAGCAGAAGATGCAGGAGCTCGAGGTCGCCGAGGCCGGCGGGCAGGTCAACCAGAACCTGCGCACCCAGGCCCGCGACCTGGCCGCCGAGCGCGACCTCGTCGAGGCGCTCGCGTCGGGCCAGACCGGCCCCGGCCTGGTGACCCGCCTCGGCACGCTGGCTGGCCGGCTCGCGGCCGAGTCGCCGGTCAACGCGGCGCTGCCGCAGCCGGTGCGCGATCGGATCGCCAACCACCGGCAGTGGAAGGTGCACCACCTGACGTCGATCCCGGTCGTCGTGCTCGCCGCGATCCCCGTCATCATCACCGGCGGCATGGCCGCGGCGGCCGGCGTGTTCGCGCTGGTCGCGTTCCACGGCTGGCGCGCGGTCTACCACCACGTCAGCGCCGAGGCGCTCAACCGCGGCGCCGCGCCGAGCGCGCTGCCCGATCCGAGCGGCGGCCTGCCGCCCGGCGGCGCGACGCCCGGCGGCACCACGCCCGGCGGCACCACGCCTGGTGGGACGCCCCCGCTGCCCGGCGGTGCGCCGTGATCCCCTCCACCCGTCGACCCAGGAGCTCCCTGATGTCCACCACCCGCTCGCTGCTCACGATCGCCGCGCTGGCGCCGCTGGCGCTGGCGACCGGCTGCGCCGACCCCGACGGCGCGCGCACCCTCGACGCCGCGACCGATCGCGCCCACGCTGGCGGCGACGTCGCGCCGCCCAGCACCGCCACCCACCGCGAGGCGCCCGGGGCGCCGGCCCCGGCGCAGTGCGACGCCGTCGGGCGCACCGTCAACGTGCCGCTGCGGATCTCGTCCGGCCGCGGCCACGTCGGCGGCACCAACCGCGCGGTCTATCGCCACCTGCTCGGCGGCGGCTGGTCGCTGGCCGAGAACGTCCACCGCACCACCGCCGCGACCTGCAACGCCGACGACATGCGCACCCACGCCGCCGAGGTCAGCGTGCCGGTGACGATCAAGTGCGTGCCGTACCAACCCCAGGCCGGCGGTCCGCCCGACACCACCAAGCCGTGCCAGCCCGAGGTCACGTTCGGCGATCCCGCCTTCGGCGCCGGCGGCCCGACGAACTTCAAGCAGTCGGACTTCACCGGCACGTACTTCCTCGGCATGCGCCGCACGCGCATCACCGACGGCCTCGGCCACGGCGGCTACGAGGACATCCCCGACTACATCAGCCGCACCTCGAGCTGCTTCTACCACGAGGGCTCGACCTACACCGGCGCGCACTGGTGCATGACCAAGGCCGAGTCGGTGCGCAGCGTCGCGCCGTTCGGTCCGCTCGACATCGATCGCGGCACCCGCCACTTCACCGTCGGGCTCGGCGCGGTGTTCGTGCACGCGCTGCACAACCCCAGCCAGTGGAACGTCATCTTCGGCGGCGGCTGGAGCGGCGTCAGCTACGGCCCGGTCAGCGTCGGCGCGCAGTGGAACGTGACGCCGCCCGAGCGCGACGAGTCGTCGGGCTGGAACGGCTGGAACTACACCGTCCAGTGCGGCGTCGACGGCAAGCCGTACCTGGTCGACCGCGCCACCGTCAACGCCACCAGCAACGCCACCAACCTCAGCTTCGCCGGCACCGCCGCGCAGGCCGCGATCGAGCGCCGCTGCGACGACGTCGTCGCGCGCGTCGATCGGTTGATCGCCGACTTCGCCGGCCACGCCGACCTGCTGGCCGACCTGCTGCTCCTGCGCAACCGCGCGCGCACCCGCGACATCGACTGCGCGGCCGCCAACGATCAGGTCTCGGCGCTGGTCCGCAACAAGGACATGCGCGCACGGATCGCGACCTTGCGCGCGCGGTACACGCTCGAGCCGAACACCGCGGGCGTGCTGGCCGCGCTGGCCGCGTTCGACGCCTGGTTGCGCAGCCCCGAGGGCCGGCTGGCGCCCGAGCCCACGTTCGGCACGATGTGGCGCGCGGTCGAGACCGCGATCGCCAACCTCGACCTGATCACCACGATGATCGGGCTGCAGGCGCTGTACGAGGCGGGCGAGCTGCCGGCGTTCGACGCCGCGGTCGCGGACCTGCTGGCCTACCTGCGCGGCCCGGGGCCGATCGATCAGGCCCAGGTGACGGCGAAGTACCGCGCCGTCCAGGACCGCCTCGCCGAGCTGCTGCGCAACCGGCTGTGCCGGACCCGCGCCGTGGCCGCGCTCGACGGCGATCAGCGCCGCATGCTCGAGAACGTCGAGAACCGCGAGCCGTACGCGGCGCGGATCCGCGAGCTGATCACCGCCGCCCGGACCGCGCTCGGCGTCCGCACGCTGACCTGCGCGCAGGTGACGACCGCGACCGAGGCGCTGCAGCAGGCGCTGCAGCGGGTCTTCGTCCACATGCGCGGCGAGAAGCTGGTGGCCGCGGTCAAGCTGCTCAACGGCCCCGGCTGCCAGGTCACCGGCCGCGCCGCGTTCGGCCGCGCGTGCGACGCGCTGATCACCCGGCTGCGGGGGTTCGAGTTCGCCGACCGCGCGGCGATCGACGCCGCCTACGACGCGTTGATGGTGACCAAGCGGCAGCTGTGCGAGCCGGCGGCGCCGCCGCTCGAGCAGCAGCTGCCGCCGGTGCAGGTGCCGGTGCCGACGCTGCCCGACCTCGAGCCGCTCGAGCCGCTCGAGGGCGACGCGCCGGCGTCGCTCGACGAGCTCGACGACGCGCGCGCCGAGGACCTGCAGGCGGCGCTCGAGGCCGAGGTCGCGTCGCTCGACGACGCCACCCTCGACGCGCTGATCGCGGTCGACGATCTCGGCGACGTCGATCCGGCCGACGTCGTGCTCGCCGCGGCGCTGGCCGCCGACGATCCGACCTGGCAGGACGTCGACGCGCCGTGGTTCGGCGCCGCGTGGCTGGTGGCGCAGGCCGGCGCCGAGGTGACCGGCGCGGCGATCCTCGGGGACGAGGCCGCGGACGTCGGCGCGCTCGGCGACGTGCCCGGCGAGGTGTGCGACCTGCACCACGAGGAGCCGTCGTGGCCGACCGACGACGCCTGCACCGGCTGCCTGACCTGCAGCGACAGCGGGTGCGTGCTCGGCGCCGGCGAGCCCGCGACGTGCGCCGCCGAGCCGCCCCCGGGCGACGCGCCGGCGGCCAGCGAGCCGCCGCCGAGCGACGCGCCGCCGCCGAGCGACGCGCCGGTGTCGGTCGACGAGCCCGCACCCTGGTGACGCGCGCGGGTGCGGCGCGGCTCAGCCGCTGGTGGCGATCGAGCGCGACGCGTCCTCGATCGCCGCCGCCATCGCCAGCGCGCTGGCGAACCGGTGGTCGGGCTCCTTGGCGAGCGACTGCATCACCAGCCGGGCCACCGGCTCGGGCGGCGCGGTCGCCGCCACCAGGTCGAGCGGCGGCGGGTCGTCGTGCAGGTGGGCGCTGATCAGCTCGAAGTCGTCGGCGCCGATGAACGGCGCGCGCCCGGCGATCAGCTCGTAGAGGATGATCCCGATCGCGTACAGGTCGCTGCGCGGGTCGGCCGGCTTGCCCTTGAGCCGCTCGGGGGCCAGGTAGGTCAGCGAGCCGACGACGTGGCCGCGGGCCGTCAGCTTCTGGCCACCCTCGAGCGCGGCGAAGCCGAAGTCGATCACGATGACGCGCTCGACCGGTCCCGGCGATGGCTCGAGCATCAGGTTGGCCGGCTTGAGGTCGCGGTGCAGGACGCCCTGGGCGTGGACCGCGGCCAGCCCCTGCAGCGCCTGCCACGCGTACGACAGCGCCCGCGCCGGGGCCACCGAGCCCTGCTGCTTGAGCACGGCGCGCAGCGAGTGGCCGCGCAGCAGCTCGACGACCAGGTACGGCTCGGCGGCGTCGGTCACCCCCGAGCCGTACAGCGCCGCGACGTTGCGGTGCTGGATCTTGCCCTGCACCTCGGCCTCGCGCTGGAACCGCGCCACCGCCTCGTGGTCGCGGGCCAGCTGATCGCGGAGGATCTTCACCGCCACCGTCACCCCCGCCTCGTCGTCGCGGGCGCGGTAGACGTCGGCCATCGCGCCCCGCCCGATCAACTTCTCCAGCCGGTAGCGGCCGTCGATCACGAGCCCGGAGCGATCGGCTATCGCCATCGCTCCGAGGCTACCACGGCCTGCGGCCGCACCGGGCGGCCCCCGGGCAGCCGCGCCGGCGCTCGCCTACTGCACGACGACCGGCATCGGCGGCACGAGGATCAGCACCTCGCGAGCGTCGAGCGGCGTGCACCCGCCGGCCAGCACCTGGATCGTCGCGCGGAAGATCTGCGCGTCGTTGGTCTCGGGCACGAAGTCGTTGAACGCCTGCACGTTGAACGACACCTGGGTGCCCGGCGTGACGCCGTGGAACGCGGTGGCGTCGAAGGTCGGGTTGGGCAGGTTGGGCGGCGGCGGCGGCAGCATGAAGCCGGTCGGCGTGACCGCGCGGATGAAGTCCGCCGTGGTGTGCGGCGTCGGCAGCGGGTTGCCGTTGACGTCGGCGGTGCCGCCCATGCGCGCGCTCTCGACGTCGAAGGTGGCGAAGCGGGTCAACATGCGGATGCCGGTGACGACGCCGGCGCCGAGGCCGGTGCCGTTAGACGCGGTCTGGAACACCATCGGGCAGAGCCCCTGGGCGTTGGGGGCGCGCCCCGCGCCGTTGATGCCGGTGCAGCACTGGGTGGCGGCACAGCCCGCCGGGCGGGTGCCGATGTCCCAGGCCGCCGGAGGCACCAGCGCGCCGGTCGCGGTCGCGAAGTCCTCCAGGTCGCCCTGGCCGTTGCAGGTTCCGAAGCTGGGGAGCACCGAGACCCCGACCACGCGTCCGCAGATGTTCTCGATCGCCGCCTTGGTGGCGATGCGCGAGTGCGCGGCCGCGCCGACCGCGCCCGTGTAGTTCACGCTCTCGCTGCCGCAGACCGTGTTCTCGCCGGGCGCATGCGACATCGCGTCGGTGATGTTCACGATCACCGGCATCGACGTGGCGCGGAACGCGACGCCGCCGACGCCGGTGTGGTTCGCGGGCACGTTCGTGAGGCCGGGACCGGTCAAGCCGTCGCCGGTCGCGACCTGGTACATGCCTTCGATACCTGACTCCGGCGTGTCCATCCCGCATCCGATCGGGCCCGCTGTGCCATTGCTGAGGCGACTGACGCCGGTCTGGGCGGCGGCGACACTCGCGGTGATCGTCTGGAAAAGGTGAAACGGCTGGTCAGGCGTCGACAGGCCGCCGCGCCCGCAGTCGCTGCCGTGCAGCGCGCCGTAGGTGCCGTCAGGGAAGTCCTCGAACGCGCCGACACCGAACTGACTGTCGGCGACCTCGGCCTGGACCTGGGGGATGATCGTCGCCGACAGCGATGACTGCAGGTTCGAGATCGCGCCGTACATCGAGCCGGTCGTGTCCATCAGAAAGAACACGTCGAGCTTGGGGATGTCGGTCGCGAAGTCGAGCGGCCGCATCGCGGCGCCGGTCGGATCGTTGTAGGGCAGGATGAAGAAGAAGTCCTGGGTCGGGCCGCTGCGGCGGTACGCGACCACGGTGATCTGCGCCTCGCCGACGACCGTGCCCAGCGTCGCCGTGATGCGCGACACCTCGGCCGTGGCGCTGGCGAAGGCCGGGATGTTGAGCGTCGCGCCGGTCATCGTGCCGACGGCGGGGTTGGCGACCGCCCAGGTGACCTGCGCGCTGAGATCTTCGGGCACGCCGTCGAGGTACTCGCCGGTCGCGACGAAGGCCTGCGTCCCGGTGACGTTGACGTCCATCTCGATCAGCGGGTTCGTCGGCGTGACCATGATGCCGACCAGCGTGTGCGGCAACGGCGCGTCGGGGCCGCCGGTGTTGCCGTCACCCGTGGCATCCCCATTCCCCGCATCCTGGTTGGTGTTGCTGCTGGGGCCGCACGCGGCGACCGCCAGCAACGCAAATAGCGCGACGCACGCGCCGCGAGACGCAAGCTCCCTCATGACGCGATCATATAGGAGCCGCCGCCCGTTTGTGGGCGTTCCGAGGTATGCCGATGTAGGACCTAGTCTCGCGGCAGAGTCGACAGCGCGTACTCGACGAGCATCGCGGACGTCGGCGGGGGCACCGTGCTCGTGCGTGCCGCCAACGTCGCACGCCCAACCGAGCCACCACCACCGCCCATACCGGTGCTGCCCTGGGCGCCCTGGCCCGGCGGAGCGCCGACGCCGCCGCCATCACCGCCAAAGCCGCAACCGGTGCATGTTGGCCCCGGCACCGTCGGCGCCGCCACGTCTGCATCGCCCGCGACGCCGTCCATGCGGAGGTTGGTCTGGCCTGACCTCGCGGCCGCGCCGCTTCCTCCCCTACCGACGAGATGCGCCTCTGGCGCGATCTGGATGACCGGCGCGTCAAGCACAAGCTGGCCACCAGAGCCGCCGCCCGTGGCACGGTTGAGGCCGTCTTCAGGAGCGGCGAATGCTCGGCCACCACCGCCAGCGACCGAGAGGACGCCCCCGCTGGTGACTACGATCTGGGTGCGGCTGACCAGCTGGATTGCGCCGCCTGGGGCACCGCCGGCGGTGCCCCCGATAGCGCCGCCAGCGCAACCGCCGATGAGGATGGGTTGTGGACCGGGCTGTGCTTGGCCGCCGAGATCGCCATGGCTCGAGTTGCTGCCCGCGTAGCGATTCCCGCCGCCGCCCGAGGCGATCGTCGCCGACGGCGCAACACACGAGCCCGTCGAGGACGCCCCCGCGGCGTTGGCCGCCGCACTCGCATCGAGTCGCCCCGCGATGACGATGTCGAACGCCGCAGCCACTGCCAGGGCCCGCGCACCGGTGGCCACGACCCGCGCGGGCCCGCGGATCGTCAGCGTTCGAACCTTGAGCACCAAGATCTCCGGGCCGCCGGCCTGGCTGATCACCTCGACCGGTACGCGGAACGTGTTGCCCACGGCGTCCGCGAGCTCCACCTCGGTGCCGCTGGCGTCGGTGTCCAGCGCGATGACCGACCCGTTCGACGTGGTCAGGTCGACGTCGACGCCGCCGCCGGCCCACGTCGGCAGCGTCGACGCGAGCCCATGCGACGGCACCGGGTTGGCGCAGCGGGTCGCGTCGGCGCATCCCAGCGGACACGCGAAGTCGTGCATCACCAGCGTCGCCGGCATTCCGACGCCGCCACCGTTGGGGACGTCGTAGCGCGTATAGCGGCCGCTCGCGTCGCACTCGGTGTACCGGTCGTTGCTGCACGTCGCGGTCGACGCGGTGCACTCGATCGGCGGCGCATCGACTTCCTGCGCGTCGATCTCGACGTCGCGCGGCCGCTCGTACTGACATGCCGCGAGGCACGCCACGACGCCGACGAACATTCCCGGAACCGATCGGGGCCTCACGTCGCGACGATATCCGAGGGCCTTGGCGTTCGCTAGCGCGTCAGCTCAGGCGACGTGGCTCATGCACCTGCCGGACGGCGGCGAGGTCGCGGCACGCATGGACACGTGTATACCCGCCGACACGATCGGTCGATGAGCCCGCCGCGTCAGCGACCACCTCCTACTCGCCGCGCACGGGCCCGGCGAGCGGCTCGCCCTCACCAACGGCGCCGCGCTCGACGTCGACGCCATCTACACCCGCGCGCTCGAATTGCCCCTGGATTGATCAGTCGTCCGGGGTCGAGAGACCTTCGCGCGCTCATCGGCGCAGCGCGGCGCGCGGCAGGTCGGGGATCGCGGCGAGGGTGGCGCGGGCTGCGAGCCAGCGCCGGAGAGCGCCGACGCAGGAGGCCAGCGCGAAGCACGCGCCGCCGAAGGCCCCAAGCGACAGCAGCACCGGCAGGCGCACCCCGCCGCCAGGGCCGGCGCCGACGCTGGTGATCGCGGTGATCGCGACGCCGGTGAGCACCACCATGAGGATGGCCCACAACGCTGCCGACCAGCCCGCGATCCGTGCAGTGTGTGCGACGACGCGGCGCGACTCGTCGGCGGTGACATCGAGCGACGCGCCACAGCTACAGCGGGCGGCGTAGGGCTCGTTGAGGTGCCCGCAGATCAGGCAGCGGCGGGGCGCGGTCATGGCCGCCGCCATTGTAGGGCGAAGGCGCGCTCGCCGGCGATGATCTCGCTGACACCGCCCGCGTGTGGACAGCCATCCGCGCTGGCAACGCCGCGATGTCGATCGACGGCCGCGGGCTGGATGTGCCTGCGCGTGTCGCGGTACTTGGTATGCATGAGCATGTCATTGTGACATTGACCTGTTGACGATGAGACGTCAGTCTGGTAGTCCGCGTGTATGGATGGGATGGTGTGCGATCGGGTTGGGGATGCACCCGCGGCGGTCGAGGTCGGGCTCGGGCCATTGGCGAGCGGCGCGGCGGCACTCGCCACCGCGCGGCGGCGGGCCCACGCGGCGCTGGGCGATCGGATCGCCGAGCAGGCGTTTCAGCTCGACGCGGCGCTGCACCGGCTGCTGACCGACCTGCGCGCGTTCGACGCGGCCGGCTACTGGGGCGACGCGGGCGCGGCGTCGTGCGCGAGCTGGCTGGCGTGGCGGGTCGGCTGGGATCCGGGCACGGCGCGCGAGCACGTGCGGGTGGCGCGCGCGCTGGGCGGACTGCCACGGATCGATGGCGCGCTGCGCGAAGGGCGCTTGTCGTACTCGAAGGTTCGGGCGATCACGCGGGTCGCCACGCCGGCCACCGAGGCGGCGCTGCTCGAGGACGCGCGCCACACCACCGCGGCGCAGCTCGAGCTGATCTGCCGGAAGCTGCGCGCGGTGCAGCGGCTGAGCGAGCAGTCGCCGGCCGACGTGCGGGCGCGGCGCACGGTCACGCGGCGCGATCGCGACGACGGCCTGGTGGCGATCGAGGCGGTGCTGCCCCCCGACGAGGCGGCCGTGGTGTGGGCGGCGATCGAGCACGAGGCGGCGCAGGCGAGCGGGGCGGGCGCCCCGGCCACGGCGGCGCGCGGCGCGGCGGGCGATGCTGTCGAGCGCGAGGGTGCGAACGCCGATCTGTCCACGCCGCCGCCCGCGACCTGTGGCGTTTCCGCGGGAACGCCGCGCACGTTCGATCGGGCCGACGGCCTGATCGCGATGTGCCAGGCCGCGCTGCGCGGCGAGTGGCCCGATCGCGCGCCGGTCGAGGTGGTGCTGACGATCGCGCGCGACGCGCTCGCGGCCACCGCGACCACGCCAGCGTCGCCCGCCACGCCGGCGGTTGGCGTGTTCGCCGACGGGACCGCCGTCGCGGCCGAGACCGCGCGGCGGCTGGCGTGCGACTGCGGCGTGGTGACGCTGACCGAGGCCGCCGCCGGTCAACCGCTGTCGGTCGGGCGTCGCACGCGCTCGATCCCGCCGGCGATCGCCCGGGCGCTGGCCCGGCGCGACGTCACCTGTCGGTTCCCCGGCTGCACCAACCGCCGCTTCCTCGCAGGGCACCACCTGACGCACTGGATCCACGGCGGCGCGACCGCGCTCGCCAACCTGTGCCGGCTGTGTCCGTCGCACCACCGCTTCGTCCACGAGCATGGCTACCGGGTCGAGCTCCGCGACGGCGAGCCGGTGTTCTTCCACCGCGGCCGGCAGGTGCACGCCGAGCCGCCGCGGGTCATCGACACCACGCGCGCGTGGGCGGCCATCCGCGCCGGCAACGCCGCGGTGCCGATCGACGCGACGACCGGACAGTGCGCCTGGGACGGCCGACCGGTCGACTATCCGCGGGTCGTCGGCGACCTGGTTCGGCTCGCGGCCGCCGCTCCAACCCGCGGCAGACTGCCGGCGCCGAGCAGCGGCAGCGCTTGATGGATCGCGCGCCGCGCCGCGCGCGTTGCTGCGCCGCCGCCCTCGCCCTCAGCGCCGCGCCCACTCCGCGGCGCCGCCCGAGGCGATCGCCAGGTTGTCCGAGGCGAGCCAGGCGTGGGCCTCGGCGCGGTCGCGCAGCTGGGCGTCCGCGAACGCCAGCGCCGCCGACTCGACCCAGGCGGTGTACGCGGCGCAGCGGGCGACGTCGCCGCCGTTGCTGGTCTGGAAGTCGCGGCAGCTCTGCTCCTCGTGGTTGAAGCTGGTGTGGCGCGCCGCGAGCTCGGTGATCCACAGGCGGTACTTGTCGCCGGGCATCATCACCTCGAACGGCACCCGGCGCGGCGGCGCGGTGGCCTCGGGCGTGGTGTCGCCGACGCCGGACAGCGTCAGGTGCGGGCGGGCGATCGGCCGGAACGAGTCGGCGGTGAAGCCGTCGTCGCCCTCGCCCTCCATCGACGCGCCGATGAACGCCTTGGGCCGCGGGTCGGGCGCGGTGCGCACGCCGCCGTAGATGAGCCGGCTCGCGCCCGCGACGATCGACCCGCCGCCCGAGCCAGCGGAGTGGCCGGCGTAGAGCAGCTTGTCCAGATCGGCGACGCCGGCCAGCGGGCCGGTGGCCTGGGCCTCGAGGTAGTCGAGGACCTCGCGCAGATCGTTGGGCCGGTCCCAGTGCAGGTACTTCACCTGCGCGCACTCGATGGTCAGCGGCACGCCGAAGTGCGTGCACATCTGCTCGCGCGACGCCTGGTCGCGGCCGCGGTGGGCGATGCCGATGAACAGGTAGCCGGCGGCGGTGAAGGCGCGCCCCCACTCGGCGCCGACGTTCACCGCCGAGGTCTGGCCGGCCGCGCCGCCGTGCGACCAGATCACCACCGGCCACGGCTGTGGAGCGCCGTCGGGGCGGTGCAGCGCGATCTCGACGGTCCGCGACTGGCCGCTGACGTCGGTGTACGTGACGTCGCGCAGGATGATCGGCAGCTCGGCGTAGTCGCCCGGCGGGTCGTACGCGCACGCGGCGAGATCGCTGGCGCTGCACCCACCGCTCGGCGCGTCGGGCGCGGTCGTGGCGTCGGGGGCGGCCGCCGCGTCGGGCGCGGTGGCGTCGGGGCCGCCGCCGCCGCCGCAGGCCGCCGGTCCGAGCACCGCCAGCAGCAGCGTAGCCAGCGTGCGTCGGCGAACCATGGTCGATCGGGTCATGGGTCGAGTCAGTCTGCACGGCGTCGGCCAGCGCCAGGTAGCCGGATCTGCTTGGGTGCTGGGACGTCGAGGTCCCGGCGGGGCCGGTCAGATCAGCGGCCCCATCGTCCTTTCAAGTCGGCGTATTCCTTGGTCATTGGCATCCACGCCCCCGCGGTCGAATGACGCGACGCCAGCGCCACCGAGATCGGGTACAACGCGCGCATGCGTACCCTTGCCTCGGCTCGTCGATGGCCGATCGTGTTCGTGTCTCTGGTGGGCGCCATGCTGCTCGCCGCGTGCGGCGACAACGGAGATCAGAACCGCCCGGTCGATGCCCGGCCGGTCGACGGCGCGCTCACCGACGCGGCCGACCCTGACGCCGCGCAGCCCGACGCGATGAACCCCGACGCGGCGATGATCGACGCGGCGATGATCGACGCGGCGATGATCGACGCCGGCACGATCGACGCGACGTCGATCGACGCGGTCGCCACCGACGCCAACACGGCGCCGATGACGTCGGCCGAGATCACCGCGGCGCGCGGCACCGCCGATGGCACCGGCCTGAGCCTGCCGATCACGCTGGCCACCGTCACCTACCTGAAGCCGGCGATCGGCTCGCCGACCAACGACCCGGTCGGCTTCACCATCCAGGCGGAGCAGGCGGGCCCGGCGCTGTACGTCGCGGTCGACCCGGCGACGCTGACCCCGGCGCCCGCCGTCGGCGACGTCGTGAGCTTCACGATCACCGGCCTCACCACGCTCAACGGCCTCAAGGTGGCGAGCACGATCTCCGGCTTCTCTCGCAGCGGCACCGGCGTCGACGTGAACCCGCTGGTGCAGAACCTCACCGCGGCCACCGACGTCGTGACCGCGCTCGGCACCTACGAGAGCGAGCTGTTCGACCTGAGCGGTTCGGTCAGCGGCACCTTCAGCAGCAGCGGCACCGGCTTCGAGCAGGCCGCGATCGCCACCACCGGCATCCCCACCGACGCGAACTACCGCATCCGCATCCCGACGGCGCTGCGCAGCTCGCTCGACCTGGTCACCGGCTGCAGCTTCACGCTCAACAACGTGCCGGTCTACCGCTTCAACGCCGTCGCCGAGATGCCGGCCTACGTGGCCGGCGACATCACGCTGAGCGGCTGCCCGGCGCCGACGGTCGCGTCGGCCGCGCCGCCGTCGGCGACCCAGCTGGTGGTGACCTTCAGCCGCAACGTCGCGCCCGGCAGCGTCATGGCCAACGGCTCGCAGTTCACCTTCGACAACGGCCTGACCGCGTCGGCGGCGACCGTCAGCGGCCGCACCGTGACGCTGACCACCAGCGCCCAGACTGGCGGCACCGCGTACACCGTGACCGTCGCCAACACCGTGACCGATCTGCAGGGCACCGCGCTCGGCACGCCGAACACCGCCACGTTCACCGGCTTCCAGGTGCTCGCGGTCGTGCGCATCAACGAGGTCAACGCCAACGTCACGGCCGGTACCTGCGACATGATCGAGCTGCGCGTCGTCTCGGGCGGCACGATGACCGGCTACGTGCTGCGCGAGCGTGACACCGCGATCCTGCTCACGTTCCCGACGTTCAACGTCGCGACCAACGACCTGATCGTGGTGCACATGAACAACGGCGCGACGTGCAACCCGGGCACGGCGGTCAACGAGACCACCGCCCCCAACCAGCAGCCGGCCGCGACCTTCACCCGCAACTACGACACCGCGTACGACTTCTACTCGACCGACACCGGCCTCACCAACACCGACAACGTCTTCACGCTGTTCGACAACCTGGGCAACATCGTCGACGTGATCTTCGCGGCCAACGCCGCCACCGGCACCGCGGCCGTGGGCACCGAGAATGCCGCGGCCACCGCGATCGACGCCTGGGGCATCGTCGGCATGGCCGGCGCCGACCCGGCGGGTGGCTACATCGACGACACGTTCCGCGCCAACGCGGTGCTCGATCTCGACGATCCGGCCAGCGCCCTCTACACCGGCACCAGCCTCCAGCGCATCGACAACACCGACGACAACGACGCCGCCGACTGGTCGACCGGCGCCGGCCCGGCCAACACCTGGGGCGCGCTGAACGCCGGCCAGACGCCGTTCTGATCGCCCCCCGCCGTGGCATCCTCAGCGGATGCTGCGCGCCTCCGTCCTCGCGATCGCTGCGCTGATCGCCGTCGCCGTCGCCCCTGCAACCAGCCGCGCCGATCGGCCGACGTCGGCGACGATGACGGCGGTGGCGGACGTGGCGGCGGCGTGCGCGGCGCTGCGCGACGCGCTGCCGGCGGACGTGGCGTGTAGTCGGGTCGGGCAGGCGAAGCTCAAGGGCGTGGGCGCGGCGGAGGTGTACGCGATCAAGACCGACGCGCTGGTGCGCTACGCGATGGTGGTGACGGCGGGCGGCAAGACCTGGCGGTCGCCGGTGCGGGCGCTGCCGCTGGCGGTGTGCGCCGACGGCGACTGCGAGCGCGTCACCAAGCAGGCGCCGAAGGTGCGGGTGGTCAAGCTGGCCGGCATGGCGGCGGCGGCGCTCGAGCTCACGGTCGCGTACGCGTACACGCCGAAGGGCGGCAAGGAGACGACGTGGAGCCAGTACCAGCTGGTGGCCTGCGGCGGTCAGGCGGCGGGGCCGGTGTGCGTCGAGGCCACGGTCGGCGAGCGCGCGCGGTCGTGCACGGCCAAGCTGGGCGCGACCGGCATCGTGTCGAGCTGCGCCGAGGCGCTGCCGTCCCTGGCGGCCGACGTCGACGTCGACAGCCACGCGATCCTGGCGCGCGCCGCCGGGCCGGGGCCGGTCGAGATCAAGCACATCCTCGTCGCGTGGGACGCGCTCGAGGCGACCTACGCCGGCCGCCTGGACGCCCGGGCCAAGGCGCGCACCAACGCCCAGGCCGCGGCGCTCGCGCAGGAGCTGGCGGCGACCTTGGCCAAGGCGCCGGAGCGCATCGACGCGCTGATGCGCGAGCACTCGGAGGACCCCGGCTCGAAGGAGGGCAACGCGTACAGCGTCGAGGCCAACGGCGGCTTCGTGGCCGAGTTCACCGCGCTGGCGCTGCGCCTCGACGTCGGCGAGGTCGGCGTCGTGCGCACGCGCTACGGCTACCACGTCATGCTGCGGGTGCCGCCGGCGCCGCCCGATCCGCTCGAGTCCACCGCGATCCTGGCGCGGCCGCCGGGCACCGGCGCGGTGAAGGTCAAGCACGTGCTCTTGTCGTGGGCCGACCTCTCCAACGGCGATCCCCGCGGCATGAAGCGCAGCCGCACGCAGCTCGAGGCGCTGGTCGTCAAGCTCAAGGCCCAGCTGGCCAAGGGCGGGGCGATCGAGCCGCTGATGCAGCAATACTCGGAGGATCCCGGCACCGCCGACAGCGGCGACAGCTACGAGGTCGACGCCGACGCGCCGATGGTCAAGCCGTTCAAGGACCTCGCGCTGCGGCTCAAGGTGGGCGAGGTCGGCGTGGTCAAGACCCAGTTCGGCATCCACATCGTCAAGCGGGTGCCGTAGCGCGGGTCGCTCGCGCCGCGGCGATCGCCGCGACCGCGATCCCCGCCGCTTGACCGCGCGGCACCGGCCGGGCTACTCCGTCGGCGTGGCCCCGCGATCCGCTTCGTTCGCCCACCGCCACCTGGTCGGCATCGCCGATCTCGACGCCGCCGACATCGGCGTCGTCCTCGACCTGGCCGACCGCCACCAGGCGATCGCGGCCGAGCCGGTGAAGAAGCTGGCGACGTTGCGCGGCAAGACGGTCATCAACCTCTTCTTCGAGAACTCGACCCGCACCCGGACCTCGTTCGAGATCGCGGCCAAGCGCCTCAGCGCCGACGCGGTCAACATCTCGCCGTCGACCAGCTCGGCGGCCAAGGGCGAGACGCTGCTCGACACCGCCAAGAACCTCGACGCGATGGGCCCCGACGTCGTGGTCGTGCGCCACGCGATGGGCGGCGCGCCGCACCTGCTGGCCAAGACGCTGCGCTGCGCGGTGGTCAACGCCGGCGACGGCCAGCACGAGCACCCGACCCAGGCGCTGCTCGACGCGGCGACGATGCGGCGGGCCAAGGGCAAGATCGACGGCCTCGAGGTGGCGATCGTCGGCGACCTCGCGCACTCGCGGGTCGCGCGCTCGAACCTCCTGTGCCTGACCAAGCTGGGCGCGCGGGTGCGGCTGTGCGCGCCGTGGACGCTGTTGCCGCCGGGGCTGACCGAGCTGGGCGGCGACCTGACCCGCGCGCGCAGCCGCGTGACCACCAAGCTCGAGGACGCGCTCGACGGCGCCGACGTCGTGATGATGCTGCGCGTGCAGCACGAGCGCACCGCCGGCGAGGCGCCGCGCTTCGCCAACCCGCGCGAGTTCTCCAAGACCTACGGCCTGTCGGCGCGCACGCTGGCCTACGCCAAGCCCGACGCGATCGTCATGCACCCCGGGCCGATCAACCGCGGCGTCGAGCTGGCGCCCGACGTGGCCGACAGCGGCCGCGCGGTGATCCTCGAGCAGGTGAGCTGGGGCGTCGCGGTGCGGATGGCGGTGCTCGAGCTCTTGGCCGGCGACGTCGCCGGGGTCGCCGCGGCGTGACGCTGGCGGTCCGCATCGCCGGCGTGGTCAAGCGCTTCGGCAACCACACCGCGGTCGACGACCTGTCGTTCGAGGTGCCGACCGGCGTGATCTACGGCGTGCTCGGGCCCAACGGCGCCGGCAAGTCGACGACGCTGCGCATGATGAACGACATCATCGCGCCCGACGCTGGCACGATCGAGCTGTTCGGCGCGCTGCCGCCGGGCGGCGCGGCGGCGCAGCGGATCGGGTTCTTGCCCGAGGAGCGCGGCCTCTACCCCAAGATGCCGGTCGGCGAGATGATCGCGTTCTTCGGCGAGCTGCGCGGGCTGACCGCCGCCGACGCCCGGGCCCGCGCGCGGGCGTGGCTCGAGCGGCTGGGCCTGGGGCAGTGGGAGAAGAACAAGGTCCAGGATCTCAGCAAGGGCATGCAGCAGAAGGTGCAGTTCGCCAGCGCGCTGATCCACGAGCCCGAGCTGGTCATCCTCGACGAGCCGTGGAGCGGCCTCGACCCGATCAACGCCGACGTGCTGCGCGAGGTGGTCCACGAGCTGCGCGACGCCGGCAAGACCGTGCTGTTCTCGACCCACCAGATGGAGCAGGCCGAGAAGATCTGCGAGCAGATCTGCATCATCGCCCGCGGCAAGAAGGTGCTCGACGGCGGGCTGGCGGCGATCAAGCGCGCCGCGGCCGAGGAGGGCCGGGTGGTGCTGGGCTTCCGCGACGAGGCCGCCGCGCAGGCCGCGGCGCCGGTGCTGGCCGACGCCGCGCTGGTGCTGCCGCCGCCGGTCGATCACGCGCTCGATCGCGAGGTGCAGCTGGCGGCCGGCGTCGAGGCGCAGCGCCTGCTCACCGCGCTGGTCGGCGCCGGCGTCGCGCTGCGCCGGTTCGACGTCGTGACGCCGTCCCTGCACGACATCTTCGTCGAGCGGGTCGGCCGCGAGCAGGCCGAGGTCGCGGCGCGCCGCGACGCCGCGAGCTGACGCGCGCCGGTGGTCAGCCCGCGAGCGCGGCCGCGAGGAACGCGGTGAGCTCGGCGGCGAGCTGCGCCTGGTAGGCGACGCGATCGAAGCCTGGCGGATCGTGGGCCGGCGCGAAGCCGGGCTGCGCGAGCGCGGGCGGGAACGGCGACTGGAAGCCGAAGTGGCCGCAGCCGGGCACGACCTGGTAGTCGCGCGGCGTCGTCGACGGCAAGCCGCCGAGGATCCGCTCGATGACGTACGGCGGCGCCACCTCGTCGAGCGCGCCGGCGCGGGCGTAGACGCGGGCGTGGACGTCGGCCAGCGCGCCGGGCGCCATCAGCCACGGCAGCGCCGGCGCGAGCAGCGCGGCCGCGACGACGCGCGGATCGGGCTCGACCGGCACCGGGCGCGCGACGCCGTCGGCGGCCTGGTTCGGCAGCGCCACCGGGTGGCCGCCGGCGCACGCCAGCGCGGTGTAGCCGCCGATCGAGTGGCCGATCACCGCGGCGCGGCCGGGCGCCAGCGTCGGCCCGATCGCGGCGTCGGCGAACGCGGCGTCGAGCGCGAGCCGGACGTGGCGCGGGCGGTTCGCCAGGTTGGCGGCGGTGCCGGCCAGCCCGGGGTCGCGGCGCGAGTCGCCGGGGTGCTCGACCAGCACCACCGCGAAGCCGGCGCGCGCGAGGTGCGCAGCCAGGCCGCGGTGGCTCCACGGCGTGCCGGTCTGGCCGTGGGAGATCGCCACCACCGGCAGGCCCGCGCCGGCGATGGCGGCGTCGCGCGCCAGCTCGACCGAGTACGGCCCGAACGTCACCGGGCTCGACGGCGTCGCGGTCGGGTAGAGGACGTGGACCGGGATCGTCGCGCCCTGCGCGGGGTCCGGGACTTCGAGGGGGCGCCAGCCGACGTGCGGGGTCACCGGCCGGTTGTCGCACGCGCACCCGCGGCGCGCCACGGTGCGCCCGCGCGCGGGCGGTGTAGAGTCCCGGCGATGTCCGAGGCTCCCCGATGACCGCGCCGCGCCGCGCCGGCCGCCCCGACTGGCTGGTGATCGCCCGCCGCGAGTTCCTCGAGCGGGTGCGCTCGCCGTGGTTCATCGTCGTGACGCTGCTGGGGCCGGTGCTGATGGTGGCGACGATCGTGCTGCCGGCGCTGATCGGGCGCACCGTCGACAACAGCGCGCGCGTGCAGGTGGTCGATCGCAGCCCGACCCACCAGGTCGGCCCGGCCGTCGTGATCGCGCTCGGCGTGCTGAAGTGGAAGGCCGAGCTGGCGCCGGCGCCGGACGACGAGGCCGCGCTGCGCAAGCGCATCGCCGACGATCAGATCGACGGCTTCCTGGTGATCCCGCCCGAGGCGCCGGCCGGCGGCACCGTCACCTACCAGGGCCGCAACGCCGCCAACGCGATGGCGATGGCGATCCTGGCGCAGGTCGTGACCCAGGTGACCCAGGCGCTGCGCGCCCGCGCGGCCGGACTGCCCGACGACCAGCTCGCGAGCGTGCTGGCGCCGGTGCCGTTCGCGGCGACCCACACCACCGGTCAGGCCGGCGGCTCGTCGGGCATGGCGGCGATGATCGTCGGCTACGCGGCGATGCTGATCCTGTACATGGCGATCATCCTGTACGCGGTCAACGTGCTGCGCAGCGTGGTCCAGGAGAAGACCAACCGCGTCGTCGAGATCATGGTCGCGGCCGCCAAGCCGCGGGCGCTGATGCTGGGCAAGATCCTCGGCGTCGGCGCGGTCGGGCTGCTGCAGGTGGCGGTGTGGGTCGGCATGGCGATGCTGTCGATGAAGTACCGCGGCGAGCTGCTCGGCGTGTTCGGCGTGCAGGCCGGCAACTGGAACGTGCCGCCGCTGCGCGCGATCGACGTCACCGTCGTGCTGGTGTACTTCGTCCTCGGCTACTTCTTCTACGCGGCGATGTACGCCGCGGTCGGCGCGATGGTGTCGAGTGATCAGGAGGCGCAGCAGGTGCAGACGCCGGTGGCGATGCTGCTGGTGGTGCCGGTCCTGTGCGTGCAGCTGGTGGCCAGCGCGCCGCGCAGCGGGGCCGCCCGCGCGCTGACGCTGGTGCCGTTCTCGTCGCCGGTCTTGATGCCGATGCGGTGGCTGCTCGGCGGCGCGTCGGTCGGCGAGCTCGTGCTCAGCATGGCGATCCTGGTCGCGTCGACGGTGGTGGTGGCGCGGGTCGCGGCCAAGATCTACCGGGTCGGCATCCTCATGTACGGCAAGCGCCCCAGCATGCGCGAGCTGTGGCGGTGGATGCGCTATTGACGCGATCGATTCGGTGGCACGATGCGGCCATGACGCGAACGCTGTCTGCCGTGCTCCTCCTCGTCGCCATCGCCGCCTGTGACAACGGCAAGGCCAAGGTCGAGGCCGCCGCCAAGAAGCTCGACAACGCCGTCGACAAGCTCGAGAAGGACGAGGCCGCGTCCCAGCTCGCCAGCGCCAAGGCGGCGCTCGCCGCCAACACCGATCCCGCCGAGGCGTGCACCTGGGTGGCGACCCACCCGACGGCCACCGAGCTGGCGCGGCTGTGCAGCTTCGACGTGCCGATGCGCCACGCGACGATGGCGGTGACCGCGGCCGAGAAGGCCCGCGCCGAGATGCCGGAGGCGCCGAGCCTGACCGAGTGCTCGAGCGACGGCTGGACCAAGGCCAAGGCCGCGCTCGATCGCGATCACGGCAGCGAGGCGGCGTGGACCGCGCTGGCCGCGCGCTGGGCCAAGGTCTGCCCGGGGAGCTGACGCGTAGATCGCGGCGGCAGGTGGCGCGTTGGCAAGGGCGATGCGCACGCTGATGCTCTGGCTGGCGGTGGTCCTCGCGGTGGCGGCGCCCCGACGGGCGGTCGCCGAGATCAACATGGCCGACAGCGTCGAGTGGATGACCGCCGACGCCGACCTCGTGGTGCGGGGGCAGGTGGCGGCCGTGGCGAGCCGGCCGGGGCAGGCGGGCTGGTACGACGTGACCGTGCAGGTGGCCGAGGCGCTCAAGGGCGCGCCGGCGGCGCAGGTGATCGTGGCGATCCCGCAGGGCGCGGTCGATCCGCTGGCGTGGCAGACCCGTCACGCCGAGCTGCTGCTGTTCCTGGTCGAGGGCAAGCGCCGGGTCGCCGACGATGCCGCGTACGGCCAGGCGGCGCTGGCGCTGCGGCGCGGCGAGCGCGCCGCGGTGGTGCTCGACGGCGCGTCGGTCGGCCCGCTGTTCGATCGCCGGTTCGCCGTGCTCGATCAGCGCGGGTCGGTGCTGGCGGCGGTGCGCGCCGCGGCGACCTCGCGCGCGACCCGCGCCCACCAGATCGATCTGCCGTACGACGCGCCCGCGTTCCAGGCGCTCTACGGCGGCAGCGCCGTTTGGTTCTACCTGCCGGTCGACGCGCAGCTCGAGAAGCTGGCGCGGACGTGGATCGCGTCGACCGACGTGCTGCGCCGCGAGGAGGGCGTCGCCGCGCTGGCCTACTTCCCGACCGCCGCCAACCGCCGCCTGCTGGCGCGGCTCCTGGCCGACCCCGGGTACGCGACGGTGAGCGGCAGCGACCAGCCGCCGGTGCGCCGGTTCCTGGTGCGCCAGCGGGCCCACCAGGTGCTCGCGCAGTGGCAGGTGCGCCACGCGACGCC
The DNA here is from genome assembly GCA_016794525.1 of Myxococcales bacterium. Lineage (GTDB taxonomy): Bacteria > Myxococcota_A > Polyangia > Haliangiales > Haliangiaceae > UBA2376. The sequence goes on from JAEUJY010000113.1 coordinate 119,745, forward strand.
GGTGATCGATCAGCCGATCGCGCCGTGAGCGCTCACGCGTCGCCGACGATCCCGTCGCTGCACATCGCGGTGACCGTCTCGCGCGTCATCGGCGCGTAGAACAGCGTGTCGGTCTGGCTGGCGGTGCCCGCGTCCCGCGTGCAGCGCCCGACGGCCCCGTCCTTCGGGCAGCCCGCGGGCAGGAACGGCACCTGCTGGGCCGCGCACTCCTTCTCGACCCGGGCGGGCTTGGCGTAGGCGCCGCGGTACTCGGCGCAGATCTTCTCGCGCTCGCGCCGATCGCACGCGCCGCCGAGCGCGCCGGCCTTGGCCGCCGCCGGGCCGGGCTTGGCCGCCGCCGCGGGCGCCGCGCCGTCGGGCTTGGACTTGCACGCGCCGACGGCGAGGCCGAGGGCGAGGAGGGCGAGCGCGGGCCACGCGGACGATCGACGATCGGGACGAGTCGGGTTGGGCATGTCGGCGTGTGTTGCACTCGACGTGCCGCCGTGACGGCGTCGCCGGCGGCGCGGCGCGCGCCACCGGGTGAGCAGGCCCTGCGCGGGCGCCGCGTGGCGTCGATCGCGGTGGGCAGAACATGCTCACCCGCGGGTGGGGCGCGGCCGCAATAGGCCACCTGGCCCGTCGCGTCGGCGGGCGATCGCGAGGACGCTCGGCGGGTGCATCGCTCGGTCCTCGCCTCGTCGCTCGTCGCCGCGCTCGTCGCGGCCCTCGCCCCCACCGCCCCCACCGCCGCCGCCGAGCCGCCCCCGCTCCACGTCGAGACCGATCCGCTGCCGCTGATCCGCGGCGGGTACGGCCTGCAGGCCGGCGTGCGACCCGCCGGCTCGCCGTGGCGGATCGCCGTCGCCAGCTTCGCCCTCGACGTGCCCGACGCCGCGGTCCAGGTCGGCGGCAACGACGGCTTCCACCTGCGGGTCCGCCCCAGCGCCGCGGTCTACGTGCTGCGCTACTTCCCCGGCCGCGACGGCTGGCTGGTCGGCGGCGCGCTGCGCTACCTGCGGCTGCGCTACACCCACGACGACGCGCCCGGCGAGCGCGGCGACCTGAGCACGCTCTCGCCCGAGGTGATCGCCGGATACCACTGGCACCCGACCCGCGCCGGCTTCTACGTGCAGCCGTGGGTCGGGCTCGGCGTGCTGGCGTGGACCTCGGCCGACGCCGCGGTCGGTGCCCGCGCCTACGACGGCCTGCCGATCCAGCCGTTCGCGACGGTCAACCTCGGCTGGGAGTTCGGGCGGCGCTGATCGCCCGGAAGCGCGCGCTCACGGCGCGACGGTGGTGGTCGTGAACTTGTCGGCGCGGGCGTTGACCAGGTGGGCGCGGAACGTCATGCCGGCCTTGGTGGCGGTGACGGTGACCGCGCCGGGCACGTTGAACAGGAACGCGACGCCGTCGGCGTCGGTGGCGGTCGCGGTCGAGCTGGGCAGGCCGCCGCTCGTGTAGCGCGCGTTGCCCGACGCCGGCGTCGACGACACCGTCGCGCCCGCGACCGGCGCGCCGGCGGCGTCGGTGACGGTCAGGCCGATCAGGCCCTTGCCGGCCTGCTGGCCACCGCCGGCCAGCGTGTTGAGGAAGCCGACGTTGGCCATCGTCAGCATGTCGAGGTTGGCCGCGGCGAAGTCGCCGTCGAGCGGCGCCCGCGGGTAGAGGTACAGATCGACGAAGCCGGCCTTGGTCGCGCGCAGGTACGCGTCGAGGCTGGCGCCGTTGGTGGTGACGCTGAGCGTGTAGTTGCCCTGGGCGTCGGTGGTCGCGGTCGCCAGCGGCGTGGCGTCGTCGGCGACGCGGAACGCCGCGACGGCCAGGCCGGCCACCGGCGAGGTGCCGCTCAGCTCCTGGGTGGTGGCCTTGCCGCTGATCGCGATCGTCGTCGGCACCACCACCGGCGCGTCGACCGGCAGCGGCGCGTCGACCGGCAGCGGCGCGTCGATCGCGACCGCGCCGTCGGGGCCGCCGCTGGCGTCGGGGCCGCCGCCGCCACCGCTGCCGCCGCACGCGGCGAGGATCAAGACCAACGCGATCGAAGACGACGAGGTGCGCATGCGCTGGAAGCTATCGAGCGCCCGCGCGGGCGTGGGCGCGCGCGCGCGGCATCTGCGGCGCGGCGTGCAGATCGATCGTCGGTGATCAGCGCTGATCGATCGTGATCAGTCGAGGTCGACGTCGACCGCGTCGCCGGCGCGACCCGGGATCGGCGGCGGGCCGCGGCGCACCGTCGCCAGCGCCTGCTTGAGCTCCTCGACCTCGACCTCGAGCGTCAGGCCGGCCACCGCGTCGGCCGGCACCTCGAGCGCCTTGGCCAGCGCGGCCAGGAAGCTGCTCTCGGCGAGGTCGAGCTCGTCGTCGGCCTCTTGCACCGCGTCGACCAGGTACAAGAGGCGCTTGCGCTCGTCGAGCGGATCGCCGCGGAACGCCGCCGCCGCCGTGGCCAGCGTGAACCGCTTGGGATCGAAGCTCGCGATCCGCGCGTCGACCGTCGGCGGCAGCGCGCCGTCGACCAGGTCGGCCAGCAGCTCGCGCACCACGTCGGCCTCGCGCTGATCGAGCCGCCCGTCGGCGTGGGCGGCGGCCATCAGCAGATCGCAGATCGGGAGCAGGCGGTCGGTGGCCATGCGGCTATTGTGCGCACGAATCGATCAGCGCGACCACGTCCTCGGCGCAGCCCCAGGCCAGCGTGTAGCCGGCGCCGCCGTGGCCGTAGTGGTGGACGATCCGCGGATCGGTGGCGTCGCGCTCGAGCCGCACCGCCGGGCGCGTCGGGCGCAGGCCGACCCGATCGCCGCGCACCGGTCCCGGCGTCAGGCCCAGCGCCGCGGCCTGGGCCAGGATGCGCGCGCGCACCGCGGCGTCGACCGTCAGCGGGTCGTCGTCGGCGGCGACCTCGGCGGTGCCGCCCAGCACCAGCTCGCCGCGCCGCGGGATGGCGTAGAAGATCGGGCCCGGCGGGCCGTCGTCGGCGATCGTCGTCGCGAGGTCGCAGCCGCCGGGCGCGGTGATCACGATCTGGCCGCGCAGGCCGACCAGCGCGGCGTCGTCGGTGAGCGCGCGGGCCGCCAGGCCGGTGCAGTTGATCACCAGGTCGCCGGCGACCTCGGCCAGCCGCGCGACCCGTCGGTGCACGAGCGGCCGCGGCAGCCGCGCCTCGGCCCACGGCAAGAACAGCGCCGGCTCGATGCGCGGCGCGGTGAAGCGCCAGCCGGTGGGCGCGCCGGGCAGCGGCGTCGGGCCCCAGCGCGCGTCGTCGAGCGCGGCCAGCCACCACGGCGGATCGGCGGTCGCGGCGAGCTCGTAGCCGGTGATCAGATCGACGCCGGCGGCGCGGTCGTCGACGAGGGCGGCCCAGCGCGCGCGGCTGCGCGCGGCCCAGCGGGTCGCGCGATCGGGCGGCCCGACCTGGTACGGGAACCAGATCGCCCCGGCGATCGCCGAGGTGGTCGCGGCCGGCGCCGCGGCGGTGATCACCGTGACGTCGTGGCCGGCCGCGGCCAGCTCGAGCGCGGTGGTCAACCCGATGACGCCGGCGCCGACGACGGTGATCCGGCGCGGCGGCGTCACAGCAGGTTCCAGATGAACCCCTGCGTGGCCTTGAGCGAGTTGTAGGTGCGGCGCAGCTTGAACTCGAGGCGCGGGGCCTGGGCGGTCGGGCAGAACCACGCGGTGCGGTGGATGACCGCGTACTGATCGGTGGTCGGCTCGGTGATCGTCAGCGCGCCGGCGGCCTCGGGCGCGATGTACGCGGCGTCGAGCACGGTGCGCTCGCCGTCGACCGAGTAGATCGACTGGGTCACGGTCTCCTGCTCGGGGAACACCGGCTCGCCGTTGATCGTCGGGCTCCACTCGCCGAACGGCGCGTCGTGCTTGGCGCCGGTGCGCATCTCGAACCGCACGCACAGCCGATCGTCGAGCCGGCCCAGCGTCGCGACGTCGGTGACGACCTCGGGCGACGTGCCCGGCGGCGCGTACTCGGGGGTGCCGTCGTCCCACAGAAAGCGCGCGGTCAGCCGGGTGCGATCGTCGATGCCGACGTCCTGGTTGCGGACGTTGCGCGTGACCGGCTTGTAGGCGGGCGCGCACGCGACGACGACGGCGACGGGCGCGACGAGCAGGCGGCGGAGCATGCCGGGTGGTACCGCGGCGCCTGGGGGCCGGCAACCGGTTTGCCGGATGCTAGGGTGCCGACGATGCGCACTCTCGACGAGCTCCCCTGGACCGACGCGTTCGTGTCGGCGCTGCCCGGCGCGCGCGGCGGCGGCGTCCACTCGCGGCAGGTGCCGGGCGCGGCGTGGGCCGAGGTCGCGCCGAGCCCGGTGCCGGCGCCGCGCCTGCTGGCGTGGTCCGACGAGGCGGCGGCGCTGATCGGGCTGGCGCGCCGGCCTGGCGACGACGACGCGCTGGCCGCGGTGCTGGGCGGCAACCGCGTCGTGCCGGGGATGCGGCCGTACGCGCTCGGCTACGGCGGCCACCAGTTCGGCACCTGGGCCGGCCAGCTCGGCGACGGCCGCGCGATCGCGCTGGGCGAGGTCGCCGGGCCCGACGGCCCGTGGGAGGTCCAGCTCAAGGGCGCCGGCCCGACGCCGTACTCGCGCCGCGCCGACGGCCGCGCCGTGCTGCGCTCGTCGATCCGCGAGTTCCTGTGCAGCGAGGCGATGCACCACCTCGGCGTGCCGACGACGCGGGCGCTGGCGCTGGTCGGGACCGGCGCCGACGTCGTGCGCGACATGTTCTACGACGGCCGGCCCCGCGCCGAGCCGGGCGCGATCGTCACCCGGCTGGCGCCGACGTTCGTCCGCTTCGGCAACTTCCAGCTCCACGCGTGGCGCGACGAGCACGCGCTGTTGCGGGCGCTGGCCGATCACGTGATCGCGCGCCACTTCCCCGAGCTCGGTCCGCCGGGGCCGGCTACCTACGCGGCGTGGTTCGCCGAGGTCGCGCGGCGCACCGCGGTGATGGTGGCCCACTGGATGCGGGTCGGCTTCGTCCACGGCGTGATGAACACCGACAACATGTCGATCCTCGGGCTGACGATCGACTACGGCCCCTACGGCTGGCTCGATCCGTTCGACGTCGACTTCACGCCCAACACCACCGACCACGCCAGCGGCCGCTATCGCTACGGCAACCAGCCGGGCGTCGCGCAGTGGAACCTGGCGCAGCTGGCGCGGGCGCTGACGCCGCTGGTCGACGACGCCGCGGCGCTGGCCGCCGGGCTCGAGGTGTTCCGCCGCACGTTCGCGCGCAGCTACCGCACCCAGATGCTCGAGAAGGTCGGGCTGACGTGGGCCGGCGTCGACGACGACGAGGGCGACGACGTGCTCCTGCGCGAGCTGCTCGAGCTGTTCGCGCTCGAGGAGACCGACTTCGCGATCGGGTTCCGCGCGCTGGCCGAGGTGCCGCTGGCCGACGCGGCCACCGCCACCGACGTCGCGCTGGTGGCGCCGCTGGCCCCGGCGTTCTACCGCGACCCGGCGCCGGCGACCGTCGAGCGCTGGGCGGCGTGGCTGCGGCGCTACGCGGCGCGGGCCGCGCGCGAGCCGGGCGGGCTGGCGGCGCGCGCGGCGCGGATGGCGCGGGTCAACCCGGTCATCGTGCTGCGCAACTACGTCGTGCAGCGGGCGATCGAGGCGGCCGAGGGCGGCGATCTGGCGCCGGTGCACCGGCTGCTGGCGGCGGCGCGGCGGCCGTACGACGCCGATCCGGCGTACGCCGACCTGGTGGCGCGGCGGCCCGAGTGGGCGCGGCGCGCGCCCGGCTGCTCGGCGCTGTCGTGCAGCTCGTGATCGCCGCCGCGTTCACGGCGTGACGGTGATCAGCGCGACCCGGACCAGCGGCGGCAGCGCCGCGCGCACGAAGGCCGTGCCGGGGCCGACGCCGGTGACCACGCCGGCGGCGTCGACGGTGAACACCGACGTGTCGAGGGTCGACCAGGTCACCTGGCCGCTGGCGTCGGCCGTGGCGCCGTTGTCGTAGAGCGCGCGGGCGGTCATCGCCTGGTGACCGCCGACCGGGAGCGAGGGCTTCGCCGGGTCGAGCACGAGGTCGACCAGCGTGGGCGGCGCGATCTCGACGGTCGCGTCGCGCACCAGCCCGCCGTAGGTCGCCACGACGGTGGCGGTGCCGACCGCGACGCCGTGGATCCGGCCGGCGTCGACGGTGAGCACCGCCGGGTCGCTCGACGACCACGCCGCGTCGGCGGTGACGTCCGCGCCAGCGCCGTCGGCAAACGTCGCGATCGCGCTGGCGAAGCGATCGCCGCCGACCACCCCGAGCGGCGGCGCGAACAGGGTCAGGTCGGTGAGCGCGGCCGGCGTGACGATCAGCGTGGCGCGCGCCAGCTGGTCGCGATAGCCGGCGAACACCGTGAAGTCGCCGCGCACGCCGAACGGGCAGAAGGCGCCGCGGCCGTCCTCGCTGAAGCCCTGGGCGCTGATGCCCCAGCCGACCTCGCCGGGGTCGAGCGCCACCGTCGTGCCGTCGCCGAACCGCCCGACCGCGTCGAAGTGAGCGCAGACGCCCGACACGACGGTCTGCGCCGCCGGCGTCACCGTCAGCGCCACCAGCCGCGGCGGCGTCACCGTCAGCGCGCTGCGCGCGGTGACGTCGCCGAGCGACGCGGTGAGCACCGTCGAGCCCTGGGCCAGGCCGTGGATCACCGCGCCGCCGTCGTCGTCGGCGATCACCTCGGCGACGCGCGGGTCGCGGACGGTCCACGTCACCGGCCCGGGCAGCGCCAGCGGCGTGCCCTGATCGCTCAGCCGCACCGTCACCGCGCCGTCGCCGCCGGCGGGCAGCGCCAGCGCCGGCGGATCGATCGCCAGCGTGCCGACCACCGCGACCCCGCCGTCGCCGCAGGCGGCGGCGACGGCCATCAGCGCGGCGAGCGAGACGTAGCGCACGGCCCGCGAGCCTACCGCGAACCGCGTCGCGGCCGGCCGCCTCGCCCGGTGCTACCGTCGGCGGTGTGAACGACAACACACTCTGGTACGTCGGCATCAACGGCAACCAGCAGGGGCCGCTCACCGGCCCGCAGCTGATCGGGCTCATCCGGTCCGGGCAGGTGACCCAGACGGCCTACGTCTACGGTCCGTCGCTCGCCGCGTGGACGCCGATCTTGCAGGTGTCGTGGCTGGCCCAGGCGTTCGCCGGCGCGCCGCCACCGCCGCCGCCGCCGCCGCCGGGTCCGGCGCCGGTGCCGCTGGCCGCCGACGTCATCGACTACGAGGTCATCGGCGAGGAGATGCAGTTCGTCGAGATCACGCTCGACCCCAACGAGGCCGCGGTCGCCGAGGCCGGGGCGTTCTTCTACATGGACCCCGGCATCGAGATGCAGACGGTGTTCGGCGACGGGACGCGGCAGGCCGAGCAGGCGGGCTTCTTCGCCAAGGTGGTCGCGGCGGGCAAGCGGGCGCTCACCGGCGAGTCGCTGTTCATGACGATCTACGAGAACAAGTCGACCGCGCGCCGCAAGGTCGCGTTCGCGGCGCCGTACGCCGGCAAGATCGTCGCGATGGATCTGGCCGCGCTCGGCGGCACGCTCCTGTGCGAGAAGGACGCGTTCTTGTGCGCGGCCCGCGGCATCAAGGTCGGCATCGCGCTCCACAAGAAGGTCGGCGCCGGCCTGTTCGGTGGTGAGGGCTTCATCCTGCAGAAGCTCGAAGGCACCGGCCTCGCGTTCGTCCACGCTGGCGGCACGATCGTCGCGCGCGAGCTGGCGGCCGGCGAGACGCTGCGCGTCGACACCGGCTGCCTGGTGGCGTTCGAGCCGCGGGTCAACTACGACATCCAGTGGGTCGGCGGGCTCAAGAGCGCGCTGTTCGGCGGCGAGGGGTTGTTCTTCGCGACGCTCACCGGGCCCGGCAAGATCTGGCTGCAGTCGCTGCCGTTCGCCCGGCTGGCGCGGCGCATCGTCGCCGCCGGCGTGCTGGGCGGCCCCGGCGAGGGGTCGGTGCTGGGTGGCCTGGGCACCGGCGACTGACGCGCTCACCCGCGCGTGGTGATCGCGGTGTGGGATGCGGACGCACGCGGGAGTGATCGCCGCGCGCGCGTCGATCGCGTCGCCCGTCGACCGATCGATCGCCGTGATATCTTCTCGAAAGTGCGCGCGCTGCCGGCCGGTCTGGTCACGCTGCTGCTGGCGGTCGCGTCGGCGCATGCGGCCCACGCCGACGTGATCGACGACGAGGCCAAGCAGCTGAAGACGGCGCCCGGCTACAAGCGCCGGCTGGCCGCGGTGCTGGCGCTGGCCAAGAGCCACGACGCTCGCGCGGTGCGCGCGCTCGCCGACGGGCTCCGCACCGACAAGGAGGTGCAGATCCGCCGGGTGGCGGCGCTGGCCCTGGGCAAGGCCGTCGACGCCACCACGCCGGCCGCCGCGCGCGACGCGGCGATCGCGGCGCTGACCGTCGCGACCAAGGACAAGGACGAGAAGACCCGCGACATCGCCGGGCGCTCGCTCGAGAAGGTGCGCGCGCTGGCCCGGCCGGCGCCGGTGGGCAACGCGCCCGCGATCTACGTCCACCTCGGCGACGGCGTCGACCTGTCGAGCAAGGCCCCGCGCGACGCGCTGCCCAAGCTGGTGCGCTCGGTCAAGGCCACGGTCGCCAAGCGCACGCCCGGCGTCGCGACCGAGTGGCCGGGCACGCCGCCCACCGCCAAGCAGCTCGAGGCCTCGGGCACACGCGCGTTCGTGGTGGCGCCGACGATCTCGGCGCTGGCGGTGCTGAAGAAGGGCAACCAGGCCGAGGTCGCGTGCACGGTGTCGGTGCGAGTCGCCCCCTGGGCCGGCACCGACGGCGCGGAGAAGTGGGCGGCGCAGCAGGCGGCGTCGGCGTCGGGCTCGGGCAAGGCGATCACCAGCAGCGACGCCACGTCGATCGCCGGCGGCATGCGCGACTGTGTGCTGGCGGTGGCCGAGGAGGTCACCGCGACCCGGGTCGTGCCGTTCCTGCGCAAGCTGATCGGCGACTCGTAGCCACGGCCGCCGCGCCGCTGCGCAGCGTCGGCTACGCAGGAACGGCGTGATCGCGCGGGAGCTGCATGGGGCGGCATGGCGGGTCGCGGGGATGGCGCCGGCACGCCGCTCGCAAGTCCTCGCCGTCGATGGGCCCCACGCTGCGCGTGTTCGTCGCGGTCTCGCTGCTCGCCGGGGTGGGGGGGGCCGCGGCCGAGCCTCGGTCGGCCGACCCCGTCGCGCGGGCGCGGGCGCTGTTCGCCGAGGGCGACAGCCACTTCCGGTTGCGCGAGTACGACCAGGCGATCGCGCGGTTCAAGGAGGCGTACCGCCTCGAGCCGGCGCCGCTCCTGCTCTACAACCTGGCCCAGGCGTACCGGCTGGCCGGCGACTGCCGCCAGGCCGCGTGGTTCTACGATCGGTTCGCCCACAGCGGCGCCGACGCCGCGGCGATCGCGGCGGCCGAGGCGCAGCGCACCGCGATGCGCCAGTGCGTGGCCCGCCTCGACGCGACCAGCGCGGCGCGGCGGCCAGCGGCGCGGCGATCGGCGCTCGCCTGGGCCGGCGTCGGGGTCGGCATCGGCGGCGCGGTGGCGGTCGCGGCGGGCGCCGGGTTCGCGTACCGCGCCGCTGATCAGGCCGCGCAGCGCGACGCCGCGTGCGGCGACGCCGACGGCTGCACCGCGACCCAGGCCCGCGGCTTCGACGACGCCGGCCGTACCGCGAGCCGCGCGGCGATCGGCCTGTTCGCCGCCGGGGGCGTGATGATCGCCGGCGGCGTGACGATGTACGTCCTCGGGCAGCGCGGGCCCCGGGTGACGATCCGTCCGCGCGAAGGCGGCGCCACGCTGGCGCTGGGGTGGGCGCTGTGACCGACGAGGCCGCGACCGGCGGGCGGCGCGCGCCGTACGGCGTCGGCGACGTGATCGGCGACTACCGCATCGAGTGCCTGCTGGGTCGGGGCGGCATGGGCTTCGTCTACGGCGCGGTCAACACCGTCATCGGCAAGCGCGCGGCGCTCAAGGTGCTGGGGCGTCACGTCGCCGCCGCCGACATGCTCGAGCGCTTCGTCACCGAGGCGCGCGCCGTCAACCAGATCGGCCACCCCAACATCGTCGACGTGTTCGGCTTCGGCACCACCGACGCCGGCGACCCGTACATGGTGATGGAGTGGCTGCGCGGCGAGAGCCTCGTCGATCGCATGGCGCGGCCGATGACCGCCGCCGAGATCTGCGCCGTCCTGCTGACGATCGTCGACGCGCTCGCCGCCGCCCACGCCAAGGGCATCGTCCACCGCGACCTCAAGCCCGACAACGTCTTCCTGCACGACGACGGCCGTGGCCCGGTGGTCAAGCTGCTCGACTTCGGCATCGCCAAGCTGCTGGGCAGCGACGATCAGCGCGCCGAGCGCACCCGCACCGGCTACCTGATGGGCACGCCGGCGTACATGTCGCCCGAGCAGGCCCGCGGCAAGGACGTCGATCACCGCAGCGACGTCTACTCGCTGGGCGTGATCGCGTTCGAACTGTTCGCCGGCGCGCAGCCGTTCGAGCACGAGACGCCGATGGATCTGGTGGTCGCGCACCTGCAGGAGGTGCCGCGGGCGCCGTCGGCGCTGCGCCCCGAGGTGCCGGCCGGCGTCGATCGCCTGGTGCTGGCGATGCTCGAGAAGCACGCCGCGGCGCGACCGACGCTCACCCAGGTGAAGGCGGCGCTGGCCGCGATCGCGCAGGCGCGCGACGGCGCGGTGACGATGCCGCCGCGCACGCCGCCGCAGACGTTCGCCGCCACCGCGTTGCTCGACGCGCCGCCGCCGCGCTCGTCGTCGACGATCGGGCTGGCCACCGGGCAGACCGCGGCCCCAGTGGCGCCGCCGCGGCGGTCGTGGCGGTGGCCGGCGGCGGTGGCGATCGCGCTGGCGGCGGCGGTCGTGCTCGTCGTGCTCGCCGGTCGGCCGCGGCCGCGCGCGACGTCGGCATCCCCGGCGGGGGCGGCCGCCCCGCGGCCCGCGCCGGTGAGCGCGCCGGTGAGCGCGCCGTCGCCGTCGATCGCACCGCCGCCGTCGGTCGCGGCGTCGGTGCCGCCCGCGCCGGCCGCACCGGTCGTCGCCTCGCCGAGCGCGCCGTCGGTCGCCGGGCCGCGCGACGGCGTGGGCCCTGGCAGCGCCCGCCGGCCGGGGCGCGCGCCGGTCACCGCGCCGCCGCCCGTGAGCGCGACCCCGTCGCCGCCGCCGGCTGTCGCCGTCGACGCCGCGCCACCGGCGATCGTCCATGCGCCCGCCGCGGCGATCGACGCCGGCGTCGCCGCGCCGCCTGCGCCGCCCGCGATCCCGCCGCCGCCGCGCGACCGCGACCAGGACGGCACCGTCGATCCCTTCGCTCACCCGTGAGGTCCACCGTGCGCCTGCTCGTCGTCGCCCTCCTCGCCGTGGTCGCCTGCTACCAGCCGGCCGATCAGCCGTGCTCGATCCACTGCACGCCGCTCGACCACTGCCCGGGCGACCAGACCTGCGGCGGCGACGGCTACTGCCACGATCCCGGCGACGACTCGCGCTGTCTCGGCTACACCGTCGCGATCACGCTCGGCGGCACCGGCGGCGGCGTCGTGCGTTCGAGCCCTCCCGGCCTGGCCTGCGACGGCACCACCGGCTGCGTCGCGACGTTCGCCGCCGGCACCGAGGTCACGCTGACCGCCGCGCCGGCCGCCGACGCGCGCCTGTCGGCGTGGTCGGGCGCCTGCAGCGGCGCGGGCGCGTGCACGCTGACCGTCACCGGCGACGCCACCGTCGGCGCCACCTTCAACCGCGCGGCGCGGCTCGCGGTCACGCTCGACGCTAGCCGGCGCGGCCAGGGCGCGGTGGTGTCGACGCCGCCGGGCATCGACTGCCCGGGCGTCGCGTGCGCGGCCAGCTTCGACGTCGATCAGAGCGTCGTCCTCACCGCCACCCCGGCGGCCGGATCGCGGTTCGGCGCGTGGACCGCGTGCCCGGCGGCGGTCGACGGCGCGTGCACCGTGAGCCTGACCGGCGACGCCGCGACCACCGTGCAGTTCGTCCGCACGCCGCGCGTCACCGTCGACGTCGTCGGCAGCACCGACTTCGCGATCGGCTCGAGCCCGGTCGGCGTCGCCTGCGCCGGCACGACCTGCGCCGGCGTGTTCGATCAGGGCACCGCGGTGACCATCACCGCGAGCGACGGCGCGGCGTCGCGGTGGAAGAGCTGGACCGGCTGCGGCGCCGCGACCGGGCCGTGCACCGTCACCGTCGACGCCGCCGACGTCGCGCTCACCGCGACCTACCGCGACCTGTTCGCGCTCGACGCGCTGCTCGAGGGCAGCGGCGCGGGCACGCTCGCCGCGAGCGGCCTGAGCTGCGCCGGCGCCAGCTGCGCGGGCACCTACGAGGCCGGGGCGTCGGTGACGATCACCGCGACCCCGGCGGTCGGCAGCCGCTTCGCCGGCTGGACCGGCTGCGACAGCGTCGGCGGCGCCGGCGGCGCGCAGTGCGTCGTCGCGGTGGCCAGCGCGCGGACGGTGCGCGCCGGGTTCGTCCGCCAGCGGCAGGTCGCGCTCGATCTCACCGGCAGCGGGGCCGGCAGCGTCGACGTCGCCGGCGTCGGCACCTGCAGCGCCGACTGCACGCTGACCGTCGACCAGGGCCCGATCACGCTGACCCAAACGCCGGCCGCTGGCTCGCGCGGCGGCGGCTTCGCCGGCGGCTGCGCCGGCGCCGGGCCGACCTGCGCGACGACGATCGCCGCCGACGTCACGATCGCGGTCGCGTTCGTCCGCCAGCACACGTTGTCGATCACCGCCGCGGCCGACGTCACCGTGACCTCGCCGGCGGGGCCCTGCGTCGGCCCCGCCACCTGCGCGACGGTGGTCGATCTCGGCGCCACCGTCACGCTGACGGCGGCCACCGGGCTGCTCGGCCAGGCGTTCACGTGGAGCGCCGCCTGCGCCGGCGCGAGCTGCGCGGTCACGGTCGGCGCCGACACGGCGGTCGCGGTCGGGCTCGACGGCGGTCGCGCGATCTGGGGCCGCGCGCTCGCGCGCCCCGACACCTACGCGCAGGAGCACGGCGCCGCGGTCGCGGTCGCGCCCGACGGCGACGTGGTGTGGGCCGGGTTCGCCAGCGGCGGCGCCGCGCTGCCGCTCGGCGCCACGCCGACGCCGGTCTCGACGCCGTTCCTCACCGCGTTCGTCGCGCGCTACCTCGCCGACGGCACGCCGCGGTGGGCGCGCGCGATGACGACCAGCCTGCTCGCCACGGTGCGCAGCGCCTGCGTCACGCCGTCGGGCGACGTCATCGTCGGCGGCGAGGTGAACGGCACCACCACGCTCGACGGCGTCACCGTGGTCGGCGCCGGGCGCAACGACGGCTACGTCGCGCGGCTCGACGGCGCCACCGGCGTCGCCCAGTGGATGGTGACGCTCGGTGGCAGCGCCGATCATCCGTTCTACGGCGACGGCGTCTGGGCGGTCGCGTGCCTGGGTGAGGACGTGGCCGCGCTCTACACCGTCCTCGGGCCCAGCTACCAGATCGCGGACGGCCCGGTCGTCACCGGCGCGCCGACGTTCGCGTACGGCGTGGCGCGCCTGTCGGCCACCGGCCACTACCAGTGGGCGCGCCAGGTGACCGACGTCCCCGACGGGAGCTACAACGCCGCCACCGCGCTGGCCGCCGACGCCACCGGCGTCTACGTCGTCGGCTCGTACTCCAACGTGTTCGACCCCGGCGGCGGGCCGATCGCGCCGACGTTCGGTCACCCGAGCGGCTTCGCGGTGCGCTACCGCGCCAGCGACGGCAGCGCGCTGTGGACGCGCAGCATCGGCAACAACACCGAGCAAGGCGCGGGCGACACCGGGCGGTGGGCGCGCTGCGAGGTCGCGACCGTGGCCGGCGACGGCACGCTGGCGATCGGCGGCTACCTCGAGGGCAGCGACGGCGACCGCGCCAACCTCGGCGCGCTCGCGGTGCCGCAGCGCGTGACCATCCGCGGCAACGCCGAGATGTTCGTGCTGCGCCTGGCCAGCGCCGACGGCGCCGCGGTCGGCAGCTTCGCGCTCGGCTCGAGCGCCGGCAGCGGCGAGGAGCGGCTCGGCGCGCTGGTCGCGGCCGGGGCCGATCTGGTGGTGCGCGGCACGTTCACGACCGCCGCGGTCGAGGTCGGGGGGCGGTCGCTCGCGGGCGTCGGCAGCGCCGGGAGCGTCGATGGCTTCGTCGCGCGACTCAGCGTCGCCGGGAGCGCTCGCTGGGCCCACCGGCTCGGGCCGTTCGCGACCCAGACCCCGACGCCGACCGCGGTGGCGCCGACCGGCGAGGTCGCGGTCGCCGGGACGTACACCGGCGATCCCGCCAGCTACGACGGCGTCGACCTGCCGGCGTCGGGGCAGGGCGTCGACGGGTTCGTGATGCTGCTCGGCCGCTGAGCCACGTCGAGAGGCTCGATCCCGGCGTTGCCGGGATCGAGGGGGGGATGCTGCGACTCGGCGACGAGCCCCCTGGAACTCAGTACGTGCCGGTGACGGTGATGACCATGTGCACGTTCGGGAAGCCGACCGAGGCCAGCGTCGCCGGTTGGGTCGAGCCGCAGTCGGGCGCGCGGATGTAGCTGGGGCCGGTCTCGGCCGCGGTGTTCGACCCGATGAAGATGCTGTTGTTGGTGGCGGCGCCGTCGGGGATGAACACCTCGGCGACGATCGTCGACCCGGCCGGCGCCAGGCCGGTCGGCGACAGCGTCACCGGCAGCACCGTGCCGGTGGTGGTGTTGGTGACGGTCGCGATCTGGCCGGCGATCTGGGTCAGCACGCCGGCGGGGAACGCGCCCGCCACCGTGTACAGCTTGACCTGGATGGTCTGCGACGTGCCGATGCCGGCGGTCGCCGACTCGATGCCGACGTCGATGCGGTTGGCGGTGAACGCGGAGTTCACGCCGTGGTCGGCCAGGCGGAACGCCCGGTAGTAGGAGTTCTCGGCGGTGATCCCGGTGGCGTTGCACGACACCGTGTTGGCGGCGGTGATCGTCGTCGGCCCCTGCGCCAGCGTGATCGTCTGGATCGCCGGGGCGTCGATGATCCGCGCGTCGACCGGCGTCACCGGGGCGTCGATGGTGCCGGGCGGCGCGTCGACGTCGCCGGGGGTGCCGTCGATCCGGGCGGCGTCGACGTTGTCGTCGTCGCCTTCGTTGACGGTGGCGCTCGCGCAGCCCGCGATGGTGGCCAGGGCGAGGAGCGAGACGCGGCGCAGCATCCCGCTATGGTGCCTGGGTCAGCGCCCGCCAGCAACGGCCGAGTGACGTCGGCGCGTGGATCTCGTCACACCGCCAGGCGCCACTGGCCGCTGTCGGCGGCCGGCAGCGCGCGCAGCTCGGCGTCGGCGGCGCGCAGATCGTCGGGCGTGTCGATCTCGCACGCGTAGAGCGAGCCGATGTCGACCGCGTGCAGGTCGACGCCGCCGTCGACCAGCTCCTGCAGCAGCGCCTCGTAGTACAGGTCGGCGTGGGGCCGGGCCGCCAGGGCCGCGAACAGCCGTCGCGACGTCGTCGCCGACAGCAGCGTCATGCCGATCGACTCGCCCATCGCGCCGCGCACCGGCACCTGCTTGCCGATCGCGACGACGCGGTCGCTGGCGTCGCTGGCCACCTTGACCTCCTCGAGGCCGAGGCTGCCGACCGACCGGACCGCCAGCGCGTCGGGGCCGCCGTCGAACAGCCGGGTCAGGACGCCGGCGTCGAAGACGACGTCGCCGTCGATCAGGAAGAACGCCTGGCCGTCGACGTGGGGGCGGGCCAGCGCCAGCGAGGCCGCGGTGCTGGTGTTGCGGTAGGCGAGGTTGTCGACGAACGTCACGTCGAGGTCGGGGAACCGCCGCGCGACCTCGGCCCGCACCTGATCGCGCAGGTGGCCCACCACGATGACCACCTGATCCACCCCGGCCCGGACCAGCAGCGACAGCGCGCGCGCCAGGATCGGCGTGCCGGCCACCTCGACCAGGGTCTTGGGGGTCTGGTCGACGTGCGGGCGCAGGCGCGGGTCGTAACCGGCTGCGAGGATGACCGCCTTCATCGTGGGGCTACCAGGTGCAAGGGCCGTGCGTGGGTCCGATCGACCCGAGGTGGGCGCAATCGCACCCGGGAGGTGTCGAAAAGCTGTCAGCCGCCGCCTCGTCTGACGAAAACTCCCCACGACGTCCGGTGGTCGGGCCTACCAAACCGTCCCCGATCTACGCGCCGTCCCACGATCGTCACGATCGCGTCCCGACCGCGCCCGCGACTTGCAGCGCTCGCGTCGCCAGGAGTACCTCTTGTGCGCATGACCGTGGCCGCCCTCGTCCTCGCCGACGCCTCCAGCGCCGACGTCAAGGTCGTCGGCCTGACGCTGGCCGAGCGCGCGCGCCGCGTCGCGGTCAAGGCCGGCGCCGCCGCCGTGCTGGTCGCGCGCGATCGCGCGTCGATCGCCGGCTGGTGGCGCGCCGCCGGCTGCGATCGCCTGCTGGTCATCCGCGCGACCGATCAGCTGGTCCACACCCCGCTGGTCGCGCCGCTGGTCGCCTCCGACAGCACCCGCGCGGTCGCGGTCGCGCCGCCCGACGCGGTGGCCCCCGACGTCGCGGCCGGCGGCTACGTCGGCGCGATGGTGGTCCGCGGCGACGCCGCCGAGCGCGTGATCGCCGCGCTGGCGGCGGGCGACGACGATCGCCAGCTCGGCGCGGCGCTCCTGGCCGAGGGCGCCGAGGCGATCGCCCACGAGCGCATCGCGCGCCACCCCGCGGTGACCCGCGCCGAGCGCCAGGCCGCGTCGGCGCTGCTCTACGAGATCATCCACAAGCACCAGGACAACGCGATCACCCGCTACCTGTTCCGGCCGGTGTCGATCGCGATGACCCGGGTGCTGGTGCGCACGCCGATCACGCCCAACCAGGTGTCGTGCGTCACCGCGATCCTGGTGGTGCTGGGCTGCTGGCTCACCGCGCACGGCGGCATGGGCCACGCGATCGCCGGCACCGCGGTGATGCTGGCCGCGGCCTACGTCGACTGCTGCGACGGCGAGATCGCCCGGCTCAAGCTCTTGTCGTCGAAGTTCGGCGCCTGGCTCGACACCGTCGTCGACGAGCTGTCGCAGGTCGCTTACATGATCGCGCTCGGCGTGCACGTCCGCGCCCACTTCGGCGTCGACTACTTCGGCCACCACGGCTTCGACCCGTGGGAGCTGGCGATCGTCGTCGGCTTCGTCACCTACGCGATCACGATCTACTGCGTGTACTGGAACATCGTCGTGCTGGTCGGCTCGGCCAACAGCCAGGACTACGTCGGCCGGTTCGAGATCGCGCCCGGCGAGCGCCCCGGCACCGCGCGGCTGCGCCCGGTCACCACCCAGGCCATCGTGCTGCCGCCGGACACCCACCCGGTGGTGCGCTGGCTCGCGACCTACGCGCCGTACGTCGTCCGCAAGGACTTCATCAGCTGGGGCGCGCTGGTGCTCGCCGTGCTGCACCTCACCCAGGTCACCTTCGCGCTGCTCGTCATCGGCGGCGTGCTGTCGGCCACCGTCGTCACGATCGACCACGTCCGGGCCCGGCTGCAGCTGTCGGAGCTGCGCCGCCGCGAGCTGTCGCTGGTGCGCTGAGGCGGCCCGCTCAGTTGATCAAGGCCTCGAGGCGCAGGATCGGGCCGTGGACGTCGCCGGTGACCGGATCCAGCGTCGGGTCGAGGAAGATCCGGGTGACGTCCTTGTCGCGCAGCGCGGTCAGGAACTCGCTCGACACGATGACGGTGGCGTCGAGGCCGATCGGCCACAGCTCGCCCAGGCCCATCGCGGTGGCGAAGTCGCTGGCCAGCGTGTCGCTCGAGAAGAAGAACGAGTACGGCCGCCGGCACCACAGGTCGCCGCCGGTCGACGTCAGGTGCCACACCCGCGGGGGCAAGAGCGTGAGGAGCTCGCTGGACGCGACCGCGCGGTCGTCAGGGGAGGGCATCACGGCACCGTGCCGGGGTTCGAGCACCAGCGCAAGGGGTCTGCTCGCCGAGCGCCTGGCGAGGCTACGCGCTGGGCCACCGCGGTTCGAGCTGCTAGCGTCTGCGGCGGATGCGCACCTTCGCCTCGCTCGTCGTCATCGTCGTCGCCGCCTGCGGCCCCACCGGCATGTCCGGCCCCACCATGAACAACCGCGTCGGTGGCATGGGCCTCGCCACCGACACCGTCGTCTCGACCGAGATCCTGCAGCGCGAGCCGCGCGCCAACCACGCGAAGGTCAAGCACATCCTGATCTCGTGGAAGGACAAGGTCGAGGGCAAGGGCGGCGCCGACCAGCGCGCGCTCGGCCGCAGCAAGCGCGACGCCGAGCGCGAGATCCGCGCGCTGCTCAAGCAGATCAAGGCCGGCGCCGACTTCGAGATGCTGATGGGCATGCACTCCGAGGATCCCGGCAGCGCCACCACCGGCGAGGCCTACGACGTCAGCCCCGACGCCCAGCTGGTCATCGAGTTCCGCCAGCTCGGGCTGCGGCTCGAGGTCGGCGAGGTCGGCGTCGTCGAGTCCGACTACGGCCTGCACATCATCAAGCGCATCGAGTAGTCACCGCGGCAGGAAGCCGAGGCCGAGCACGTCGGTGACCGCCCGGGTCATCGCGTCGGCCTGGGCCGGCGTGACCGCGCCGCCGGGCAGCTGGTCGTCGACGATCAGCCGCGACAGGCCGTAGATCGCGCACTGCGCGGTCAGCATGATCGCGTCGACCGGGATCGGGGCGATCACGCCGGCGGCCTGGGCCGCGGTCAGCGCCGCGCGGGTCGGGTCGTCGTCGCCGCGGTGATCGTGGAGGCCCGGCGTGTAGACCACGCGGAAGTGGGCGGGGTGGCGCACCGCGAAGCGCACCGCGGCGACGCCGGTGGCCCGGAACTGCGACAGCGGGTCGGGCGGGGCCTCGGCGGCGGCCTGGGCCAGCACCGCCGCGTAGCGCTGCGCGATGTCGGCCGCGACCGCGCGCACCAGCGCCTCCTTGTCGGCGAAGTGGCGGTACGGCGCCGCCGGCGACACCCCCAGCCGCCGCGCCAGGTCCCGCAGGTTGAGCGCCTCGAGCCCGCCCTCGGCGATCGCCGCCAGCGCGGCGTCGACCAGCGCCTGGCGCAGATCGCCGTGGTGGTAGGTCGCGGCGGCCTTCTTGCGCACGCGCGGGCGGGGCGGGCGCGCCTTCGGGGCGGCGGGGCGGGCAGGCACGTTGTAAACAGTGCTTACTTTCTCGCTTGCGGTCAAGCCGCGGACGGGCTATCGATGTAATCGATGCTCACATCCTCCGCCGCCCCGGCCACCTCGCCCGCCATCGCGCCGCCCCCGGCGCCGCCGCCGCCGACCCGCGCCGAGCTGGCGCGGCGCATGTTCACCCGCTCGATCGCCCGCGAGCACGGCTTCGAGCCGCTGCGCGTCGAGGGCGCGCTGCCGCCGGGGCTGCGCGGCACGCTCCTGCGCAACGGGCCCGGGCTGTTCGGCCAGTTCGGCCAGGCCTACGCCCACAGCTTCGAGGGCGACGGCCTGATCACCGGCGTGCGCCTCGACGCCGCCGGCGCCCACGGCGTGTGCCGCCTGACCGCGACCGCGGGGCTGGCCGCCGAGCGCGCCGCCGGCGAGGTGCTGTTCGGCACCGGGCTGCCGTGGCGCAAGCGCTTCGCCAACGTCGCGCGCGGGCGATTCAAGAACACCGCCAACACCAACGTCGTCGCCTGGCAGGGCCGGATCCTGGCGCTGATGGAGGCGGCGCGGCCGACCGAGCTGCGGCTGACCGCCGCCGACGTCGAGACCGTCGGCGAGACCGACCTCGGCGGCGTGATCGGCCGGGCGCTGTCGGCGCACCCGCACCGGGTCGCCGCCCGCGCCACCACCTACAACTTCGGCGTCGAGTACGGCCGGCGCACCCGGCTGGTGGCCTACGCGCTGCCCGACGCCGGCCCGGCGCGCACGCTGGGCGAGGTCGCGCTCGGCTTCGCGCCGATGCTCCACGACTTCATCGCGACCGAGCGCCACCTGGTGTGGTTCGTGTCGCCGGCCGCGGTCCACGTGCCGCGGATGCTGCTCGGCCTCGGCGACTTCGGGCAGCTGTTCCGCTGGCGGCCCGAGCTCGGCACCGAGATCATCGTCATGCCGATCGACGCGCCGGCCGCGGTCGTGCGCTTCACCGTCGACGCGTTCTACCAGTGGCACTTCGCCAACGCCTTCGAGCGCGGCGGCGAGGTGGTCGTCGACTACGTGCGCTACCCCAACTTCGACAGCTTCGGCGCGCTGGCCACCGGCGGCGGGTCGGGCGGGCTCGACGCGGGGCGGCTGCACCGCGCGGTGATCGACGTCGGCGCGCGCCGGCTCCGCTCCGAGGCGGTGCTCGACCTCGGCGTCGAGTTCCCGCGGGTCCACCCGGCGCGCGAGGGCCAGGCGCAGGGCGTCACCTGGATGGTCGACGCCGACCTCGGCGGCGTCGTCGCGCACCACGCCGACGGGCGGCGCGCGCGCTGCCGCTTCGGCCAGCACGAGGTCGTCGCCGAGCCGGTGTTCGTGCCGGCGCTCGGCGCCACCGACGAGCAGGCCGGCTGGGTGTTGACGCTGGTCTACGACGGCCGGGCCGACGCGTCGTACCTCGCGGTGCTCGACGCGGCGCGGCTCGAGGCCGGCCCGGTCGCGCGCGCCTGGTTCGATCACCCGGTCCCGATCACCTTCCACGGCTCGTGGCTGGCGAGCGTCGGCTGAGGAAAGCGGCCCGGCCGGCCGCCGCGGTGATAGCGTGGAGCCATGTCGCTGCGCGCGCTCGCCGTCGTGTCGGTCGTGTCGGTCGTGCCCCTGATCGCCTGCGGCGATGATCCCGCCGGGCCGTGCGATCCATCCCACGCCGCGTGCACGCTGGAACGCACGCTGTCGACCACGACGGTGGCGCCCGGGCAGGAGATCAGCGGCCTGTGCCAGAGCTGGACGCTGAACAACCCCGAGGAGATCTGGGTCGACAGCGTCACGATGCGCAACGGCGGCGGCTACCACCACTCGAACTGGTTCTTCGTCCCCGACGACCTCTACGTCCAGCCCGACGGCGCCTGGGACTGCGGCGCGGTCGGGTTCGACGAGCTGGTCGCGGCGGTGGCGGGCGGCTTCCTGTTCGCGCAGTCGACCCAGGTCGCGACCGAGGACCAGACCTTCAAGGACGGCGCGGCGGTGCGGATCCCGCCGTACAGCCGGATCATCGGCTCGACGCACCTGCTCAACGTCGGGGACGCGACGCTGGCCAGCCCGATGGCGCTGGCCGTGCACTCGGTGGCGCCCGAGGACGTGCGGGTCAAGCTGGTGCCGTCGCGCGCGACCTACTTCGACCTGCACCTGGCCGCCAACAAGACGTCGACGGTGTCGACCTCGTGCGAGCTCGCGCAGAGCTACCAGCGCGAGATCGGCCAGCCGCTCAAGGAGCGCATCCACTACGCCCTGCCGCACTACCACGCGCTGGGGACGACCGCGGAGATCGCGCTGGTCGGCGGACCGCGCGACGGCGAGGTCATCCTGCACAACGCCGGCTTCGGCGAGGCCTCGGGCAAGGCGTTCTCGCCGCCCGTCGATCTCGCGGCGGCCGGCGCCACCGGCCTCAGGTTCTCCTGCACGTTCATGAACGACACCGCCGCCGAGGTGCAGTGGGGGATCGGCAACCAGGAGATGTGCGAGTTCGCGCTGTTCGTCGACAGCGACATGGCCTTCGACGGCAGCGTCAAGCGTGGCACCGGTGCGCTGGTCGGCGCCGGCGCCAACGGCGAGGACCTGCACGAGGGCCCGTGCGACATGTTCACGCTCAAGTGGGACCACAACAACCCGGGCGGCCTGCCCAACTGATGCGCGCGGCGCTGGTGCTGGCGGCGGTCGCGCTGAGCGGCTGCCTCGACGCCGACGAGCGGTGCGGCCCGGGCTCGCTGGCGGCGGGCGACGATCGCGCGTGCGCGATGCCGGGCTGGCTCGATCGCGGCTACGACGTGCACGTGCCGGCGGGCTGGGACGGCGTGTCGGCGCTGCCGGTGGTGATGCTGTTCCACGGCGGCGGCGGCAACCGCGGCGGCGCCGATCGCACGACCTGCCCGGTCGGCGCCGTCGACAGCCCGCAGTGCCTGGCGGCGCGCGCGACGGCGCGCGGCTTCGTCGTGGTCGTGCCCGACGGCACCGGCGGTCGGCCGCTGCGGGGCATCCGCACCTGGAACGCGGGTGGCGGAGAGGACGGCTGGGACTGCACCAGCGGCGCGGCGTGCCAGAGCGGCGTCGACGACGTCGCCTACGTCGGCGACCTGCTCGCCGAGGTCGGGACGGCGCTGCCGGTCGATCCGCGCCGGCTGTACGCCACCGGCATCTCCAACGGCGGCGCGATCTCGCACCGGCTGGCGTGCGAGCTGCCGACGCCGCTGGCGGCGATCGCGCCGGTGGCCGGCGCCAACCAGTTCGCCGACACCGGCGGCGCGTGCCCGCGGGCGACGCCGGTCTTGCAGATCCACGGCACCGAGGACCCGTGCTGGCAGTACGACGGCGGCACCCAGGCCTGCATCGGCGAGGGCGGCCGCAAGACCTCGGTGGCGACGACGCTCGAGGGCTGGCGCCTGCGCAACGGCTGCGCGCCGACCTTCGTCGACACCGCGCTGCCCGACGTCGATCCGACCGACGGCGTCACCGTCACCCACCGGGTGTGGGACGGCTGCGCCGCCGCCACCGAGCTGTACCGGCAAGACGGCGCCGGCCACACCTGGCCGAGCGGCTGGCCGTACTTCGGCGAGGACCGCATCGGCAAGGTCGGGCGCGACATCGGCAACGACCAGCTCCTCGACTTCTTCGCGAGCCATGTGGCGCCGTAGCCTGATCGTCGTCGGGCTGGCCGGCTGCGGGTCGCTGTCGACGTACCGCACCGCCGAGCCGATCGCGCGCGGGCACACCCGCTACGACCTCGCGGTCGACGTGGGCTCGTTCCGCGATCGCGACCAGGACACCCGCACGCCGGCGGCGCACGTCGAGCTGGCGGCGCGCCGCGGCGTCACCGCGACCACCGACGTGACGCTCAAGCTGTACGTGCCGGGCGCCGAGCTCGGCGTGCAGCACGCGCTGGGCGGTGGCCGCTGGCGCTGGGCGATCGCGGCGGCGCTCGGCGGCGCGCGCACCAAGGAGGGCGGCGGCTCGACCGACGCGCTCTACGGCCACCTGCGGTTGACCGCGCTGGCGACGCGGCGCACCTCGCCGCGGTGGGCGTTCACCGTCGGACCGGTCGTCACCGGCGGCGTCTTCGCGCCGCGGGCCGGCGGCCACGCCGAGGGCCTCCTGCTCGGCGGCTTCGCCAACGCGGCGTGGCGGTTCGGCGGCTGCTGGCAGCTGGTGCCGGAGCTGTCGCTGCACGTCACCGCGGCCGGCGAGGTGCCGGTGCGCGGCACGGTCGCGCAGCTCGGCGTCGCGGTCGGTCGCACCTGGTAGTCACAGGCAGCCGCACAGCGCGAGCACGTTGACGCCGGCGCCGATGAAGCCGCCGGTCGAGCCGCCGTCGCCGATGGTCTGCTGCACGCCGGCCTCGGCGCCGACGTAGCCGTAGAGCAGGTTCACGCCGGCCTCGACGCCGACCGCGCCGTCGTCGACCCGCCACAGGAGGCCGCCGTAGGGCGTCAGCCACAGCGCGTCGTCGGCGAACGTGCGCAGCCAGCCGGCGCCACCGACGATGTGCTGGTCGCTGAGGCTCACGATCATCGCGACCGGTGGGCGCGGCGCGACGATCGAGCCCGACAGGGCCAGCGAGTTGCCGTTGGTGGCAGCACGGCCCCGCGCGCCGACCACGCACCCGGCGAGCAACGTCAGCGACAGGGACAGCGCGCGCATTCGCGCCCACGCTACCACGCGCTTCGCTATCATCGCCGCGATGCCCCGGCGCAAATCCGCCCCGACCGACGCGGCGCTGCGCGAGCTGCGCGCCTTCGGGCTCGCCTATCCCGGCGCGCACACCAAGAGCCCGTGGCCCGGGCACCTCGACCTCGCGGTCGACGACAAGACCTTCGCGTACCTGTCGCTCGAGGGCGAGCCGCTCGGCATCTCGTGCAAGCTGCCGCAGTCCAGCGCGATGGCGCTGCTGGTGCCGGGCTGCGAGCCGGCGGCCTACGGGCTGGGCAAGAGCGGCTGGGTGCGCGCGACCTTCGCCGGGCCCGACGTGCCGATCGCGATGCTCAAGGCGTGGATCGACGAGAGCTACCGCGCCCAGGCGCCGAAGAAGCTGCTCAAGCTGCTCACGCCGGCGGCGCCGACGACGCCACCGCCGCGGTCGCGGTCGACGCCGCGGGCGAAGGCGCCGGCGCCGAAGCCCCGCGCCCCGCGCCGCGCTCGCGCAGCATCGCGGTGATCATGTTCTTGCGCGTGATCGCGGTGGCGGTGAGCACGCCGCCCATCAGCGCGCCGCCGACGCCCGCGGTGCAGATGTCGGCGCCGGTCAGGAACAGGTTCGCGATCGGCGTGTGCGGTCGCAGGTGGCGGGCGGCGAAGCGCTCGGGGGTGTGGGCGAGGCCGTAGATCTCGCCCGACGGGTGGCCGGCGAAGTGCTGGGTGGTGAGCGGCGTCGACAGCTCGGCGTGATCGACCTTGCCCTCGACCTGCGGGCACTGGCGGTACAGCTCGCCCAGCAGCCGATCGCGCAGCCGCGCCTTCCGCGCCTCGTAGTCGGCGCCGCGCTTCTTCCACGGCGTGCCGGCCCACGGCGCGAACGCCGCGTACGGCGCGACGCCGATCACCTCGACGGTGGCGCGGCCGGGGAAGCGGTTGGCGAAGTCGGGGTCCTTGGCCGACGGGAACGACAGGTACGCCACCGGCAGCGGCGCCTCGGGGTCGGCGAGGAAGCGGGCCACGCTGCGATCGTGATCGTCGTCGGGGTAGACCCACAGGTTCGAACGCTCGAGCCCCAGCGCCGCGGCGTCGTGGCGGAAGCCGGCGTACAGCGAGACGTGGGCGAACGACGGCGGCGCGCCCGGCACGGTGGGCTTGAGGTCGTGGCGGGCGGCGGCCTCGCGCGGCACCAGCTTGCCGAAGGTCAGCGCCAGGCCGGCGTCGCTGATCACCCGCGTCGCGCGCACCTCCTCGCCGCCGGCCAGCCGCACGCCGACCGCGCGGTCGCGCTCGACGACGATCTCGGCGACCTCGGCCGACGTGATCACCGCGCCGCCGGCGGCCTCGATGCCGGGCAGCATCGTCGCGGCGATCCGCGCCGAGCCGCCGACCGGGTAGGCGCCGCCGCCGAGGTAGTGGCCGACCAGCATCGCGTGCATGAACCAGCTGGCCTGGGCCGGCGGCAGGCCGTAGTCGCCGTACTGCCCGGTGAGGACCGCGGTCAGGCGGCGATCGCCGGTCAGGGTCGCCATCACCTCGCGCACGGTCTTGCGCGCGTGGCGCATCGCCGGCCCGCGCAAGAGCGGCGAGGCCACCGCGCCCAGCATCGGCGGCAGCGCCTTCTCGAGGAAGAACTTCTTGCTGGCGTGGACGGTCTCGCGGATCAGCTGCAGGTAGCGATCGATCGCATCGCGCTCGTTGGGGAAGCGCTCGTGCATCGTCTGGCGGAACCGCTCGCGGCCGGCGAGGAACGGGTAACGATCGTCGCCGATGACGATCGTGTCGTAGACGTCGCCCAGCGACGCCCAGCCGAGCTGGCCGTCGGTGAGGTGATCGAACGCGCGGCGGAGCAGCGTGCCCTCGCGGTGGACGTCGCCGA
Source organism: Myxococcales bacterium (assembly GCA_016794525.1). Taxonomy (GTDB): domain Bacteria; phylum Myxococcota_A; class Polyangia; order Haliangiales; family Haliangiaceae; genus UBA2376. The sequence continues at coordinate 145,412 of JAEUJY010000113.1, forward strand.
CGTAGTGCACGCCGACGTCCCACTCGTAGCCGGGGCGGTGGAACGTGTGGGTGAAGCCGCCCGCGGTGTAGTGCCGCTCGAGCACCAGCACGCGCTGGCCGGCGTGGCGGGCCAGCATCGACGCGGCGGTCAGGCCGCCGAGGCCGCTGCCGATGACGATGCTGTCCCAGCCGCGGGGGCCGGGATCGGGGAGGCCGTGCTGCTTGTACGAACGTCCGATGCGGGTCATGCGCGTCTCCGGGTGCGGGCGGGGGCAGGGGCGGCCGGGCGGAACCCGGCCAGCTCGTGATCGACGGCGGCCAGCCGCGCGAGCGCGCGCGCCGGCAGGTTGCCCGACAGGTACAGGGCGCACAGCCCGTGGGTCGACGCCCACAGGAGCTGCGCCACCGCCAGCGGCTCGCCGGTGAGCGCGCCGGCGTCGATCGCGGCGGTCACCGCGGCGAGCAGGCAGCCGAAGGCGCGCCGGGTGGCCGCGGTCAGCTCGGGCCAGCGGTGCTCGTCGCCGGGCGCCCGCAGCTCGAACATGATGCGGTACGCGTCGGGCTCGGCCTGGGCGAAGCCGACGTACGCCGCCTTGAGCCGGTGGAGCCGGACGATCGGATCGCGCGCCGGCGCGGTGGCGGCCTCGAGCGCCTCGGCGAAGCGGGTGAAGGCCTGGGCGCGGACCAGCGCGACCAGCTCGTCCTTGCCGCCGAGGTAGCGGTACGGCGTCATCGCGCTGACGCCGAGCTCGCCGGCGACCGCGCGCATCGTCACCGCGTCGTAGCCGTGGCGCGCGAACAGCCGGGTCGCCGCGGTCGCCAGCCGCTCACGCGTGGTGGCGATGTCGGCGGGCAGGAGCGCGGCGCGGGCCATGATGGGAAGCATATACAGCGTAAAATTTACGATGTAAACGATAATCCGATCCCGATCCCGATCCCGATCCCGATCCCGATCCCGATCCCGATCCCGATCCCGATCCCGATCCCGGATCCCGATCCCGATCCCGATCCCGATCCCGATCCCGATCCCGATCCCGATCCCGCTACTCGACCGCGAGCACCGTCGCTGCTGGGACGCCGGCGAAGCCGCGATTCCAGGCCGCCGCGTAGGCGCTGACCTCGGCGACGATGGCGGTCTCGCCGACCGAGAGCGCGGCGGCGTCGGGGACGAGGGCGTCCGCGATCACGTCGTCCTCGCAGCAGGTGGCGCCGACCAGCACGAGGCGGTGGCCGGCGCCGGCGGCGGGGGGCGGCGCGCACAGGCGCGGCGTCGACCAGCGCAGGTGACACAGCCGCGACAGGCCGAGCACCCGGGCGTCGTGGCCGGCGATCGCGCGCGCGGCGAGCACCGGCCCGCTGGCGTAGCCGCAGCCCTCGGTGAGGACGCGGCCGGGCTCGACGCACAGCTCGATCGACCGCGGCACCGCGGCGCGGACCGCGGCGAGCGCGTCGGCGAGGCGGACCTGCCCGGCGATCGGCGCGCCGAGCGCGAAGCCGTGCAGCGACCCGCCGAGATCGAGCCGCGCGATCGCCAGGCCGGCGGCGTCGGCGGCGGCCAGCGCGGCGCGGGCCCGCGCGACCAGCGGCGCGGCGCTCACCGCCAGCGGCCCGCCGTGGACGTGGAGGCCGCGCACGCGACCGGGCGCGGCGGCGGCGATCGCGCGCAGCTCGTCGACGGCCACGCCGAACCGGCTGGCGTGATCGCCGGCGGCGTCGCGCAGGCCGCCGGGCGCGCTCTCGCCGAGCGCGCTGGTCGACACCCGCACCGCGAGCTCGACGCCCGGCACCGCGGCCGCCGCGGCCAGCTGCGCCGCGGTCTCGCACGACGCGATCACGCGTCGCCCGCCGACGGCGAGCCGCGCCAGGCGATCCGCCGTCGCGCCGCCCGGGAACGTCACCGACACGACGCGCACGGTCGCCGTCGCCGCGCCGTCCTCGTCGGGGCCGGCCAGGTCGAGGCCGTCGAGCGTCGCGGCGGCCAGCGCCACCAGGCCCGGCACGCCGACGATCGCCTTGGTCGCCACCAGCGCCTCGACGCCCGCGGCCCGCGTCGCGTCGCGCAGCGCCGCCAGCCGTTCGGCGATCGCGGGCAGATCGAACAGCAGCGCCGGCCCGTCGATCGCCCGCGCCGCGCGGACGATGCGATCGGGGGCGCGGCGGCTCATGGCGGCGGCGACGGTACCGCGTCCGCGGCGGGGGCGGGATCGTCGGGCCCCGGCGGCCCCGGTGTGGCCCGCGGCGGCGGCGGCGGCCGGCGCGCCGGCGGCCGCGTGAACTCGGCGCCCTCGTCGGCGGCGGGCGGCGCGGCCGGGTCACCCGCCGGCGCGGCGGGCGCGTCGCCGGCGTCGTCGTCGCCCACCGGCGGCGCCTGCTCGGCCGCGCGCTGCGTCGCGCGGTTCGCCGCCTCGGGGCCGCCCGACCAGCTCACGTAGCCGATCGGCACGCTGACGCCGGCGGCCAGCAAGATCGCGCCGCGCCAGCGCAGCCCGTTGCGCCCCTTGATCATGAACAGCCCCGACACCGCCAGGTACAGCAGCAGCACCGCGTACCCGTCGGCGATGTACGTCCACGCCTTCTTGCCGCGGTTGTAGTGCAGCCAGTTGGCGACCCGCAGCAGGAACCGCGGGTGGCGGCCCTGCTCGACGACGCGGCCGCTGTCGCCGTAGACCACCAGCTTCTTGTAGTCGTACTCGAGGTAGATCTCGTCGCCGGCGCGGTAGGTCGAGCGCGGCGTGCCGACCTCGAGCGCGGCGCGGGCCTGGGCGATCGCCGCGTCGTCGGGCACGTCGGCGGGGATCGGCGCGATCGTCCGCTCGCGCTCGTACGTCGTGTAGTTCGGATCCCAGTCCTTGATGTGGTTGATGGCCAGCCCGCTGATCGCGTAAATCAGCGTGAGCCCGACGGCGAGGTAGCCGACGTCGCGGTGGATCGCGCGCAGCCAGCCGCGCCAGCGCTTGCCGATCATGGCCAGCAGGCGCCCGCGCGCGGGCTTGTCGGAGGTGACGGCGGCGTTCGACACGGACGACTCCTGTGGCGACGCCGCGGCCGGCGCGCCGATCTCGGTTCCAGGTTCCGCCATGGGCCCAGCGTGGCACACGGCGCAGGGCGCGACCTACCCGCGGGCGCTCAGCCGTAGCGCTCTTCGCGCCACGGATCGGCGTGGTTGTGGTAGCCGCGCACCTCCCAGTACCCGGGCTCGTCGTCGACGACGAACTTCACGCCGGTCAGCCACTTCGCGCTCTTCCAGAAGTACAGGTCGGGCACGAGGCCGCGCACCGGCGCGCCGTGCTCGATCGGGAACGGCTTGCCGTTCATGCGATAGGTGACCATCGCCGCCGGCGCGGTGGCCTCGGCGAACGGCACGTTGGTGGTGTAACCGTGCGCGGCCTCGAAGATGACGTGGCGGACGGTGCCCTTGACGCCGGCCTTCTCCGCCAGGGTCGACACCCGCACGCCCTTGAACAGCGAGCCCAGGCACGACCAGCCGGTCACGCAGTGCACGTCGGCGGCTTGCTCGACCTGCGGCAGCTTGAGCAGGCCGGCGTAGTCGAGCGTGAACGGCGACGCCACCGCGCCGTGGACCCGCAGCCGGAAGCTCTTCACGTCGCCCGGGCCCTCGTCCCCGCCCATGTTGCGGAACTTCGACAGCACCCGCTGGCCGGGCGGCAGGCGCGACCGCCCGTCGCTGCGCTTCTCGGCCCGGGCCTTGCGCGTCAGATCGTCGGCGGCCAGGCGCCACAGCGCGCCTCCGAGCGCCACCACGACCGTGCCGGCGGCGGCGGTCTGCAGGAACTGGCGCCGATCCCAGCTCTTCGCGGCCTCGGGATAGCGATCGAACAACGGACGGTCGGCCACGGGGTCTCCTTCGATGAGCCTAGCTTGGACGCTGGCTCGGGCTCGCAGGTTTCTACGCCGCGAGGTCCCAGGAGTTACGCGCCAGGTGGCCGACCGGTTCGCCCGGGCCAACCCCGCGTGCGCTCACGAGCCCGGCGTGAACCGGACCCGGCGCTCGGCGTGGGCCTCGATGTCGGCCTGCTCGAAGTACAGCGGCGGCTGCTGGTTGACGCGCCACAGCTCGGCCTCGTCGGCGTGGTGCGGATCGTCCGGATCCTCGCGCTGGCCGCCGGGCAGGGCGTTGCGCGCGACCGGGCCGGTCGGCGTCATCTCGACGACCAGGCGCTGCGAGGCGCCCGAGCCGAAGTGGAAGTCGCTGGTGCCGTAGATGCCGTAGTTGCCGGGGTCGACCGCGCCCAGGTCGCCGTGGCGCGGGAACCCGTCGGGGAACGTCGGGTCCATCGCCGGCGGGATCGACACCTGGGCGTTGCCGTCGAGCGCGGGCACGACCTGGCCGAACCGCACCTGGTGCAGGCGGCCCCAGCGCCACTGCTCGCGGTCGGTGCCCAGCCGGCCGCCGGCGAAGCCGTAGGCCGCGACCACCGCGCGGACGACGCGCTCGTCGCGCGACTCGCGCACCGCGGCGGTGTCGAGATCGTCCCACAGCACGCTGTCGTTCCAGCTCGTGTCGCCGCCGTACGACGCGCGGTAGGTGGCCATCGACGACGGCGCGGTCAGCGCCCACTCGAGCGCGCGCGCCGCCAGGAGCGAGCCCGGCTTGCGGCCGATGCGCGTGCCCTCGTCGTCGAACGCCAGGCTGGCCAGCCGGGTCAGGGTCAGGTTCCAGACTGTCGTCGCGACGCTGTCGGCGACCTCGGCGGCGGCGGTGGCGCCGACGCCGTGCGGGGTCGCGAACGACCACGCCATCAGCCGGGTCCGGGCGTCCATCAGCTGCTCGCGGCCGGCGGCGCCGATCGCGGTCATCGCCGCGGCCAGCGCCGGATCGTCGGACGGATCGCCGAGCGCGTGGTCGAGCGACGCGATCACCGCGACGCGCATGCCCTCGCCCAGGATCGACGTCGTCTCGCCCTGCAGCGCGACCATGTCGTCGGTGGTGATGCCGCCGCGCGCGGTCAGCGCGTCGAGCCGCTGGCGGATGCGCGCCTGGCGGTAGCCGGTGTCGAAGTCGCCGCCGAGGTAGTACGGATCGTTGCAGGGGTTGCCGTCGGTGGTGACGCCGACGTTGTCCTGGTTCGACGTCGCGATGTAGCCGCGCGCCGGGTTGACCTCGTGCGGGATGTAGCGGTCCTCGAGGTCGGTGGTCCACTCGTGATCGCCGCTGGCGCCGTCGAGGACGAACAGCGGCGAGATCCCGGTGGGCACGCCGTTGGCGTCGTAGCCGAAGTCGCACGCGCGGGGGTCGCGCTGCGGGATCCGCGCCTCGGTCGACCAGCGGATGCCGTCGGTGGCCGACGCGAACGAGAAGTTCTGCGCGCCGACCCGGAAGTTGTCCTGGGCGGTCTCGGCGGCGGCGAAGTCGCCGGCCGACAACAGCCCGACGAAGAACGCCAGCTCGTTGGTCGGGACGTCGCCGGTGTAGCGCACCGACATCGCGCGGCCGTGGGGATCGGCGACCGAGGTCGGCGGGACGATCGAGTCGGGGATCAGCGCGCCGTGGTGCGGCACGACGTAGACCTTGAAGGTCTCGGACGCCTGGCTCTGGATGTTGATCACCTCGTCGACGACCTGCAGCGGCACGTCGGCGCCGCGGAACCGCACCGACGCCGGGACCCACACCGGCGCCGCCGGCGTGCCGTCGTTGCGGAACGTCACCTGCTCGTCGTAGACGTCGGTCACGTCGTAGCCGGTGGTGGTCGCGCTCCACGCCAGCTTGCGGTTGAAGCCGAGCACGACGCCGGGCAGGCCGGCGAACGCGACGCCCTCGACGTCGAGCGCCTGCTCGCCGCCCTTGGTGACGGTGTCGAGGTGCACGTACCACCACACCGGCGGCGCGATCAGCGACAGGTGCGGATCGTTGGACAGGATCGGGTGGCCGCTGGCGGTCTTCGCGCCGGCGACGACCCACGAGTTCGAGCCGATGTGCGGGTCGCGGTGGAGCAGCAGGTTGTCGTCCATGCGGTCGAAGAACCGCTCGGCGCCGGCCAGCGCGCGCTGATCGGGCACGAAGCTGGCGGCGGCGCGGCGGCGCGCCCGGCTGCCGGTGTCGGTGCCGACGTTGGGGAAGCCGTCGCTGGTGAACGCGGCGCGGGCCGGCTTGTCGGTCCACCAGTCCTGGTACAGGCCGGCGCGCGCGGCGATCAAGGGATCGGGCGAGCTGGCGGGGAACGCGGTGGTGACGCCCGAGCGCGCGGCGGTGCGCGAGATGTCGGCGCCGGCGTCGTACGACAGGTTCCACGCCTGGTAGCGGGCCAGCGCGAAGACGTCGCCGCCGGTCCAGTGATCGGCGTGCGGCGACGACAGGATCAGCGCCAGCGCCTCGTTGCCGCGGGTCGTCGTGTAGCCGGGCTGCTTGAGCACGGTGTCGATGTACTGGTTGATGCCGGCGACGAACGCGTCGGCGGCGAGCCGCGTGGGATCGGTCGCGGGGAGGCCGTCGTAGATCGCCTGGCCGACCCGGCGGAAGCCGAGGAACCGCTGCTCGCGATCGTCGTCGATCAGCCCCGGCGACAGCCCGCCGGCGACCTCGGCCAGCCGGCCGGTGACGCTGCGGCGGATGAACTCCATCTGCGCGAAGCGATCGCGCGCCATCAGGTAGCCCTCGGCGAGGAGCACGTCGTGGACGGTGGTGCCGCGGATGTGCGGGACGCCGCGGTCGTCGATCGTCACGTCGACCTGGCCGTCGAGGCCGGCCAGCGTGAGGGTCTCATCGGGGGGCGGGCCGCCGCCGCCGTCGTCGCCGCAGGCGAGCGTCAAGGTCGTGGCCAGGGCCGCGGCGGCCAGGCGAGTCGGGTACGTCATGCGCGCATCCTACTCCCACGCCCGCCGCCGGTGAGCCCGGATCAGCGGTGCGCGGCCAGCCAGGCGTCGACCGCGTCACGGTCGCGGTCGAGGTGCCGGTCGACGTACGTGGCGCGGGCGGCGGCCGCCCGCTCGTGCGCGCGGACGCGGGCGGCGCGATCGGCCCACAGCGCGCGGGCCAGCTGGAAGTCGAAGTCGGCCTGCAACCGCGGGCCGCCCTGGAGCTCGGCGGCGATCAGCTCGAGCTGGCGGCGGGCCTGATCGCCGCGGCCGAGGTCGTTGAGCGCGCGCGCCCGCGGCACCAGGAACTCGACGCGATCGATCGGGTTGTCCATCATCGCGATCGCGCGATCGATCAGCGCCAGCGCGCGCGCGGGCTGGCCGCGATCGCACTCGACCGCCGCGAGCGCGGCGAGCATGTACGGCAACAGCGCGATCGCCGGCGTGACCGACTCGCCCAGCGCGATCGCCTCGGCCAGCGCCGTCGCCGCCGCCGCGAGCTCGCCACGCTGGCGCTGGGCCTCGCCGATGCAGGCCAGCGCGCCGGCCCGGCGCGTCGGCTCGAGGCCGCCGGTCCCGGCCAGGATCCGCTCGGCGCGCTGGCACCGCGCCAGCGCGTCGTCCTGACGGCCGACGTCGAGCTCCGCGAGCCCGAGGTTCTGCTGCGCGTACGCGACGTCGGGGTGCGTCGGGCCGAGGATCGCCTCGCGTCGGGCCGCGACCTGCTCGTACAGCGCGATCGCCTCGGCGGTGCGGCCGCGGTAGCTCTCGACGTTGGCCATCGTGTTGATGATCCGCGCCGCCGGCAGCGGATCGTCGGCGAGCTCGTCGCGGACGATCGCCAGCGCCTGGGTCAGGAGCGGCATCGCCTGGTCGTAGCGGCCGAGCTCGACCAGCGCCGCCGCCTGGTGGAACACCAGATCGGCGCGCAGCCGCGGCGGGCTGCCGGCGCGCTCGACGGCCGCGGTGACCAGCGGCGCCAGCGTCGGGACCTCGTCGGCGCGCTGGGCCCGGTTGACCACCCACAAGAGCTCGACCCACGCCGCCGCGACGGTGGCGTCGTCGCCGCTGGTCGCCGCGAGCTGCGCCGCCTGCCGCAGCTCGGCCTCGCTCGCGGCCATCGCGCCGGTCCGTTCGAGGGCGCGGCCGAGCGCCAGGCGCGCGGTCGCCTCGAGGCCGATCGCGGCGTCGGCGTCGGCGGCCGCCACCGCGGCGCGGGCGGCGGCCAGCGCGTCGGGGTAGAGCCCGGCGCGGAACAGCGCCTCGGCCTGCTGGAGGTCGGCGTCGATCGTCGCGGCGGCGACGCGGGCCTCCGGCCCGAGCGCGGTCACGCCGCGACCGCGGGTGCGCGGATCGAGGCAGGTCGCGGCGGCCGGCAGGCTCGACACCGCCGCCACCGCGCCGTCGACCACCGCGGCGCCGGTGCGCTGCGCCAGCACGTCGATCAGCGCCGCGCGATCGGCGCGCAGGCGGGTCAGGCAGCCGACGCGCTCGAAGAACTCGGAGGTGTCGTGGCGATCCTCGCGGCACACCTCGGCGGTCACGCGCAGCGCGTCTTGATCGGCGCTGGTGAGCCGCGCCGCCACGCGCGCCACCGCGTCGTCGCCGGCGGCGCCGCGCGCCAGGTGGAACTGCCGCGCGACCTCGGCGTGGCGCGCCGGCGTCCAGGTCGGCAGCGGCGCGGTCCGGCACGGCCCGATCGCGCTGGGGCGCGCGGCCGCCCGCACCCAGCCGAAGGTCGCGACCGCGACCAGCGCCAGCGCCCCCGCGCCGATCGCGGCGCGCCGCCACGCCTTGGCCGGGTCGTGCTCGAGCGCGGCCAGCAGGTCGGCCATCGTCGGGTAGCGGGCCGCCGGGTCGCGCGCCAGGCCGCGGGTGAGGATCAGGCGCACGCGATCCGGCACGCCCCGCGGATCGGCAGGCGGGGCCAGCTCGTCGACGCACACCCGCATCGCCAGCACCTCGATCGAATCGGCGGCGAACGGGTGCGCGCGGTACAGCGCCTCCCACATCGACGCGCAGAACGACCACTGATCGGTGCGCGCGTCGACCGTGCCGCGCTGGTGCTGCTCGGGGGCCATGTAGCGCGGGGTGCCGACCATCGCCCCGCTGGTGAGATCGAGCCCGTCGGCGACGACCCGGGCGCTGCCGGCCTGGGCCGCCTCGGCGCCGACCCCGACCAGGCCGAAGTCGGTGACCAGCACGCGGCCGTCGTTGCCGAGCAGCACGTTGGCCGGCTTGAAGTCGCGGTGCACCAGCCCGGCCGCGTGGGCCGCCGCCAGCCCCCGGCCGGCGCCGACGAACCGGGCCAGCACCTCGCGCCACGGCCGTGGCTCGTCCAGCCAACGCGCCAGCGTCGTGCCCTCGATCAGCTCCATCACCAGGAACACGCCGGCCCGGGTGGCGCCCGCCTCGTAGACCCGCACCACGTTGGGGTGCGAGAGGCGGGCCATGGCCTTGGCCTCGCGCACCATCCGCGCCTCGGCGGCCACGCCGTCGGTGTCATCGGCCGACTGCGCCATCACCTTGATCGCGACCCGGCGGTCGAGCAGCGGGTCGTGAGCGGCGAACACGACGCCCATGCCGCCCGCGCCCAGCATGCCCTCGACCCGGAACCGCCCGAACCGATCGCCGGCGGCGGTGGGCAGCACCGCCGTCGAGCCCGACCCCGGCGACGCGTCGACGGTCGCGGCGTCCGGTCCCCCGCCCGGTCTCGTCGGATCGTCGATCACTCCTGGAGTCTACGCCACGGATCGCGACGGCGCGCGCGCCGACGATGTCCGGAACACGGACAGTCGCCGCCGCGGATCACGCCCGGCCGTAGACCGGCACCAGCGCGCCCGAGGTCAGCGCGTTGGTGGGGCTGGCCAGGTAGCCGATCGCGGCGGCCAGCTCCGCCGGCTTGGGCCAGCGCCCGAAGTCGGCGTCGGGCATCGCGGCGCGGTTGGCGGGCGTGTCGATGATCGACGGCACGATCGCGTTGACGAAGATGCCCTCGGCCGACAGCTCGGCGGCCGCGCCCTGGGTGATCGCCACCACCGCGGCCTTCGACGCGGCGTAGGCCACCAGGCCCGCGGTCGGGACCAGCGCGGGCCGCGCCGCGACGTTGACGATGCGCCCGCCGTGGCCGCGCATCCGGCGCGCGGCCTCGCGGGTGGCCAGGAAGCACGTGCGCGCGTTCATCGCCATCATGCGATCGAAGTCGGCGAGCGTGGTGTCGACGAGCGCGGCGCCGGCGTAGCCGCCGACGAGGTGGATCGAGGCCCACGGCAGCGGCAGGCTCGCGAAGTACGCGGTGAGCGCGGCGTCGTCGCTGCCGTCGACGCCGGGGCGGGCGTCGACCTGCGGGTGCGCGAGCCAGGTGGCCGCCGGCGGCACCGCGGCCTCCATCAGCGGGGCGTGGACGGTCGCGCCGGCGGCGACGAGGTGGGCGACGACGGCGCCGCCGAGCCCGCCGCTGGCGCCGGTGATCACGACATGTCGATCGGTGAGGTCGAGCGCGAGGGTCATGGGGGCGATGGTAGGCACCCCGGCACGCGGCGCCATCCCGGGGTCAGCAAAACACCGTCTCGCGCGTGCGCGTGGAGCCGATCGGCTCTCGGGAACCGTTGGGCTCCCCGGCGCGCGATCCAACTAACCGAGATCACAGGCGCGTGAATCGGACCCGGGCTTGCTACTGTATCCGACCATGCAACGCATCACTCCCTACATCGTCGCCGCCGTCCTGCTGGGCCTCGTGGCCACCGCCGACGCGCGCCCGCGCCCCACGCGCCGTGCGTCGACCTTCACCGCCAACAAGACGTTCGGCCTCGGCATCATGCTCGGCGCGCCGACCGGGCTCTCGGGCAAGTACTTCGTCGGGCGGTCGACCGCCATCGACTTCGGCATCGGCGGCAACGGCTACGGCTACGGGCGTGGCCGCAGCGGCCTCCACCTCCACGCCGACTACCTGTGGCACCCGGTCGTGCTGGCGTCACCGCCGGAGTTCGAGCTGCCGCTCTACGTCGGCATCGGCGGGCGCTTCTTCTCGTACGACTGGGCGCACGGCGACCACTACCACACCGGCGCCGCGGTGGGCGTGCGCGCGCCGATCGGCATCTCGTTCGACCTCAACCGCACCCCGCTCGACATCTTCGTCGAGCTGGCGCTGGTCGGTGACCTGCTGATCGATCGCGACGATCGGGTCGACGGCTTCGACCACAACGACGGCTTCTACTTCGACGTCAACGCCGCCGTCGGCATCCGCTACTACTTCAATTGAGGGCGGACGACGCGGACGACGTGGCGGTCGTCGACGCGGGCGGCGGGGCCTGGCGGCCGATCGGCGGGAAGTTCTCGCACGCCGCCTGGAACGACTCGAGCGCCTGCTGCAGCGCCGGCGCCAGGTTGCCGGCGCAGATGTCGCCGTAGATGACGTTGGTGCCGGCGGCCTGCTGGAACTGCTTGAGGCGGATGCCCTCCTCGGCCATGCCGAAGCTCGACGAGCACGAGGTCTGGCCGGCGATGATCGCCGCCGCCCAGCGGCCGCGCTCGCCCTTGACCTGATCGAGCGTCGCGATGATCTCGCTCGGCATCTCGAGGCCGGTGTCGCCGTTGGTGGCGCAGTTGTCGCCGGCGGTGGTGAACGTGGTCGACGTGCGCGAGCAGTCGTCCTCGTCGGTGAGGATCACGATGCCGAGCAGCGCGTCCTCGCGCAGGAAGCCGGGGTTGGTGGCCAGCGTCGCGGCCAGCTGGCTGGCGCGCAGCGGCATCTCGATCGCCGGGCCGCCGGTGCCGACGTTGGCGTTGCACGCGAACGTCGTGGCCATGTTCGGATCGGTGCGCTCGAGCCAGGGCCGGGTCATGCCGCACGACTGCTTGAACTTGCCGTCGAGGCCGGTCTGCGGCTGCTGGATCGGCGGGAACGGCGGGAAGCCCGGCACCATCGGCGGCTGGATCGTGATGTTGGCGGTGATGCCGGTCGTCGTGATCGCCGCGCGGTAGTCGAGGGTCTCGCCGGTCGAGATCGTGTAGCTGTTGAGCAGCGACGCGAACATCGGGAAGTTCGAGGCGAGGTTGGTCTGCTCCTCCTGCATCGAGCCCGAGTCGTCGATGACGAAGATGAGGTCCATCTTGCGACACTCCTCGGTCACCGGCGGCGTGTTGCTGTCGTTGTCGAAGCCGGCGTCGATGGCCGGCTGATCGTCGTCGTCGTCCCCGCCGCCGGTGGCAGCGGGACCGCAGGCGGCCGCGACGAGCATGAGCGAGGGGGCGAGGTGACGGACGAACGATCGGCGCATGAACATCTCCCGGTGACGGTCGCGTCGCCATGCTCCCCAGCGGGCGACGCGCGCAACCTAACACCAGCCCCGCGCGGCGGTCGCGCGAAAACTTTCGCCGCCCACGCCACATCGTCTGTCACCGCCTGTCTGGGACCGGCTGGACCGGTGTGCTAAGCACCGCCCATGCGCGCGAAGGAACACGGCTTTCGGCAACCGGCCGAGTGGAGTCGCCACACCGCAGTCTGGACCGCCTGGCCGCACCTGGCCGACGAGTGGGCCGAAGGGCTCGACGGGCCGCGTGCGTCGCTGGCCCAGATGATCACCGCGATCGTCGACCGCGGCCCGAGCGGCCCGCGCGGCGAGCGGGTCGAGCTCCTGTGCGCGAGCGCGGCGCTCGAGGCCGACGCCCGCGCCCACCTCGGCGCCGCCGCCGGCGGCGTGCGCTTCCACCGCGCGCACTACGGCGACGTGTGGCTGCGCGACACCGGGCCGATCTTCGTGACCCGCGGCCACGAGCGCGCCGCGGCGTGCTTCCACTGGAACGGATGGGGCGGCAAGTACCTCATGCCGGGCGACGCGTCGGTGTCGACGTGGGTCGCCGGCGCCGCCGGCGTGCCGGCCTGGGATCAGGGCTTCGTGCTCGAGGGTGGCGCGGTCGAGGTCGACGGCGAGGGCACCGTGATGACGACCAAGCAGTGCCTGCTGGGCGGCGCGCGCAACCCCGGCGTCGACCAGGCCGCCGCGACCAAGCTGCTCGAGGACGCGCTCGGCGCCGACCACGTGATCTGGCTGGATCGCGGCCTCGAAAACGACCACACCGACGGCCACATCGACACGCTGGCGCGGTTCGTCGCGCCCGGCGTGGCGGTGGCGATGGCGCCGACCGGCGACGATCCCAACCGCGAGGCGCTCGACGGCATCATCGCCGACCTGCGCGCGGCCAAGGACGCCCGCGGCCGGGCGCTCGAGGTGGTGACGGTGCCGTCGCCGGGGCTGGTCCAGGACGCGACCGGCGCGATCATGCCGGCCAGCTACATGAACTTCTACATCGGCAACTCGACGGTCGTGGTGCCGACCTACCGGGCGGCCAGCGACGACGCCGCGGTGGCGGCGATCGCCGCGCTGTTCCCCGATCGGCGCACGGTCGGCGTCGACTGCTACCCGATCCTGGTCGGCGGCGGCGGGTTCCACTGCACGACCCAGCAGGAGCCGGCGCCATGAGCCGCACCGTCACCGTCGCCGCGCTGCAGTGCGCGCTGACCGACGACGTCGCGACCAACGTCGCGCGGGTGAGCGAGCTGATCCGCGCCGCGGCCGCGCGCGGCGCGCAGATCGTGCTGCCGTCGGAGCTGTTCGAGGGGCACTACTTCTGCCGGCAGCAGCGCGAGGAGGACTTCCTGCGGGCGCGGCCGGTGGCGGCGCACCCGACGATCGCGGCGATGGCGAGCCTGGCGCGCGAGCTCGGCGTGGTGATCCCGGTGTCGTTCTTCGAGCAGGACGGGCCCGAGTACTACAACTCGGTCGCCGTGCTCGACGCCGACGGCCGGCACCTGGGCACCTACCGCAAGAGCCACATCCCCGACGGGCCGGGCTACCAGGAGAAGTTCTTCTTCAAGCCGGGCAACACCGGGTTCATGGCGTTCGCGACGCGCTACGCGACGATCGGCGTCGGCATCTGCTGGGACCAGTGGTTCCCGGAGTGCGCACGGGCGATGGCGCTGGCCGGCGCCGACCTGCTGTTCTACCCGACGGCGATCGGCACCGAGCCCGAGGAGCCCGACTTCGACTCGAAGGACAGCTGGCAGCGGGTGATGATCGGCCACGCGATCGCCAACCAGGTCGGGGTGATCGCGTCCAACCGCGCGGGCGTCGAGGGCGAGGCCGGCGCGCCCGGCGGCGCGATCACGTTCCACGGCAGCTCGTTCGTCTGCGATCACCGCGGCGACAAGCTGGCCGAGCTCGATCGGACCGAGGCCGGCGTCGCGGTGGCGACGTTCGACCTCGACCGGCTGCAGCGGGCGCGGGCGTCGATGGGGTTCTTCCGCGACCGGCGCCCCGAGCTCTACGGTCGGCTGGTGAAGTAGCGCCGACCGCGCGCTATCATGGGGACATGCAGCTCTTCGTTCGCGCCGTGGTGACCGGCTTCGCGCTCTCGCTGGGCGCCGCCTTGTTCAAGAAGGTCTCGAAGCAGCTCGGCCTCGAGGACGCGCCGCCGCGCACCGTCGAGAGCGACGCCGCCGCGCCGACGTCGTGAGCGGGCCGTCGACGGCCTCGGCGGCGCGGTCGCGACTTGTCGCCATGACGCGACATCTGTGGCCGCGGCACGGGTATTGCGCCGCGATCGTCACTTTCTAGCTCGCCGAACAGTGTGTCGCGCGCGGGGTGATTGCCGAGCGGCGGATTCGCCGCCATAACGGACGCCATGCCCCGCAGCCCGTTCCTGCTCGCGATCGCGCCCGCGCTGGCCGTGGGGGCGGGCGGCGTGCGGTGGGCGATGCAGGGATCGGGGAACGTCTACACCGCGGTCCACAAGCGGTTCTACGTGCCCGACCCCGATCTCGGCTGGCGGGTGCAGGCCGGCGGGCCGCTGTGGCTGGGCCTCGAGGTGCTCGCGATCCTGACCGCGATCACCGTCGGTGTGCTCGGCGCGGCGTGGTTGATCCGCCGCTGGGAGAAGAAGCGCGGCACGCCGGTGCGCTGGGCGCGCGCGGTGGTCGGCGTCGGCGGCGCGCTGCCGATCATCTTGCCGATCTTCGCGTTCACGACGGGCTTCGGGCCCGACACCGGTCGCGAGACCTTGCCGGCGGGCGCGACCGCGGCCGCGCCGACCGAGGGCATCGAGGGGCGCCTCGCGCTCCCGGCCGGGCGGTACCAGGTCGTGGCCCACGTGGGCAGCGCGATCACCGCGAAGGTGAGCGCGGGCCAGGAGACGTTCGAGGCGCGCTTCGGCGGCGGGCTCGAGGGCGGCTGGGAAGGCGACCCCGGCGATCTCGGCCGGCCGTTCACCGCGGCGGTGTCGGTCGACGCCAGCACCGTCGACACCGGGGTCGACATGCGCACGACGCACGCCAAGGAGAAGTACCTGGCGGTGGCGAAGTTCCCCCGCATCGGGCTGACGATCGACAAGCTCGTGGCGGCGCGGCAGGACGGCCCCGCGCAGGTCGCGTTCCGCGCCACGGCGCGCCTCGACTTCCTCGGCGAGCAGCTGCCTGTCGAGGTCACCGGCAACCTGCGCGTGCCCGACCGCGACGGCCGCGTCCGGCTGGGCGTCGGCGCCGACACGCCGACCCTGCTGGTGAGCGCCGACCTGGCGATCACCGTCAAGGGCAGCGGCCTGCGCGGCAGCGCCGCGTCGTTCGATGCCGATCGGATCCCGATCACCGTTTCTCTGGTCATGACCAAGCAACCCTAGGAAGAAGAGACGCACATGAAGAAGCTCGGAAAGTTCCTCGTCATCGCCGTGGCCGCCATCGGTCTGTCTGCGGCCGGCTGCAAGAAGAAGAATGAGAACGCTGGCGGTGGCTCGGGCACGGCGGCGGCGGGCACCGGTTCGGGCACCGCGGCTGGCACCGGCGCGGGCACCGCGGCCGGCACCGGCGCGGGCACCGCGGCTGGCACCGGCGCGGGCACCGCGGCTGGTACCGGTTCGGGCACCGCGGCGGTCGACCCCAACGCGGGCTCGGGCGCGGCCCCGGCCGTTGCGGCCGACTACCTGAAGGTCATCGGCGACCACGTCGACGCGACCAAGGGCAAGGTCGAGGTGACCTTCGCCAAGTGGTCGGTGACCAAGGCGAGCTTCGATCCGGCCAACCTCGAGGGCGGCACCGCCGAGCTGTCGATCGATCCGACCAGCCTGTCGTCGGGCATCCCCGACCGCGACGCGCACCTGAAGTCGACCGACTTCCTCGACGTCGCGAAGTTCACGACCGTCACGGTCAAGGTCGACAACGTCAAGAAGAGCGGCGAGAAGACCTACACCGCCGACGCGACCCTCAACCTGCACGGCGTCGAGAAGAAGCTGCCGATCACGTTCGACGTGGTCGGCTCGACCGCCGACAGCGTCACCGTCAAGACCTCGGTCCCGTTCAGCCGCCTCGATTTCGCGATCGCCGGCGTGCAGGACAAGGTCAAGCCCGAGCTGACGCTCGAGGCCGTGCTCACGCTCAAGAAGAGCTGAGCGCAGCAGCGCATCGGGGCGCGCGGTGGCCGTGCGCGCGCGGTGGTATCGTCATCGCGCATGACCGGCACCAACCTCGCCCCCGGGCTGCTGATCGCCATGCCGCAGCTCGCCGATCCGAACTTCGCGCGGTCGGTGGTGCTGATGATCGAGCACAACGATCAGGGCTCGTTCGGGTTGGTCATCAACCAGCCGAGCCCGATCAAGGCCAACGAGCTGCTCGACAGCCTGGCCATGCGCTGGGGCGGCGACGCCGAGACCGTCGTGTGGTCGGGCGGGCCGGTCAGCCCGACGACGGGCTGGGTGCTGCACGAGCCCGTGCAGGCGCTGGTCGGCGACGGGACGTCGACGATCGGGCCCGGTGTCGCGCTGTCGACGTCGCCGGAGCGGCTGCGTGCCCTCGCGGCGCGGCCGCCGGCGCGGCTGCGGCTGCTGCTGGGATATTCCGGCTGGGGGCCAGGTCAGCTCGCCCGCGAGATGGCGCAAGGGTCGTGGTTGCACGCCGACCTCGATCCGGAGATCGTGTTCGACCTCGACGCCGACGAGATGTGGCGCGCCGCGGTCGAGAGCCTGGGGATCCGCCCCGACGCGGTCGTGGTCGGACGCGGCGTGCACTGACATCGCCGCGCGCCGGCGTGGGGCAGGCGGCAATAGCCGTGGCCCACGTGGGTCGCGGAGAGGGCGTGGGTCGCGGCGCGGGTCAAGCGGCACGCCACGGCCCACGTGGGTCGCGGCGCGGGGTCGGCGTCAAGTCACGGCCCACGTGGGTCGCGGCGCGGGGGCGGCGTCAAGTCACGGCCCACGGGGGTCGCGGCGCAGGGTAGTCGGCGAGCGTCGGCCCACGTGGGTCGCAGCGCAGGGCAGGCGTCAAGTCACGGCCCACGTGGGTCGCGGCGCCGGGCAGGGCAGGCGTCAAGTCACGACCCACGTGGGTCGCGGCAAAGGGCAGTCGGCGAGCGTCGGCCCACGTGGGTCGCAGCGCAGGGCAGGCGTCACGTCACGACCCACGTGGGTCGCGGCGCGGGGTAGGCACGCCTCGGCCCACGTGGGTCGCTGCCGCGAATGCAGCGCTCGATGGCTACTTGACGATCGCCGTGGCGGACAGCGGCGAGCGACGACCGAACTGGTCGACCCAGGCCAGCACGACTGTCTCGCCGGGCGCCGGGGCGGTCAGGCCGTCAGGCTCGGAGCCACACTTGCCCGGGGAAGCGTAGACCTCGATCGTCGGTGTCGATCCCACCGCGACGCGCGCCCACGTGAGCGCGGTCGTGTTGCCGGCGTCCTGTCGGTAGACGATCAACGCCGCGGCGCGGTCGGGGATCTGGTCGACCTCGGCGATCGCGGTGGTGACCGTCCCGCGCCAGCGCCCCTTGTTCTGCGCCACCGAGGTCGCCGTGATGCGCTTCACCGTCGGCGCGGGCAAGCTCGCCGCGTCCGCGCGCGCGCTCGCCGAGAAGGCGCCGACCTTGGCCCCCTTGCCGTCGCGGAGCACCAGCTGCGTCGGCCGCGTCCCGCGCAGCGCGCCGGGACGGTAGACCGCCAGGCCCGGCGCGAGCTGCTCCACGCGCGGCCGGGTCTTCCGCTTGCCGACGACCAACGTCCAATCGGCGTTCATCGCCGGATCGTGACCGGCGAACGCCTCGGCGCTGTCGTCGGTCGTCTCGGTGAAGCCGATCAACACCCCACCGCCCGCGGGGATCGGATCAGCGGCATGGGTGATGAGCTGCGGCGCGAGCAGTACGCGGGCACACTTCGGGTACGCGGGAGACGCGTGGCCCAGCGCCAGCGCCACGATCACGGCTGCGAGCGACGATCGGCGAACCATGGTTGCGAGCGTGTCACGCCATCGTTGGCGGCGCTACACGCGCGCTTCGCGCTGGCCTTCGGGCCCCCTTCCTGATGTGATTGCCACATGCGCCGTACCGCCCTCGCCGCCGCCGCCGCGCTCACTCTCGTCGCCGCGGGTGCCGACGCGCACGTGCGCATCTCGTCGCCCACGCCGCGCTCGACGATCGACCTCAAGCAGCGCCACTGCGGGTCGACCGGCTCCGCCCGCGCCAACGTCCAGACCTTTCGCCCGGGCGCCACGCTGCACCTCGTCTACGACGAGTACATCGCGCACCCTGGCTGGTTGCGCGTCTCGTTCAACCCCAACGGCGACACGTTCCGGATCCCGCCGGGTGACCCCGCCGGCACCCCCGCCGGTTATCCGTCCGAGAACCTCACGGGCATGCTCGACCCGGGCGGCTCGGGCTCGACCATCATCGCGGACCGCATCCCCAACGGCAGCGCCACCACCTACGACGTCACCCTGCCGATGCAGGAGTGCACCAACTGTACGCTGCAGCTCATCCAGTTGATGACCGACAAGCCGCCGTACACCACGGACACGGCCTCGAACGACATCTACTTCGCGTGCATCGACCTGGTCATCTCCGCGAGCGCGCCGATCGTCGACGCCGGCCCGTCGGGGCCGGACGGTGGTGGCAACCCCGGCGATCCTGACGCAGGCACCGGTCCCGCCGAGCTCACCTCCGGGTGTGGCTGTCAGGGTGGGGGGGCGTCGCCGGTCGGCTTCGCGCTGGTCGTCGCCGCCGCGCTGTTCGCGCCGCGCCGTCGCCGCCGCGCCTGAACCGCCGCGATCGCGAGCAGCGCGCCAGCGGCGCTGGTGGGATCCGCGCCCGCGCCGTCGCAGCCGCAGCCACCCGGCAGCTCACCCGGGTCGCCGCCGCCGTCCGCGCCTCCGACGCCGGCGTCCGGCGCGGGCGCCGGCACGCACGCGCCCGCGACGCAGCGTTCCTCATCGGCGCACGGCGCGCCATCGTCGACCACGCCGTCGCAGTCGTTGTCACGGCCGTCGCACGTCTCGGCCGACGCGCGGGCCGCGATCGCCATCAGCGCCGCGGTGAGGGACGCGGCGTCGTCGGCCTGGTGGTAGCAGCGCGGGCGCGCGGGATCGGTGCTGGTCGCGTCGCAGCCTGCGGGGGCGGTCTCGCCGAGGATCGCCATCGCGGCCAGCGCCTCCTCGTCGACGCCCGCGCCGAAACCCACCACGAACGTCCGGATCCCGCGGTCGCGCAGCCGCGCCACCGCTCGCTTGGGTAGCTCGCGCTGATCGGGATCGTACGGCGAGCACCACTGGAATCCGTCCGTGACCACCACGACCGCGTCGGGCACGTACCCGGCCATCCACGCGGGGTCGGCCGCCGCGGCCAGCGTCTCGCCGAGCGGCGTCCAGTTGCCGGCCGCGGGTGGCGGTGTCGCCAGCGCCATGCCGATCGCGCCGCGCTGGCCGACCGCCGGCGGAACATCGAGGCGCCCTGGACCGCACGCGTCGGGGTACGGGAACGTCATCAACCCGAAGCCGATCGTCTGGTCGTAGACCGCCAGCACGTGATCCAGCGCGGTCCGTGCGGTCGCCCACTTGGTGGTCCCCTCCGCGATCGCGCCGTTCATCGAGCTCGAGCGGTCGAGCACGACGACGACGCTGGGCGGCTCGCACACCGACGGATCGGCCGTCACCGCGCGGCCGGACGCCGCGAGCCCCATCGACACCATCACGACACACGCCTTGGTTCGCATGCCCGCCACCAAGAGCAAGGCCCGCGCCGGACACCGCGGCTGGCTCCTTCCGCTGGCTTACCTCCACCGCCCGGACAGCGTGTCCGGGATCCGGCCACTCGCGTCCGGGATCCGGCCACGGCTGGCGACGCCGGTAGCCACCTCCGTGCGGCTCACTCGAGCCGCAGCCCGCTGTACATGTAGTCCACCGACCAGTTGGTGTTGTAGGCGAGGTAGGTCGCGTACGGCCACACCCACGACTTCCCGCCGTTGGCAGGATCCGCGATCACCACGTAGTCCGTCCCGGCGATGGCGTAGATGTCGCGCAGCACGACGACGTGGTTGGTGCTCGAGACGTTCGAGCTCTGGTGCGAGATGACCGGCATGTGGCGGACGTAGAGCTCGTAGCGGAGCTGAGACGCCGACAGCACCGAGCTCGAGTCGGTCCACGTCATGCCCCAGGTGTCCATCACGGCCTCCGGATCGCCGGCGGTCAGGCAATCCTCCGGCGTCGGCGACGCGCAACAGTTCGTGCCGAGCTCCGCCGACACGAACGCGCAGGTCGCCAGGTTCAGGTCGCCGTAGGCGTAGTTCAGGACCATCCCCGGGGCGTCGGCCCAGCACCAGTACTGCGTCTGCGGGTTGGCCAGCTCGGCGAAGCCCGGCAGGCTCTCCTGGTAGAGCGTGTGCGAGAGCGTCGCGCCATCGAGCGAGGTCAGGACGTCGACGCGGTTGGCGCGGCCGAGCGCGGAGGCGGCGACCACCTCGCCGGTCAGCGCCGTGCTGCTGGTCCAGTCCTTGGTCGTCCAGGCCGTGCCCGTCGACGTGACCTGGCGCAGCGCGCCGGAGCGCGTCGCGTAGACGACGAGGTTGCCCGCGCCCCACGAGGTCACCGACGGCTCGGTGTCGATCGTCGCGTTGGTGTTCTCGAGGGCCCAGCCGGTGGTCGGACGCTTCCCGAGGTGCATGAGCTTGCCGCTGCTGGTGCGGTAGACGACGTGGATCTCGTTGACCGCCGGCTCGGTGACCGCGATCTGCGTGTTGGGCAGGTAGCTCAGGAGCACCGTCTCGCCGACGGTCCAGCCGTTGGCCGTATACCCGGCGGCGCCCTTCTTGCTGCGGTCGAACGAGCGCCAGCGCAGGTCGCCGACGCTGTCGCGCCACATCACGTCGAGGTGGCCGACGCCCCAGGACGCGACGGCCGGCACGCCGGAGGTGCTGGTCGCTGTCGCGCCCAGATCCTCGTAGTGCCACGACCCGTCCCAGAACGCGTGCGCGAGGTGCGTCGGGCCGATGAGCGAATAGGCGAACCAGAAGACGTCGAGGCGGCCGACCGCCCACGACACCGCCGCGGGCGCGCTGGCGAAGCCGGGGTCACACGACGCCAGCGTGGGATCGTTCTGCCAGACGCCGTTGATGTCGTTCATCGACGCGTGGCGCAGGCAGCCGGTGGTGTCGCGATAGACGGCGTGGTTCACGTTGTACAGCCAGAACCCGTTGCTGGCGGTGGCTGACGCCAGCGCGAACCCGCCGTCGAGCTTGGTCGCGACGGCGTCCCAGCTCAACGTCTTGGCGGTCTGGTGAGCCCCCGCGGTCTGGGCGAAGATGTCCTGGTCGGCGGTGCCGACCTCGGACGGGACCGGTGCGTCGAGGCAACCGGCGATGACGGCCGCGCCGGCACATGCCAGCGCCGCGCGTGCGAATGCGTGTTGGTTCATGCGCTGGTCGAGTCGGCGACCGGGGTGCCGTGTCCGGCAACGGGCGGTAATCGCGGACGGACGCCGGCTTCCCTCGGGACGGGTTTCGCGCTCCACTGCGGGGATGGGCAAGGTCGACGACATGCGGCGCCGCCGCGAGGCACAACATCAGGCGCGCTCGGCATCGGCTCGACCCGCCGCCGCAGCGCCGGCGGACGTCGTCGCGGAGCCGGTCGCCGAGGCCGACGCGGACGGCGAGGGTGCGCCCGAGGGCGCGGCGGCGGCCGAGGCCGACAGCGGCGTCTGCTCCGGTTGCGGCAAGGTCAAGCCGATGCAGCGCGGGCTGATCGCCAACCACCAGAAGGGCCTCGGCAAGTACTGCGTCGGCTCGCGCAAGCCGCCGGCGTAGGCCGCGGCGCTACAGCTCGATCTGCAGGCCGAGCTCGACGACGCGGTTGGGCGGCAGGCCGAAGAAGTCGGTCGGCGGACGCGCGTTGCGCGACAGGAACGCGAACAGCATCTTGCGCCAGCGCCACATCCGCGCGCGGCCCGTCGTGATGAGGCTCTGCCGCCCGAGGTAGTACGTGGTGGTCGAGGCGTCAGCGACGAGGCCGTGCTTCTCGCAGCGCGCGAGCAGCCGCGGCACGTTGGGCGACTGCATGAAGCCGACCCGCGCCATCACCCGGAAGAAGCCCTGGCCGAGGTCCTTCACCTGCAGCGAGGTGTTGCCCGCGACGAACGGCACGCCCTCGGTCCGGATCGACAGCAGCACGACCTGCTTGTGCAGCACCTGGTTGTGCTTCACGTGGTGCATCACCACGTTCGGGATGCCGTCCGGGTTCGAGGTCATGAACACCGCGGTGCCCTTGACCCGATGCAGCACCTGGGTCTCGGGATCGTCGAGGAACATCGCGTCGGGCAGGTTCCCTTGGTCCATGATCCGCGACAGCTCGGTGCGGCCGCGCCACCACGTCGTCAGGATGATGAACACGACCGCGCCGAACGTGAGCGGCAACCAGCCGCCGTGGTGGATCTTGGCGAGCGTCGAGGAGAAGAACGTGAGATCGATGCCGAGGAAGACCACCAGCATGATCGCGCTGGACCAGACCGGCAGGTGCCAGAGCTTGGTGCGGACCAGGAAGTACAGCACCGACGTGATCGTCATCGTGCCGGTGACCGCGACGCCGTACGCGCCGGCGAGCTTGGTCGATGACCCGAAGCCGAGGACGACCGCGAGGCACGCCGCCATCAGCAGGTAGTTGATCTCGGGGATGTAGATCTGGCCCTCGGCGCGCTCGGAGGTGTGGACGATCGTGACCCGCGGGGCGTAGCCGAGCTGGACCGCCTGGTGGGTCAGCGAGAACGCGCCCGAGATCAACGCCTGCGACGCGATGATCGCCGCGAGCGTGGCGAGCCCGACCATCGGGTAGAGCATCGGGCCGTCGACCATCTGGAAGAACGGGTTGGTGATCGAGCCCTGGGGCGACGTCAGGAACAGCGCCCCCTGGCCGAAGTAGTTGAGCAAGAGGCCCGGGAACACCACGCTGAACCACGCGACGCGGATCGGCGTGCGGCCGAAGTGGCCCATGTCGGCGTAGAGCGCCTCGCCGCCGGTGATGACCAGCACCACCGAGCCCAGCAAGAGGAAGCCGTGGACGCCGTTGTGGGCGAAGAAGCGCGCGCCGTGCACCGGGTTCACGGCCTGCAGCACCTCGGGCGCCTTGACGATCCAGGTCGCGCCGATGACGCCGATCGAGATGAACCACAGGAGCATGACGTAGCCGAAGACCGTCCCGATGCGGTGCGTCCCGAAGCGCTGCACGACGAACAGCCCGACCAGGATCGCGACGGTGATGGGCAAGACGAGGTGCTCGACGGAGTCGGTGGCGACGTTGAGGCCTTCGACCGCCGACAGCACGGAGATCGCCGGGGTCAGCACGCCCTCGCCGTAGAGCAAGCCGGTGCCGAACAGCGCCATCAAGATCGGGATGGCCAGGCGGCCCGCGGTGCGTCCGGTCGCGCCGGACACCAGGGCCGCCAGGGCCTGGATGCCACCCTCGCCCTTGTTGTCGGCGCGCAGCACGAACGTCAGGTACTTGATGACGACGACCGACGTGAGCGCCCAGAACACGAGCGACAGCACGCCGTAGACGTTGGCGGGTGTCGGCGGCGCGCCGTGCTCCCCGGTCAGGCACTCCTTCATCGCGTACAGCGGTGAGGTGCCGATGTCGCCGTAGACGACACCGAGCGCGCCGAGCGAGACGAGCGCGAGCTCCTTCTTGCCGTGGTAGTGGTGCCCGTGGGCGGGCATCGACGTCGAATGGCGGGCCTGGGCTTGGCTCATGAGTCGCGCCGGGGCGCGACGGTCGAGGTATCACGGCGCGCCGATGCGATCCACCCGCAGGTCGGCGGCGACCGCGCGCCCAGGGTTGACTCGCGCGCCAGCAACACGCTACGCCATCCTCCTACTCGAGGAGCATGGCCGTGAATCTCACTGGTTGGCGAATCTCACGCCTGGCGTTGCTGGGCATGGTCGTGGCGCTCGCGGTCACCGCGGGCTGCGAGCGGAAGCGGAACCAGACCGGCGGAGGCGGCGGCTCCTCGGGGTCCGCTGGCTCGGCTGGCTCCGGCGGCGCTGGCGGCAGCGTCCCGGACAACAGCCCGATCAAGATCGGTCACTTCGCGTCGATGACGGGCTCGGAGGCGACGTTCGGTCAATCGACCGACCAGGGCATCCGGCTGGCGATCGAGGAGCGCAACGCCGCGATCGACGCCGGCACCCTCAAGGCGCGCAAGATCGAGCTGACCACCGAGGACGACGCCGGCAAGCCGCAGGAGGCGGGGACCGCCGTCACCAAGCTGATCACGCGCACCAAGGTCGTCGCGATCCTCGGCGAGGTGGCGTCGGGGCTGTCGATGGCTGGCGGCCAGGTGGCCCAGCAGTACGGCGTGCCGATGATCTCGCCGTCGTCGACCAACCCCGCGGTCACGCAGATCGGCGACATGATCTTCCGGGTGTGCTTCCTCGACGAGTTCCAGGGGCAGGTCGTGGCCAAGTTCGCGGTCGAGGAGCTCAAGGCCAAGCGCGTCGCGATCCTGTTCGATCAGGGCCAGCCCTATTCGAAGGGGCTCGCCGACTTCTTCGAGACGGCGCTCAAGGCGGCCGGCGGCGAGGTCGCCACCCGCCAGGCCTACGACACCAACAACCCCGACGTCGGCGCGCAGCTGGCCTCGGTCAACCAGGCCAAGCCGGACGCGGTGTTCCTGCCCGGGTACTACACCCAGGCGGCCAACATCATCGCCCAGGCGCGCAAGCAGGGGATCACCGTGCCGTTCCTCGGCGGTGACGGCTGGGACTCGGACAAGTTCGAGGAGATCGGCGGCGACGCCGTCCAGGGCAGCTACTTCTCCAACCACTACTCGCCCGAGGAGCAGACGCCCGCCGTCGTCAACTTCGTCCAGAAGTACAAGGCCAAGCACGGCGTGGCGCCCGACGCGCTCGCGGCGCTCGGCTACGACGCCGCCAACCTGCTCTTCGCCGCCATCGACAAGTCCCCGTCGCTGTCCGGCAAGGACCTCGCCGCGACCATCGCGGCGACGAAGGGCTTCGCCGGCGTGACCGGCGAGATCACGATCAACGCCGACCGCGACGCGTCGAAGTCCGCGGTGATCGTCAAGGTCGACCACGGCAAGCGTCCGGCGATCAAGCGTTACCCCGCCGAGTAGCTGGCGCCGCCGGTTCACGACGGCGCCCGACACGCTCGCAGCGCCGCGACCATCAACGTCTCGAGGGTCGCGTCGCGGCCCACGTGGGCCCGGCCGCGGGTGACCGCAGCCGTCGCGATCGCGGCGGGGAAGCCGAGCTCGATCAACGTGGCGCGCACGGTCGCGTCGTCCGATCGCGCCGGCCGGGGAGCGTCGAGGTCGCGGCGGTGCCCGTAGGGCGTGCCGTCGGGGTGGGTGACGTCGAACCCGCGGATCGCGTCCCCGGACATCCACAGCGTGCCGCGATGCACCGCGTGGTGGTGGATCGAGCACATCGTCGCCAGCAACGGCGCGCCGTGACCGCCGCCCGCGGCGCGGGGCACGACGTGGTGCACGTCGACGTGGCGCGAGTTGCGGCACCCGGGGACCACGCAGCGCCCATGATCGCGTCGCAACACGGCGCGGCGCGTCGCCGGAGGGATCGAGCGCGTCACCGGCGCGGGTGACGCGCCATCCACGCGGCCCACGTGGGTCGCGTCGCAGCTCGCCTGCTCGAGCTCGGTCGCGCTGATCTCGATGGTCCGCCCGGCCGCGTCCATGAACGCCCGCTGACAATCCGGGCAGCGGGTGATCGCGATCTGATGCGGCGGCTGGTTGTGGACGACCTCCCCGTCGTCCTGGCCCACGTGGGCCGTCCCTGCCAGGTAGGCCCGACACAACGCGGCCTGGACCTCGTCGTCGGTCAGGGCGTGGCCGCAGCGCTCCTCCAGGTCGCGCCGGGCCGCCGCGAGCAGCCCGCTGGTCGCCGGCGAGAGCTCCATCCGCACGACCACGGTGCGCGCGTCCGGCGCCGGTGGCGTGTCGGGCCCGTCGCCCGGCCGCCGTCCCCGCACCGCGTCCTCGATCTCGCGCACGGTCCGGTTGGCCGCCGCGTCGAGCCACGCCTGCTCGGTCTCCGGCGTGGCGACCCGCGTCAGCTCGCGCACCGCGCTCCACGGGAGCATCCCGAGTTGCAGCGCCGCGCGCGTCGCCGGCAGCCGCGGCAAGGCCTCGGCCACCCGCACCCGGTCGCGCGCCGTGTGCGGCGCGTAGCCGAGCGCGCGCTCGAGGTACTCGGCGAAGGTGGCGAAGCCCTGGTGCCGGTGCACCTCGGCCGCCAGCGCCCGCGTCAGCCAGTCGGCCTCCTCGACGTCGAGCGCGGCGCGCCGCGCGGCCAGCCGCCGTAGCGCCCGATCCGCCACCTGCCACTCCGCCTCGGCGACCGGCGCCACCGCCTCGTCGCCACCTTCCACCGCACCCGGTGCTCCGTCCAGCATCGTCGATCTCCTCGCGCGTCGCGCGGCCGCACGTCGGCCGCCCAGCGCCGCGGACACAGCAAGCCGCGCGCCACCCGCAACTCCGCGCGATCAGGTGCCCGCGCTGTCCGGCTTCGTCCGGATCCCGGACGAATCCGGCCATTCCGGCCGGACACCGGACAGCCGCCGCTGTCCGGACCCGTCCAGCCGCCGCCCGGGGCCGCCCGCCCGGCCCGCGCCCCGCGCGATCCCGGCCCAGCCGCTAGACGGCCGGAATCCGGTGACGATATAGAGACGCCACCCCGGCGCAGCCCGCCGCCCCGCCCGCATGACCAAGTTCGTCCAGCTCCTCCTGCAGACGCTCACGCTGGGCAGCCTGTACGCGCTGATCGCGCTCGGCTACACGCTGGTCTACGGCATCCTGCGGTTCATCAACTTCGCGCACTCGGACGTCGTCACGTTCGGCGCGTGGGTCGCGTTCGCGATCGCCGGCGCCCTGGGCTGGGCCGGCACCGGCTCGCCGGTGTTCGCGATGCCGGTCGTGATGATCCTGGCGATGGCGGCCTCCGCCGCGCTCGGCTTCACGATCGAACGCCTCGCCTACCGCCCGCTGCGCAAGGCGCCGCGCCTCAACGTCCTCATCACCGCCATCGGCGTCTCGCTCTTGCTCCAGAACGCCGGCCAGCTCCACGCGCTGTTCGGCAAGGACCCGGTCAAGATGCCGCGCTTGCTGTCCGAGGCGCCGCTGTTCAAGGTGGCGAGCGTCCAGGTGCCGTGGGTCGACGTCGCGCTGGTGGTCCTGACGGTCGCGCTGGTCATCGGGCTGCAGTGGCTGGTGTTCCGCACCAAGCTCGGCCAGGCCATGCGCGCCGTCTCGTGGAGCGAGCAGACCGCCGCGCTGATGGGCGTGCCGGTCGACAAGGTCGTGTCGATCACCTTCATGATCGGCTCGGCGCTGGCCGCCGCCGGCGGCGTGCTGTACGGCCTCAAGTACCGCCAGCTCAACCAGACCGCCGACGCGCTGTGGATGCTGCTCGGGCTCAAGGCGTTCGTCGCCGCCGTCGTCGGCGGCATCGGCAACGTCCGCGGCGCCGTCCTCGGCGCCGTCCTGATCGCGTTCATCGAGGTGTTCGGCGCCGGCTACGTCTCGTCGAAGCTGCCCGACCTGTTCGTCTTCGGCGTGCTGATCGTCATGCTGCTCTTCCGGCCGGCCGGCCTGCTCGGCACCGCCACCGTGGAGAAGGTATGAGCGCCCGCGCCACGCCCGGCTTCGCCGGCGCCGCCGTCCGCTCGCTGTACCCGATCGTCATCGGGTTCACGCTCGCGTACCTGATGCAGACCGTCGTCGCCGTCTCGATCGGCGACTACTACTCGAAGATCCTGATCGACATCGGCATCGCCATCGTGCTCGGCGTGTCGCTGGGCATCGTCAACGGCTACGCCGGCCAGTTCTCGCTCGGCCACGCCGGGTTCATGGCCGTCGGCGGCTACACCGCCGCCGCGATCGTCTACTACGGCTCGATCAAGCTGTTCGGCACCAAGGCCATCTACGGCGGCTCGCTCGGCCCCGGCGAGCTCTTGCTGTGCGCCGGCTGCGTCGCCGGCGGCGCGCTGGCGGCGGTCGCCGGCTGGCTGGTCGGCCAGCCCAGCCTGCGCCTGCGCGGCGACTACCTGGCGATCGTCACGCTCGGCTTCGGCGAGATCATCCGCGTGCTGATCAAGCAGACCGACGACGTCGTGCTGTCCGAGAAGAAGGTCGCCGCCGCGTCGTGGTGGTCGCTGATGGACAACCTCGGCGGCGGCTTCGGCTTCATCGGCGGCCCGCGCTACATCGACGCCAAGAACCCGTTCTGGGTCTGGCTGTTCGTCGTCGTCGTCTGCCTCGTCGCCTACCGGCTCAAGTACTCGAACCGCGGCCGCCAGCTCTTGGCCGTGCGCGAGAACGAGATCGCCGCCGAGGCGATGGGCATCAAGACCACCAAGGCCAAGGTCTCGGCGTTCATGACCTCGGCGTTCTTCGCCGGCATCGGCGGCGGCCTCTACGCCCACGAGCTCGGCAACAGCATGCGCCCCGCCGACCTCGGCTTCCAGAAGTCGATCGACATCGTCATCATCGTCGTGCTCGGCGGCATGGGCTCGATCTCCGGCGCGGTCATCGCCGCCATCGCCGTCACGCTCCTGCCCGAGCTGTTCCGCTCGTTCGCCGAGTACCGGATGATCGCCTACGCGCTGGCGCTGATCATCGTCATGCTGCTGCGCCCGCAGGGCTTGCTGGGCTTGCAGGAGCTGTGGGAGGTCGAGTGGCGCGCGGTCGGCCGCAGCATCGTCACCGCGCCGGCCCGGCTGGCCCGCTGGATCGCCACCGCGCCGGCCCGCGCCCGCGCCGCGCTGCGGGCGGCCGCCGATCGTCGCCAGGAGGATCGGCCGTGACCGCCGCCGCCGCGCCCGCCGCGGCGCCGCGGCCGGCGCTGGCCGCGGTGCGCCTGTCGAAGTCGTTCGGCGGCCTCAAGGCCGTCACCGATCTGTCGTTCGAGCTGCCGACGGGCGGGCTGCACGGCCTGATCGGCCCCAACGGCGCCGGCAAGACCACGGTCTTCAACCTGCTGACCGGCGTCTACAAGCCCGACACCGGCGCGGTCCACGTCGGCGGCCAGCCGATGACCGGCAAGAAGCCGTCGGAGATCGCCCAGGCCGGCCTGGTCCGCACGTTCCAGAACATCCGGCTGTTCGGCGACCTGTCGGTCCTCGACAACGTCCGCATCGCCGCCGGCGTCCGCGCGCGCTCGGGCCTGTGGCGCAGCCTGCTGCGCACGCCGCTGTACCTGCGCGAGGAGGCCGAGATCCGCGAGCGCGCGCGGCACCTGCTCGACGTGCTCGGCATCGCCCACCGCGCCGACGAGATCGCCAAGAGCCTGCCGTACGGCGATCAGCGTCGGCTCGAGATCGCCCGCGCGCTGGCGACCCGGCCCACCGTGCTGCTCCTCGACGAGCCGGTCGCCGGCATGAACACCGGCGAGAAGAAGGCCATGCGCGGCCTGATCCAGTCGCTGCGCGCCCAGTTCGACGTGTCGATCCTGCTGATCGAGCACGACATGGGCCTGGTCATGGACATCTGCGAGCACATCACCGTGATCGATCACGGCGTGACGATCGCGCGCGGCGTGCCCGCCGAGATCCAGTCCGACCCGGCGGTGATCGAGGCGTACCTCGGCGTGCCCGACGAGCCGGCGCCGACCGCGGGAGAGATCGGCTCGTGACCGCGCTGCTCGAGGTCGACAACCTCCACGTCGCCTACGGCGGCATCCAGGCGCTGCGCGGCGTCAGCTTCGCCGTCGAAGAAGGCCAGGTCATCACGCTGATCGGCGCCAACGGCGCCGGCAAGACGACGACGCTCCGGGCGATCAGCGGCCTGGTCAAGCCGACCCAGGGCAACGTGCGGTTCGCCGGCAAGAGCCTGCTCGGCGTCGCGCCGCACCGGATCGTCGCCCGCGGCCTGTCCCACGCCCCCGAGGGCCGCGGCATCTTCGCCAACCTGTCGGTCGAGGAGAACCTCGACATCGGCGCGTACCTGCGCACCGACAAGGCCGGCATCGCCAAGGACCGCGAGCACGCGCTGACGCTGTTCCCGCGTCTGCGCGAGCGCCTGCAGCAGAACGCCGGCACGCTGTCGGGCGGCGAGCAGCAGATGCTGGCGATCGCGCGCGCGCTCCTGGCCCGGCCGCGGCTGCTGTTGCTCGACGAGCCGTCGCTGGGCCTGGCGCCGCAGATCGTCGCGCTGATCTTCCAGATCGTGAAGCAGATCGCCAAGGAGGGCACGACGATCCTCCTGGTCGAGCAGAACGCGCACATGGCGCTGAAGGTGGCCGACGTCGGCCACGTGCTCGAGGTCGGCACGCTGGTGAAGACGGGGCCGGCCAGCGAGCTCGCGGCCGACGACGCGATCCGCAAGGCCTACCTCGGCGTCCACTAGCCGAGCGCCCGCGAGGCGATTCGCTGGGCCCACGCGGTACCTGCTGCGCGCGGCGCGCGGCGCATCCGGGCCAGCGCGCGCCCGTCGTCCCGGCGCCGCGGTGTACGATGGGCGGATGCGCATGCGGCTCGGGTTCCTCGTCGCGCTCGTCGTGGTCGGCAGCCTCGCCACGCGGGCCCACGCCCAGCGCTGCACGCCGCTCGACACGTCGAGCTTCGCCGGCCTCAAGGCCGGCGGCTGTCTGGTCGGCGGCATCGCCACCGACACCGCCGGCGTCTCCACCCCGCGCGCCGGCGACGGGCCCGCCACGCCGACCGTGTTCACGGCGTCGCCCAAGGGGCTCACCGTGCGCATCCCGGCGGGCGCGACGGTCGAGCGCGCCTACCTCGCGGTCTACGCGAAGTACACCGGCGGCTTCAACGGCGATCCCGCGCCCCAGGTGAAGCTCAACGGCGTGCTGCTCGCGACCGCGCCCGAGGTCGACCGCAACAACGCCGCCGGGAGCGGCTACCGGGTCTACGACGTGACCAGCGGGTTCGGGATCGTCGGCTCGGGGCTGTACCCCGTCGAGGAGCGCGGCGACGCCGACCTGAACCTCCAGACCGGCGGCCCCGGGATCGGCGGCGAACAGCTGGTCGTGGTGTTCGCCGACCTGGCCCACCGCCAGACCCGCCACGTCAGCTACCAGCCCACGTTCGTGGTCGGCGTCGCCGCGCCGGTCGCGTTCAACGTCACCGGCCTGCCGACCTGCGGCGGCGCGCCGACCAACGCCGCGATCGCGTTCTCGGAGATGTACGAGTGCAGCGACGAACAGAACGGTCGGCTGGAGTTCAAGCCGGGCAGCGGCAGCGTCTTCGCGCTGCTCACCACCGTGCTCGGCGGCCGGGACGATGGCGCGCCCGGCCAGGTCGGCGTGTGCGCGGCCCAGGACTGGAACTCGCTCATCACCGGCGGGTCGTTCGGCTACGACGACGCCGGCGCGCTGGTCGGCGTCGCCGGCGACAGCCCGAGCGCCGAGCCGGCCGGCGGCACCGCGACCAACAGCCGGTTGTCCGACGAGCTGTACCAGACCGGGCCGCTCGATCTGTCGGGCGTGCTGAACGTGCGCTTCACGGGCGACGGCGATCAGATCCTGACGTCGACGACGATGTCGATCGATCTGTCCGACGCCGACTGCGACACGCTCACCGACGCCATCGACAACTGCCCGGTGGTGAACAACCCCGGCCAGGAGAACGCCGACGGCGATCCGCTGGGCGACGCCTGCGACAACTGCCCGATGGCGCCCAACCCGACGCAGGACGATCAGGACGGCGACGGCCTCGGCGACCTCTGCGATCTCGATCGCGACGGCGACGGCGTCACCGACGTGCTCGACAACTGCCCGGCGGTGAGCAACGCCGGTCAGGCCGACCTCGACCAGGACGGCGTCGGCGACGCCTGCGACGCCGACACCTGCGGCGACGGCGTGCGCACCAGCGGCGAGGCCTGCGACGACGGCAACCGCGCGGCCGGCGACGGGTGCTCGCTGGCCTGCGCGCCCGAGCCGGGCTGGACCTGCACGGGCGCGGGCCCTGGCTCGTGCGCCACCACCTGCGGCGATGGCGTGCGCGCCGGCGCCGAGGCCTGCGACGACGGCGGGGTCGCGCCCGACGACGGCTGCGACGCGGCGTGCGCGGTCGAGGCCGGCTGGGCCTGCGTGGGCGCGGCGCCCGACGTCTGCGCCGCGGTGTGCGGCGACGGCGCGCTGGTCGGAGCCGAGGCCTGCGACGACGGCGACACCACCAGCGGCGACGGCTGCAGCGCCGCGTGCGCGATCGAGCCCGGGTGGACCTGCACCGGCGCGCCCAGCGCCTGCGTGACCGCCTGCGGTGACGGCGTCCGCGCCGGCGCCGAGGCGTGCGATGACGGCGACGCGACCAGCGGCGACGGCTGCAGCGCCGCGTGCGCGATCGAGCCGGGGTGGAGCTGCGCCGGCGGCGCGCCCGATGTGTGCACGACCGGCTGCGGCGACGGCATCGTCGCGGGCGCCGAGGCGTGCGACGACGGCGACGCGACCGCGGGCGACGGCTGCAGCGCGGCGTGCGCCGTCGAGGCCGGCTGGGCCTGCACCGGCAGCCCCAGCGCGTGCGCGACGACCTGTGGCGACGGCGTCCGCGCCGGCGCCGAGGGCTGCGACGACGGCGGCACCGTCGGCGGCGACGGCTGCGCGCCCGCCTGCACGATCGAGCCGGGCGCGACCTGCACCGTCGGTCGCCCCGACGTCTGCACGCCCGATCGCGATCTCGACGGCGTGAGCGACGCCGCGGACGACTGCCCCGACCTCGCCGATCCCGACCAGACCGACACCGACGCCGACGGGCTCGGCGACGCCTGCGATCCCGACGACGACAACGACGGCGTGCCCGACGGCTACGGGCTGGCCGGCGGCGGCTGCGGGTGCGCCGGCGCTACGGCACCTAGCCTGTGGCCCGCGCTCGCGCTGCTGGCGCTGGTGCGGCGGCGCCGCCGTCGCGCGCGGTGAGGCGCGACGATCAGCGCGCGCGGGGATGGCGCGCCAGCGCGGGCGGCAGGCGGTCGCGCAGCGCGCGCTTGGCGCGGTGGGTGCGCACCTTCACCGCCGCGGTCGACACGCCCAGCGCGTCGGCGGCCTCGCGCTCGCTGCAGCCGTCGTAGTAGCGCAGCGCGAGGATCTCGCGGTACGGCGGCGCCAGCGTGGCGATCTGGTCGGCGACCGCGCGCGCGGTCTCGGCGTCGCTCACCGCCTCGATCGGCGTCGGGGGCGGCGCGGCCAGCGGCAGCTCGGCGTCGCGCTCGCAGGCCGCGGCGCGGCGGGTCAGCGAGCGCTCGCGGCGCAGGTGGCTGAGCGCGGCGGTGGTCGCGATGCGGTACAGCCACGTGCGGTAGCCGGCGTCGCCGCGGAAGCTGGCGCGGTGGCGGAACGCCTGCAGCAGCGCGTCCTGGGTGACGTCCTTCGCGGCGTCGGCGTCGCCGACGATGCGGCGGGCGATCGCCAGCACGAAGCGGCGGTCGTCGGCGAGCTGGGTAGCGTCGGGGGCGGTGGGGGCGGTCATGCCCCCCATTCGCGGCGACCCCGCCGATCGGATGACCGCCGCGCGAAAAAAAGCGCGGGCCGGGTCGAGCCGCGCTCAGATCTTGATCTGGCTCTCGAGGACGACCTCGCCCGAGGCCAGCGCGAGCTGGAACGTCTCGGGCACGCCGTCGTTCAGCGTCAACGTCGGGATCGACACGATGGCCCGACCGCCATCGGCCACCAGCGTGCCGGCCGCGACCCGCTGGCCGCCGCGCACCAGCCAGACGCGGTAGCCGTCGGCGGGCGCGTCGACCGGGATGTTGGCGGCGACGACGTAGGCCTTCTTCACGCCGCGGTGGTAGATGGCGTTGGCGGCCAGCTCGTGGGCGGCCGGGCCGCGGCGATCGAGCGGGATCAGCTGGGTGCCCGGCAGCTCGAGCAGCGCGACCGCCTCGCCGGCGAGGATGTCCTTGGCCCGCAGCGCGTCGAGGTCGCGGCGGCAGCCGGCGAGGTCGGACTGCGCGCCGGCCACCGCGGCCAGCGACGCGTCGCGATCGCGCAGCTGGCCCACCAGGCGCGCCTCGCGGGTGCGGCGGGTGTCGCGGTCGAGCCACAGGAGCACCGCCGCCGCGACGGCGACCGCGGCCACCGCCCAGCCGAGCCAGGCGGGCGCGCCGCGCCGGGCGACCGGCCGCGGCGGCAGCGCCGCCTCGATCCGCGACCACACCTCGGGCGCCGGCGCCTCGGGCGGCAGCGCCGCGGCCAGGAGCGCCGCGCTGGCGAACGCGCGGCGGTGCGCGTCGCGGCAGGCCTGGCTGGGCGCGCCAGCGAGGTAGCGCTCCATCGCGGCGCGCTCGAGATCGGTCAGGCCGCCCAGCGCCCAGGCGTCGACCTTGTCGAGGAACTCGGCCTCGGTCATCGCCCCGCCTCCGGCGCCAGCTCGTCCAGGAGCGACCCCAGCCGCCCCATCGCCGCGCGCACGCGGCTCTTGAACGTGCCCAGCGCGGCGCCGAGGTGCGCGGCGGCCTCGCTCTGCGACATGCCCTCGAAGTACATCAGCTCGATCGCCTGGCGCTGCTCGGCCGGCAGCTCGGCGAGCGCGGCGGCGATCCGGGCCCGGGCCTGGCGCTGCTCGGCGGTCTCGTGCGGCGAGTCGGCGTCTGGCGCCTCGGGCGTCGGCGCCCCGGCGCCCGCGGTCGGGCGGGTGCCGCGGCGGCGGAGGCGGTCGATCGCGCGGCGGTGCCCGAGCATCGTCACCCAGGATACGACCGAGCCGCGGCTTGGATCGAAGGTATGTGCACGGTGCCACACCTCGACGAAGGTCTCCTGGACCACGTCGTCGGCGTCGCTGGCGTTGCCGAGCGCCCGGGCCGCCACCGCGCGCACCCGCGGCCCGAGCCGGTCGTACAGCCGCCGCAGCGCCGTGGTGTCGCCGGCCGCGATCTCGCCGATGATCGCGGGGTCGACCTCGAACAGTCGGGCGATCAGCGCCAGCAGGAACGACACGGACTCTGCGTAGCCTGACCGCCGCGGTCGCGCAAGCGCCCGATCCCAGCGCGTGATGATCGAAGACGTCGGCACCAGCGTGGCTTGGACGCGCGCGGCCCGCGATCGGTTGCGACGCGCGCGCGATCGCGGTCGCGCGTAACCCCGACGCCGCGGACGGACTCCAAGGCGCCGTTCGACCGGGACGTGCATCGGCCGCGGCGCTCCGTGGCCGCCGGCCCGGCCCCACCTTCGCCTAGGAGACGTCATGAAAGCCCTCGCCCTGACCACGCTCGCGCTGTGCTCGCTCGCCGCCTGCGGCGACTCCGAAGATCCGATCGATCCGCCCGCCGGGCCGGTGTCGATCGTCGCCACCGCCCAGGCCACGCCGTCGCTGTCGACGCTGGTGGCCGCGGTCGAGTTCGCCTCGAACGACGGCGATCTGGTCTCGCTCTTGTCGCAGCCCGGCGACCTCACGGTGTTCGCGCCGTCGAACGCCGCGTTCGACGCGCTGGCCGTCGAGCTCACCGGCAACGCCGGCGCCACCGGCGCCGACCTGCTCACCGCCGCCAACAAGCCGCTGCTCCGCCAGGTCCTGACCTACCACGTGCTGCCGTCGCGGGTCGCGTCCGCGGCGATCCCGTTCGGCATGCCGATCACGACCGCCGAGGGCAGCATCTTCAAGATCGAGCCGGGCACGCCGCCGGTGATCACCGACGGCCGCAACCGCACCGCGCAGATCACCGCGGTCGACGTCGCCGCGACCAACGGCGTGATCCACCTGATCGACAAGGTGATCTTGCCGGCCGACCGCGACATCGTCGAGACCGCCCAGGCGCTGGCGGCGGGCAGCCCCGGTGAGTTCACGATCCTGGTCGAGGCCGTGGTGGCGGCGAACCTCGCCGGCACGCTGGCCGGGACCGGCCCGTTCACCGTGTTCGCGCCGACCGACGCCGCGTTCGCCGCGCTGCTCGCCGAGCTGAACGTCACCAAGGCGCAGCTGCTCGCCGACACCGCGCTCCTGACCCGGGTGCTGACCTACCACGTCGTGCCGAGCCGCGTGCTCGCGGCGCAGGTGCCGGTCGACACCGCGATATCGACGGTCGAGACCGGCACGTTCACCGTCGACGGCGACCTGCGCATCACCGACGAGCGCGGCCGCAGCGCTGGCATCGTCGGCACCGACGTGTTCGCCACCAACGGCGTGATCCACGTGATCGACCGCGTCATCCTCCCCGGGGCGTGAGCCGCGCCGCGGGCGCGCTCACGTCGCGACGTCGACCAGCGTGGGCGCGAGCACCCGCACCACGTCGGCGCCGCTGATCGCCACCAGGAAGCCGCGCTGGCCGCCGTTGATGTACAGCGTCGGCAGCGCGGCGATGGTGCGTTCGCAGTAGACCGGCATCCTGGTGCGCAGCCCGAACGGCGACGTGCCGCCGACCTGGTAGCCCGAGTGCTTGTCGGCCACCGCCGGCGCGCACGGCGCGGTGCTCTTGCAGCCGATCTGCCGCGCCAGGTTCTTGGCCGACACCTCGCGGTCGCCGTGCATCAGCACGCACAGCGGGCGCTTGCGCTCGTCCTCGAAGATCAGCGTCTTGATCACGAGGTGCTCGTCGACGCCGAGGTGACGGGCCGAGGCCGCGGTGCCGCCGTGGGCCTCCCACGGGTACTGGTGCGGGACGAACGCGACGTCGGCCGCGCGCAGGGCGCGGATCGCCATGGTGACGGGATGACCGGGAGCCACGCGGGGATGGTAGCGCCAGGGCGCCGCGGGCGCGTTACACTGGCGGCGTGACCGCACCCGAGACCGCCGTGCACGCGCCGGCCGACCACGCCCACCACGGCGATCTGGCGGTGGCGGCGACGCGCGGCGAGCGGCGCACGGCCTGGGTCGTCGCGATCACCTTCGTGACCATGGTCGCGGAGCTGATCGCCGGCCAGCTCACCGGCTCGCTGGCGCTCACCGCCGACGGCTGGCACATGGCCTCGCACGCCGGCGCGATGGGGCTGGCGCTGGGGGCCTACTGGTTCGCGCGCACGCGGGCCGCGTCGAGCCACTTCACGTTCGGCACCGGCAAGGTCTACGCGCTGGCGGGGTTCACCAGCGGCGTGGTGCTGGTGCTGGTGGCGGGGTGGATGGCGATCGAGGCGGTGCTGCGGCTGCGCGGTCATGCGGCGGTCGCGTACGGTGAGGCGATCCCGATCGCGGTCGGCGGTCTGGTGGTCAACCTGGTGTGCGCGGCGATCCTGGGTGGCGACCACGCGCATGATCACGGCGGCGGGCACGGGCACGGGCACGGGCACGACGATCACGATCACGATCACGATCATGAGCACGGGCATGAGCATGACGGGCACGGGCACGGGCACGGGCACGGGCACGGGCACGGGCACGGGGGAGGGCACGGGGGAGGGAAGGCCGCGGAGCCAGGGGCCCCGACGGATCACAATTTGAAAGCGGCGTACCTGCACGTGCTCGCGGACGCGCTCACCAGCGTGCTGGCGATCGGCGCGCTGGTGGCCGGCAAGTACGCGGACATGTGGTACCTCGACGCGGCGGTCGGCCTGCTCGGCGGCGTCGTGATCGGCCGCTGGGCCATCGGGCTGTGCCGGACCGCGGCGCTGCCGCTGCTGGACGTCGTGCCCTCGCACACGCTGGCGCGATCGATCGAGAGCCGGCTCGAGCAGATCGACGACGTGCGGGTCGCCGATCTCCACGTCTGGGAGATGGCGCCCGGGCGGCGGGGCTGCATCGTCACGCTGGTGACCGCCTCGCCCCGCGAGGTCGAGTACTACCGCGCGGCGATCCTCGGCGCGGCGTCGATCGCGCACCTGACCGTCGAGGTGCATCGATGCACCCGGCGGCACGTGCCCTCGGCCTGACCCGCCCGGCGGTGAGCGCGCGTCGCTGATCGTCCGCGATCACCTGTGATCACGCGTGATCGCAAGCATGTAGGTGTCGGCCACCGATCGTCGCACGTCGCAAGCCATCGCCGGTGGTGCGGCTTACAGCCGAGGCAGGGGCGAGGCGTGGCCGTCACAATCGCGTGAGGAAAGGCGAGGTAACCGCCGGCACTGGCGCGGTTCGGCAGTGATACACGAGGCTCGCGTCCGGGGGACCCTCGCCAGGAGAAGTCGCATGGCCAATGGCACGACGGACAATACGGCAGTCAACCGCCTCATCGATCTCGCGCAGCAACGGCCGGTGGAGGCCGACGATACGCTGTTCGAGTCGCCGAAGCGGATCCCGCTTCCGCCCCCGTTCCGCGCGCGCGGCGCATCGTCGACGATGCCGCCGCCGCTGCCGCGCAACCGCGCGCCAGCCGCGACCCGGACCGACCTGCACGCCGCGGCGCCGCCGGCGCCCGTGGCCGCGCCACCGCCGCCTGCCCCGCCGCAGTTGGTCGCGGCGGCACCGGCGATCCCGGCGCCGCGCGCCAGCGCCTCGGTCGCGGTGCCGAGCGCCGAGTCGTGGGAGCTGAGCGAGCACGACGTGCCGACCCGGCCGTTCGATCAGGTCGACGCCGACGCGCTCGACGACGACGCCGCGGTCGCGGCGGCCGCCCCGCCGGCGCCCATCGCCGCGCGCCCGGCGCCCGCGCCGGCGCCGCCCATGCCCCGGCTCCCGGCGGTCCCCGCGCCGGCCCCCGCGGCGCTCGATCAGACGCCCAGCGTCGAGGCTCGCTTCTGGGCCGACAGCGACGACAGCGTCGACGTCGACGTGGCCCTCGACGAGCCAGCGCCGATCGCGGTGCGCGCGACCCGGCGCTACGCCCCCCGCGCCGCCCGCCACGACTCGACCCAGATCGCGCGCATGCCCCGGCGCGCCAACCGATCGTGGCTGTGGATCGGCGGCGCGTTCGTGCTCGGCGTCGCGGCCACCGCGATCATCGCCTGGCCGAGCAGCAAGGCCGTGTCGCCGGCGCCGCCCCCGACGGTCGCGGCCCCGACGGCGCCCGCCCCGACCGCGGCGCCCGCCCCGGCGCCGGCCGTCGCGCCGATCGTCACGCCGGCCCCGGCCCCGACGGTCGCGCCGATCGCCACCGCGCCGGCCCCGACGGTCGCGCCGATCGCCCCGCCGGTCGCACCCGAGCCGGTCGCCGTCGAGCCGGTCGCTCCGGCCGAGCCGGTCGCCGCCGAGCCCGCGCCCGAGCCGGTCGCCGCCGCGCCCGTGCGCCCGGCCCGCACCCGGACCGCTGCCCCGGCGCCGACCCGGGTCGCGTCCAAGCCGGCGCCGACGCGCGTCGCGTCCAAGCCGGCCCCGGCCCCCACCGGCGGCGCCGCGCTGCTGATGGTCGGCTCGAAGCCGCCGTGCGACATCGTCGTCGACGGCAAGCGCACCGGGCTGACCACGCCGCAGCGCGCGCTCAAGCTGACCCCGGGGCCGCACAAGGTCACGCTGGTCAACAAGCAGTACGGCATCAGCGAGTCGTTCACCGTGACGGCCAAGGTCGGGGCGCCGGTGAAGGTCGTGAAGGATCTCACCGCCAAGATGCGCCGCTGACCGCCCCGCGGCGGTAGTATCGAGCGGATGGCCGAGGCAAGAGCCGCAGGCACGGCGGGCGACGTGCTGGTCACCGTGGTCGCGTTCGACTTCGCGGCCAAGCGCGACCCGATCATCTCGGTCGGCGAGGCCCGCGCGGCGATGGACGACGGCAAGTTCGTCTGGATCGACGTCGACATCGCCCGCACCGACGAGGCGCGCGCGCTGCTGTCGGAGCTGGGGCTGTGCTCGCCGGAGATCATCGAGGACGCGCTGTCGCGCGAGCCGGCCACCCAGATCGCCCGCTACGACGACTACCTGCACCTGGTCATGTCGGGGTGCCGGCTGGTCGGGCACAAGTTCGACCTCGAGCGGGTCGACGCGGTCATGGGGACCAGCTTCCTGTTGACCCTGCACCGCGGCGCGCCGGTGTTCCTCGAGGCGGTGCGCAAGAGCTACCACGCCGACTTCGTGCGCTTCGCCCAGAGCCCGAGCTTCATGCTCTACGAGCTGTGGGACCACCTGATCGACAACTACCTCTCGGTGCACAAGGTCTTCGAGGAGCGGGTCGAGCAGGTGCAGCACGCGCTGATCGGCGTCGCCGACGAGAGCGTCTTCCCGGTGGCGTCCGAGCTCACCTCCGACCTCCTGCACCTGCGCAAGGTCGTGCTGCCGGCGCGCTCGGTCTTGACCGATCTGTCGACGCGCAAGTCGCCGTTCGTCAGCGAGGCCACCCAGCCGTTCCTCGGCAACATGGTCGGCACCGTCGAGCGCGTCCTGCAGGACGTGCTGGTCGATCGCGACATCCTGTCGGGCGCGCTCAACAACTACATGTCGATGGTCGCGCACCAGACCAACAAGACGATGAGCAAGCTCACCGTCGTCAGCGTCGTGTTCCTGCCGCTGACGTTCTTGTGTGGCGTCTACGGCATGAACTTCGACGTCATCCCCGAGCTGAAGTGGCACTACGGCTACGCCGGCTTCTGGACGATGGCCGCGGTGATCGTCGTCGGCCTCTTGTACCTGATGCGGCGCAACAAGCTGCTGTGACCGCGCTCGTGCGCTATGGTCGCGGGCCATGGCGCACGATCTACGCGACGTCGGCGGCACCCGCGGCGGGTTCGGCATGTTCGTCGTCGGGCTGGGCATGACGATCGCCGGCCTGTACCTGCTGTTCCGGCAGGTCGACGTCCACGGCGGCTACTGGCGGTGGGGCGGCGGTGACGACCGCAGCTTCGGCCTGACGCTCCTGCCGCTGCTCGCCGGCGTCGGCGTGCTGTTCTGGAACGGCTCGTCGAAGCTGGGCTGGGGCCTGGCCGGCGGCGGGCTGCTGATCCTGGTCATCGGCATCATCGCCAACATGCGCATCCACCTGCGATCGATGTCGCTGTTCGACACGCTGATCATCCTGGTGCTGGTCGCCGGCGGCCTCGGCGTGATCGCGCGCTCGCTGCGGGCGGTCGGCGGCGACGGCGACGGCACCCCCAAGCCGCCGCCGTCGTGATCGCCACCGCCGTGATCGCCACCGTCACCTTCGACGCCGGGCAGACGCTGATCGAGCTCGACACCGCGATGCTGGCGGCGCGGCTCGGCGAGCGCGGCGTCGCGACCACCGCGGCGGCGCTGGCGGCGGCGCAGCCCGCGGCGTGGCAGCGCTACGAGCAGCTGGTCGCCGCCGGCGGCCACGATCAGCCGTGGCAGGTGTTCATGGCCGCGCTCATCGCCGGCGCGACCGGCGTGGCCGCCGACGCGGCGGCGGCGCTGGCGGCGTGGCTGTGGACCGAGCAGCCTCGCCGCAACCTGTGGCGGCGGCCGGTGCCGGGCATGATCGAGCTGGTGCGCGAGCTGCGCGCGGCCGGGATCGCGGTGGGCGTGCTGTCGAACTCCGAGGGCCACCTCGCCGAGCTGTTCGTCGAGATCGGCTGGGGCGACGAGTTCGCGGCGGTGATCGACTCGGGCGTGGTCGGCGTGGCCAAGCCCGACCCGCGGATCTTCGCGCTGACGCTGGCGGCGCTGGGCGGCGCGCCGGCGACGACGGTCCACGTCGGCGACTCGCGGTCGGCCGACGTCGACGGCGCGCGGGCGGCCGGCTGGCGCGCGATCTGGTTC
Organism: Myxococcales bacterium; assembly: GCA_016794525.1. GTDB lineage: Bacteria > Myxococcota_A > Polyangia > Haliangiales > Haliangiaceae > UBA2376. The sequence goes on from JAEUJY010000113.1 coordinate 186,983, forward strand.
GGGCCGGCGGCGGTGGCCACGGGGCCGGGTGACGACCCCGGGGTGGCGGTGGCGCGCGACGCCGCCGGCGTGCGGGCGGCGCTGGCGGCGTGGGCTACTTCGCGCGCTTGATCATGCCGCACGCCGCGCGGTAGGGCGCGAGGGCGTCGGCCGACGCGACGGGGCGCTCGGCGCCGCACAGCACCTGATCGCCGAGCTTCAGATCGTCCCAGCCGTCGAGGGCCTGGAAGTAGCCGAAGCGCTTCTCGCCGCCCGACTCGACGCTGTAGGTCACCTTCGTGATCTCGTGCTCGAGCTCGGTGTAGACCGCCTTGTCGTCGGCGATCTTGGCGGCCATCTCGGCGGCCGTGCGCTCGCCGCCGATCGTGCTGTGCCAGACGTGCAGCCGGAAGTCGCCGGCGACGATCACCGCGCCCTTGACCTGCTGGTCGCCGAAGCTGGGCTGATCGGGCTCGACCTTCGCGCCGGGCGGCCCCATCACCACGACGTCGGCGATCGCCGCGACGGCCTTCACGTCGACCGCGACGAAGGTCGCGGGATCGATCGTCGGCGCGGCCGGCGGGGGCGGCGGCGGGGCGGGGGCGGCGGCGGGCGTCGGCGCGGCCGGGGCCGGCTTGGCCGCGCTCGCCTTGTCGTCGGACTTCTTGCCGCCGCAGGCGGCGGACGCGAGGAGGAGCGAGAGGACGATGCGAGTGCGCATCGGCGCAGCGTGCCACAGCGCGCCGCGCGGCGCGCGGGCGCGGGCGGTCAGCGATCCCAGCGCTCGAGCATGACCTCGTGGCCGCCCAGGTCGACCGCGCGCGCGTAGGTGCGGCGCAGGCCGGCCGCGGCCAGCGGCGCGCCGGTGCGGCCGGCGACCGGGGTCAGCCACACCAGCCGGCCGCGGCGGGTGAGCCGCGCCGGCACCCGCGCCGCGAACCGCTCGAGCAGCGCGCCGACGTCGCCGCGCAGCCGCATGCCCATCGGCGGGTTGGAGATGATCACGTCGACCGGCGGCGGCGCGTGGGTGAGCGCGTCGGCGCACGCGACGGTGGTGCGGGCCAGCGCGCCGGCGGCGCCGAGGTTGGCGGTGGCCGCGGCCAGCGAGCGCTCGTCGAGGTCGCTGGCGTACAGCGCGCCGTCGGTGAGCCGCGCCAGCTCGCACAGCTCGCCGCCCGAGCCGACGAACGGATCCCACGCGGTGGTGGTCGCGTCGGGCGTCGCCACCCGGGCCAGCGCCGCGGCGATCGTCGGGTGCGACGCCGCCGGGATCTCGGCGACCCGCCACGCGAAGCGCGCGTCGCCCAGGCCGCGCGGCCGCAGCTCGAGGTGCTGCTCGTCGGCGGTGACCACGACGTCCCAGGTGGTGTCGCGCGGCTGGTTGACCAGCGCGGTGGCCCGGGCTCGGGCGGCGGCGGCGGCGGCCCACACCAGCGCCCGGCGGTGGCCGCCGCGCTCGAAGTCCAGCCGCCAGCGGATCGCGCCGTCGGTCCAGGCGGTGAGCAACGGCAGCGCGGCGTCGCTGGTGAGCGCGTCGGCGATGCCGTCGGCGGTGGCCGCCGCGAGCGGGACGACGATCGCGATCGCGGTCGCGATCCGCGGGGTCGCCAGCGTCGCCAGCGTCGCGCTCGCGCGCGCCATCACCCGGCCGTCGCCGAGTCGGACCGGCGGCACGCCGAGCTCGTGCAGCTCGGCGGCCAGGAGCGGCTCGAGTCCCGATCGGCAGTGCGCGACGATCGTCAGCGGGAACGGCGGCGGCTGATCGCGCCGCAGGCCCGAGGCGTCGACCAGCGCGTCGCGCTCGCTGATCACCAGCGCGCGATCACGGCGGCGCGCCAGCTCGCGGTCGTCGGTGGTGGCCGCGGCCAGCCGGGCGTGGGCCGCCGGGCCGCCGACCTTGCCCAGCGCGTCGGCCAGCGCGCGCCGGAGCGCGGGATCGTGATCGCCGCGATCCCACAGCGCGCACAGCGCCGCGGCCGCGTCGTCGCCGCCCAGCTTGCCGAGCGCGACCACCGCCGCGCGGCGGGTCCGGGGGCGGGCGTCGTCGAGCCCGGCGATCAGCGCGGCGCGGGCGGCGGGCGCGGTGGCGGCGGCGTCGCCGAGGATCGCCAGCAGCGCCGCGCCGGTGGCGTCGTCGGCGGTGGACAGCGCGGCGCGCGCGGCGTCGGCGACCAGCGCGGCCGGCGCCTTGGCCAGCGCCTTGCGCACCGCGCGCCCCGCCTCGGCGTCGGCGGCCAGCGCGATCAGCGGCGCGACGTCCTTCTTGCCCGGCGTGTATCCGGCCTCGGTCAGGCGGGCGCGCAGCCGGGCGGCGTCGTCGGCGGGCACGCGCGGACATTGCACCGGGGCCATCGTCGACGCAACCCGCCGGCGCTACACTGCGCGCCATGATCCGACGCCGCCTGGGTTCGCTCGACTGCGTGATCGCCGGAGGCGACGACGATCGCGGCGGCGGCGACGGCCCCACCGTCGTCCTGATGCACGGGTTCGGCGCCGGCGGCGACGATCTGGTCGAGCTGGCCAACTACGTCGAGGCGCCGCCCGGCACCCGCTGGGTGTTCCCGGCCGGGCCGCTGGAGCTGGGCGGCCTCTACGGCGACAGCCGCGCGTGGTGGATGATCGACCTCGCGCGGATCGAGCGCGAGCTGTCCGCCGGCCGCGCGATCGATCGCGCCGACGAGGTGCCCGACGGCCTGCCGGCCGCGCGCGCCGCGGTGCTGGGCGTGCTCGACGCGCTGGCCCGCGACTTCGGCCGCACCGACGCCCGCACCGTGCTCGGCGGCTTCTCGCAGGGCGCGATGCTCACCGTCGACGTCGCGCTGCACGCGCCGGGCAAGCTGGCCGGGCTGGCGCTGATGTCGGGGACGCTGCTCGCCGAGTCGGTGTGGCAGCCGCGGGCCGCGGCGGTAGCCGGCACGACGATCTTCCAGAGCCACGGCACCAAGGACGCGCTCCTGGCGTTCAGCGGCGCCGAGCGGCTGCGCGAGTTCTTGCTCGCGGCCGGCGCCGAGGTCGGCTTCATGCCGTTCCCCGGCGGCCACGAGATCCCGCCGCCGGTGCTCGAGGGCCTGGGTGACCTACTGGCGCGGGCGCTGCCGGCGTAGCTCGACCAGCTCGGCGGCGGCGCCGGTCTGGGCTCGCCACTGGCCGTAGGTCTCGGCGCGCCCCTCGAGGCGGGTGAGCGCGGCGGCCACCGCGGGCGCGATCGGCGCCGGCGCCGCGTCCTTGAGCGGCGTGCCGGGCAGCGGCATGAACGCGTGGCTGTGGATGCGGGCGCCGGCGGCGACCAGCCGATCGGCCAGCGCCATCGTCGCGCGCTGATCGTCCTCGGCCTCGCCGGGCAGCCCGAGCAGCAGGTCGACGTCGGGCACGAACCCGGCGGCCACCGCGATCGCCACCGCGCGCTCGACCGCGGCGACGTCGTGGCCGCGGCGCATCGCCGCCAGCATCCGCGCCGAGCCCGACTGGCCGCCGAGCACGACGTGGCGGTTGTCGACGTAGCGGGCCAGCACCGCCATCGCCTCGGCGGTGACGTGCTCGGGCCGCAGCTCCGAGGGGAACGAGCCGAAGTACAGCTTGCCGTCGGCGGGCAGCTCGGCGCGCACCGTCGCCAGCAGCGCGGTGACCGCCGCGAGGTCGACGTCGGGGCCGTCGCTGCCGTACGACAGCGCGGTCGGCGTGAGGAACCGGACGTAGCGCCCGCCGGCGGCGACCAGCTCGCGCACCCACCGCCGCACGTCGTCGATCGGCCGGTGGCGGAACCGCGCCTTGAACATGAACGGCGTCTGGCAGAACGAGCACGCGTAGATGCAGCCGCGGGTGAGCTCGATCGGGTTCCAGCGGTGCAGCGGCGGGTACCACGGCGGGTACGCGCCGAGCGGCTCGCGCTGCGCGGCGCCGGTGGTGATCAGCGCGCCGGCGCCGTCGCGGTAGGCCAGCCCGGGCACCGCGCGCGGATCGGCGCCGGCGGTCAACGCCCGCACCAGCGCGATCATCGTCGCCTCGCCCTCGCCGATCGCGGCCAGGTCCCAGCCGGCGCCCAGGGTGGCGGCCGGCTCGGCGGTGGCGTGGACGCCGCCGGCGACGTGGACCACGCCCGGGCGATCGCCGATCGCCCGCCGGGCCCGGGCCAGGTCGTCGCGCATGCGGACGAAGTCGGTCGAGTAGAAGCTCCACGCCACCACCACCGGCGCCGCGTCGGCGGCCACCGCTCGCGCCAGCTCGTCCGGATTTCGGACGAACGCCACCGGCGCGGCGGCGGTCGCGGGGTCGGCGGTGAGCGCGCCGGTCACGACGTTCAGGCCGACGATGCCCGAGCGCACCGCGTAGGCGACGACCCGCGCGGTCACGGCACGCGGGCCCAGATCGCGCGCAGCGGGAACGCCGGCAGCCCCGGCGCGTAGACCTGGAACGCCTCGACCCGCTCGACGGTCAGGCCGGCGGCCGCCAGGTCGGGCAGCGGATCGCGGTGCATGTTGCAGCCCTGGCCGTTGAGCGCCCGCCACAGCGGGTTGGCCGCCCGCATCAGCGCGCCGGCGACCGGGCGCGGGCTGCGCACGTGCTCGAGCAGCCGGACCGCGCCGCCCGGGCGGACCACCCGCCGGACCTCGGCCAGCGCCGCCGCCGGCGCACCGACGCTGCACAGCACCAGCCCGAACACCGCCGCGTCCTGCGAGGCGTCGGGCAGCGGCAGCGCCTCGGCCGTGCCGCGCGCCACCGCGATCGTCGCCGCCGCCGCCGCGCGCCGCGGGCCGGCGATCGCCGCGAAGCCGTCGTCGGGCTCGACCGCGGTGACCGCCGCGTCGGCGGGGTAGTGGGCGAACATCAGCCCGGTGCCGGCGCCGATCTCGACCACCCGGCCGCGCAGGTCGCCGCACAGCGCGGCCCGCCAGGTCGCCAGGCCCAGGCCGTCCTGCCGCGCGCACAGGTGATCGTACAGCGCGCCCTGGCCGAGGCGGCGCTTGAGCCGGAGCGTCGCCGGCGCGTGCCGCGCGAAGTGCGCCAGCTCGCGGAACATGGGGGCAGGATCGGCGGCGCTCCCCGGGGCTGTCAAGGCGGCCGCCGCCGCGCCCGGCCGGGCGAGACTCGCGTAGGATGCGCAGCGTGGGACCGGATCCCGGCCTGGTGGGCGCGATCGTCGCGCAGCGCTACGAGCTGATCGAGCTGATCGGCCACGGTGGCATGGGCGACGTCTACCGCGCGCTCGATCGCGAGCTCGACGAGGAGGTCGCGCTCAAGATCGTCAAGGACGCGCTGATCAACGTGCCCGGCGTGCTCGAGCGGTTCCGCGTCGAGGTCAAGCTGGCGCGCCGGGTGACCCACAAGAACGTCGCCCGCACCTACGAGCTGGGCCGCGCCGACGGGCTGACGTTCTTCACGATGGAGCTGGTGGCCGGCGAGTCGCTGACCGAGCGGCTGCGCGCCGGCCCGCTGCCGGTCGGCGTGGTGGTGGCGATCGCGGTCGAGCTGTGCGACGCGCTGGCGGCCGCCCACGCGGTCGGCGTGGTCCACCGCGACCTCAAGCCGGACAACGTGCTGATCGCCCGCGACGGCCGCGTCGTCCTCACCGACTTCGGCGTCGCCGCGGTGGCCGCGGACGAGTCGGCCTCGAGCGGCACGCCGCGCTACATGGCGCCGGAGCAGACCCGCGGCGAGCCGGCGACCCCGGCCGTCGACGTCTACGCGCTGGGCCTGGTGCTGTACGAGATGCTGGTGGGACGGCCGGCGTTCGTCGGCAGCGTCGCCACCGTGCTCGACGCCAAGCAAGCGCTGTACACGCCGGTCGTGTTCGACGGCATCGAGCCGACGCTCGCCGCGATCATCGGCCGCGCGATCGCCTTCGAGCCGGTGCTGCGCTGGCCCAGCATCGACGCGCTCAAGGCCGCGCTGGCCCCCGATCGCGGGGCGCTGGCGCCGCTCCCCACCAGCGCGGCCCGCGGCGCGCTGTCGCTGCCGACCGTGCTGATCGTCCCGCCCGCGGCGCGCGGCCCGCTGGCCCACCGGGTGCTCGGCTTCCACCAGGAGCTGGTGGCGCGGCTGGCGCGGCGCAGCCACCTGCGGCTCTTGCGGCGCACCCACGGCGCGGTCGACGACGGCGGCGCCCGGATCGCGGTGACCGGCGACGCCGAGCTCGCGGTCGAGGTCGCGCTGGGCGGGCGCCCCGACGTGATCGGGCTGCGCGCGCCGGTGACCGTCGAGGCGCTGGTGAACGCCGCCGAGCTGGCCAGCCGCCTGGTCGCGGCCGCGGTCGGCGCCGGCCCCGAGCGCGACAGCGCCGAGCGCCCGGCGTCGGCGACCGCGCTCGATCACCTGTGGCGGGCCCAGGCGCTGGCGCGCGGCGGCGACGTCGATCGCAGCCAGGCGCACCTCGAGTTCGCCGCGGCGCGGGCGCTGGCGCCCGACGACCCGCGCGTGCTCGCCGGCCTCGCGATGTGCGAGGTGCGCGCGGCGTTCTTCCGCGATCGCCCCGAGCCCGAGGCGCTGCGCGCCGCGGCCGAGCACGCCGCCGCCGCGGCGCAGCGCGGGCCGCACCTCGCCGAGACCCAGATCGCGCTCGGGCACGTGCGGCTGCACGAGGGCGACGCCCGCGCGGCCGCCGTCCACTTCCGCGCCGCGATCGCCCGCGCCCCGTACCTGCCCGAGGCCCACGAGTGGCTGGGGCGGATGCTGCTCGAGGCCGGCTACCTCGTCGACGGCGAGGCCCGGCTCGCCGACGTGCTGGCGATGGAGCCCGACCTCGAGGCGCCGCGCTGGGACCTGGCGCGGGCCTACGCGCTCGAGGGCCGGTGGGGCGAGCACGATCGCGTGATCGCCGAGCTGCGCCAGCTCACCGGCGGGCTCAAGGGCCGCTTCGGCTGGAAGATCCGCCTGGCCGGCTGGCGCGGCGATCGCGACACCGTGCTGGCGGTGCGCGCCGAGGCCGCGGCGGCGCCGGCGGTGTCGATGTTCGAGCGCGCGCTGGTGCTGGCGGTGTGCGACGCGCTGCTCGGCACGCCGTGGGCCACGGTCCGCGATCAGATCGTCGCCGCGCTGGCGGCGCCCGACTTCGGCAGCGCCCGCCGCCGCGCGTTCATCGGCCAGATCGTCGCCGAGGCCGCCGGCGCGTTCGGCGACGTGCCCACCGCGCTGGCGATGCTGGGCCTGGCGGTGCGCCACGGCCTGTTCGATCGCCACTGGCTCGAGCGCTGCCCGCACCTCGACGCCGTGCGCGCCGCGCCCGACTACCCGGCGCTGCACGCCGAGGTCGTGGCGCGCGCCGAGGCGGTGCAGGACGCGCTGTTCGGCGAGCACCGCGGGCGGGCCACCGCCGACACGATGCCCAACACCACCGCGGGCTGAAGTGGTCCTTCGGGAAGGCCTGTCGACAGACCTTCCGCCGGCCTTCAGCCGTAGCGGAACTCGAGCAGCGGCGCCGGGCGGTGCAGGCCGTTGTGCACCTCGTAGTTGAACGGCTGGTAGTGGATCAGCCACGGGTAGGCGCGCTGGCCGGCGCCGTCGTGGACCACCGTCATCGCCATCGGCGTCACCGAGCGGTACGACGCGTCGACCGGCAGGTCGCGGTTGTCGCGGCCGCCGGCCGAGAACAGGTTGAGCAGCAGCCGATCGCCGAGGTCGAAGACCACGTCGAAGCCGCGATCGATCTTCTCGTGGCCGCGCACCATCGTGTGCATGCCGACCTTGGCCATGAACCCGCGGAACTGCTCGTAGCCGAAGCTGAAGCGCGGGTTCTGGCGCTGCAGCTCGACCGGCACCGCGTCGATCGGCTCGGGGTCGCTCCACATCATCTGGAACCGCAGCTCGGGATCGTTGAGGCTGGCCAGGTCGCGGTAGCGCAGCGCGAAGGTGTCGTCGCGCGGGATGCCGCCGTGGACGAACATCGTCCGGTCGAACAGGAACGACGTCGGCATGTGCTCGAACAGGATCCGGTAGGCCTCGAGCATCTCGCGCGGCACGTGGGGCGACAGCGACGCCAGCGCCTCGGCGGGGTGGACGCCGCTCCACACCCGGCCCTCGTGCGAGTGGAAGTACTCGTGGTTGCCGCGCAGCACGACGACGTTGTCGGGCATCGCGACGAACAGCTGCAGCGCCGCGCGCAGCACGCCGTCGAAGCTGAACCGGCCGCGATCGATGTAGTCGCCCAGCAGCACCAGCTTGACGTCGGGGTGGTGGGCCGGATCCCACTGGTGGGCCCACACCCGGTTGACGAAGTTGGTCTGCAAGAGCGCCGCCTTGAGGCAGCTGTAGCAGCCGTGCAGATCGCCCAGCACCACCAGCTCCATCGGCTGCGACGGCCGCTGCACGTGGACGTAGCCGTCGAGGAAGTCGCAGCCGATCGGCAGCTGGCCGATGTCGGTCTTGCCGGCCAGCTGGCCGTTGCCCACCGCGCGCAGCCGGTGCCAGGCGATCATCGCCTGCGACACCAGCTGGTAGTCGAGCGCGACCTGGCCCTGCAGCTCGCGCGGGTGCGGCGAGTAGGTCTGCTCGAGCGGGTCGAGCAGCGGGTGGGCCAGCGCCTGCAGCGGCGGCGTCGGCGCGCTCACCACCGCGAGCGGGCGGCTGGCGCCGGGCGTCACCGCCGGCTTGCCGACCAGGGTCGGCGCGGTGGCGTGGCCTTCGCGGCGCGCGGTCGTGAAGTACGCGAGCAGCTCGTCGTACAGGAGCTGCTCGGGCTGGCTGACCAGGCCGTCGGCGTGCATCATCGCGCGCACCAGCTCGAGCGCGGTGGTCTGCTCGCTGGCCGGCAGCGCCTGGAACAGCGTCACCGCCCGCACCTTGAGCCGGGTCGGCACGTAGCTCTCGTCGCCCGAGGTCATCACCTCGGTGCTGAGCTTGGCCACCACCGCCTCGAGCCGCGCGTAGACCTCGTCGAAGTGCCGCTGGTACGCGGCGCGGGCGCGCACGCGCTCCTCGACCGTGCCGCCGTGCTGCGCGTCGACCACCAGCAGCACCGACTCGAGGTAGCGCTCGATGAACGCCTGCTCGCGCTGGTGGAACTGGCCGTCGATGTAGCCCACCGTCACCAGCAGGTCGATCAGCTCGGCGGTGCGCCCGAGGCCGTCGGTGGGCGCGAGCGGCGGTGGGGCGGGGCTCTTGGCGGTCAGGGGGCGTCCTCCACGCCCCAGTGTCGCCAACCGGCGCCGGGCGGCGCAAGGCCGCCGACCATCAACGCGCGCACCGCCTCACGCGGGCCTCGCGCAGCGCTGCGACCGCCGTCACCCGCCCCGCGCGCCGCCGTGCGTATGCTGCCAGGTGGAGGTGCCCATGCGAACGATCCGGACCGCGTGCGTGGTGGCCGTGACGACGATGCTGGCGTGCGGCGGCGACGACCCGATCGCCTACGACGACCTGCCGACGGCGCTGGCCGAGGCGCTGTGCAGCTACGCGTATCGGTGCTGCGACGCCGCCGAGATCGCCGATCAGTTCGGCAGCTTCGACCCGCCGATCACCGACGAGGCGTCGTGCCGGGTGGCGCTGACCGGGTTCTACCAGGAGGTGGTCGGCGACGACCCGGCCGTCGCGTCCGGCCGCATCCACTACGACGGCGACGTCGCCGCCAGCTGCGTCGCCGCCCTGCGCGGCGCGACCTGCGGCAGCTCGAACCAGGTGTTCCGCGACCAGTGCGCCGCGGTGTTCGTCGGCGCGGTGGCGACCGGCGGGGCGTGCGCCGACAACGACGAGTGCGCGAGCGGGCTGTGCGATCAAGCGGCGGGCGCCGCCGAGGGGAGCTGCGCGACGCCGCCGACCGCCGGCATGGCGTGCGTCGACGAGGCGTGCGCCGACGGCGCGTACTGCGAGGCCCAGCCGACCGGCGGCGGCCTGTGCGTCGCCACGCTGGCTGACGGCGGGCTGTGTACCAGCGGCCCGCAATGCCAGAGCGGCTACTGCGACGACGCCGGCCGGTGCGGTCCGCGCCCGCCGTCGATGACCTGCGACGGCGTGTGATCGCGCCCGGCGGGTGTCGCCCCGGTGGGCAGGTGTAGCGGCCGGCGCGACAGGCCCACATCGGCGCCGCGTGCGGTTCGGGCCACTTGGCCGGGGCACGCGGCTTGCGATGGGCCGCGCCATGTCCAAGCACCTGTCGCTCGCTCTGTGCCTGTCGCTGCTCGCGTCCGCCTGCGCCGATCCGTCGGTCGACGAGGATCCCATCGACGAGCCCGCGCTCACCACCGACGAGCTGGCCGCGCTGCCGGCCGGCGCCGACGATCCCGAGCACGCGCTCGATCACCTGCGCGAGGGCGCGGCGGTCGACGACGGCGCCACCTTCGACGACGACGAGCCGCTGCCGTTCGTCGACGTCGAGGTGGTCGACGACGGCGCGCCCCGGTTCGCGGCGCTCCTGGCGAGCGGCCTGCACCCGCGCGCGTCCGACGCGCTGCGCGCCGCTGGCGTGGCGGCGTGGCGCATCACCCAGACCATCGGCGACGCCCCGGCGTCGGCTGGCTACCACGCCGCCGACGGCACGGTGAACGGCCGCGCGTACTGCGCCGCCACCGATCTGTCGGTGCGCGGGCTGACCGCGACGCAGATCCACAACCTGCTCGAGCGCCTGGCCCGGGCCGGCTTCGCGGCGTGGTACCGCAAGGACGGCGTCGACGGCTGGCGCGGCGCCGACCACCTGCACGTCGTCTACGCCAACGCCAAGATGAAGTCGCAGCTGCGCGCGCAGGTGCGGTCGTTCCTGGTCGGGCGCAACGGCCTGGTCAGCAACACGCTGTACCGCTGGCACGACTTCAGCGACGCCGCGGTGCGCGCGGTCAAGGCCAAGTTCGCGGCCAGCGCCAGCGGCACCAGCAACGGCGGCGCCGGCGTGCCAGCGCGGATCAACACCGCGGGCGCGCCGCTCACCGTGCGAGCTGGGGCGAGCGCCAGCACCGCCGCGGTCGGCGCGGTCGCCGACGGCGCCTACGTCGTGATCCGGTGCCAGAAGCGCGGCCAGACCGTGAGCGGCACCTACGGCTCGTCGAGCCTGTGGGACAAGCTCGACGGCGGCTACGTCGCCGACGCCTACGTCGCCACCGGCTCCGACGGCCAGGTGGCGCCGACCTGCCCGTGAGGGTGGGCAGGTGTAGCGGCCGGCGCAACAGGGGTCGGCGCGCGGCCCTGGGATCTCGGGCGGTTGGCGGTGGCGCGGGGCTTGCTGAACCGACCGCCATGACCAACCTCTCCTGGTACCTGTCCGCCGCGCTGATCGCCCTCGGGGCCTGCACCACCGACGGGCTCGACGACGACCTCGGCTCCGACGACCCCGCCGGCGATCTCGGCGACGCCGCCTGGGACGACGAGGGGCCGCTTCCCGGGGACGAGGCGTCGGACGCGGGCGAGGCGGTGCCCGACCTGTTCGCGGTCGCGCCGCGCTTCCAGGTCCCGTTCCCGTGCGGCCAGACCTGGGCCGGCCAGACCCGCACCAACCACAGCCCGCAGAACTCGGTCGACTTCAACCGGCTCGACGATCTCGGCGACGCGGTGGTCGCGGCGGCCGCCGGCACGGTGACCCGCGTGGCCAACGAGGGCTCGGTCAGCTACGGCCGGTGGATCGAGATCAGCCACGGCAACGGCTACACGACGCGCTACGCCCACCTGTCGGCGCAGCGGGTCGCGGTCGGCCAGACCGTCCGCCAGGGCCAGCTGATCGGCAACGTCGGCTCGACCGGCGGCTCGACCGGCCCGCACCTGCACTTCGAGGAGCGCCACAACGGCGCGGCGATCCGCGCGTCGTTCGACGGCGCCGGCGCGCTGTACTTCGGCACCCGCAACTACAAGAGCGACAACGCGTGCGGCGGCAGCGCCGGCGTGGCCGGGCGGGTCAACACCGCGGGCGCGCCGCTGACCGTGCGCGCCGGCGCCAGCACGTCGACCGCCGCGATCGGCTCGATCGCCGACGGCACCCACGTCACGATCCGCTGCCAGAAGCGCGGCCAGTCGATCACCGGCACCTACGGCACGTCGACGTTGTGGGACGACATCGGCAACGGCTTCATCGCCGACGCCTACGTCGCGACCGGCTCCGACGGCCAGGTCGCGCCGACCTGCCGGTGAGCTACCGGCAGTGATCGTCGCGGCTGGTCTCGACCACGCAGCCGGCGGCGCACACCTCGACCCGCACGCCGACGCCGGCCTGGCAGCGGTACAGCGCCTGCGGGTCGCCGTCGAGCTCGTCGCCGCCGCAGTACAAGCCGCCGTCGGTGCACGGCCCGGGCTGGCCGTCGTCGTTGGCGCGGCAGGTGTCGTCGGTGGTGGCGTTGACGATGCAGCCGGCGAGGCAGCGGCCGCGGGCCTTGGGCACGCCGTCGCGATCGCAGAGGTAGAGCGTGTCGGCGGCGCCGGCGAGCTTGTCGCCGCCGCAGTACAGCCCGCCGTCGACGCACGCGCCGATCGGCGACAGCTCGATCGTCAGCGCGGCGTGCTGGCCCGGCGCCAGCGCGACCTGCGCCGCGCCGGTGCCGAGCACCTGGGCGCCGAGCTTGCCGGCGGCGACCACGCCGACGTCGATCGCCGCGCTGCCGTCGATGGCCACGGTGATCGCGGTCGTCAGCGGCAGGTCGACCGCGCCGCCGGCGGCCGGCGCGGTGGTGGCGTAGGCGTGGCGGTCGCCGTGCAGCACGTCGAGCTCGAGCTGATCGATCGCCGCGACGGTCGCCGACTCGACGCGGACCGCGACGCACGCGCCGGCGACGTCGGCGCACGGATCGTCGGCGCCGCCGCACCCGGCCACCACCGCGGCGGCGACCAGCCACCTCACGGCCGGCACCCCAGCGCGTCGCAGTGGATCGGCGGCAGCGTCGCCGGATCGTCGTCGGCCGCGAGCACGATCGCGGTGGTCGCGACCGCCGCGGTGCCGGCCACCGCGGCCCACACCCACCAGCGGCGGTACAGCGGCCGCGCGGGCGCCGGCAGGCGCAGCGCCACCGTCAGCTCGCCGCCCGACGGCACCAGCACCGTGCGCGTGGCCGAGGCGCGGCCGGGATGATCGGCCCGCAGCGTGTGCGCGCCGGCGCTGAGCGCCCGGGTGACGTAGGGCGTCGCGCCGACGACGACGCCGTCGAGGCGGAGCTCGGCGTGATCGGGGGTCGAGGTGACGGTCAGCGCGCCGGTGCGCTCGCACAGCTCCCGCAGCCGCACCAGCTCGGGGGCGCGCGGGTCGTCGGGCGCGGCGCGGCCGAGGAAGCCCTCGGCGTGGACCCGGGCGGCCTGGCAGTCGCCGAGCTGCACCGCGGTCAGCGCCAGCCAGCGGTACGGGTTGGCGCGCTCGGGCACCAGCCGGTTGGCGATCGTGAGCTCGTCGCGCGCGGTCAGGTAGTCGCCGCGCTGGAACGCGGCCACGCCGCGCTGCAGGTGGAACAGCGCGGTGGCCTCGGTGGCGTCGGCCGCGACCGGCGCCGCACCGACGGTGGCGACGAGGATCGAGGCCACCAGCCAGCGCATCCGTGCCATAGTAGGGCGCGCGCTGCGATGTCGCAACTCGTCGGAGATTACGCGCTCGGCGCGCTGCTCGGCCACGGCGGCGCCAGCGCGGTGTACGCGGCGCGCCACGTGCCGACCGGCGCCGCGGTGGCGATCAAGCTCCTGCGCGACGGCGACGCCGGCGCCGCGCTGGCGGCGGCGCTGGCCGAGGCCGCCGGGCCGCGCGCGATCGATCACCCGGCGGTGGTGCGCGTGCTCGACGTCGGCCACGACGCGGCCACCGGCCAGTGCTACCTGGTGATGGAGCACCTCGCCGGCGAGACGCTGGCGGCGCGGCTGGCGCGGAGCGGGCCGCTCGACGAGGCCAGCGCGCGGCGGCTGGGCGCGACGATCGCCGACGGCATGGCCGCGGTCCACGCGCGCGGCATCGTCCACCGCGATCTCAAGCCGGCCAACGTGATCGTGCGCGGCGACGCGCCGACGATCGTCGACTTTGGCATCGCCAAGCACCTCGGCGATCGCGCGGTGGCCACCACCGCCCGCCGCATCGGCACGCCGCCGTACATGGCGCCCGAGCAGTTCACCGGCGGCGTCATCACGCCGGCGGTCGACGTGTTCGCGCTCGGCGTGATGCTGTTCGAGCTGGTCACCGGCGAGCTGCCGTTCGCCGGCTACGAGGACGGGCGCTGCCCGCAGCTGTTCGACGCCCCGCGGCGGCTCGGCGGGCGCGGCTCGGCCGAGCTGGACGCGCTGATCGCGCGCTGTCTGGCGCGCGAGCCGGGGCAGCGGCCGCGGGCGATGGCCGACGTGGCGCGCGCGCTGCGCGGCGAGGCGCCGATCGCGGGCGACGTCGCCGACGAGCGCGTGACCGAGGACGCGGGGCCGGTGCTGCCGGTGGCGCCGGGCGTCGCCGCGATGCCGGCGGGGCCGGTGCGGCGCGCGGCCCGGTGGCCGTGGGCCGCCGCCGCGGTGATCGCGGGCGCGGCGCTGATCGGCGTGGTGGTCGCGGTGGCGACCGACGGTGGCGCGGCGAAGGCGACCGCCAAGACGCCAGCGACGATGACGGAGGGGAGTGGGGATGGGAACGGGAACGGTGACGGGGTCGCTGACGGTGACAGTGACGGGATCGGGATCGGTGACGGGATCGGGAACGGGATCGGGATCGGGAACGGGATCGGTGACGGGAACGCGATCGGTGACGGGAACGCGATCGGTGACAGGAACGCGATCGGTGACGGGAACGGGGTCCGCGACGCGCGCGGCAGCGGCGCGGCCAGCGCGGGTAACCCGCCCGCCGTCGACGAGCCGGCTGCGGCGCCGACGAAGCGGCGGCCGCGCAAGCCCGCCAGGCCGCCGGTGGGCGAGGGGCTCGACTGATGAGCGAGCCGCCGCGCGCGACCGAGCCGCTGACGTCGGCGCTGCGCGCCCACGTGCGCGAGGGGCGCATCACCAACCTCACGACCGGGGTCAGCGTGACGTTCGGCCGCGCGCGCACGACGATCGGCGCCGACCCGCGGGCCGACGTCGTGGTCGAGGACGCGTCGATGTCGCGGCTGCACTGCGAGGTGCGCATCGTCGACGGCGCCGCGTTCGTGCGCGATCTGGGCAGCAAGAACGGCACGCTGGTCGATCGGGTGCCGGTGCTGGACGCGCCGCTGCGCGACGGCGCGGTGTTGACGCTGGGCCGCACCGAGCTGCGCTTCGATCTCGGCGCGCGGCAGGTCGAGATCCCGCTGTCGGCGCGCACGCAGTTCGGCGCGCTGCGCGGCGCGTCGGTGCCGATGCGGGCCGCGTTCGCGCTGCTCGAGGCCGCGGCGGCGACCGCGACCACCGTGCTGCTCCAGGGCGAGAGCGGCACCGGCAAGGAGCTGGCGGCCGAGGCGCTGCACCTCGAGGGCCCGCGGCGCGACGGCCCGTTCGTCGTCGTCGACTGCGGCGCGGTGCCGGCCAACCTGCTCGAGGACGAGCTGTTCGGCCACGAGGCCGGCGCGTTCACCGGCGCCACCGCCACCCGGATCGGCGCGTTCGAGGCGGCCCACGGCGGCACGGTCTTCCTCGACGAGATCGGCGAGCTCGCGCTCGAGCTGCAGCCCAAGCTCCTGCGGGTGCTCGAGCGGCGCGAGATCCAGCGGGTCGGCGGCGTCACGCGGATCCCGGTCGACGTGCGCATCGTCGCCGCCACCAACCGCGACCTCAAGGCCGAGGTCAACGCGCGCCGGTTCCGCACCGACCTGTACTTCCGCCTGGCGGTGCTGGTGATCACGCTGCCGCCGTTGCGCGAGCGCACCGGCGACATCCCGGCGCTGGTCGAGGCCATCCTCGACGGGCTGGGCGATCGCACGTCGCCGATGGCGCAGGCGCTGGCCAGCGGCGAGCTGGTCCCCGAGCTGTTGCGCCACGCGTGGCCCGGCAACGTGCGCGAGCTGCGCAACTACGTCGAGGCCTGCGTCGTCCGGCAGGAGCGCGCCGCCGCCGCGCTGGTGCCGGCCAGCGAGCCGACGATCGACATCACCCAGCCGCTGCGGGCGGTGCGCGATCGCTGGGTCCGCCACGTCGAGCGCCGCTACCTCGAGGCGCTCTTGCGCGCCCACGGCAACAACGTCAGCGCCGCGGCGCGCGCGGCCGGCCTCGACCGCGTCCACCTGCACCGCTTGCTCAAGGCGACCGGGCTGCGGTGAGGCTACTGGCCGCTGCCGAAGCAGCGCCGCTTGGGCACCTTGAGCTTGGGCGGCTTGGCCTGCACCAGCCGGATCAGCGTGCCGCCGTTGCACACCTCGTGCAGCCGCAGCTCGTACAGCACGACGCCGCTGGCCAGCTCGTGCACCGCGGTCACCTCGGCCTTCCACTTGGTCCAGTGCTCGTCGGCCATGCACGAGCCGACGCACCACACCGGCACTGGCAGCGTCGCGGTGGTCGCGCCGTCGACGATCGCCAGGTCGTGGGTCGCGTAGCGCTTGGCGCCGGTGAACGTCGCGGTGGGCAGCGTCGCGCGCGCCACGGGCACCTGGTCGGTGCCGAACTTCATCGCCTTGACCGTCTTGAGGTTGCGCAGCAGCGCCTCGGTGAGCTTGCCCTTCTTGCGCTCGACGATCGCGCCGTCCTCGTCGCCGAAGTCGGCGCACTGGCCGACCTTGACCTTGGTGACCACCACGCCGGCGTCGCCCTCGGTGATGACGTAGACGAACCCCTTGTAGGCGGTCGGCAGGATCTCGGCGTGGTCCATCGTGCCGTCCTCGTCGACCAGCGCCAGCAGCGCGTAGGCGCCGTCGGCCGACCAGCCGAGCAGGCGGTCGGCCTCGCTGGCGCGGACGCAGGCGGCGGCCGGTCGCGCGGCGGCGGCCAGGCCGAGGGTGACGAGCGCGGCGACGAGGAGGGCACGCATGGGGTAACCGTACGCCAGGACGCGCGACCACGGCGCGCTATTCCCGGTGCGGCGCGGCGTCGCGTCGCCCGCCGGGCCGGTCCGCGGTGACAGCGCCCGCGGTCGCGGCGATACTCGGCGCGATGGCCCACATCGACATCCGGGTGGTCGAGGGAGACCTGCTGGCGACGAACGTCGAGCTGGCCTGCTTCAAGCACGCGCAGAGCTTCTACGGCGCCGACCTCGCCGCGGTCGAGCGGCTCACCAAGCGGGCCGGCCTCGACGAGGCGCTGTTCGCGGTGCCCAGCGGCGACGTGCGCGTCGTGGCCACCGCCGGCGCGCTGGCGGCGCCGCGGGCCGCGTTCCTGGGCACCGTGCGGCTGGGCGATCTGCGCTACCACGAGCTGCGGCTCCTGGCCGCGCGGATGCTGCTGGTCGCGCAGGCCGAGGGCGCGCGCACGATGGCGACGACCGTCCACGGGGTGCAGTCGGGCCTCGACGAGAGCGAGGCGGTGCTGGCGCTGGTCGGCGGCCTCATCGACGGCTTCCAGCGCGGCCTCGGCGGCGCGCTGACCGAGGTGATCGTCGTCGAGAGCCGCCCGACGCGGGCCCAGCGGCTGCGCGCGGCGCTGACCTCGGGGCTGGCCAGCACGCTCGGCGTCGTGGTCCACGCCGGCGGCTTCCGCATCGAGCGCAGCGCCGGCTTCCGCCAGGCCGCGCCGATGGCCAGCGCCGGGGCGGCGTCGCTGGCCAAGCCCCACGCCTTCGTCGCGATGCCGTTCGCGCCGGAGCTCGACGACGTCTTCCACTACGGCATCGCGGGGCCGGTCAAGGCCGCGGGCCTCCTGTGCGAGCGCGTCGATCAGGCGGTGTTCAGCGGGCTCATCATCGAGCGCATCCGCGAGCGCATCGACTCGGCCCGGGTGGTCATCGCCGATCTGTCGCTGGCCAACCCCAACGTCTACCTCGAGGTCGGCTACGCCTGGGGCCGGGGCCGCCCGACGATCCTGGTCGTGCGCGACGTCAAGGAGCTGCGCTTCGATGTCCAGGGCACCCGCTGCCTCGTCTACCAGAACATCCGCCACCTCGAGGAGCTCCTGACCAAGGAGCTGGCGGCGCTGCCGGCGGTCGGCTGAGGCGTCGCTCCGCGCGGCGGCCGGCGCTACACTGCCCGCCGTATGACCGACGTCGTCGCCGCCATCCCCGCCCGGGTCGTCATCCGCGGCGGCCTGGTGTTCGACGGCACCGGCGCCCCGGCCCGCGAGGCCGACGTGCTGATCGAGGGCGCGCGGGTCGCGCGGATCGCGCCGCGCGGCCAGCTGGGCGCGCCGTCCGACGCGCGGGTGATCGACGCCGCCGGGTGCTGGGTCACGCCGGGCTTCCTCGACACCCACACCCACTACGACGCCGAGGTCGCGCTGGCGCCGGGGCTGGCCGAGTCGGTGCGCCACGGCGTCACCACCGTCGTCGTCGGCTCGTGCTCGATCTCGTTCGTCGCCGCGCCGCCCGAGGACTGCGCCGATCTGTTCACCCGGGTCGAGGCGGTGCCGCGCGAGATGGTGCTGCCGCTGCTCCGCGAGGTGAAGACCTGGGACGACCCCGCCGGGTACCGCCGGTGGATCGACGCCCACCCGCTGGGCCCCAACGTCGCCAGCTTCCTCGGCCACAGCGATCTGCGGGCGCGGGCGATGGGGCTGGCCGGGTCGGTCGACGGCCGCGCGCCCACCGCCGCCGAGCAGGCGACGATGGCGCGGCTGCTCGAGGCCGGGCTCGACGCCGGCTTCCTCGGCATGTCGGCGATGACCAACCCGTGGGACCGCCTCGACGGCGACCGTGCGTGGTCGCGCTCGCTGCCGTCGTTCTACGCGCGCGGCGGCGAGCGGCGCGCGCTGCAGGCGATCCTGCGACGGCGCGGCGCGATCCACCAGACCGCGCCCAACCTGGTGACGCGGGTCAACATCCTCGGCATCGCGCTGGCGTCGGCCGGGCTGTTCCGCAAGCGGCTGCGCACCACCGTGATCGCGATGATGGATCTCAAGGCCGATCGCTACGTCCGCGGCCTGGCCTCGGCGGTGGCGTGGCTGACCAACCGCGCGCTGCGCGGCGACTTCAAGTGGCAGTCGCCGCCGGTGCCGTTCGACGTCTACTACGACGGCATGGACTCGGTGCTGTTCGAGGAGTTCCCGGCCGGCCAGGCGGTGCGCGACCTCGCCTACGATCTGGGCAAGCGCCAGGCGCTGCTGGCGACGCCGGCCTACCGCGCGACCTTCCGCAAGGAGCTGCGCAAGAAGCTGTCGCCGCGGGTGTGGCACCGCGACCTCGGCGACGCGGTCATCCTCGACGCGCCCGACCCGGCGCTGATCGGCAAGACCTTCGCGCAGGTGGCCGCCGCGCGGGGCGCCGATCCGGTCGACACGTTCCTCGATCTGATGATCGAGCACGACCGCGCGCTGCGCTGGCACACCTGCCTGGCCAACGATCGCCCGGCGACGCTGGCCAAGATCATGCGCCACCGCGACACCCAGATGAGCTTCGCCGACTCGGGCGCCCACCTGCGCAACATGGCCTTCTACAATTTCGGGCTGCGCATGCTGAAGCAGGTGCGCGACGCCGCGGCGGCGGGCGCGCCGATCATGCCGATCGAGCGCGCGGTGCACCGCCTGACCGGCGAGCTCGCCGACTGGTACGGCCTCGACGCCGGCCACCTGCGCGAGGGCGCGCGCGCCGACGTCGCGGTGATCGATCCGGCCCGGCTCGACGCGCGCCTCGATCAGCTGCGGTTCGCGCCGTTCCCCGGCCTGGCCGGGTTCGAGCGCCTGGTCAACGACGGCGACGCCGTGCGCCAGGTGCTGATCGCCGGCGACCTCGTGGTCGACGACGCCCGGCCGCTGCCGCACCTCGGCCAGCGCCGCACCGGCCGCTTCCTCGACGGCGCGCGGCGGTGAGCGCGCGCGCCGCGTGATCCACGCCACGGGCGCGGTCGCCCGGGTGCCCGCGGGTCGTCGACGATCCGCGATCGCGGCCCCGGCGGCCGGGGATCGCGCGACGCGCGGTCGGCTCCGCGCTAGGCTCCCGACCGGATGGTCCGGCAACGACGTGGAGGAGTGACCGAGGTGGACGCCGACGCGGTGCTGGCGTGGGCGCGGGCGCGCGCGCAGCGCGGCGCCACGCTGCGGACCGCCGAGCTGGCGGTCGATCCCGACCCCGCCGAGCGCCGCATGGTCGGCGCGGCGCGGCGCCACTTCGGGACCTGGCGGGCCATGATGATCGCCGCCGGGCTCGAGCTGCCGCGGCGCGGGCGCAGCGCCCCGCCGACACCGACCGCGGCCGAGGTCGTGGCGTGGGTGCGCGACCTCGCGGCGAGCGGGACCCCGCTGAAGAGCAGCTGGATCAGCGCCGGGCCCGATCCGACGCCGCGGCGGATGCTGGCAGCCGGGCGAGTCCACTTCGGCTCGTGGGCGCGCACGATCGAGGTGGCCGGCGTCGAGGCGTCGCTCGCGCGCCCGGACGCCGAGGCGGTGCTCGCGTGGATCCGCGCGGTGGTCGCGCGGCGCGGGGCGGTGCCGCGCACGCCGCTCGAGCTGCGGCGCGACGAGGCCGATCCGGCGATGGTGGCGGCGGTGCGCCACCATTTCGGATCGTGGGACGGCCTGCTGGCGGCCGCCGGCTTCGCGGCGCAGCTGCGCGACGAGGCGCCGCTGCCGCAGGTCGGGCCGCGCGCCGAGGCCGCGGTCGCGCCGCGGATCGACGTCCCGACGAGGCGTGCGCCACCAGGGCCCGCGCCCGCTCCGAGCGCGCCGCGCCCCGTCGTCGCCCCGAGCGCGGCGCCCCCGGCCGCGCCG